>NZ_JBZVFI010000018.1:0-719624 GCF_058402745.1 Paramagnetospirillum sp.
GTGGGCTTCATGGCGCTGGAGAACGGGCTGATCCTGGCCGCCGTCTCGGCCAAGGGCATGCCGCTGGTGGTGGAGATTTCCGTGGCGTTCTCGGTGCTGGTGGCCATGACCCTGTTCGGCATCTTCTTCTTCCGTATCCGCGAGCGCTTCGACACCCTGGATCTGGTCGAGCTGGAAACCCACCGGGGAGACCGCCAATGATCGGAGGCTTCACCCTGCTGCCCGGCCTGGACAATCCGCTGCTGTGGATTCTGGGGGTGCCGCTGGGCTCGGCCGGCTTCCTGGCGGTGCTGAGGGACTGGCGGGTGGCCACCTGGACCAACGTGCTGGCCTCGGCCGCTACCTTCGCCTCGTCGCTGTTGCTGATCACCGTGCGGCCCGAGCCGACCCGGCTGCTGTTCATCGACGATTTCAACGTCTATCTGGTGGCGCTGACCGCCTTCGTCGGCCTGACCACCTCCATCTTCTCGGCCGCCTACATCGCGCGTGAATCCGAGGCACAGCGGCTTTCCGACCTGCATCTGCGCTTCTACCACTCCATGTACCAGGCCTTCCTGTTCACCACGCTGCTGGCGCTCACCGCCAACAACACCGGGGTGATGTGGGTTGCGGTGGAGGCGGCGACCCTGACCACCGTGCTGATGGTCAGCCTCTACCGCACGCGCGAGGCCATCGAGGCGGCTTGGAAGTACTTCATCCTGTGCTCGGTGGGCATCGGGCTGGCGCTGTTCGGCACCACCCTGGTCTACCTCGCCGCCCAGCCGGTGATGGGCGACGGCGCCGACGCCATGGCCTGGACCCTGATGATCAAGCAGGCCCACCGGTTCCAGCCCGACCTGCTCAATCTGGCCTTCGTCTTCGTGCTGGTGGGCTATGGCACCAAGGTGGGCCTGGCGCCGCTGCACGCCTGGCTGCCCGACGCCCATGCCGAGGGTCCCACCCCCATCTCGGCGGTGCTCTCGGGCCTGCTGCTCAACGTGGCGCTCTACGCCCTGCTGCGCTTCAAGATGGTGATCGCCGCCAACGGCCAGACCCTGACGCTGGGGCCGCTGCTGATCGTCATGGGGCTGTCGAGCCTGTTCCTGTCGGCCTTCATGCTGTACCGCCGGGGCGACATCAAGCGGCTGTTCGCCTATTCCTCCATCGAGCACATGGGGGCGATCACCTTCGCCTTCGGCATGGGCGGCGCGGGTGGCCAATTTCGCCGGCCTGCTGCACATGACCATGCATTCGCTGACCAAGTCCGCCATCTTCTTCGCCGTCGGCATCATCAGCCAGAACCTGGGCACCAAGCGCATCGCCGCCATCGGGGCCACCTCCTCCACCGTGCCGTGGGCGTGGGCGTGGGGCGGCGGCTCGCCGAAGGCCATGCTTTGCAGCCGCGCCACCAGGGCGCCGAAGGCCAGCAGCAGGCCGATGGCCAGCGGAATGGCCAGCAGCGGCTGGCGGGCGAAGGTGGAGCTCAGCACCAGGAACTCGCTCATGAACACCCCCATGGGGGGCAGGCCGGCGATGGCGAGGACCGCCAGCACGAAGCCCCAGCCCAGCACGGGATGGGAGGAGGTGAGGCCCCGGATGGCGGCGATGCGCTTGGTGCCCAGGTTCTGGCTGATGATGCCGACGGCGAAGAAGATGGCGGACTTGGTCAGCGAATGCATGGTCATGTGCAGCAGGCCGGCGAAATTGGCCACCGCGCCGCCCATGCCGAAGGCGAAGGTGATCACCCCCATGTGCTCGATGGAGGAATAGGCGAACAGCCGCTTGATGTCGCCCCGGCGGTACAGCATGAAGGCCGACAGGAACAGGCTCGACAGCCCCATGACGATCAGCAGCGGCCCCGGCGTCAGGGTCTGGCCGTTGGCGGCGATCACCATCTTGAAGCGCAGCAGGGCGTAGAGCGCCACGTTGAGCAGCAGGCCCGAGAGCACCGCCGAGATGGGGGTGGGACCCTCGGCATGGGCGTCGGGCAGCCAGGCGTGCAGCGGCGCCAGGCCCACCTTGGTGCCATAGCCCACCAGCACGAAGACGAAGGCCAGATTGAGCAGGTCGGGCTGGAACCGGTGGGCCTGCTTGATCATCAGGGTCCAGGCCATGGCGTCGGCGCCGTCGCCCATCACCGGCTGGGCGGCGAGGTAGACCAGGGTGGTGCCGAACAGCGCCAGCCCGATGCCCACCGAGCACAGGATGAAGTACTTCCAAGCCGCCTCGATGGCCTCGCGCGTGCGGTAGAGGCTGACCATCAGCACGGTGGTCAGGGTCGCCGCCTCCACCGCAACCCACATCACCCCGGTGTTGTTGGCGGTGAGCGCCAGCAGCATGGTGAACAGGAAGGCCTGGTACATGGAGTGGTAGAAGCGCAGATGCAGGTCGGAAAGCCGCTGTGCCTCGGATTCACGCGCGATGTAGGCGGCCGAGAAGATGGAGGTGGTCAGGCCGACGAAGGCGGTCAGCACCACCAGATAGACGTTGAAATCGTCGATGAACAGCAGCCGGGTCGGCTCGGGCCGCACGGTGATCAGCAACAGCGACGAGGCGAAGGTGGCGGCCGAGGCCAGCACGTTGATCCAGGTGGCCACCCGCCAGTCCCTCAGCACCGCCAGGAAGCCGGCCGAGCCCAGCGGCACCCCCAGAATCCACAGCAGCGGATTGTCCAGGCCGGGCAGCAGGGTGAAGCCTCCGATCATTGGCGGTCTCCCCGGTGGGTTTCCAGCTCGACCAGATCCAGGGTGTCGAAGCGCTCGCGGATACGGAAGAAGAAGATGCCGAACAGGGTCATGGCCACCAGCACCGAGAACGCCACGGAAATCTCCACCACCAGCGGCATGCCCTTGGCCGAGACGGCGGCCAGGATCAGCCCGTTCTCCAGCGCCATGAAGCCCACCACCTGGGTCACCGCGTTGCGCCTTGTGATCATCATCAGCAGGCCCAGCAGCACCACGCTCATGGCCAGCGCCAGGCTTTCGCGGGTCAGCGCCGTGGCGTTGGCGGTGACGGGCAGCACCAGCAGGATGGACAGCGCCACCAGCGCCACCCCGGCGATCATGGTCCAGCCGATGGACATGGCGGTCTCGACGTTCCGGTGGATGCCCAGCTGCTCCACCAGCCAGTGAAGCGCGATGGGCACGATCACCGCCTTGAAGATCAGGGCGATGGCGGCGGTGACGTAGAGGTGGGGGGCGTGCTGGATGTGGGCCTGCCACGCCGCCGCCGCCGCCAGGGCCAGGGCCTGGAAGGCGAAGGTGTTCAACACCGCGAACAGGCGGCGCTGATAGAGCAGCGAGAAGCCGGCCATCAGCACGGTGGCGCCGATCAGGTGGGCGATGTCGTAGGAAAGCTGCGCCCCCATCACACCGCCTCCGAGACGTAGAGGAAGATGGTGGCCAGCAGGCCGAGCAGCAGGGCGCCGCCGAGGAAGTCGGCGTAGCGGAACACCCGCATCTTGGCGATGGAGGTCTCGAACACCCCCAAGGCCGTGGCCAGGATGAAGCACTTGGCGAGGAAGGCCCCCAGCCCGACCATCACGGCCAGCGCGCCGTCGCCCGGCTGGGCCATGCCCCAGGGCGCGAACAGGCCGCCGATCAGCGCCATGAACAGGGTGAGGCGCACCATGCCCGCCCCTTCCATCAGGGCCAGATGGCGGCCGGAATATTCCAGCACCATGGCCTCGTGCACCATGGTCAGTTCCAGATGGGTGGCGGGGTTGTCGATGGGGATGCGGCCGTTCTCGGCGATGGCGACCATCACCAGGGCGGCCAGCGCCAGACCCAGCGACACCTCGATGCCGACGCCGCCTCCCAGGATGAAGGCGATGATCTGGGCCGGCGCCGTGGTGCCCGAGATCAGCGACAGCGAGAAGGTGACCATCAGCATGGCGGGCTCGGCCAGCGACGCGATCATCATCTCGCGCGACGCGCCCAGGCCGCCGAAGCTGGTGCCGATATCCATGCCGGCCAGCGCCGTCCAGAACCGCGCCACGCCCAGCAGCGCCACCAGGGCGATCAGATCGGCCGCCTGGGCCAGGAACAGGTTGGTGGTGAAGGCCGGCACGATCGACGCGGCCAGCCACACCGCGCCGAAGGTGACGTAGGGCGCGGCGCGGAACACCCAGGAGGCGGAATGGGCGACCACCGCCTCCTTCTGCAACAGGCGGTAGACGTCGCGATAGGGCTGGAAGGGCGAGGCGCCGATGCGGCCGTTGAGGCGCGACTTGACCAGACGCACCCAGCCGGTGATCAGCGGGCTGATGGCCACCACCAGGACGATCTGCAGCGCCTGCCAGAGAACGGCGGTCATGGGGCGCCCCTCCTCGCCTTGTCACCCTGAGCCTTTGGCGAAGGGTCTTTCAGGCAAAGCCGGGACCTGAAAGATCCTTCACTTCGTTCAGGATGACAGCTGGGTTCGCTCGCCCCGATCATGGCCGCTCGCGCGCTCATTGGTTCTGCCTCACCGCGACCACCAGCAGCATCAGCACCAGGGTGGTGAACATCATCAGCAGGTAGCGCCGCACCGTCATGTACTGGATGCGGTTGACCAGATCGGCGATGAAATCCACCACTCGGCCGATGCCGGCGTAAAGGCCTACCCAGATGGGATCGATCACCCGCACCTTCAGTTCCGCCGGGCGGTTGTCGCCGGGATCGGGCATGTCCACGCTTTCCCTGGCGGCGAAGATGGAGGCGCAGAACACCCGGCGCAGCGGCTGCGAGAAGCTTTGGCCGGTATACTGGCTTTCGGGGATGTTCTCGCGGTGGCCGCAATCCCAGGCATCGGCGCGGCGCAGGCGCGAGGTGCCGAGCAGGCGGGCCAGCAGCAGGGTGACGGCGCACAAGGCCAATCCGGTCATCACCAGCACCGTGCCGGAATAGGAGCCCCGCGTCGAACTGACGGGCGACAGCCACGGCCAGCCCAGATCGGCCGAGACGGCGAACTGCACCCCGGTCAGCGGCGTCACCACGTGGGACAGCGCGTCGGTGACGGTTACCGGGATGGCACCGAGCACCACGCACATCACCGCCAGGAAGGCCACGGTAAGCCGCATGGAGGCCGGCACCTGATGAGCCTTGGCGGCGGCTTCCGAGCGGGGGCGCCCCAGGAAGGCGATGCCGTAGGCGCGCACGAAGCAGGCGGCGGCCAAAGCGGCGGCCAGGGCCAGCATGGCCCCCACCACGGGCACGCCGAACTTCATGGCCCAATGGGGCAGGCTCGGCCCCTTGAACAGCGACTGGAAGATCAGCCATTCCGACACGAAGCCGTTCAAGGGCGGCAGGGCCGAGATGGCGATGGCGCCCACCAGGGCGGCGACGCCGTTCCACGGCATGCGCTTGGCGAGCCCCCCCAGCTTGCCCAGGTCGCGCTCTCCCGTCGCGGTGATCACCGCGCCCGCCGACAGGAACCACAGGGTCTTGAAGATGGAATGGTTGACGATGTGATAAAGCCCGGCCACCAGGGCCAGGGCGGCCAGGGTCTTCTCGCCGCTGCCCTTGAAGGCGATGGCGAGGCCCAGGCCGATCACCACCACCCCGATGTTCTCCACCGTGGAATAGGCCAGCAGCTTCTTCAGGTCGTCCTGCAGGATGGCGTAAAGCACGCCCAGCACGGCGGTGACGCCGCCCACCACCATCAGCACCGCGCCCCAGGCCCAGTTCACCTCGCCGTGCAGGTCGAACAGGATGCGGATCAGGCCGTACAGCGCCACCTTGGTCATCACGCCGCTCATCAGGGCGGAGACGTGGCTGGGCGCCGCCGGATGGGCGAGCGGCAGCCAGGCGTGCAGCGGCACCAGACCGGCCTTGGACCCCGCCCCCAGCAGGGCCAGCAGCACCACCAGGAAGCCGGAAACGCCGTCCAGCCTGGCGGCGCGCATGGCGGGGAAGGAATAGGCCCCCTCGCCCCCGGCCATCAGGCCGAAGCAGGTCAAGAGGCAGAAGGTGCCGAAGCAGGCCATCACCAGATAGACGAAGGCGGCCCGGCGGTTCTCGGCGTTCCTGTGGTCGGCCAGCACCAGAAGCCAGGACGACAGCGACATGAACTCCCAGGCCACCAGGAACATGAAGGCGTCGTCGGCGATCAGCACGGCGTTCATGCCGAACAGGAACAGGGGATAGAACGGCGTCACCCGCCGGGGTTCGGGCAGATGGGAGCAATAGCCGATGCCGTAGGCCGAAGCGGCGGCCGAGGCCAGGCTGACCACCACCATGAACAGGGCGGACAGGTTGTCGAGGCGGAAATGGGCGGACATCCACGGCAGGCCGATGGGCAGCACGATGGCCGGGCCGGTGCCCGGCGTCTGTCCCAGATGCTTGAGCCCGCCGGCCAGCAGGGCCAGCGAGGCAATCATGCAGCAAAAATAGACCAATCGATGCCGCCACATTTCCGCGCCGGCCAGCACGCCGAGCACGGCGAGGGCCAAAAAAGCGGAGAGGGCGGCCGCGATCAGCATAGGCTGCGCGACCCCGCCAATACTCTGTCGCAGGACATGACAAGCGTCTCCCGTGAATCCCCTGACAGCGGGGCCGGTTGTTCCGACCCTCTTCATCTCGTCTTATGGCGAGGAGACGGGAATCATACCCACCCGTGGGGGCGGGCGCAAGGCCCCCCGACACCGTCTTTCCGCAAGTGAGCTAAACGTCCAGCCGACCCTGGGGATCTTCGGGAGGAAGAGGCAAGCTCCAGCTATTAATGACCTCGATCCCCGCAGCCTTCGCCAGCCGGGCAACATCCATGTCATCGGCAAAAATAGTAGTGGCGCGCTCCATAACTCCGATAGCCGTAATCTGACGATCAATCTTTACCTTTTGCCACGGAGATAAAATTCCTGATTTCTTATCTCCTGTCGCAATAGCAGCTGCAGACATTGCAGCAACTTCAATGGCTGCGCGGAGGTCGAATGGCAGAATACGGAACTTACTGCTATTACCGATAACAGCCAGATAGGCCTGGCCTGCCGCCCCCGCATGCACGAGCACTTCGGCAATGACCGGGGTGGGAATTCCAATAGTTTCTCGCTGTTGAGAAAGGATGGAAATCAGATGCTCAACGCGGTCCTTCGCTCTGGTCAGCGGTTGTCCCGATACCGGGTCCGTTGGGATATCCACGTCGGGGTCAAGGAGCAGAAGCAGGAAATTTGCGTCGAAAATAACCATCAGTGGACACTGTCCTCGCCGTTGCGAAGGTCTTTTAGTGTCGCTAGCGGATGCTCAATCTCGCTCCACTGACTGCCCCTGATCTGCCTCAAACGAGCGACCACTGTGTCCAAGGGGGTATCGTCCAACACTTCAAAATCATTGATGACAAAACGTAAGAGCATCCATGTGCCTGTGGCCTCTCTCCGCCATCGCCCTGCACCATGGACCCGGATTGGAGTATCAAAAAGGTGGGCTGCGATGGCACGGGCAATCTCCCGACTGCCGACGCAATTATGGACTAATGCGGTGGGGCCTAATTCCTGCAAATGAATCGGAACCATGTCGGCTAGGCCGCCAATCTTGACGGGAACACCGTCAAAGCTTCCCTGCTGCGTGAATGCACCATAATCAACAGGTTTTTGGCGCGTTCTTCCCGGAAACTGAATGATGACGGCTTCACGCCCTAGCAACAATGCGCCTGTTGCATTGTCGCTAGCGAGCATGTCATCAAGGCGTTTGTATGCCTTAATCGCGTCAGCGGGACCATCCCCATTGCGAAGTGCGCCAAGGCGAGCATCGACCTTTGGCTGATCCTCGACATCAACACTGTGAACGACTTCGACACTGCCGGGGTCCAGGCGCAGAAAATGAACGCTTCTCTCGTTGCCGAGCAGCGATGCCAATTGCGCCATGTATTCAGCCAAACGGGCCATGGGGATGGTGCTTGGCTGGAACGCATCGATCTTAAACCGAAGTTCGTCCACGTCTGCCTCCAGTCCTAAATGATTATATGGGAGGCTGCTGTACGTCTACCATGAACTGCAAGCCGACTCGCGGCTTAAGTGTACTTGTGCAGCCTACCCCCTCGCCAGGGCCCGCCAGGCGATGTCGCGGCGGCAGAAGCCGCCCGGCCAGTCCAGGGCGTCCACGGCCTTGTAGGCGCGCTCGCGCGCCTCGGCGACGGTCTTGCCCTTGGCGGTGATTCCCAGCACACGGCCGCCGGTGGCGACCACGTGGCCGTCCTTCATGGCGGTGCCGGCGTGCAGCACGGTGACGCCGTCCACCTTGGCGGCGCTTTCCAGCCCACCGATGACGGTGTTCTTCTCGTAAGCGCCGGGATAGCCCTTGGCGGCCATCACCACCACCAGGGCGACGTCGTCGGACCATTTCAGCTCGACGCCCGCCAGCTTGCCCTCGGCGCCGGCCATCAGCACCGGCAGCAGGTCGGAGTCGAGGCGCGCCATCAGGACCTGACACTCGGGATCGCCGAAGCGGACGTTGTATTCCAGCAGCTTCGGGCCGGACTTGGTGACCATGATCCCGGCGAACAGCACGCCGGTATAGGGCTTGCCCATCTCGGCCATGGTCTTGACCAGCGGCAGGATGGAACGCTCCATGATCTCGGCCTGGACCGCATCGGTGACCACCGGGGCGGGGGAATAGGCGCCCATGCCGCCGGTGTTGGGGCCGGTGTCGCCGTCGCCCACCCGCTTGTGGTCCTGGGCGGCCACCAGGGGCAAGGCGGTCTTGCCGTCGCACAGCGCGAAGAACGAGCATTCCTCGCCGTCGAGGAATTCCTCGATCACCAGCTCGTTGCCGGCGTCGCCGAAAACCTTGTCGCCCATCATCATATCGACGGCGCCAAGCGCTTCCTCGAGCGTCATGGCCACCACCACGCCCTTGCCGGCGGCCAGCCCATCGGTCTTGACCACGATGGGGGCGCCCTTCTCGCGGATGAAGGCCTTGGCCTTCTCCATGTCGGTGAAGCGGCCGTACCAGGCGGTGGGGATGCCGGCCTTGGCGGCCACGTCCTTCATGAAGCCCTTGGAGCCCTCAAGCTCGGCCGCCGCCGCCGAGGGGCCGAACACCCTGATGCCGGCGTCGCGGCACTTGTCGGCGAGGCCGAGGACCAGCGGCGCCTCGGGCCCCACCACCACCAGATCGACGGCGTTGGACCTGGCGAAGTCCACCAGCTCATCCACCTTCTCGGCTCCGATGGCGACGCATTCGGCGGAATCGGCGATCCCCGCGTTGCCCGGCGCGCACCACAGCCTGGTGAGCAGGGGCGAGGATTTCAGCTTCCAGCACAGCGCATGCTCGCGCCCGCCCGAACCGACCACCAGAACCTTCATGTCCGCCTCCCGGAGTTCCACCTGTCATCCCGAGCGCAAGCGAGGGATCTCCGCTTGGCGCAGCGGTGCCGATGCTGGTCCGACGGAGCAGGATGAGATCCCTCCTCCCGTCGGTCGTCGGGATGACAAAGGGTCGTTTATCACTTCCGTCCGCGTTTGCAAATCACCGGCTCTTGCGCCACCATCCGCCCATGAACGACGAAGCCCGCCCCACCCCCTCCAACGTCCCGGAATATTCGGTCTCGGAACTGTCCGCCGGTCTGCGGCGCACGGTGGAGGACGCCTTTTCCTTCGTCCGCGTCCGGGGCGAGATATCGGGCTTCAAGCGTCATTCCTCGGGCCACCTCTATTTCGCCCTGAAAGACGCCGAGGCGGTGCTGGACGCGGTGTGCTGGCGGGGTTCGGCGTCCAAGCTGGCCATCGGGCCGGAGGACGGCATGGAGGTGGTGGCCACCGGGCGGCTGACCACCTATCCCGGGCGTTCCAAGTACCAGATGGTGGTCGAGCGCATGGAGCTGGCCGGCCAGGGCGCGCTCTTGAAGATGCTGGAGGACCGCAAGAAGCGGCTGATGGCCGAGGGACTGTTCGACCCCAGCCGCAAGCGCCCCATTCCCTTCCTGCCGGACGTCATCGGCGTGGTGACCTCGCCCACCGGGGCGGTGATCCGGGACATCCTGCACCGTCTGGCCGAGCGCTTCCCCCGCCGGGTGCTGCTGTGGCCGGTCGCCGTCCAGGGCGAAGGCGCGGCGGCTCAGGTGGCGGCGGCCATCCGGGGCTTCAACGCCTTGGAGCCGGGCGGCCGGGTGCCGCGCCCCGACGTGCTGATCGTGGCCAGGGGCGGCGGCTCGCTGGAAGACCTGATGGCCTTCAACGAGGAAATCGTGGTCCGGGCAGCGGCCGAATCCGAGATTCCGCTGATCTCGGCGGTGGGGCACGAGACCGACACCACGCTGATCGACTTCGCCTCCGATTTGCGCGCCCCCACCCCCACGGCGGCGGCCGAGAAGGCGGTGCCGGTGCGCGCCGAGCTGATCGCCACCATGGCCGACATGGGCGCGCGCATGGTGGGCGCCATGCAGCGCGGGCTGGAGGAGCGGCGCAACCGCCTTTCCCACACCTTCCGCGCCCTGCCCCATCCCCGCCGGGTGATGGAGGATTGCGCAAGGCGTCTGGACGAGCGGGCCGAGCGCCTTGCCAACGCGCCGCGCATCCTGCTGGAACGCCGCCGGGCCGAACTGGACCGCCTGGGCGCCCGCCTGCGCCACCCGCGCGAACAGCTGGCCGAGGCCGGGCACCGGCTGGCGGCGCTTTCCACCCGCCTCGACCACGCCATCAGGACGGCGAGCGCGACCGAGCGCGCCGCCAACGAGCGCCGCGCCCTCCAGCTGGAGCAATCGGCCGCCCGCCTGATCCAGGTCCTGCCCCGCCTGCTCGACGAAAAGGCCCGGCGGGTCGCCCATGCCGGCCAGCTGCTGGAAAGTTTCTCCTACCGCAAGGTGCTGGAGCGCGGCTTCGCCGTGGTCAGGGACGAGCACGGCACGCCCGTCACCTCGGTCGCCGGCGCCGGCCCCGGTGCCGTCCTGGCGGTGGAGTTCGCCGACGGCAAGGCGGGGGTACGGGTCGAGGGAGCCGCCGCCCCGCCCGTGCCCAAGCCCCATCGCAAGCCGATCACGCCCGATGGGCGGCAGGGATCGCTGCTGTAACCTCCGGCTGTCCCGGCACTATCACCCGCCGCAGGTGCCGCAGCAGGTGTCGCTGTCGTAGGTCAGCCGCGCCACCAGATGCCGCTGGCCGTCGCGGGCCGGGAAGAACTGCAGGAACACCATGGTCAGCCCCTTGGGCAGCGCCGCCTTCAGCCCGGTCATGCGGGCCGAGCGCGAGGTGTTGTACTGATAGTCGTCGGATTCGTCGCACAGGCTGAACGCGGCGGGCAAGAGGTCGGCGCAGCGGGCCAGCGGCATCTCGCGGCTCGCCACCACCGTGCCGGTGGCCAGGACCTCGACCACCGCCAACTCGCCGGCGACGCGCACCTGCACCACGTTGGCATGGGCGGCGACGGCGTGTTCCAGCAGGGTCAGCATCTCGGCCTGGGGCTCAGGGGCGATCATGTTCATGGGGCGGGCTCCGATTGAGAAGCCTCACAAAAACAGCATCGGCGCGCCGACCTCCTTGAGCCCGGTCAAGCATCCCCCTTCCGAGCGGGGCGAGGCCGTGGTTATATATTCCCATGGAGGGCCGAGAGATGACGGGCGAGGTCACCGTTCGCGTGCTGATCGAAGGCCGGGTCCAGGGCGTCTGGTTCCGCGGCTGGACGGTGGAGCAGGCCCTGGCCCGCAAGCTGTCGGGCTGGGTGCGCAATCTGGTGGACGGACGGGTCGAGGCCCTGTTCCACGGCCCCTCCCACATGGTCCGCGACATGGTCGAGGCCTGCCACCGGGGACCCACCGCCGCCCTGGTCACAAGGGTGGAGACCGAGAATTCGTCCGAGGTGCCGCCCTCGGGCTTCCACCAGCGCCCCACGGCCTGATCATGAAATTCACCCGCCGCCAAATCCTAGCCGGAGCCGCCGCCATGACCGTCGCCAAAGCCGCCGAATCCGCCCCTCAGGGAGCGCGCCAGTTCCCCAAGGATTTCTTCTGGGGGGCATCGACCGCCGCCTACCAGATCGAGGGCGCCTACGACACCGACGGGCGCGGCATGACCATCTGGGACAAGTTCACCGCCGACGGCAGGATCATGGACGGCAGCAGCGCCAAGGTGGCCTGCGACCACTATCACCGCTATCCCGAGGACATCGCCCTGATGAAGGCGGCGGGCTTCCAGGCCTACCGCTTCTCGCTGGCCTGGCCGCGCATCGTTCCGGCCGGCACCGGCGCCATCAACGAGAAGGGCCTCGATTTCTACGACCGGCTGGTGGACAAGATCCTGGAAGCCGGCATCAAGCCCATGGCCTGTCTCTACCACTGGGACCTGCCCCAGCCGCTGGAGGACAAGGGCGGCTGGCAGGGGCGCGACATCGTCGGCCCCTTCGCCGAATACGCCCGCATCGCGACGGCGCGCCTGGGCGACCGGGTCAAGGACTGGTACATGCTGAACGAGCCGAACGTGGTGGCCATCATCGGCTACGGCATCGGCGAGCACGCGCCCGGCTACAAGCTGGGCGAGGACGGCATCCTCAAGGCGCTGCACCACCAGAACCTGGCCCAGGGCACCGCGCTGCGCGCCATCCGGGCCGAGCATTCCGACGCGGTGCTGGGCACGGTGATCAACCTGCAGCCCTGCCGCTCCCAGGATGACGATCCGAAGAACCGCGCCGCCGCCATCCGCTGGGACGCGGTGTGGAACCGGGTGCCGCTGGACGGCGTCATGCGCGGCGCCATTCCCGACGTGCTGGCCGAGAAAATGGCCCATATCGTCAAGCCCGGCGACCTGGAGACCATCAAGTTCCCCATCGACATGCTGGGCATCAACTACTATTCCCGCATGACCATGAAGCACGAGGAGGGGCATCCCTTCGACGTGTTCTGGGGCGACGCCCATTGCGACCGCTGGACCGCCATGGCCTGGCCGGTGCAGCCCGACGGGCTCTACGACCTGCTGCGCGAGTTCAAGGAGCTGTACGGCAACCCCGCCGTCTTCATCGCCGAGAACGGCGCCGCCTATGACGACGTGGTCACCCCCGACGGCCAGATCCACGATGCCGAGCGCGTCGCCTTCCTCAAGGACCACGTCTCCGAGGTGGCCCGCGCGGTGGCGGACGGCTGCAACGTCAAGGGCTACCTGGTGTGGTCGTTGCTGGACAATTTCGAGTGGGCCTACGGCCTGTCCAAGCGCTTCGGCATCATCCGGGTGGATTACGACACGCTCAAGCGCACCCCCAAGGACAGCTACAAGTGGTTCGCCGAGGTGATCCGGACCGGTCGGGTGGGGTAAGCCGGCCGTCATTTGTATTGACGTGTCATCCCGACGACCGCAGGGAGGAAGGATCTTTCAGCCTGAGGCAGCCGCCGCAATCGCCTGAAAGATCCTTCGCCAAGGCTCAGGATGACGCGGAACGTCGGTTCACTCCCCCCGCCTCACGCCGGGGCGTATTCGGCCATGCAATTGGGGGTTTCCCATACCCTGACCGCCACCAGGCGGGCGGTGGCGTCCGAGCGCTTGCGCACGGGGGCCACCAGCACCTCGAACCAGTGCTTGGCCAGGCATTCGGCGGTGGGCTGGAAGGGCACCACGTAGAGCTTGGTGCCCATGCGCGTGTCGGTGGTCAGCGCCGCGCCCTGGGCGGCGACCGTGTCGCGGATGGCCTGGACCCAGGCCTCGCCGCCGCCGGCGGGGGCGAACAGGGCCAGCAATTCGGAATCGGCAGAAGCGGCGATGAAGCCGTGATCGCAAGGCGCGTCGATCAGGCGCATCATCTCGTCCTTGAGAAAGCCGAAATCCACCACCATGTCGGTCTGCTCGCCGCTGGGATGCAGGTGGCTGGCCTCGCACTCCACCTCGACCACATAGCGGTGGCCGTGCAGGTTCCGGCACTTGGAGCCGTGGGTCATGATGCGGTGGCCGGCATCGATCTCGATGCGGCGGCGGACGCGGAAGGTGGACATCAGGGAATTCCCAGCAATTTGTGGGTCTGCAAGCTGAGCCGCCAGCGCGGATGAGTCAAGCAATGCCGGATGGCGGCTTGCGTATTGGCCTCGCGGTCCGGCCCGTCCATGGGCTGCAGCAGGACATGGTCGAAGTCCAGGGACTCGAAATCCTTTGGCGCCGCGCCCTCTTGCGGGAAAACCAGCTTCAGCTCGTCGCCCCTTGTGACCTTGAGCCGGGTTCCGGCCTTGGGGCTGACGCACACCCAGTCGATGCCGTCGGGCAGGTCCACCGTGCCGTTGGTCTCGATGGCGATCTCGAATCCCCTGGCGTGCAGCGCCCGGATCAGCGCCGTATCCAGCTGCAATCCAGGCTCGCCGCCGGTCACCACCACGTAGCGGGTGTCGCCGCCCGCCGCCAGCACCGCGTCGGCCAAGGTGCCGGCATCGGCGTATTTCTCGCCGCCGATGAAATCCGTGTCGCAGAAGCGGCACACCGCCTGGGCGCGGTCGGCCTCGCGTCCGCTCCACAGATTGCAGCCGGCAAAGCGCAGGAAGACCGCCGGGCGGCCCGCCTGTACGCCTTCCCCCTGCAGGGTATGGAAGATTTCGCGGACGGCGTAGCTCATGGCGTCATCAGTGATCCGAACCGTGCAGGATCTGGTCGGTGATGCCGGTCTCGTAGTCCAGGCCGGCGGGGGTGAGCGTCACCGCCATGGGGAAACTGGCGCGGATCAGGCCCTTGCGTTCCAGCGCCACCCACACCGCGCCGTTGGAAAGGCCGCTGGCGTCCTTGCTCATCACCACCTTGCGGCCCACGTGGAAGTGGTTGCCGTGGGGATGGGGCAGCGCCGACAGGAACACCTCGCCGCTGTCCATGCGCGTCGAGGTCTCGGGGTGGCGGGCCAGTTCCTGGAACAGCACCAGGGTCTTCAATTGCAGCGGATTGAGCTTCAAGGGATTGGCGCGGGGCGGCATGGGCGTCGGAACCTCAAGGAAACGGGGCGGCATCATGGCACCAGCCGCCCCCGGATTCCAAGACTCATGCCGACGATTGAGGCTGGACGGACCGCCGGTCCGGCCTTATCCGTAGACGGGTGGAGAACACGGCGGATGAGAGGTGGGCATTTCCCATGGATGTGAGCCAGACCATCAAGGGGCTGTTCCATAGTGCGGTCGATGCCATCTGCGCCCATCGCGACGGCACCATCGTCGTGGCCAATCCCGCCTTCGCCCGCCTGTTCGGCTATGAGTCCGCCGAGGATATGGCCGGCACCCGGGTCCTCGACACCCTGGCCCCGGAGGAACGCGAGCGGATCAGCGAGTTCATCCGCCGCCGCTCCACCGGGATCGACGCACCCTCCATCTACGTCGCCACCGGCCAGCGCCGCGACGGCAGCCGGTTCGAGATGGAAGTCGGCGCCTCCATGTTCCAGGGCGATGGGGAAAGCGTCTGCGTCGCGGTGCTGCGCGACATCTCCGACGCGGTGGCCGCCAAGCGCCACCTGGTGGAGAGCGAGGAGCGCTTCCGCAATCTGTTCAAGCTGTCGCCCGACCCCACCTGGATCATCCAGGACAACCGCTTCGTGGAGTGCAACCGGGCGGCGGTCAGCATGCTGGGCTATCCCGACGAGGACTCGCTGAAGAACGTCCACCCGTCGGAGCTGTCGCCCGAGTTCCAGCCCGACGGAGAATCCTCATTCACCAAGGCCGAGCGCATGATGGGCCTGGCCATGGCCAACGGGCTGCACCGCTTCGAATGGACGCACAGGCGCCGCGACGGCAGCGTCTTTCCCGCCGAGGTCACCCTGTCGGCCACCCTGCTGCTGGGCAAGCCCTCCATCTATTGCTCCTGGCGCGACATCAGCGAACGCCATCAGGCCGAGGCGCAGATGCGGCTTGCCGCCGGCGTGTTCGATTCCACCCAGGAAGGAATCGTCGTCACCGACATCGACGGCACCATTCTGTCGGTGAACCCCGCCTTCACCCGCATCACCGGCTATGCCGGCTGCGAGGTGATCGGCAAGACCCCGGCCATCCTCAAATCCCATCACCAGGACCAGAATTTCTATCGCGCCATGTGGGCCGACCTGCGGGCCAAGGGGGAGTGGCGGGGCGAATTGTGGAACCGGCGCAAGGACGGCGAGGCCTATCTGGAATGGCTGACCATCAGCGCCGTGAACGGCCCCGACGGCAAGCCGGCCCGCTTCGTGGCGGTGTTCTCCGACGTCACCGAATTGCGGCGCAAGGACGACCAGATCCGCCATCAGGCCTATCACGACGCCCTGACCGGCCTGCCAAACCGCTTCCTGCTGGGCGACCGCCTGGACCACGCCCTGGAGATGGCGCGGCGCACCCAGGCCCAGGTGGCGGTGCTGTTCCTCGACCTCGACCGCTTCAAGGTGATCAACGACAGCCTGGGCCACCACGAGGGTGACAAGCTGCTGGTGGAGGTGGCCCGGCGCATCGGCCAGACGGTGCGCAAGAGCGACACGGTCTCGCGCCTGGGCGGCGACGAGTTCGTGGTGGTGCTGGGCACCTTCAGCGACAGCACCGAGGTGGCCCTGGTGGCCGAGAAGATCATCGCCACCCTGAGCAAGCCCCTGCGGCTGGCCGGCAAGGCGGTGCATACCGGCACCAGCATCGGCATCGCCGTCTTTCCCCAGGACGGCGAGGACGCCACCTCGCTGCTGAAGAACGCCGACACCGCCATGTATCAGGCCAAGGCGGCGGGCCGCAGCTGCTTCCGCTTCTTCGACCGCTCCATGAACGAGCTGGCGGTGCGCCGCCTGGAACTGGAAGCCCAGCTGCGCCAGGCCATGGAAACGGGCCAGCTGGAACTGCACTACCAGCCCAAGGTGATGGTGAAGACCGGCGCCCTGGCCGGGCTCGAGGCGCTGTTGCGCTGGAACCATCCCGAGCAGGGCCGCATCCCTCCCATGGAGTTCATCCCCCTGGCCGAGGAAACCGGCCTGATCATCCCTCTCAGCTATTGGGTGATCGAGGAGGCGTGCCGCCATCTGGCCCAGTGGCGCGAGGCGGGACTCGAGGTCAAGGTCGCCATCAACCTGTCGGCGCGGCAATTCCTCGACGACAAGCTGCCCCAGCGGATCGAGGCCATCCTCCAGCGCTGCGCAATCCCGGGCGACGCCATCGAAATCGAGCTGACGGAAGGGGCGGTGATGGACGAGCCCCGCCGGGCCATCGTCATCCTGCAGCGGCTGCGCGCGCTGGGCCTGCGCATCTCGCTCGACGATTTCGGCACCGGCTATTCCAGCCTGGCCTATCTGAAGCGCTTCCCCATCAGCACCGTGAAGATCGACCGCTCGTTCGTCATGGACCTGCCCGACGATTCCGAGGACGCCGCCATCGTCCGGGCCATCCTCGACCTGGCCCGCGGCCTCAACCTGGACGTGGTGGCCGAAGGGGTGGAAACCGCCGAGCAGTTGGAGTTCCTGCGCCAGGCCGGCTGCGGACAGATTCAGGGGTTCTACTTCAGCCCGCCGCTGCCGGCCGTGGAGCTGGGCGAGTGGCTCAGGAAAGCGCCCGAGGCGGACACGCCCAGTCGCCGCTGAGGGCCTGCACCACCGCCAGGGCGGCGATGGCCGCCGTCTCGGCCCGCAGAATGCGCGGCCCCAGCCCCACGGCGCGGGCGAAGGGCCTGGCGGCGATCATCCGGCGTTCCTCCGCGTCGAAGCCGCCTTCCGGCCCCACCAGCAGGGCCAGCGGCCCCGGCGGCAGGCCGTTCAGCACCTGGGCCAGGGGCGGACCGCCGCCGCCCTCGTCCAGGAACAGCAGCACCCGATCGGCGGGCCACGACGCCAGCACCTTGTCCAGCGGCGCGGGCTCGGCCAGTTGGGGGATCGTGAGGCGCTCGCACTGCTCGGCGGCCTCCACCAGATGGGCGCGCAGCCGCTCGGCGTTGACACGGCCCGCATTGGTGCGCCGGGTAAACACCGGCCAAAGGCGCGAGACGCCCAGCTCGGCCGCCTTCTCCACCACCAGATCGGTGCGGTCCTTCTTCAGGGGCGCGGCCAGCAGCCACAAATCGGGCTCGGGCGCCTGGGGCCGGGTCTGGCGCTCCGGCACCAGGGCGGCCCCAGCCTTGGCCAGCGCGGCGATGCGGGCCAGCCACTCGCCGTCACGGCCGTTGAACAGCAGCGCCGTCTCGCCCACTTCGGCCCGCATCACCGAGGCCAGGTAATGGGTCTGGTCGCGGGAAAGCGCCACGGCGGTACCCGCCACAAGGGGGGCATCCACGAACAGGCGGAAACGGGGGCGGGGGGCGGTCTCGGTCATGGTTTCCTTCTACGCCGGATGACGCTCGCGGGGAAGCGTGCTTGACCTCGCCCGCGACCGGGCCTATGTCGGACGGAAGAGAGTCCATCGAAGGTTCCACCATGGCCGTGCTGCCCATCCTGACCGCGCCCGATCCGGTGCTGAAGTCCAAGTCCAAGCCTGTCGCCGCCGTGGACGACCGCGTCCGCGCCCTGATGGACGACATGCTGGAGACCATGTACCACGCGCCGGGAATCGGGCTGGCGGCGCCGCAGATCGGCGTGCTGGAACGGGTCATCGTCATGGATATCGGCCGCAAGGAGGAGGACCGCGCCCCCATCCGCATGGCCAATCCCGAGATCGTCTGGGCCTCGGACGAGGACAACACCTACGAGGAGGGCTGCCTGTCGGTGCCCGAGCACTATTCCAACGTGGTGCGCCCGGCCTCGGTCAAGGTCCGCTATCTCGACGAGACCGGCGCCAGGCAGGAGATCCTCGCCGACGGCCTGCTGGCCACCGTGGTGCAGCACGAGATGGACCATCTGGACGGCATCCTGTTCATCGACCACCTGTCGTCGCTCAAGCGCAACATGATCCTGCGCAAGCTGCTCAAGGCGCGGAAGGACGCGCAATGAAGCTGGTGTTCATGGGGACTCCGGACTTCTCGGTCCCCATCCTCGACTCGCTGATCGAGGCCGGGCATCAGGTGGTCTGCGTCTATTCCCAGCCGCCCCGCCCCGCCGGACGCGGCCACAAGGAGCAGCCCACCCCGGTCCACGCCTTCGCCCGGGAACGGGGCATTCCGGTGCGTACCCCCAAGAGCCTGAAATCCCCCGAGGCCCAGGCCGAGTTCGCCGCGCTGGAGGCCGACGTGGCGGTGGTAGCCGCCTATGGCCTGATCCTGCCCCAGGCGGTGCTGGACGCGCCGCGCCTGGGGTGCCTCAACGTCCACGCCTCGCTGCTGCCGCGCTGGCGCGGCGCCGCCCCCATCCAGCGGGCCATCCTGGCCGGCGATGCCGAAACGGGCGTCACCATCATGCAGATGGATGCGGGACTGGATACCGGGGCCATGCTGGCCAAGGAAAGCATCCTGCTGCTGCCCGACGCCACGGCCTCCTGGCTGCACGACATGCTGGCCGCCATGGGGGCGCGCATGATCGTCGACGTGCTGGGCAAGATGGAGGACGAGGAGCCCCTGCCCGCCACGCCGCAGCCGGCCGATGGCGTCACCTACGCCCACAAGCTGGCCAAGGAGGAAGGCCTGCTGGACTGGAGCCGCCCGGCGGTGGAACTGGACCGCAAGGTCCGCGCCCTCAACCCTTGGCCCGGCGTGTGGTTCGAGATGGCGGGCGAGCGGGTCAAGGTCATGGAGGCGGCGGTGGCGCCCGGTTCCGGCGCGCCCGGCACGGTGCTCGACGACCAGCTGACCATCGCCTGCGGCAAGTTCGCGCTGCGTCCCCTCAAGGTGCAGCGGGCCGGCAAGGCGGCCATGAGCGCCGCCGAAATGCTGCGCGGCCATGCCATCCCCAAGGGCACGGTGCTGGGCTGACCGCAAATCCATTGTCATCCCGAATGCAGTGAGGGATCTTTCAGGCACCTTCGGCGGATGAAAGATCCTTCGCTGCCGCTCAGGATGACACCGAACGTCGAGACCCCCCATGCCCCGTTACCGCCTGCTCATCGAATACGACGGCGCGCCCTTCGTCGGCTGGCAGCGCCAGGACCGGGGTATGTCGGTGCAGGGCGTGCTGGAAGCGGCGGCGGCGAAGCTCTGCGGCGAGCCCTGCATCCTGCACGCCGCCGGGCGCACCGACGCCGGGGTGCACGCCAGCGGCCAGGTGGCCCATGTGGACCTGCCCCGCGACTATCCCGCCGACACGGTCCGGGACGCGCTGAACTACCACATGAAGCCCAAGCCGGTGGCGGTGGTCGCCGCCGAGCAGGTCGGCGAAGATTTCCACGCCCGCTTTTCGGCGGTGGGCCGCGCCTATCTCTACCGCATC
The DNA here is from genome assembly GCF_058402745.1 of Paramagnetospirillum sp. Lineage (NCBI taxonomy): Bacteria > Pseudomonadati > Pseudomonadota > Alphaproteobacteria > Rhodospirillales > Magnetospirillaceae > Paramagnetospirillum > Paramagnetospirillum sp. The sequence continues at coordinate 20,121 of NZ_JBZVFI010000018.1, forward strand.
GTCAACCGCCGCGCGCCTTTGGCGCTGGACCAGAACCGCGCCTGGTGGGTGCCCGTCCCCCTGGACGCCGAGGCCATGGCCGAAGGCGCGCGCCGCCTGCTGGGCCATCACGACTTCACCACCTTCCGCGCCAGCGAGTGCCAGGCCAAGAGCCCCATGAAGACGCTGGACGTGCTGGACGTGACCCGCCATGGCGAGGAGATCCGCATCGTCGCCGAGGCCCGCTCCTTCCTGCACCATCAGGTGCGCAACATGGTCGGCACGCTGAAGCTGGTGGGCGAGGGCAAGTGGAGCCCCGACGACATGGCAAAGGCGCTGGAGGCCAGGGACCGCGCCAAGGGCGGCCCCACCGCGCCGGCCGCCGGGCTGGTGCTGACCGGAGTCAGCTATGACCTTTCGGCCGATAGAAGCGGCCCGACAGGCTGACCCGGTCCAGCACGTATTCCTCGCGCAGCACCGTGAACACCTCGTCCTGGAAATCCATCCAGCGGGGCGGCGGCACCAGGGCGCCCGGGTTGTCGTCTTCCGTGTGCTTGGGCGGGTCGAGGATTTCCACCACGGCGATCTCGTGGCGCTTCAGCATGCCGGTCAGGGTGTCGGCGGGCAGGCGGCCCATGGTCATGGCCTGCAACATGTTGATGGGGTCGTAGAAGGCCGGCTTTCCCGCCCTGAGGCACAGCAGGTGCGACTGGCACAGCGCAGGGCCGTCGATAGCCTTCAGATAGGCCACGTCGTCGCGGAACAGTTCCGTGCGATGGGCCAGTTCCCCCAGCAGCTCGACTCCCATGCGTCCCAGCGCCGCCGGAGCATAGGCCAGGACGCCCGCGTTGATCACCAGGGCCAGGACCGGACGAAACTTGGGGAACGGCGCGAGATGCATGACCAGCCCCGCACCGATGGACAAGGCGACGAAGGCGCCGAAAAACACGTTGAGGTCGGTGCCGGCGCCGCCCAGGAAGAAGGCGCCGACCGCCATGGACAGCAGGAGATAGGCCAGGATCAGGCTGGCCGGGCGCGTGCGCCGCACCACCACCAGGCCCAGTCCCACCAGAATCAGCGGAGCCTGGAACTGGCCCATGATCTCCACCGTGAACAGGAAGGCCCGCGTGATGTCCCAGGTGCGCGACGCCAGCAATTGCTGGAAGAAGATGGGGCCGGCCAGCCACAGGATCACTCCTCCGGACAGGGCCGCCATGAGGGTGCCGGTGGCGAAATAGGCGATGCGGGCACCCATCTCGCCACGGCGCAGGACATCGACGGCGATCACCAGCGGCAAGGCGATCAGGCTGTGCTTGACCAGGATACCCGCCGAGAACAGCAGGGCGGTGAGAACGGCGCGCCGGGTCGGCCGGCCATGGCCGAGATAGGTGGCGAGGCCTGCGGCCATCAGGGCCTGGGCCAGCATCTGGGGATTGTTCTTGCCCACGTGGTCTGTCAGCAGGCAGGCGAAGAACAGGGCGCAGGTGGTGGCGGCGAACAGCGAATCCAGGCGCGAGCCGCCGCTGGACCGCACGATGGCCGCCACCGAGGCGCACAGGGAGAGGGTGGCGGTAAACGAGATCAGGCGTCCCGCCAGATTGACGTCGCCCACCAGCTTGGACAGGGCTCCGACCAGATAGAACGACAGCGGCGGATAGTTGTTGAAGAAATAGGGGGAGCCGGTGTCGTAGAGGGGCAGGCCGCCGATGGCGCGCAATTGCAGGAAGGCGTTCCAGCCCTCGGTGTTGTCGATCTCGAAATCCCAGAACAGCCGCGCCAGGGGATAGGCCAGCAGCACCAGGGCAAGCCCCGTCAAGGCCCATACAGTCAACCTGTAGGGACGCCTGGAATCACCCGTCAGAAACCTGACCCGCTGCAAACCGCTCCTCCGCTCCCGACGGATTCGCCCTCGGGAGCGGAAGTGCCATAGAAGCTTCGCCCATGCAAGCGGGATGCGGGCGGGACGCCCGCGCTCCGAATCACGGGGCGTGGAGCGCGGGCGTCCCGCCCGCATCCCGTCATCCGCCCAATACCACCAGCAGATCCTTGGCCTCCACCTGGGTGCCGGGGGTGACGGCGACCGAGGCGATGGTGCCCGCCCGTTCGGCGCGCACCGCCGTCTCCATCTTCATGGCCTCGATGGACACCAGCAGGTCACCCTTTTCCACCGCCTGCCCGGCATGGATCGCGACGGAAACCACCAGGCCGGGCATGGGCGCGCCCACGTGGTCGGCATTGCCGGCCTCCGCCTTGGGCCGTGCCATGCGGGCGGGCGCCACCTTGCGGTCGAAGACGCGCACGGTGCGCGGCTGGCCGTTCAGCTCGAAGAACACCTTGCGCGAGCCGTCCTCCTCGGCCTCCGCCGTGGCGAGGTAGCGGACGATCAGGCTCTTGCCCTTTTCCAGGTCGATGCTGATCTCCTGGCCGGGCGACATGCCCCAGAAGAACACCTCGGTGGGCAGCGCCGAGACGTCGCCGAACTGCCGCTGGTGGGCGGCGAACTCGGCGAAGACCTTGGGATACATCAGCCACGAGGCCAGTTCGGCGTCCGACAGCTTGCGCCCCGCCTTCTTTTCCGCCTCCTCGCGCACCGCGTCGAGATCGGCCGGCGGCAGCACCGCGCCGGGACGGACCGAAATGGGCTTGGCCGAGCCCAGCACCTTCTTCTGCAAGGCCGCCGGGAAGCCGCCGGCGGGCTGGCCCAGATCGCCCTTGAAGAACGACACCACGGATTCGGGGAAGGCGATCTCCTTGTCGGGGTCCAGCACGTCGTCGGGGGTCAGGTTGCTGGTCACCATCATCAGGGCCATGTCGCCCACCACCTTGCTGGTGGGGGTGACCTTGACCACGTCGCCGAACATGGAATTGACGTCGGCATAGGCCTTGGCCACCCAGTCCCAGTGCTGCTCGACGCCCAGCGACCTCGCCTGAGCCCGCAGGTTGGTGTACTGGCCGCCCGGCATCTCGTGGAGGTAGACCTCGGCGGTGCCGGACTTGATGTCGGCCTCGAAGGGGGCGTAGAGGGTGCGCACGCCTTCCCAGTAGCGCGACAGGCCGTTGAGCGCGCCCTGATCCAGGCCGGGGTCGCGTTCATGGCCCTTGAGCGCGGCGCAGATGGAGCCCAGGGGCGGCTGGCTGGTCAGCCCGCTCATGGAATCCATGGCCGCATCCACCGCGTCCACCCCGGCTTCCACCGCCGCCAGAACGCTGGCCGCCGACAGGCCGGAGGTGTCGTGGGTGTGGAAGTGGATGGGCAGGCCCACCTCCTGCTTCAGCGCGCTGACCAGGGCCGCGATGGCGCGCGGCCGGGCCAGGCCCGCCATGTCCTTGATGCCGAGGATGTGGGCGCCGGCCTTCTCCAGCGCCTTGGCCATGGTCACGTAGTATTTGAGGTCGTATTTGGGCCGGGCGGCGTCGAAGATGTCGCCGGTGTAGCAGATGGCCGCCTCGCACACCTTGCCCGAATCCCGCACCGCCTCGATGGCCACGTGCATGTTGTCGACCCAGTTCAGCGAGTCGAAGACGCGGAAGACATCGACGCCGTTCTCCGCCGCCTGGGCGACGAAGTGACGAACCACGTTGTCGGGATAGTTGGTGTAGCCCACCGCGTTGGCCGAGCGCAGCAGCATCTGCAACAGCAGGTTGGGCATGGTGGCGCGGAAGGCCCTGAGACGCTCCCACGGGTCTTCGCGCAGGAAGCGCATGGCGACGTCGAAGGTGGCCCCCCCCCAGCATTCCACCGAGAACAGGCCGGGCAGCAGCCGGGCATAGGCCGGGGCCGCCGCCAGCATGTCGTGGGTGCGCATGCGGGTGGCGAACAGCGACTGGTGGGCGTCGCGCATGGTGGTGTCGGTGACCAGCACCCTCTTCTGCCCAAGCATCCACTTGGCCAGCCCCTCGGCCCCCAGCCGGTCGAGCAGCTGCCTGGTGCCCTCGGGCGGCTCGCCCGCCGGAACGGGCGGCAGGTCGGGACGGTGGCCGAGAACCGGGCGCTTCATGCCCGCCACGTCCGGGTTGCCGTTGACCATGACGTCGCCGACGAAGGACAGCACCTTGGTGGCGCGGTCGCGGCGGTCCTGGCGGGCGAACAGCTCCGGCGTCTCGTCGATGAAACGGGTGGTATAGGCGCAGCCCACGAACTTGGGATGCTCGATCACCGCTTCCAGGAAGGTCAGGTTGGTGGCCACGCCCCGGATGCGGAACTCGCGCAGCGCCCGGTCCATCCGCGCGATGGCTTCCTCGGGGGTCGGCGCCCAGGCGGTGACCTTCTCCAGGAGCGAATCATAGAACCGGGTGATCAGCGCGCCGGAAAAGGCGGTGCCGCCGTCCAGACGGATGCCGAAGCCGTTGGCGCCGCGATAGGCGGTGATGCGGCCGTAATCGGGGATGAAGTTGTTGGCCGGGTCCTCGGTGGTGATGCGGCACTGGATGGCGTGGCCGTTGAGCGGAATGTCCGCCTGCCGGGGCACGTCCGAACCCGGGGCGCCGATGGGCGCGCCGCCGGCGATCCTGATCTGCGCCTTGACGATGTCGATGCCGGTGACCACCTCGGTGACCGTGTGCTCCACCTGGACGCGCGGATTGACCTCGATGAAGTAGAAAGAGCCCGTCTCCATGTCCATCAGGAACTCGACGGTGCCGGCATTCTCGTACCCCGCCGCCCGGGCCAGACGCACCGCCGTCTCGCACAATTCGGCCCGCTGGCGGCCGTCGAGATAGGGGGCGGGGGCACGCTCGACCACCTTCTGGTTGCGGCGCTGCACCGAGCAGTCGCGCTCGTAGAGATGCACCAGATTGCCGTGGGAATCGCCCAGGATCTGCACCTCCACGTGCCGCGCCCGCCGCACCAGCTTCTCCAGGTAGACCTCGTCGTTGCCGAAGGCGGCCTTGGCCTCGCGCCGCGCCACCGCCAGCAAGTCCTCCAACTCGCTCTCGGCCTCGATCACCCGCATGCCGCGCCCGCCGCCGCCCCAGCTGGCCTTCAGCATCAGGGGATAGCCGACGGCGGCCGCCAGCCGCTTGCACTCAGGCAGATCAACCGGCAGCGGCCCCGTCGCCGGCATCACCGGTACCCCGGCCTTCTCCGCCAGGGCGCGCGCCGCCACCTTGTTGCCCAGCAGGCGCATGACGTCGGACGAGGGGCCGACGAAGGCCATGCCCGCCGCCCGCACCGCGTCGGCGAAATCCGGATTCTCAGACAGGAAGCCATACCCGGGGTGCACGGCGTCGCAGCCCGCCTCCTTGCCCACCCGAATCATCTCGTCGATGGAAAGATAGGCCTCGATGGGCCCGCTTCCCTTGCCGATCAGATAGCTCTCATCCGCCTTGAAGCGGTGCAGGGCGAAGCGGTCCTCGGTGGAGTAGACCGCCACCGTGCCCAGCCCCAATTCGGTGGCGGCGCGGCAGATGCGGATGGCGATCTCGCCGCGATTGGCGACCAGAAGCTTGCGAAAGGGAGGCTTGCCCGAGGCGGAGGGGATCATGGTTCACCCTGTTGATCGTTGACGAGGCGCTGGATAAATCTTTTTACCAGCCTTGTAAACAGGAGCTTTGAGCTTACCATTAATCAGAGGCGGCTTTACATGAGCGGAAGGTGAAGGTAGACAAAACCATCACACAGAGGGCAGCACATGACGGAACCGATCAGGCCGGCCAAGCTGGCCGATACCATCGCCGACCATTTGGAACAGCTTATCCTCGAAGGCAGCCTGCGGCCAGGGGAACGCCTGCTGGCCGAACGCGAGCTGGCCCAGCGCTTCGACGTGTCGCGCCCCAGCTTGCGCGAGGCGCTGGAGAAGCTGGAAAAGCGCGGCCTGCTGAAATCGGGACGCGGCGGCGCCACCTACGTCGCCCCCCTGCTGGGCGAGGGCTTCACCGAGCCTTTGTATTCCGCCCTGGCGTCCAGGCCGGAGACCACCTTCGACTATCTGGAATTCCGCCGCTTCGTCGAGGGCTCGGCCGCCTATTTCGCGGCGCTGCGCGGCACCGACGTGGACCGCGACCTGCTCCGCGAGTGCTTCGAGAAGATGGAGGCCGCCCACGGCCAGGACGATTCCACCGACGAGGCCGAGGCCGACGCCGACTTCCACCTGGCGGTCTACGAGGCGTCGCACAATCTGGTGATGCTGCACATCATGCGCTCGCTGTCGGACATGCTGCGCAAGGACGTGTTCTACAACCGCGCCAAGCTGTACCAGCGCCAGGGCGTGCGGGAATTGCTGCTGGAACAGCACCGCGCCGTCTACCTGACGGTGATGGCCGGCGACCCCGACGCCGCCAAGGCGGCCGCCGAGGCCCATATCGACTTCACCCGCGACGCCCTGATGGAGATCGCCAAGGCCGACGCCCGGCTGGAAGTGTCCCTGCGCCGCATCGCCAAGACCGATCTGGTGGCGGCCAAGCGCTGATGGCCGGGTTCATGGCCCTGGCCCTGGCCGAGGCCGAAGCCGCCGGCGAGCGCGGCGAGGTGCCGGTGGGCGCGGTGGTGGTCCGGGACGGAACCGTGATCGCCCGGGCCGGCAACCGGGTCGAGGAACTGGGCGATCCCACCGCCCACGCCGAGATGCTGGCGCTGCGCGCCGCCACCGCCTTCCTGGGGGAAAAGCGCCTGGAGGAGTGCGACCTCTACGTCACCCTGGAGCCCTGCCCCATGTGCGCGGCGGCCATTTCCCTGGCCCGGGTGCGGCGGCTGTATTTCGGCGCCTACGACCCCAAGAGCGGCGGAGTGGAGCACGGCGCCAAGGTCTTCGACCACGCCACCTGCCACCACCGCCCGGAGGTCTATGGCGGGCTGGAGGAAAGCCGCTCGGCGGAGTTGCTCAAGGGCTTCTTCGCCGAGCGACGCTGAACGAGAGTCTGGACGAGTTAAATTGAAGCGCCTCTTTATCTCGTCATGGCCGGGCTTGACCCGGCCATCCATGGGCCCCCGGGTCAAGCCCGGGGGTGATGGGAACGGAGAACCGATTCCACTTAAATCCGACAGACCCTATCCGCAGGACGGCCGCCCCGCCTCGATCCGCTCGATCGTCCCGTCGGCCAGCAATTCGGCGGCGGTGACCGTGGTGCGGAATTGCGGCGCGCCACCCTTCTGGTCGAACCACGGCGCCGCCTTGCCCGACCAGGCCACCAGAGGCCTGACCACGCGATAGCTGGCATAGGGCGCGGCGGAACAGACATAGGGCAGCGCCCGCGACGCATAGGCGACGCCCTGCGGGCTGAACTGCTTTCCCGTGTCGCAGCCGAAGCGGTCGATCACCATGCCCGGCGGCAGAATCACCGTGACGGTGATCTCGGTGCTCCATTCCTGGGTGGGCCAGCGCAGGTTGCCCTGGCCGTCCTTCCAGCGGCTGGAAATGTCGGGGCGAATGGCCCCCTCGCTACACTCGGCATGGGCCGAGCCGGCAGAAAGCGGCTGCCCCAGCATGACGAGTCCGGCCGCCGCCAGAAGTAACCGCACGCGCATGGCACATCTCTCCCCCCGGCCCATTCCCGGGAGGAACTATGACCTGAATGGCGATCGGCGTCACCGCGCATACAACCATATAATGTAGCGACTTGTCAGAACTTGTGTCGCCACGCCCAACCGGCGACGGGGGCTATTTGCCGCAAGCCGGCCGGGCGGCGGCAACCGTCTCGATCACCCCGTCGGCCAGAAGCTGCGCCACGCTGGCGTCGGTCTGGAACTGGGTGGCGCCGCCCTTCTGGTCGAACCATGGCGCCGCCTTGGCGGTCCAGGCCAGCAGCGGACGCGCCACCCGGTAGGTGAAGTAAGGTGCGGTGGCGCAGACATAGGGCAGCGCGCGGGCGGCGAAGGCGGCGCCCCTGGGGCTGAAGTAATTGCCGCCCTCGCAGCCGAAGCGGTCGATGACCATGCCGGGGGCCAGCACCACGGGCGTGATGGCTCCGGCCGCCCCGTCATTGGGCGGCCATACCAGATTGCCGTTGCCGTCCTTCCACTTGGCGGCGATATCGGAACGGACTTCCGGCGAGGTGCAATCGGCCCAGGCCGGGCCGGCCAGCAGCACAAAAGCGGCGAACACCGCCAGGAACGACAGACGACGCATGAAACCATTCTCCCCTGTTGACGGGAGACATCATGAATCAAATGGCGATATGTGTCACGCACTTACAACCAATTCACATTATGCGCGAAAAGAAACTCACCGCCAGATAGGCTTCCCGCTGCCCGGCAGGCCGTACTCCGCCCAGCGCCGGCTGACCCGCTCCACCACCTCGGACTCCATGTGCAGCTTGACGCCCCATTCGCGGTGGGTTTCCGGCGGCCATTTGTTGGTGGCGTCCAGGCCCAGCTTGCCGCCGAGGCCCGATTCCGGGCTGGCGAAGTCCAGGTAGTCGATGGGGGTGCCCTCCACCACCGTGATGTCGCGGGCGGGGTCCATGCGGGTCGAGATGGCCCACATGACGTCCTTCCAGTCGCGGGCGTTGATGTCGTCGTCGACCACGATGACGAACTTGGTGTACATGAACTGCTTGAGGAAGCTCCACACCCCGAACATCACCCGCTTGGCGTGGCCGGGATAGGCCTTCTTGATGCTGACCACGGCGATGCGGTAGGAGCAGCCCTCGGGCGGCAGCCAGAAATCGACGATTTCCGGGAATTGCTGCGCCAGCAAGGGAATGAACACCTCGTTCAGGGCCTCGCCCAGCACGCTGGGCTCGTCCGGCGGCCGTCCGGTGAAGGTGGAGAGGTAGATGGGGTCCTTGCGCATGGTGATGGCCGAGACGCGGAAGACCGGGAAGTCCTCCACCGAGTTGTAATAGCCGGTGTGGTCGCCATAGGGGCCTTCCGGTCCCGTCTCGTCGGGCATGACGTGGCCTTCCAGCACGATTTCGGCCTCGGCCGGGACCTTCAGGGGCACCGTCTTGCAATCGACCAGTTCCAGCTTTTTGCCGCGCAGCAGCCCGGCGAACTGGTACTCGGACAAGGTCTCGGGCACCGGGGTGACGGCGGCGATGATGGTGCCGGGATCGGCGCCGATCACGATGGCCGCCGGCATGGGGCCCTTGCCTTCCTTGCACCAGCGGTGGAAGTGCTGGGCTCCGCCCCGGTGCTTCAGCCAGCGCATCAGGGTGGTGTTCCGCCCCGTCACCTGCATGCGGTAGATGCCCAGGTTGAAGTGGTCGCGCTTGTCCTCGGCCGGGTTGGGGCCTTGCGTCACCACCAGCGGCCAGGTGATCAGCGGCGCCGGCTCGCCCGGCCAGCAGCCCTGAACGGGAAGCTGGGAGAGGTCCACGTCGTCGCCCTTCAGCACCACCTGCTGGCAAGGCGCCGACGACACGGTCTTGGGCCGCATGGACATCACCGTCCTGGCCAGCGGCAGCAGTTCCAGGGCTTCCCGCCAGCCGCCGGGCGGTTCCGGCTGCTTCAGGAAGGCCAGGGTCTCGCCCACCTCGCGCAGCTGGTGCGGCTCGCGGTCCATGCCCCAGGCGACGCGCTCCACCGTGCCGAACAGGTTGACCAGCACCGGCATGGAATATTTCGAGCCGTCGGCCCTGACCACGTTCTCGAACAGCACCGCCGGGCCGCCCTCGGCCAGCAGGCGGGTCTGAATCTCGGTCATTTCCAGATGGGGCGACACCGGCGCGCTCACCCGCCTCAGCCGTCCGGCCTTTTCCAGGCGGGCGATGAAGTCGCGCAGGGATTCGTAGGGCATGGGGCTCTCCTTCCGTCCGGCCCACAGGGGAGTACGATCCCGTCTTGCCGTCAAGGGGCACATCACCCAGATAAGACAACGACATATATGTGACGTATTGTAGTGTTCTCACCCGACTTCACGGCACGCTGGAATCGGCGTAGTCTGATCTAGGGTTATCACTCGATCTACCCTAAGGGGATAGACGCCTATGGCTTCGGTACATAAGAAGGAAGAGCGTTACCGGACACTGATCGAGCTGGGCATCGCGCTCTCGGCCGAACGCAATCACAACCGCCTGATGGAGAAGATCCTTCAGGGGGCCAAGAGCATGTGCAACGCCGATGGCGGCACCCTCTACCTGATGACCGAAGCCAAGGATGGCCTGCGCTTCGAGATCATGCTCAACGACACGCTGAACATCGCCATGGGCGGCACCACGGGAAAGCCCATCCCGTTTCCGCCGCTCAGGCTCTATGACGACGAAGGCAACGCCAACCACAAGAACGTCTCCAGCTCGTGCGCGATCACCGGCCAGACGGTCAACATCGCCGACGCCTACGACGTGGACAGGTACGATTTCAGCGGCACCAAGGCCTTCGACGCCAAGACCGGCTATCGCTCCAAGTCGTTCCTCACCGTGCCCTTGAAGAACTACGAGGGCGAGGTGATCGGCGTGCTGCAGCTGATCAACGCCCGCGACGGCCGTAACCGCATCGTCGAGTTCGGCCCCGACATCACGCCGCTGATCGAGGCCCTGGCCTCCCAGGCGGCGGTGGCGCTGGACAACCAGCGCCTGATCGAGGCCCAGAAGAACCTGTTCAAGAGCTTCATCCAGGTGATCGCCGGCTCCATCGACGCCAAGAGCCCCTATACCGGCGGCCACTGCCACCGGGTGCCGGCCATCACCTTCATGCTGGCCGAGAAGGCCTGCGAGCAGACCGAAGGCCCCTTCGCCGATTTCTCGCTCTCCGAGGACGAGTGGTACGAGCTGGAGGTGGCCGCCGGGCTGCACGATTGCGGCAAGGTGACCACGCCGGAATACATCGTCGACAAGGCCACCAAGCTGGAGACCATCTACAACCGCATCCACGAGGTGCGCATGCGCTTCGAGGTGGCCAAGCGCGACGCGGTGATCACCTACCTGGAGGGCCTGGTGGCCGGCGAGGAGAAGGCCGAGACGCTGAAGGCCCGCATGGACGAGGACCTGGCCCGGCTGGATGCCGACTTCGCCTTCGTGGCCGAGTGCAACGTGGGCGGCGAATTCATGGCCCCCGACAAGGTCGAGCGCCTGAACGCCATCGCCGAGCGCACCTGGGTGCGGACGCTCGACGACACAATGGGCCTGTCCATCGACGAGATGCGGCGCAGGACCGGCGAGGAGCCCAAGCCGCCGGTGGTCGAGAAGATGCTGGCCGACAAGGACTGGCACGTCATTCCCCACGAGATCAACGTGGACACCGCCCGCTACGATGCCGAGGGCTTCAAGATGAAGCCGCTGGAGAACCGCTACAATCTGGGCGAGCTCTACAACCTGGCCATCGGCCGCGGCACGCTGACGGCCGAGGACCGCTTCAAGATCAACGATCACATCGTCCAGACCATCTTCATGCTGAAGGCCCTGCCCTTCCCCAAGAATCTGGCCCGCGTCGCCGAATGGGCCGGCGGCCACCATGAAAAGATGGACGGCACCGGCTATCCCAAGGGCCTGAGGCGGGAAGAGATGTCGCTGCCCGCCCGCATGATGGCGGTGGCCGACATCTTCGAGGCCTTGACCGCCGCCGACCGCCCCTACAAGAAGCCCAAGACCCTGTCGGAATCCCTCAAGATCATGTCGTTCATGGTCAAGGACCAGCACATCGACAAGGAATTGTGGGAGCTGTTCCTGACGTCGGGCGTCTGGAAGGACTACGCCGAGAAGTATCTGCGGCCCGAGCAGGTGGACCAGGTGGACGTCGCCAATTACCTGCCCAAGGCGGCCGAATAGGGGATGCCCCTTCACTCCGCGAACATCGGTTTCCGCGCCTACATCGCCGCCAGCCTGGACGGCTACATCGCCGATTCCGATGGCTCCATCGCCTGGCTGAAGCCCTTCGACGCCATCGATTACGGCTTCGACGAGTTCATGGAGCACATCGGCACGGTGGTGATGGGCCGCACCACCTACGAGCACCTGCACGCCATGGGGCACTGGCCGCATTCGGACAAGCGCTGCATCGTGGTGACGTCGCGGTCCATGGAGACCGCCCCCGACAACGTCGAGCCCTGGGTCGGTGATCTCGCCCAGCTGGTGGCCGAGTTGAAGGAGACGTCCGCCGGCGACGTCTGGGTGGCGGGCGGGGCCAAGGCGCTCCGGGCCTTTCTCGACCTGGGCGCCATCGACCATTTCGACCTGTTCGTCATGCCCACCCTGCTGGGCCGGGGCCGGCGGCTGTTCGAGCCCAGCGACCATACCGGCCGCATGACCCTGCTGGGGGCCAAGACCTATATCAACGGCGTGGTGCGCCTCAGCTACGTGGTGGGCAAGTCTGTCTGATTTAAGCTGAAGCACTTTCTCTCGTCGTCCCGGGCTCGACCCGGGACCCAGGAATCGCCCAGGATGACGTTTGAGGTTACCCCCCTGGCCCCCGGCTCAAGGCCGGGGTGACGGACGAGGAAGCGGCATCGATTCTGCCAAACTCGGACAAACCTCTAGCTCAACGTGCGCCGGGCCGCCGCCACCGCGTCGCGGGCCGCGTCATAGGCGAGGCGGAAGCCTTCCAGGCCGCGCGGCGAGATGGCGCCGTCGGCCAGTCCCGACAGCACGCCGTCCAGAATCGCCTCGATCTCCGCCTCGACGGCGTCCAGTTCCCCCCCGTCGCGGGCGGCCCGCGCCCGCTCGCGCAGCGCCGCCAGGGCATGGGCGCGGCTGCCGGCATGGACGGGGGGACGGCGAAACACCATGCCGTAAAGGGCGGCGGCGCCCGACCCCACGATGCCGGCGGCGTAGAGCCCGATGAAGACCACGTCGGCATAGCGGTCGAACAGGGTCTGGACCTCGCCGCTGACATATTGCTGGGCGCCGGGATGAATGGCGATGAGCGCCACCTTCTCGGTGGAGGGCGGCTCGATGCGGGTGGCGAAGGTCTGCTCCACCACCAGCTGGCGCCCGTTCTCGAACAGGGCGCGCATCAGCTCCACCACGTGTTGCTCGGGTAGCTTGGCGCGGGCCACCAGCAGGCGCTGCACCGCCACGGTGTCCAGATCCTCCTCGGGAATGCGCGGCGAGCCCGACAGCAACCCGGCCTCGATGATCTCGGCGTAGAGCCCGGGAATCTTGCGCTCCAGCGCCTTGGCGTCGGAGATGGCGTGGACGGCATAGCCCTTGAGGTCGCGTTCCAGGGTGGCGAAGCCTTCCGCCCCGGTCAGCCGCGACAGCGGCAGGAGCAGGATGGCGGCGTCGGCCCCGCCGCCCGGCCCCAGCAACGGCGCCAGCGGCGTTCCCGGCGGCACCGCCGTGACGGCGGCGGCGCGGCCGTCATGGCGGTACTGCTCCATCAGGCGGCGGAACAGGGCCTCGTTGCGGCCATCACGGTCCATCACCACGGTCCGCCGCTTTTCCAGATCGGCCAGCGACCGGACCTTGCTCTTGGCGGGGGTGATCAGCAGCAGGACCTGCTCTTCCAGGACGGCGACGGAACGGGCCATGGGCGGAACGCGGCGGTCGTCGCTGCGCACCAGGGCGAGGTCCACCCCGCCCTGGGCCAGCCGGGACATGCCCTGCTGGCCGCCTTCGGCGGGCACCAGTTCCAGCCGGATGGACGAGCGGTTCTGGGCCAGCACCTCGGCCAGCTTGCGGGCGAAGCTGTACTCGGGCGACGGCTCGGGGGAAACCGCCATGGTGACCACGGTGGGCTTGACGTACCAGTAGGCGGCGACACCCGCCGCCGCCGCCGACAGCGCCACGGTCGCCAGGGAGAGGAGCAGGATGGTCGTGCGGTTGCGCATGGTCCCTGCTCCTGACCCTGTCCTACGGCAGCTCGCGATAGAAGATCAGCAGCAGCCCGACCATGGAGAAGCAAAGCGGCCAAAGCTGGCCGGCGATGCGCTTCGCCCTGCCGTCACCCCTGATCTCCAGCCAGCGCAGCCAGCCCGACATGACGCCGAACAGGCCCATGGGAATGTGGCTGAACTCGATCAGGAAGCGCTCCTTGACGTCGGTCAGGGTATGGTTGTGGACCAGCAGCAACCCGGCCCCCACCGCGCAGAGGATGGGGAAGACCAGGGCGGCGCGCTCGCTCTTCAGGCGGCCGGTGCGCACCCCCCATTCGAACAGGCCGAAGGGGAACAGCAGCAGCCCCACCACCCGGTGCTGGAACACCTCGGGGTCCTCCAGCGCCTCGAAGAAGCCCTTGGGGCCGATGGGCCAGCTTTCCGGGTCCGAACGGATGATGATCGCCGCGCCGAGCACCAGGAACAGCAGCGGCCAGTGCCGCGCGGCCCGCATTCCCATGCTGTTGGCGATGGCGCCCAGGCCCATGGCCAGGACGAAGATGCCGGCCCAGTTGTGGTTGAACTCGGACCACATCTTGTCGGCGATCTCGGTGGCCTGGGACTTCTCCATGCCCACCTGGGTCAGCGTCGAGGAATCCGGGCTGACCAGACGCGGCGCCCGGGTGGGGGCCATGCGCTCGACGATCTCCATGACCGTCGCCTGATGCTGGGTCTGGTCGGCGGCGGGCGGCTGCGAGGCCATGGAGGCGGCGATCATCAGCACGGTGATGCCGATGCCGATCTCCACCTCGGCGAAGCGGCGCAGGCGGAACTGGCCCTTGTCCTCGGCTTCCGAGCGGGTGGACTTGCGGTTCATGGCCGCCAGGAACAGCAGCACCGCCAGCAGGGTGATCTTGGCCCCGGTCATGATGCCGTAGGCGGTGCCGATCAGGGCGCCCGGCGTGGCGATGTAGCCCCAGGCCAGCATGGCGGCGCCCAGCAGCAGCAGCCCCACCGCCCCGGTGAACAGGTGCGAGAAACGGATGCCCACCATCAGGCGGTCCTTGGAGGCGGTCACATGGGCGAGCGCCAGCAGCATGAAGGGAATGCCGCCGATCCACAGCGAGGCGCCGGCCTGGTGCAGGGCGCCGGCCAGGATGTAGTACTCCCGCTCCTCCACCCGGGCGAAGGCGTGGCTGGACATCACCGAGGCGCCCAGCACCATCAGCGCCAGCAGGGCCAGCGACGGAGCCTGGGCGGGATTGGCCCCCATGCGCGCCGTCACCGCCAGGGCGAGGGCGGTCATCGCCATGATGGCGTACCACTGGACGAAATCCGCCCCCATGGCGTCGGCCAGCTGAATCTCCAGCCCGGCCACCAACTGGGCGAGATTGGCGAAGATGGAAAGGCCGGCCACCACCGCCAGGGCGAGACCGCTCCGGGCGGTCCAGGCCAGGCCGGTGCGCTCCATGGCGAGGGCGCGGCCGCCCAGCCTTGGAGCCAGCGGGCGGGTGAAGCCCAGCAGGAACAGCACGCCGCCGAAAATGACCGACTGGGCGGTCAGATGGAGGCCGCGCAGGATGACGGCGAAGAAGGCGAGAATGTCGGGAGGCAGGGTGGTCAGCATGGCGGCGCGCCCTTAAGGAGCGATGGTCAGGAAGGCAACCTGGCCGCGGCTGACGTGACCGTCCACCGACAGAACGTCCCAGAACAGGATGTAGCGGCCGGGGGCCAGCCCCTCGGCGCGGGCGACCAGCTCGGCCTCGTTGGCGCCCTGGACCGGCGGCAGAATCCGCGAGCCGCCGGGCCCCTTGAGCGACAGGCGCGACCGCCGGGCGTCGATACGGCTGTTGTAGCGCAGATGGAACTCCACCTTGGCCCCCACCACCTCGGCATCGGCCGGCGGGGTGGAGTCCACCAGGACGGCATGGGCGTGGGCATCGCTGGCGGTCAGCACCCCCACGGCCAGCAACAGGGCAAACAGCACGGATCGGATCATCGGACGAAGGTCCCGGAACGGTCGAAAGTATCGGCCGGACCGTGCCATGGACAAGCGCTTCAGGCAAGTGGGCAGCATAGTATTCGCCTGCAAAGCTGCGTTGCTCCTTTGTCTCCATGGTGACATGCTTGGAGAAACGACCTTGCCGGACGGATGCCCATGACCGCGAATGCGCGACCGATTTCGCCCCCCACCCTGTCGGTGGTCATTCCCTGCTACAACGAGGGGGAGAACGTCGCCCTGCTGTTCGCCCGGCTGCTTCCGGTGCTCGAGGGTCTGGGCGTGCCCTTCGAGGTGATCTGCGTCAACGACGGTTCGAAGGACGACACCCTGGACCGCCTGCTCGACGTGCAGAAGGGCGAGGCCCGCCTTCGGGTCATCGACCTGTCGCGCAATTTCGGCAAGGAGAAGGCGCTGTCGGCCGGCCTGTTCCATTCCAGGGGCCTGGCGGTGGTGCCCATGGACGCCGACCTGCAGCACCCGCCCGAGGCCATCGCCGACATGCTGGCCAAGTGGCGCGACGGTTTCGAGGTGGTGTTCGCGCGGCGCGACGCCCGTACCGGCCAAAGCGTTTCGGAAAAGCTGTTCGCCAAGGGCTTCTACTGGGTGTTCGACCACCTGTCCGACGTGCGCCTGCCGCGCGAGGTGGGCGATTTCCGCCTGATGGACCGCAAGGTGGTGGAGACCATCAACCGCATGCCCGAACGCTCGCGCTTCATGAAGGGCATCTTCGCCTGGGTGGGCTACCGCCAGACCGAGATCGTCTACAAGCAGGGCGAGCGGGCGGCGGGGACCACCAAGTTCAATTCATGGAAACTGCTGCGCTTCGCCTTCGACGGCCTGACCTCGTTCTCCAACTTCCCGCTCAAGGTTTGGAGCTGGGTGGGCGCCGCGATCTCGTCGCTGGCCTTCCTCTACATCGTCTTCCGCCTGATCCGCACCATGATCTGGGGCATCGACGTGCCCGGCTACGAATCCATCCTGATGTCGGTGCTGTTCCTGGGCGGCATCCAGCTACTGACGCTGGGCATCATCGGCGACTATCTCGGCCGGGTCTTCGACGAGGTCAAGGGCCGCCCGCTGTTCATCGTCCGCCAGCTCTACGAGCCGGACGGACAGGGCTGATCACCGCGTCCTCGACCAGCACGACATGCCCCTGGCGGCGGCGCTGCCGCAGAAGGCCTCGATGGCCTCGGCCGGCCCCACCGCCACCAGGCGGTACCAGCGCCCCTGCCCCTCGACCTTGTTGGCGATGATCTCGGGAGTCAGCCCCTTGAGCCGCAGGCGTTTCCAGTCCTGCTCGGCCGCCGCCTTGGTGCGGTAGGAACCGATCTGCATGCGCGTCGGAGCGGGAGCGGGAACAGCCGCCGCCACCGCCGGAGGAGAGGGAGGCGCCTCGACGGCTGGCGGTTCCGGCGCCGGCAGCGCCGCCAGGCGGTCGATCTCGGCCCTGGCCGGGATATAGCCGGCGGCGGCCGCCTTGCCCAGCCGCGCCATGCCCTGTTCCTTGTCCACCGGCAGGCCCGGCCCGCCCCGCAGATAGAGCATGCCCAGATTGTACTCGGCGCTGATCACCCCGGCATCGGCGGCCACCTGATACCAGGCGGCGGCGATGTGGCCGTCCGCCTCCACCCCCAGGCCCTGGCGGTAGAGGTGGCCCAGGTTGCGGGCCGCCTCGCCGTCGCCCAGCTCGGCGGCGCGCTGCCACTGGCGGGCGGCCTCGGCATGCATGTCCTCGTGGAACGCCGCCAGTCCGCCGTAGAAATAGTGGTCGCGGACGGTCTGCATGGGCTCGGGCGCCGGAGAGCAGGCCGCCAGCAGGGCCAGGATCGCGATCGCCGCAAGACGTCGAAAATTTTCGCCTTTTGCGTAGGAGTTCACAGAGCGCATCCGTTCAAACTGGGTAATCTGCATCAGGCAATCACCGTTTTGGTTCAATTTCCATGGACGACACGATCCGCATCGACCTTACCGACTGGGCCACGCTGTTGGAAGTTCTCGACGGCGCCCGGGCACCCTTCGCCGCCCTCTCGTCGCTGACCGCCGCCTGGATCGCCGCCGCCGCCCGCCGCCGCCCGTCTCCGCCGGCCTCGCCCTCTCCCGCCGAGGGGGTCACCTGGCGGCTGGTTCCGTGATGCCCCGGTCCCAATAGGGTTCCGGCCCGAACGTGCCGGCCAGATGATCGACGAAGGCGCGGACCTTGGGCGACAGGTGGCGGCCGTGGGGATAGACGGCGTTGAGCGAGGAATCCAGCGGCACGTGCCGTTCCAGCAGCGGCACCAGCGTTCCGGCGCGGATGGCGTCGCCGAGAAAGAAGCTGGGCAGCAGCACGACCCCCAGCCCGGCCAGCGCCATGTCCCGCAGCACGTCGCCGTTGTCGGCGTGGAAGCGCCCCTTGACCTCCACCTGCATGGCCTTGCCGTCATCGCCGACGAAGCGCCATTCCGCATGCACCGCGTTGCCGTGGGTCAGGCAGTCGTGACCGGCCAGGTCCTCGGGACGGGCGGGAGTGCCGCGCCGCGCCAGATAGGCCGGCGAGGCCGCCGCAAGCCGGCGGACCGGCGCGAGGCGCCGCACGATCAGCGAGGAATCGGCCAGCCGCCCGATGCGCACCGCCACGTCCCAGCCTTCCTCCACCAGATCCACGTGGCGGTCGGTGAAGCCCATCTCCAGCTCGATCTCGGGATAGCGCTCCAGGAAGCCGGGCAGGCAGGCGGACAGGTGCCCGATGCCGAAGGACAAAGGCGCGCTGACCCGGAGCCGGCCGCGCGGCACCGCCTGCAGGTGGCTGACCAGCAGGTTGGCCTCGTCCAGGTCGGCCAGGATGCGCTGGCAGCGTTCCAGATAGGCGCGCCCCGCCTCGGTGGGCGACAGCGAACGGGTGGTCCGGTGCAAAAGCCGCACCCCCAGATCGGCCTCCAGCGCAGAGACCTGGCGGCTGATCATGGATTTCGACAGGCCGACGCGCCGCGCCGCCTCGGAGAAGCTGCCGGTTTCCGCCACCCGGACGAAGGCGAGGATGGTTTCGAAGCGGGGCGTCATCGATGCCTCATGGACAACAATATGTTTAAATCATCCTGCATTGTTGCCGAGAGGGCGAAAAGCTTATTCTTTCCCCATCGGAGGAAAGATCATGGACTTCACCACCCTGTTCCTGTCCCACGGCTCGCCCATGATGGTGCTGGAGGACACCCCCACCCGCCGCTTCCTCATGGATCTGGGGCGGACCAGCCCCAAGCCGCCGGCGGTCATCGCCGTCTCGGCCCACTGGCAGACGCCCGAACCGGTGGTCGGCTTCGCCGCCTGGCCGGACAAGGTCAACGACATCCACGGCTTTCCGCCGGAGCTGTACCAGCTGGACTACGCGCCCCCCGGCGCCCCGGCGGTGGCGGCGCGGGCCGCCGACCGGCTGGGTCCGTCCTGCCGCCGTGATCCCGGCGCCGGCATCGACCATTCCATCTGGTCGGTGATGAGCCTGATGTGGCCCGAGGCCGACGTGCCGGTGGTGCCGCTGTCGGTGCAGCCCCGGGCGGGAGCGGCGCATCATTACTTCCTGGGGCGCCGTCTGGCGCCGCTGGCGGCCGAGGGGGTGCTGGTGATCGGCTCGGGCGCCGCCACCCACAATCTGGAAGACTACTACCGGCGCAAGGTGGAGGCGGAGATCGAGCCCGAGGTGGCGGAGTTCACCGGCTGGCTGGCCGAAACGGCGGAGCGGGGCGACGTGGCCGCCCTGCTGGATTACCGCGCCCGCGCCCCCCACGCTGAACGCAACCATCCCACCGAGGAACACATCCTGCCGTTCTTCGTCGCCCTGGGCGCCGCCGCCCATGGCGAGGCCCGCCGCCTGCACCGGGACGTGGATTCCGGCGTGCTGGCCATGGACGCCTATGGATTCCGCTAGCCGCCTCCCCCATGTTAGACTTGATCAAAGTTAAACGGGGGAGCGGCATGGCCTATCTGCAATGGACGGAGAACTTGAGCGTCGGCGTCGCCCGCATGGACCAGCACCACAAGAAGCTGGTGGAGCTGATCAACCAGGTGTTCGACGCCATGAGCGGCGACGCCACCAGCGCCGTCGATGGCGTCCTGGCCGATCTGCTGGACTACACCCGCTATCACTTCGCCGAGGAGGAGAAGCTGCTGGCGGCCTGCGCCTATCCCGACCTGGAGGAGCATCAGGCGGTGCACCACGCCATGGTCAAGGAGGTGCTGGAGATGCGCGCCCGCCATCTCGACAACCCGGCCTCGGTGACCGCGTCGGAGACCCTGGACTTCCTGTCCAAATGGCTGATGCGCCACATCATCGGCAAGGATCTGCGCTACCGCCCCTTCGCCGAGAACCACCCGGCGGGGTGATACGAACCGACCTGTCATCGCGAGGCGCGAGCGGTCTGAACGCCCGTTGCCTTGGTCAGAACAGGGCGTACTGGTTGACCGGCCCACCCGCCTTGCCCCGGCGGACGGCGGGCGCCGGGGAGGCGCCGGCGCGCCGGGGTGACGGCTCGGCCCGAACCACCGGCGCCGGAACCGGGGGAACCGCCGCCGGCAGAGGCGGCGGCAGGGGATGGCTCTGGTCGGCGATGCGCTCGTCCAGTTCCGCCTTCAGCGCGGCGGCCACCAGGCCGAGGCGGCGGTTCTCCGCCTCGAGGCGGTCGGCGCGGCCCTTCAGGGCGTCGAATTGAGCGGAAAGGCGCCCGGCCAGTTCCATGGCCTGGGCAAGATCGGCCCGCAGGGCGCATTCGGCCGCCTGGGCGGCATCGGCGCGGTGCTTCTCGGCCCCCAGGGTCTCGCGCAATGCGTCCAGTTCCGCCTTGAGGCGGATGGCCTGCGCCACGTCCTGGGCGGCGGCGGCCAGCCCGCCCCCACCCCCGGCTCCGGCCGGACCGCCCTGGCGCAGCTTCTCGTTCTCGGAGCGCAGATGGCGGACTTCGTTGCGCAGGTCGAAGACCGTGTCTTCCAAATCCTCCAGCCGGGTGGCGCTGACCACCGGCCCGCCGTCCGCCAGCCGGGAGGCCAGGGCGACGAAGTCCAGCCCGGCCGCTTCCAGCAGCCGCCCGGCGGTGCGCAGGGCGTGCAGGGCCTCGGCATCGTTATCCGAGGCGGCAAGCGCCAGCACCTTGGCGAGTCTCTGAACGTCCATGAACCCCTACCCCGCAGGAATGGGGGATTCTGTCAAATGCCGAGTCCGGGGGCAAACCATATTTTGTGGGTTGCGCCCCGTCATCTCCACCACGATCAGATCCACCCCCTTGGTGACTTAGTCACAAGACATTCCGGCGGGTGTTTCATATACTGCGCGCCTAATATAAATTCCGGAGAGCCCCGCCATGGACGCCAAGCCTGCCGTACCGGCCTTGCCGCTGCACAAGGGCGAGGTGCCGCTCTACATGGAGACAGGCAAGGCCCAGCCCCGCGCGGTCAGCGGCACCTTCCGCTCGCTGAAATGGTGGGCCATGGTGCTGACGCTGGCGTGGTGGCATCTGGGGCCGTTCCTGCGCTGGGACCGGGGGCCGGGGGCGCCCGATCAGGCCATCCTGATCGACATGCCGGGCCGGCGGGCCTACATGCTGTTCATCGAGATCTGGCCGCAGGAGATCTATTACCTGACCGGCATCCTGCTGCTGTCGGCCATCCTGCTGTTCCTGATGAGCGCGGTGGCCGGGCGGGTATGGTGCGGCTTCATCTGCTGGCAGACCGTCTACACCGACCTGTTCGTCACCGTCGAACGCCTGGTGATCGGCGACCGCAGCCAGCGCATCGCCTTCGAGCGCCAGCCCATGTCGGGGGCCAAGCTGGCGAGGAAGGCGGTGATCAACCTGATCTGGATCGCCATCTCGGCGGCCTGCGGCATCGGCTTCACCCTGTGGTTCGGCGACGCCTTCGAGATGCTGAGGGACATCTTCACCGGCAACGCCAGCCCGCCGGTCTACGCCTTCATCGCCATCCTGGGCGGCTTCTGCTTCCTGCTGGCCGGCTACGCGCGCGAACGGGTCTGCGTCTATCTCTGCCCCTATTCCCGCTTCCAGTCGGCCATGTTCGACGAGCATTCGCTGATCGTCACCTACGAGGCCTGGCGGGGCGAGCCGGGCGGCCCGGCGCGCAAGGGCCAGAGCTTCGAAGGGCGCGGCCATTGCGTCGATTGCCGCTCGTGCGTCCAGGCCTGCCCCACCGGCATCGACATCCGCAAGGGCAACCAGCTGGCCTGCATCGGCTGCGCGCTGTGCATCGACGCCTGCAATCAGGTCATGGACCGCTATGGGCTGCCCCGGGGCCTGATCTCCTACGATTCCACCCACAACATCGAATCGCGCAGCTGCGGCAAGGCGGGAAGCTTCCGCATCGTCCGGCCGCGCACCCTGATCTATGGCGGTATCATGGCGGTGGTGCTGGCGGTGATGCTGTTCCGCCTTTCCACCCGCCCCGACGTGGACGTCAACGTGCTGCACGAGCGCTCGCCGCTGTTCGTGCAGATGTCGGACGGCGCCATCCGCAACGGCTACGCCTACAAGGTGCTGAACATGAAGGCCGAGGAGCGCACCTTCACCGTGCGCCTGGACGGCGTTCCCGAAGCCACCATCTCGGTGGTGGGCGGGGTGAGCAACGCCGCCGCCGCCGAATTGCGCGTGCCGCGCGACTCGGTGGGCGACTTCCGCCTCTACGTCACCATTCCGGCGGACAAGGCGGCGTCCAAGAGCATGCCGGTGACCTTCGTGCTGAGCGGATCGAGCCGCGAGGTGCGGACCAACACCATCTTCGCCGGGCCGGAGAAGTAGGGGGGAGGGCCGCGTCTTCATCCGTCACCCCGGCCTTGAGCCGGGGTCCAGCGGGAGCAACCTCGAACGTCATCGTCGGCGGCTCCCGGGTCCCGGGTCGGGCCCGGGATGACGAGACGAAGGGCTTTGACCCAAGCCGAGTTCAGAACACGTCCTTGCGCCGCCGCAGCTCGGCGAAGACCCGCGCCGGATCGGTTCCCGGCTCCATGCCGACCGCCTTGGCGACCGACGCGGTGTCGGCGCGCAGGAAGGGATTGGCGGCCCGTTCGTCGGCGAGGCGGACCGGCACGGTCGGCCGGTTCTGGGCGCGCAGGCGGTCCACCTCGTCCAGGCGGGCCTTCAGCGCCTGATTGTCGCGCTCCACCAGCCGGGCGAAGCGGCCGTTGGACGCCGTGTATTCATGGGCGGGACAGGCGATGGTGTCGGGGGGCAGGTCGCGCAGCTTCTTCAAGCTGGCCCACATCTCCTCGGCCGTCCCCTCGAACAGCCGGCCACAACCCAGCGAGAACAGGGTGTCGCCGCAGAACAGCACATGGCTGTCGGCGAACCAGAAGGCGATATGGCCCGAGGTGTGGCCCGGCACCTCCAGAACGGTGACGGCGGCGTGGCCCAGCATGAAGGTCTCGCCCTCGGACACCTCCTGGGTGATGCCGGGGATGCGCTCGGAATCGCGGGCGGCGCCCACGATGGCGCAGCCGGTGCGCCGCGCCAGATCCAGGTTGGCCCCGGTATGGTCGCCGTGATGATGGGTGTTGAGGATATGGGTGAGCGTCCAGCCCTTTTCCGCCAGCCGCTCCAGCACCGGCTCGGCCACCGCCGGATCGATGGCCGCCGTGGCCCCGCCCAGCGGCTCGTGCGCCAGATAGACGTAATTGTCCGCCAGCACCGGAATCTGCTCGACGACGATCTTGACCATGGTTGTCTCGCCCTTGCTGATGCTCCGGTTGTAGCACCAACCGGCCAAAACGCCTATCCTCGAGCCATGAGCGGAGACCTCTCCTATCCCGCCATGTGGACCGACGTGGTCGACCTGCGCGATTTCTACGGCGACAGCCTGGGCCAAAGCGCCCAGCGGCTGATCCGCAAGCAGCTGCGCGCGCTGTGGCCCGACGTCGCCGGCCAGCGGGTGCTGGGCCTGGGTTTCGCCACCCCTTACCTGCGCATCTTCCTGGCCGAGGCCGAGCGGGTGATCGCCGCCATGCCGGCCAGCCAGGGCGTGCTGCCCTGGCCGCCGGAAGGCCCCGGCCTCACCACCCTGGTGGACGAGACCGACCTGCCGCTGCCCGACCGCTCCATCGACCGGCTGCTGCTGGTCCACGCCCTGGAATCCACCGAGCAGGTGCGCGCCATGATGCGCGAGGCCTGGCGGGTGCTGGCCGATGGCGGACGGCTGCTGGTGGTGGCGCCCAACCGGCGCGGCATCTGGGCGCGCCTCGAGCGCACCCCCTTCGGCAACGGGCGGCCCTACACCATGGGCCAGCTGAACCGGCTGCTGCGCGACAACATGTTCACCCCCATCCACAGCGCCTCGGCCCTGTTCCTGCCGCCGACCACGTCGCGCATGCTGCTGCGCTCGGCCCCGGCGGTGGAGCGCATCGGCCAGCGCTGGTTCGAGACCTTCGGCGGCGTGATCATCGTCGAGGCCGCCAAGCAGATCTACGCCGGCTCGGCGGTGCGCGAAGCCAAGGGCAAGCGCCGCTCCTACCTGCCGGTGGCGGAGGGCTTCTCGCGGGTGATGGAGTGATCCGCCGAAATTGTCATGCTGAGCGCCAGCGAAGCATCTTTCAGCCTGAATACGGCAGCCGCTTTCGCGTGAAAGATCCTTCGCCCTGCTCAGGATGACATGGTCTGCTCAGTGCTGCTCGCGCGTGGCGGTGAAGCGGATCTTCTCGAAATCCTGCTGGGCGCGGCCCAGCTGCCAGGAATTGCGGGCGAGGTAGACCAGGGCGCCGTCGCGGTCCTCGGCCATGTTGGTCTTGTTGGCATTCATGAAGCGCTTCAGTTCCGCCTCGTCGTCGCAGGCGATCCAGCGCGCCGTGACGAAGCCGCCATCCTCGAACCCGGCCTTGATGCCGTATTCCGACTGGATGCGGGTGGTCAGCACGTCGAACTGCAGCGGGCCGACCACGCCGACGATCCAGGTGGAGCCGTCCAGCGGCTTGAACACCTGGCTGACGCCTTCCTCGGCCAGATCCTCCAGCGCCTTCTTCAGCTGCTTGGCCTTCATGGGATCGTCGAGGCGGACGCGCTGCAGCACTTCCGGCGCGAAGGTGGGAATCCCGAGGAAGTTGAAGTCCTCGGACTCGGAGAGCGTGTCGCCGATGCGCAACTGGCCGTGGTTGGGGATGCCCATGATGTCGCCGGGAAAGGCCTCTTCCGCCAGCTCGCGGTCGCGGGCCAGGAAGAACACCGGGTTGACCAGGGCCATCACCTTGCCGGAGCGCACGTGCTTGACCTTCATGCCGCGCTTGAAGCGGCCCGAGCAGATGCGGAAGAAGGCGATGCGGTCGCGGTGGTTGGGGTCCATGTTGGCCTGGACCTTGAAGACGAAGCCGCTGACCTTGGGCTCGTCGGGCTCCACCACCCTTTTGTCGGTGGGCCGCGCCACCGGCGGCGGCGCCAGTTGGCCGATGCCCTTCAAGAGCTCGGCCACGCCGAAGGTCTTCAAGGCGCTGCCGAAGAACACCGGGGTCAGGTGACCGGCGCGGAAGGATTCCAGGTCGAATTCGGGATAGCCGCCCCGGACCAGTTCCACCTCTTCGCGCAGGCGGTCGGCGGCGGCCTGCCCGAGGGCCTCGTCCAGCTTGGGGGAGTCCAGCGGCGCGTCCACACTGACCTCGGCGATGTGGTCGCCCCGGCCGGGGTCGAACATGATGACCCGGTCGTTGACCAGATCGTAGACGCCCTTCAGGTCGCGGCCCATGCCGATGGGCCAGGTGACGGGGCAGACGTCCAGCGCCAGGGTCTTCTCCACCTCGTGCAGCAGGTCGAAGGTCTCGCGGCCCTCGCGGTCCACCTTGTTGACGAAGGTGATGATGGGCACGTCGCGCAGACGGCAGACCTCGAACAGCTTGAGCGTCTGGGTCTCGATGCCCTTGGCGGCGTCCAGCACCATGACGGCCGAATCCACGGCGGTGAGCGTGCGGTAGGTGTCCTCGGAAAAGTCCTCGTGGCCGGGGGTGTCCAGCAGGTTGAAGGACAGGCCGGAATACTCGAAGCTCATCACCGAGGCCGACACCGAGATGCCGCGCTCCTTCTCGATGGCCATCCAGTCGGACCGGGTGCGGCGCTGCTCGCCGCGCGCCCGCACCGCGCCGGCCATCTGAATGGCGCCGCCGAACATCAGCAGCTTTTCCGTCAGCGTGGTCTTGCCGGCGTCGGGGTGGGAGATGATGGCGAAGGTGCGCCGCAGGGCGATGGCTTGGTCGAGAGTGCTCATGGGGCTGGGTTTTCGCCCTAAGCGGTGCAAGAATCAAGGGGTTTGCGGATCACGCCGTGTCATGCTGAGCGAAGCGAAGCATCTTTCAGCCTGAAGCGGTCGCCATCCGCGCCTGAAAGGCCCTTCACTTCGTTCAGGGTGACAAGACCCATGCGCATCGATCTCGACCCCGATCTGGCCTCCCGTCTTTACACCGCCGCCCGCCAGCTGGGCCGCGACCCGGCGGAATGCGCGCGGACCGCCATCCTGGCCTTCGTCACCGATTGCGAGGAGGCCGCCCGCATGCGCGCCCAACTGGGCGGGGGCGATTGGATCAGGACGGAGACTCTGCCGGATTGAGATGCCCATAGGCCGGAGCCGTGGCGATCCTCGCATCCTCCACCGCGCCGCCCACCGTGAAGTGGTAGAGCGACTGCCACTTCCCGCCCCCCGGCGGCAGGCCCAGCAGGTCGTGGACCTCGTCGTCGTGATAGCAGCCGATGCCGGTGCCCGACAACCCGGCGGCGGCGGCTTCCAGATAGAGCACCTGGCCGATCATCCCCGCCTCCCAGAACAGGCGGCGATAGGCCCATGGACCGTCTTCCGCCAGGGTGCGGTCGAAATCGGCGAGCATGCCCAGGGAGAAGGCGCCACGCCCGGCGATGTTCTGGGTGCAGGAAATCTGAGTGGCGTCCCAGGTGAGGTCGCCCTGAGCCAGGAGGTAGAGCGGCACCGCCTCCGCCGCCTTTTCCCAGGCGAATCGGGGGTTGCAATCGGCCCGCAGGCGCTCCAGCGCCTGCCCGTCGCGCACCAGGGCGTAAAGGCCGGGGCTCAAGCCCTCCACCCGGTGGACGAACAGCATCAGGCTGATCCGCGCCGGCCACGGCCAGGAACTCCACGGCACCTTTTCCTGGTCGGGCAATGTGGCGGCCAGCAGGCGGACAAAGGCGTCCCGGCCCATGCCGGTGACCCCGTCCATGGCCTGGGCGCTGCGCCGCCGCCGGATGATGGCGGCGGCGGGTTCAAGGCTGGCCGGCAGGGGCGGCATGGCGAGGGAGGGCGGGGCGGGCAGAGGCGCGGTGGGCGGCTTTTCCGTCAGGGCCAGGGCGCGGCCGATCACCTCCCACACCACGTGGTCGGGAGAAAGGGCATTGGCCTCGCCCGCCCACTCGCCCGTCACCGGCCTCAGGACGGGCTCGGGCAGCGGAGCGGGCGAGACCAATGCGATCAGGTCGGGATGCTCGGGCTCGAAGCGGCGGCAGGAATCCGGCCGGTCAAGGCCCAGCAGCGCCGCCAGCTCCTCGTCGCCCGGCGCGGTCAGGGCGCGGAGATGCCAGCCCAGGCAGGCCGCCGCATAGGAGGCGGCGGCCAGGGCATGGCCGCAATCGTGCTGGCAATAGCGGAAGCCCCGCTCGCCGTACTTCCATGATTCCCGCCAGGGAATGGACGACAGGGC
Source organism: Paramagnetospirillum sp. (assembly GCF_058402745.1). Classification (NCBI taxonomy): domain Bacteria; kingdom Pseudomonadati; phylum Pseudomonadota; class Alphaproteobacteria; order Rhodospirillales; family Magnetospirillaceae; genus Paramagnetospirillum; species Paramagnetospirillum sp. The sequence continues at coordinate 47,371 of NZ_JBZVFI010000018.1, forward strand.
GAACAGGAAGGCGCCCGCCGGCAGGTCGGCGGGCAGGGAGTCCAGGCGGCGGCGCTCCTCCAGACCGTGATGGAAGGGGGCGTAGTGATAAACCCCGGGACCCGCGCCGATGCCGTCGAGCGGCGGCAGGATCACCCAGCCCTCGGTGGGATGGAGGTTGCCGCTGCTGGGATTGTTGCGCAAAGCCCAGCGCGCCTCACCCACCTCCTTCCAGGCCGACAGGCCCAGCGCCAGTTCCAGGAACAGGCCAAGTCCTTCGGCATCGAGCGGCGCGGGGGCGTGCCCCTCCAGCCGGCCGAAGGGCGGCGTCGGCGCGCCAAGGCACAGCGGCAGGGCGATCCGCCGCGTCCCGGCGAAGGAGCGGAACGGATCGGGCTGGGTCTCCCAGTCGAGGAAGCCGGGGCCACGGGCGTAGCGCCGGCTGAAATGCTTGGTGCGCTCATGGTAGGCGGCGATGTGGTCCAAAGGTTCTTCCATCCCCGTCTTTCCCCGTTGCCTCGCGCACCATATATTGGAATCGAGGCTGGCCGCATCACCCCCCAAGGCACCGAAGACGTCCATGACCACATCCCGTCCCACCGACCTCGCCGGCGAACGGCTGGTGCGCAAGACGCCCAACCACATCCTGCCGCTGGACCAGAGCGATCAGGACTACATCCGCGCCGGACTGGAAGCGGTGCAGGAGGCGTTCGGCATTTCCGCCCTGCCCGACGTGCCCATCGCCCTGATGCCGGGCCGCACCCTGATGCGGCTGCTGGTTGATCTGCGCGCCAGGCTGCGCCCCCGCACGCCGGAGCAGACCGCCGCCTGGGGGCGCCTGGCCGGGGCCATCCTGGTGCTCGATACCGCCGGCGAGTTCGTCACCCAGCATTCCCAGGCAGAAGCCCGCCGCCATACCCTGGAGCGGGACGACCTGGAGGATTAGCGGGCGAGACGCCCGCGCTCCATGGTTTGGAGAATCGAGGCCGGAGCGCGGGCGTCTCGCCCGCATTCAGGGGCAGATGAGATCGACGGTCTGCTCGGCGATGGAGATCTCGGCGGGCAGGCGGGCGACGATGTCGCCGTCGCCCTGCACCGGAGCGCCGCGCGGGCCGGTGATCAGGATGTTGCGGGCCGACACCACCCGAACCTCGGGCAGGCCCGGCAGCTTGCCCAGAGGCAGGGCCAGCCCGTAGCGCAGCATGCCCGCCATGCCCGGATTGGGCAGGATGCACAGTTCCAGCATGGGCGAGGCCAGATCGGCGTCGGGGGCGGCGATGAACGGCCCGCCATAGAAGCGCCCCTTGCAGGCCACCACCATGCGGGCCTCGTATTCCACCCCGTCGGCGCGGACGGTCAGCTTGGGAAAATCATAGCCCACCGCCTGACGCAGGCTTTCCACCACATAGGCCAGTTTGCCCGCCCGACGCTTGAGCGCGGCGCTCACCCCCTCGACCACATGGGCGTCGAGGCCCGCCCCGGCCATCAGCAGGAAGCGCCGCCGGTTGGCCAGCCCCACATGAATGCGCCGGGCCGGGCCGAAGGCGACGGTGCGCGCCACCTGTTCAACATCGTCGGGATCAAGACCGATCTCGCAGGCCAGCACATTGGCGGTGCCGAGCGGGATGACCCCCAGCGCCAGACCGCTCGGACCGGCTCCCAGGCCGTTCAGAACCTCGTTGACGGTGCCGTCGCCCCCCGCCGCGATCACCGCGTCGAAATCGTCGGGGCTGGCCAGGGCGGCGAAATCCTCGGCGTCGCCGCGCCGCGCCGTCTCGCGACAGGTCACCCGCCCCCCCAGCGTGTTGATGGCGCTCACCACCAGTTCCAGCTGGCGGCGGCGGCGGCGGCCGGCGGTGGGATTATGAATCACCAGCACCCGACGCGCCGCCACGGCGGTCTGCGTCTCGGGAACGGTCAGGCAGGCGGCTTGATCGACTGTCATGGGCGCCGTGTATAGCGCGAAGCCGGAAAAACCATGATGAATTATTTATTACGGATAGACTTCATTTTGATGAAATGAATAAACCGTAACGACAATGAGTGTGAACATTAAAAATATTTGAGCTATGACAGGCACCAATATCGTTCTGAATTGATATCGGATGCTTGCCCGATGAACGCCAGTCTCGACACCAAGAGGCGTTACAGGACCATCTGGATTTCCGACATTCATCTGGGCACCCGTGGCTGCAAGGCCGACGACCTGCTGGACTTCCTGAAAGCCACCGAGTGCGAGACCCTGTATCTGGTCGGCGACATCATCGACGGCTGGCGGCTGCGACGCTCGTGGTACTGGCCGCAAAGCCACAACGACGTGGTGCAGAAGCTGCTGCGCAAGGCGCGCAAGGGTACCCGCGTGGTGTTCGTTCCCGGCAACCACGACGAATTCGCCCGCGACTATCACGGCCTGCTGTTCGGCGACATTCAGGTGGCGACCACCATCCTGCACAGAACCGCCGACGGGCGGCAGCTGCTGGTGCTGCACGGCGACGCCTTCGACGGGGTGGTCAAGCACGCCAAGTGGCTGGCCCATCTGGGCGACAGCGCCTACACCATGGCGCTGTCGCTCAACCACTGGCTCAACGTGGCGCGGCGCGCCCTGGGCTTCCCCTACTGGTCGCTGTCGGCCTACCTGAAGCACAAGGTCAAGAACGCGGTGCAGTACATCGCCAGCTTCGAGGACGCCATGGCCGAGGAAGCGCGGCGCTTCGGCGCCGATGGGGTGGTGTGCGGCCACATCCACCACGCCGAGAAGCGCGACGTCAACGGCATCCTCTACTGCAACGACGGCGACTGGGTCGAAAGCTGCACCGCCCTGGTGGAAGGCTTCGATGGCACTCTGGAAATCATCCGCTGGCTGGAGGTCGAGGGAAACACATGCGCATACTCGTCGTCACGGATGCCTGGCTCCCTCAGGTCAACGGCGTCGTCCGCACCCTCGACACCCTGAGGCAGGAGCTGGAGCGGGACGGCCACGAGGTGGTGATGGTCACCCCCGACAAGTTCCGCACCGTTGCCTGCCCCACCTATCCCGAGATCCGCCTGGCCCTGAAGCCCGGCCGCAAGCTGGGAAAGATGATCGAGGCGGCGCAGCCCTGCGCCATCCACGTGGCCACCGAAGGCCCGCTGGGCTGGGCGGCCAGGCGCTGGTGCCGGCGCAAGGGCGTGCCCTTCACCACCGCCTACCACACCAAGTTCCCGGAATACATCAAGGCGCGGTTCGGCGTGCCGCTGCCGCTGTCCTACGCGGTGATGCGCCGCTTCCACGATTCCTCGTCACGCATCATGGTAGCGACCCAGGGCATCGAGGATGAACTGGCGGCGCGCGGCTTCAGGAATATCGGCCGCTGGTCCCGGGGCGTGGACACCGGGCTGTTCCGCCCCCGCCCCGAGGCCAGGGGCGAGGACGGCCCCTTCGCCCATCTGGCCCGCCCCGTCTTCCTCTATGTCGGGCGGGTGGCGGTGGAGAAGAACATCGAGGCCTTCCTGACGCTGGACCTGCCCGGCTCCAAGGTGGTGGTGGGCGACGGGCCGCAATCCGACGAGATGCGCCGCCGCTTCCCGGACGTCCACTTCGCCGGCGCCCGCTTCGGCGAGGATCTGGCCCGGCATTACGCCGCCGCCGACGTCTTCGTCTTCCCGAGCCGCACCGACACCTTCGGGCTGGTGCTGCTGGAGGCGCTGGCCTCGGGCCTGCCGGTGGCGGCCTATCCGGTGCCCGGCCCCAACGACGTGATCGGCGCCTCGCCCGCCGGCGTGCTGGACGAGAATCTGGAACACGCGGCAAGAAGGGCCATGTCCATCGACCCCGCCTTGTGCCGCGCCCACGCCCTGGACTTCTCGTGGGAGGCCTGCACCCGGCAGTTCCTCGACAACCTGCGACCCTTCGAGACGGGAGTGTGGCGGGCGGCGGCGGAATAGCACGCCCCTTGACCCAATGGGCCGCTTCGGCGTTTGATGCCGGGTCCTTAAAAGTCTGCACGGATCGCCCCATCGTGGAACGACTGACCGGCGGTATCCGCCCCTATCTCCTGCTGTCGCTGCTGTCGCTGTTCCTCTATCTGCCGGGTCTGGTGGCGCTTCCGCCCATGGACCGCGACGAATCGCGCTTCATCCAGGCCACCCGCCAGATGCTGGAGACCGGCGATTACGTCCGCATCCAGTTCCAGCAGGAAATGCGCGCCAAGAAGCCGGTGGGGGCCTACTGGCTGCAGGCCGCCTCGGTCAGCCTGTTCTCGGACAAGGCCAGCACGGCGGTGTGGCCCTACCGCCTGCCGTCGGCCCTGTCGGCCTGGGCGGCGGTGCTGATGACCTTCGCCTTCGGGCAATACCTGTTCGGCCGCCAGGTGGCGCTGCTGGGCGCCGCCCTGCTGGCCACCTCGCTGATCCTGGTGTCCGAGGCCCATCAGGCCAAGACCGACGCCATCATGCTGGCAACGGCCGTGGCGGCGCAAGGCGCCCTGGCCCGCGTCTATCTCGGCGCCAAGGGACAGGCGGCGGTGCCCGGGCCCCTGGTGGCGCTGGTGTTCTGGGTGGCCATCGGCGCCTCGATCCTGGTCAAGGGGCCGGTGATTCCGGCCATCTCCATCCTGACCATCCTGGCGCTCGGCTTCGCCGACAGGCAATGGGCGTGGCTGGTGGGTCTCAGACCCTTCACCGGACTGATCGTCGCGGCCTCCATCGCCGCGCCCTGGTTCGTGGCCATCTCCAACGCCACCGGCGGCGCCTTCGTCGGTGAGGCGGTGAAGGGCGACCTGCTGCCCAAGCTGCTGGGCGCCCAGGAAAGCCACGGCGGCCTGCCCGGCACCTACCTCGCCCTGGCGGCGGTGATCCTGTGGCCGGGCTCGCTGTTGCTGTGGCCCGCGCTCACGGCGGCCTGGAAGGTGCGCCTGCGCCCCGAGATCCGCTTCTGCCTCGCCTGGATCATCCCCGCCTGGGTGATGTTCGAGATCGTGCCCACCAAGCTGCCCCATTACGTGCTGCCCACCTTCCCCGCCCTGACCCTGCTGATGGCGGTGGCGGTGGTGGGACGCGCGCCCGATCTGCTGACCAGGCCCGCCAAGGTCTGGTACGGGCTGTGGTGCCTGATCGGGCTGGTGCTGGCGGCCGCCGTGGTGGTCGCGCCGCACCAGTTCGCGCCGGCCTTGCCGGTGATGAGCATTCCGTCCGCCCTGCTGGTGGCCGGCACCGCCCTGGCCGCCGGCTGGCTGGCCTTCCGGGAGCGCCTGCGCCCGGCGATCATGGCGCTGGTGCTGACGGCGGTCACCAGCTTCCAGGTGGTGTTCGAAGGGGTGCTGCCCGGCCTCGACTATCTGTTCGTCAGCCGCCAGGCCGCGGCGCTGGTGGCCGAGCGCCCCCATCGCGGCGCGGTGGTGGTGGCCGGCTATGCCGAGCCCAGCCTGGTGTTCTATCTCGGCACCGACACGGTGCTCACCAGCGGCGAGAACGCCGCCCAGCACCTGACCAACGGCCCGGCGGCGCTGACCCTGGTGGCCGACCGCGAGGAGGAGAAGTTCTTCGCCGCCGCCGCCCGCATCGGCGTCAAGCCGGTGGTGGTGGGCATGGTCAAGGGCTTCAACTACTCGCGCGGCAAGAAGGTGACGCTGACCGCCTATGCCGTGGAAGGCAAGGCGCCATGAGGCTGCTCGACCTCGCCGTCCGCCAGTGGGAAAAGGGTGGCGACCGAATCGCCCTGGTCTGGGAGGAGCTGGCCGGCTTCCGCTCGTTCACCGCCGGCCAGTGGGAACGCACGCTGCGGCACCCCCGCGCCTGGGGCACCATCTACTGCGCCCTGCTGGTGGTGATCGGCTATGTCATCGTCGACCGCCCGCTGGCCCGTTTCCTCAAGGCCCATGTGAGCGGCGAGTTCGAGGGCTTCTGGAAGACCATCACCCATCTGGGGCTGGCCGGGGTATGGATGATTCCCGCCGGGCTGCTGACGCTGGGCCTGATCCTGTCGGCCCTGGCGGCACGGACGGAGGAGAAGCGCGACCGCCTGCGCCGGGCCGCTCTCGTGCCGGGCTTCCTGTTCCTGTCCATGGCGATTTCGGGCATCGCCGGCAACATCGTCAAGATGCTGATCGGCCGCACCCGCCCCGCCGCCCTGTTCGACGGCAACATCTACGGCTTCGAGCCGCTGACCCGGGGCTATCTCACCAATTCCTTCCCCTCGGGCCACACCCAGGCCATCTTCGCCGCCATGACGGCGCTGGCCCTGATCTTCCCGCGCTACGACCTGGCCTTCCTGACCGTGGCCCTGCTGGTCGGCCTGAGCCGGGTGCTGACCACCGTCCACTTCCTGTCCGACGCGGTGGCCGGGGCCTGGCTGGGTGTCATGGTCACCCTGGCCCTGCATTCCCTGCTGACCCGGCGCGGCATGGATGTCCGCCTGAGGTTCGAGCGGGACAGGCGGCTTCTGGAGTAGGGGCCGGCCGTCATTTGAATCGGCTTGTCATCCTGACGACCGCAGGGAGGAGGAATCTTTCCGCGGCAAGCGGCTGACGCCATCGTGTGAAAGATCCCTCGCCAAGGCTCGGGATGACATGAAGAGTCAGTCCCATGGGCGGACGGTATAAGGCCGGAAAGCAAAACGACGGCCCCAGGGGAGCCGTCGCCTTGATCCTTCACCGCTAGAGCATCGGACCTGAAATCTGAATCGCAGGGGATTCCCTTGTAGGCGAAAAAGTGATTCAACCTCATTGGAGGTGGATCATGGGCAAATGGCTATCATCAGATCTTCGGGTCCGTGTTTACGGTAAGATCGAACACGGCGAATCGCGGCGAGCGGCGGCTCGGCATTTTGGAGTGAGCGCCGCGACCAGCGTCCGTCTTGCACAACGGATGGCGGCGACGGGTTCGTTGGAGCCCTTGCGGCAAGGCCGTCCGCCGGGCGGTGGTAAGCTGGCGGCCTTTGCCGCTCTTCTGACCGGCTGGGTGGAGGCGCAAGGCGACATCACGATGCCGGAACTGGCGGCCAAGCTGAAGGCCGAATGCGGCGTCACGGCCCACCCGGCGTCACTCTCGCGGTTTCTGATCGGGCAAGGCTTCAGCGTCAAAAAAAACGCTGCTGGCCACCGAAGCCGGTCGCGATGATGTGGTGGCGGAGCGCCGGACCTGGCTGAGCCACCGCCAGCCCCGGATGTGCCAGGAGCCTCACCGGCTGGCGTTCATCGACGAGACCGCCACCACCACCAAGATGACCCGGTTGCGGGGACGGGCACCGCGAGGGCAACGGTTCAAGGCCCGCGCGCCATTCGGCCACTGGGGAACCCAAACCTTCATCGCCGCCTTGCGCTGTGACGGTCTGACGGCACCCTGGATCATAAACGGCCCCATGAACCGACAAACCTTCGAGGTCTACGTCGAGACCCAACTGGCCCCGACGCTCCAGCCGGGCGACGTCGTCATCCTCGACAACCTCTCCAGCCATAAAAGCGAGAAGGCCAAGGCCATCCTCAAGGAGAGAGGCGCCTGGTTCCTGTTCCTACCCCCATACAGCCCAGACCTAAACCCAATCGAGATGGCCTTTGCCAAACTCAAGGCTCATCTCCGACGGATCGGCGCGCGCACCATCGACGACCTCTGGAAGGCCGTCGGCAATATCTGCGATCTCTACACCCCAGACGAATGCTGGAACTACCTCAGGGAAGCCGGGTATGTTTCAGATTAAACGCACGCCGCTCTAACGAACGATCAGACGTTCAGCTTGTCCAGCTCGCGGACCACGGCCTCGCCCATGACGGTGGTGGAAACCTTGGCCTTGCCGGGCTGCATGATGTCGGCGGTCCTGAGGCCGCCCTTCAGCACGTTCTTGACGGCGGTCTCGATCAGGTCGGCCTCGGAATCCATGTCGAACGAGTAGCGCAGGCACATGGCGAAGGACATGATGGTGGCCAGCGGGTTGGCGACATCCTTGCCGGCGATGTCGGGGGCCGAGCCGTGGACCGGCTCGTAGAGGGCCTTGCGCTTGCCGTTGGCGTCGGCCTCGCCCAGCGAGGCGGACGGCAGCATGCCGAGCGAGCCGGTCAGCATGGCGGCGCAGTCGGACAGGATGTCGCCGAACATGTTCTCGGTGACCATGACGTCGAACTGCTTGGGGTTGCGGACCAGCTGCATGGCGGCGTTGTCCACGTACATGTGGCTGAGCTCCACGTCGGGGAACTCCTCCTTCTGCAGCTTGATCATCTCCTCGCGCCACAGCACGGTGCATTCCAGCACGTTGGCCTTGTCCACCGAGCAGACCCTCTTGTTGCGCTTACGGGCCAGGTCGAAGGCGACGCGGCCGATGCGCTGAATCTCAGGCGTGGTGTAGACCAGGGTGTTGTAGCCCTTGCGGGTGCCGTCGGGCAGGGTTTCGATGCCGCGCGGCTGGCCGAAATACAGGCCGCCGGTCAGCTCGCGCAGGATCATGATGTCCAGGCCCGAAACCACTTCGTTCTTCAGCGTCGAGGCGTCGGCCAGGGCCTCCAGCACGGTGGCGGGACGCAGGTTGGCGAACAGGCCCATGTCCTTGCGGATGCCCAGCAGGCCGCGCTCGGGCTTCTTGTCGAAGGGCAGGTCGTCCCACTTCGGACCGCCCACCGCGCCCAGCAGCACGGCGTCGGCCGCCAGGGCGGCTTCCAGGGTTTCGGCCGGATAGGGAGTGCCGTGGACGTCGTAGGCGGCGCCGCCGATCAGGCCTTCGGTGATCTCGAACTCGATCTTCCGCTTGCGGGCCATCCAGTCGATGATCCGGCGAACCTGCGCCATGACTTCGACGCCGATGCCGTCACCGGGAAGGATCAAAAGCTTCTTGGCGGCCATGTTGTACTCCCGAGCCTGAGATATATCGAACGGCTGCCTGCCTAACGCTTGGGGGCGGCGCCGTCAAGTAATGGAAAGTGTCGATTCCCCCCGGCTACAGCCAGGGGGAGGACGCCTTGCGGGCTTCTTCGAACGCCGCGATCTTGCCTTCGCGCTGCAGCGTCAATCCGATGTCGTCCAGGCCGTTCAGCAGGCAATGCTTGCGGAAGGGATCGACCTCGAAGCTGATGGAGCCGCCGTCCGGGCCGGTGATCACCTGCTTGGCGAGATCGACGGTGACGATGGCGTTGGAGCCCCGCGACGCGTCGTCCAGCAGCTTGTCCACCTGCTCCTGCGGCAGCTTGATGGGCAGGATGCCGTTCTTGAAGCAGTTGTTGAAGAAGATGTCGGCGAAGCTGGGCGCGATGACGCAGCGGATGCCGAAATCGGCGATGGCCCAGGGGGCATGCTCGCGCGACGAACCGCAGCCGAAATTGGCGCCGGCCACCAGGATCCTGGCCGAGCGGTAGGCCGGCTTGTTCAGCACGAAGTCGGCGACTTCCTTGCCATCGGGGGTGTAGCGCATCTCGTCGAACAGGTTCTTGCCCAGCCCGGTGCGCTTGATGGTCTTCAGGAACTGCTTGGGGATGATCATGTCGGTGTCGACGTTGATCATGGGCAGCGGCGCCGCGACGCCGGTGAGAACGGTGAACTTTTCCATGTCCGTTTCCCTTACAGCGAGCGAACGTCGGTGAGCTTGCCGGTGATGGCGGCGGCGGCGGCCATGGCGGGGCTGACCAGATGGGTGCGCCCGCCGCGGCCCTGACGGCCCTCGAAATTGCGGTTCGAGGTCGAGGCCGAGCGCTGGCCCGGCTTCAGCTGGTCGGCGTTCATGGCCAGGCACATGGAACAGCCGGGCTCGCGCCATTCGGCGCCGGCCTCGATGAACACCTTGTCCAGGCCTTCCTGCTCGGCCTGCTCCTTGACCAGACCCGAACCGGGAACGATCAGGGCCTGCACGCCGGGGGCGACCTTGCGGCCCTTGAGGATTTCGGCGGCGGCGCGGAAGTCCTCGATGCGGCCGTTGGTGCACGAGCCGATGAACACCACGTCGATGGCGATGTCGGTGGCCTTCATGCCGGGGGTGAGGCCCATGTAGTCCAGCGAGCGCTCGACGGCCTTCTTCTTGGCCTCGTCCTTGATGTCGGCGGGGTTGGGCACCGTGCCGGTGATGGGGATGACGTCCTCGGGGGACGTGCCCCAGGTGATCTGCGGCACCAGGGTGGAGGCGTCCAGCACCACCTCGGCGTCGAAATGGGCGCCCTCGTCGGTGAACAGGGTCTTCCAGTAGGAGACGGCGGCCTCGAAGGCGGCGCCCTTGGGGGCGCGCGGCTTGCCGGCGATGTAGGCGAAGGTCTTCTCGTCGGGCGCCACCAGGCCGGCGCGGGCGCCCGCCTCGATGGTCATGTTGCAGACGGTCATGCGGCCTTCCATGGACAGGTCGCGGATGGCTTCGCCCGCGAACTCCACCACGTAGCCGGTGCCGCCGGCGGTGCCGATCTTGCCGATGATGGCCAGCACGATGTCCTTGGCGGTGACGCCCGGGCCGGGCTTGCCGTTGACCGTGATGCGCATGTTCTTGGCCGGCTTCTGCACCAGGGTCTGGGTGGCCAGCACGTGCTCCACCTCCGAGGTGCCGATGCCGAAGGCCAGCGAGCCGAAGGCGCCGTGGGTGGCGGTGTGGGAATCGCCGCAGACGATGGTGGTGCCGGGCAGGGTGAAGCCCTGCTCGGGCCCGACGATGTGGACCACGCCCTGGCGGATGTCGTCCATGGCGAAGTATTCGACGCCGAACTTACGGGCGTTGGCTTCCAGGGTTTCGACCTGAATCCGGCTCTCTTCGTTCTCGATGCCCTTGGAGCGGTCGGTGGTCGGCACGTTGTGGTCGGCGACGGCCAGCGTCAGCTCGGGGTGGCGCACCTTGCGGCCCGACATCTCCAGGCCCTCGAAGGCCTGCGGGCTGGTGACCTCGTGGACCATGTGGCGGTCGATGTAGATCAGGCAGGTGCCGTCATCCTGGACGTCCACCAGATGGGCGTCCCAGATCTTGTCGAACAACGTGCGGGGCTTGGCCATGTCGAATCCCTAGAATGAAGCAGCACTTGTGGCGGCCTGATATCTCGGGACGCGAACGCCCCTTCGCAAGAGGCCGCGGCAACCAGTCAAGTCCCCGGTCCCCGAACGGCCTCCTCCCCCTGGGGGGAAGAGGCCGATACGAGGGCAGGAACCAAGGAGCCGGAAGGAAGAGACTATTCTTCCTTGGCGGCGGAGGCCTTGGCGGCCTTGACGGCGGCGGCGTCGGCACGCTCGGCGGCGGCCACCTTGCCGGAATGGCCGGTGGTCTGCTCGGCGATACGGGCCGACTTGCCGCGACGGTCGCGCAGGTAGTAGAGCTTGGCCCGACGCACGTCGCCGCGGCGCACCACCTCGATGGAGGCGATGTTGGGCGAGTACAGCGGGAAGATACGCTCGACGCCTTCGCCGTAGGAGATCTTGCGGACCACGAAGGACGAATTCAGGCCGTCGTTCTTGCGGGCGATGCAGACGCCCTCATAGGCCTGGACGCGCTCGCGGTTGCCTTCGATCACCTTGACGTTGACCTTCAGCGTGTCGCCCGGAGCGAAGCTGGGAACGCCGCGATCGGCGGTCAGCTTCTCGATCTGCTCCTTCTCGAGCTGCTCAATGATGTTAACCATGGCTCAACCCTCACTCAGGTTCTTGGCGGCGACGTACCGATCCCACAGATCGGGCCGGCGCTGCCGGGTTATGTCCTCGGCCTGGCGCTTCCGCCAGGCGCGTATCTTTTCGTGGTGACCGGAAAGCAGAACCTCCGGCACCGTTCGCCCGTCCCACACCTGGGGGCGGGTATAATGGGGATATTCCAGCAATCCCCATTCGAAGCTCTCTTCCGCCAGCGATTCCTCCTTCCCGATCACGCCGGGAAGCAGGCGGACGATGGCGTCCAACATCACCAGCGCCGCCGGCTCGCCGCCCGAAAGGACGAAATCGCCGGCACTGACCTCGAGCGCCCCGTGGGCTTCCAGCAGCCGCTGGTCAACCCCTTCGAAACGCCCGCACAGAACCCTCACACCCGGCCCCGCCGCCAGCTCGCGAACCAGGTCCTGGTTCAGCAGCCGGCCGCGCGGCGTCATGTACACCAGAGGCCCCGGCGCCGGACTGCCCTGAATGGCGGCGTCCAGCACGTCGGGACGCATCACCATTCCGGCTCCGCCGCCGAAGGGCGAGTCGTCCACCGACCGGTGCTTGTCCGTGGCGAAGCCGCGAATATCCACCGTGTCGAGAGCCCACTTGCCCTCCTCCAGCGCCCTTCCTGCCAAAGACAGGCCGAGAGGCCCCGGAAACATCTCGGGGAAGATGGTGAGCATCGTGGCCCGCCAGGGCGCCTTACTCTCCACCGTCCCGATCCTCTTTCTCGTCGGGGGCGTATACCGGCGGGATCACCACCAGCCGCCCCCCGGCGACGTCAACCTCTGGCACCGAAGCCTGGGTAAAGGGCACCATCATCTCGCCTTTCGGCTCCAATCTGATGTCCAGGACGTCACCGGCGCCGAAATCGGCCACCGCCTTGACGGTTCCCAGCCTCTTGCCATCCACCGTTTCCGCCACCAGCCCGATCAGATCGGAATAGAGGAACTCGTCCTCCCCCGTCTTCGGCAGGCGCTCGCGGGCCACCCACAGCTCGGTGCCCTTCAGCGCCTCGGCGGCGTTACGGTCCGTAACCCCGTCCAGCGTGGCGATGACCAGGCCCTTGACCTCGCCCGTCACCTTCAGCCGGAACCTGACGCTGCCCGCCTCGTTCTCCACCGGGGAGTAATAGCCGATATCGGCCGGCTCCTCGGTGAAGCTCTTGATGCGGACGGCGCCCCGGACCCCATGGACGCCGGCGATCACGCCGACGCGGACACGAGGTCCCATGGGGGATTACTCGCCCGCTTCGGCAGCGGCGGCGGCGGCGCGGTCGGCCTCGTCCTTGGCGCGCTGCTGGGCCTTGGCCTTGGGCTTGGGCTGCTTGGTCTGTTCGGCGCGCACCGGCTTGGCCACCAGGCCCTTGTCGGCGAAGAAACGGACCAGACGGTCGGTCGGCTGGGCGCCGACGGACAGCCAATGCTTCACGCGGTCCTCGTCGAGGATCCAGCGCTGGCCGTTGTCGTTGGGCAGCATGGGGTTGTAGGTGCCCACCTTCTCGATGAAGCGGCCGTCGCGCGGCGCGCGGGCGTCGGCGACGACGATCTTGTAGAACGGACGCTTCTTGGCGCCGCCGCGGGAGAGACGAATCTTCAGAGCCATTCTTAGGTCTTCCTCTGTTCGAAACCGAATTACCTTTGGACGCCTTGTCTAGCGCCCGAACTTCATACCCGGGGGCAAAAGGCCGCCGATGCCATGCCGCATCAGCCCCTTCTGACCCAGCTTGCCGACCTTCTTCATCATGTCGGCCATCTGCTGATACTGCTTGAGCAGCTTGTTGACGTCCTGGACCTCGACCCCGGCGCCGGCGGCGATGCGCTTCTTGCGCGACGCCTTGATCAGGTCGGGGTTCTTGCGCTCGGCCTTGGTCATGGACGAGATGATCGCTTCCTGGCGGGCGACCATCTTGTTGTCGATATTGGCGTCCTTCAGCGCGCCGGCCATCTTGCCGATGCCGGGCAGCATGCCCAGGATGCCCTTCAGGTCGCCCATCTTGCGCACCTGGGCGAATTGCTTGCGCATGTCGTCCAGGTCGAACTTGCCCTTCTCCATGCGCTTGGCAAGGCGTTCGGCTTCTTCCTGGTCCAGGGTCTCCATGGCCTTCTCGACCAGGCCGACCACGTCGCCCATGCCGAGAATGCGCCCGGCGATACGGTCCGGGTGAAAGACCTCGAGAGCGTCGAGCTTCTCGCCGCCGCCCAGGAACTTGATGGGACGGCCGGTGATGGCGCGCATGCTGAGCGCCGCGCCGCCCCTGGCATCGCCGTCGATACGGGTGAGAACGATGCCGGTGACGCCGACCTTCTCGTTGAATTCACGCGCCAGGGTGACGGCGTCCTGGCCGATCATGGCGTCGGTGACCAGCAGGGTCTCGGTGGGCTTGGCCACGTCGCGAACCTGGGCGACCTCGGCCATCAGCTCCTGGTCGATGTGCAGGCGGCCGGCGGTGTCGAGGATGACGACGTCATAGCCTTCCTTGCGGCCCACATCCAGGGCGCGCCTGGAGATGGCCACCGGCATTTCGCCCATGACGATGGGCAGCGAGCCCACTTCGGCCTGGCCGGCCAGAATCTGCAGCTGCTGCTGGGCGGCGGGGCGGTAGACGTCGAGCGAGGCGAGAAGGACCTTCTTCTTCTCTTTCTTCAGCTTGAGCGCGATCTTGGCCGAGGTGGTGGTCTTGCCCGAGCCCTGCAGGCCGACCATCAGGATGACCACCGGGGGCACGGCCGACAGGTTCAGCTCGTTGCCCTTGGCGCCCAGGGTGGCGATCAGCTCGTCATGGACGATCTTGACCACCATCTGCCCCGGGGTGACCGACTTGATCACTTCCTGGCCGACGGCGCGGGCCTTGACCCGGCCGATGAATTCCTTGACCACGGAAAGCGCCACGTCGGCCTCGAGCAGGGCGACGCGGACCTCGCGCAGGGCTTCGGTGACGTCGGCCTCGGACAGCGCGCCGCGCCCCGTCAGCTTCTCGAATACCGCACCCAGTCTTGAGCTCAGGCTCTCGAACATGATCCGTCCATAAGCAATTGCACGCCGGTGCGCGACACTCGCGGACCGACGGGCCTCCGTGGAGGCAAAGGTCTCCAGACATCTGAAGAGGGTGGGGTTTTAGTCCGTCGTGGCGGAAGAGTCAACAGGTATGGCGGCCGGGACGGCCGCGCTCCGTGAAGGTTTGGAGCGCGGGCATCCTGCCCGCATTCACGGGCGCTCGGGCTTGCCCTTGCGGTGGCCGTCCTTCTTGTCCTTCCACGGCGCCTTCCTGGGCCCCATGGGCTTGACCCCGGCGGGGGGCCTGGGACGGTCGTCGGGGCGGGCGGCGGCGGGCTCGGCGGAATGCTCGGCCAGGCGCTCGATGCGCACCTCGGCCTTCTCTATCTGGCGCAGCGCGACGGCGAAGCGGTCGGCGTGGGCGGCGTCGATCTCGAAGCGGGTCTCGCGCTCGAAGATGCGGATGGCGCCGATCTCCGCCTTGGTCACCTTGCCCTGGCGGCAGATCATGGGGATCAGCCAGCGGGGGTCGGCGTTCTTCTGGCGGCCGATATTCATGCGGAACCACACGGCACCGCCGGGCAGTCCGGGGCCCCTGCCCTCGCGCGGCGGGCGGGGCTCGCGTTCGCGGTGCTCCCGGGGCTCGCGGGACGGCGTGCCGGGGCCGGGATCGAACACTTCCTCGGCGGCGGGCAGGTGCGAGCGGTACAGGCGGACCAGGGCGCAGGCGATGTCCTCGGCCGAGCGCCCCGCCAGCAGGGCGCGGGCCATGTCCTGGTCGTCCTCGGAATTCTCCTCGGCCAGCAGGGGGCTGGCGAGCAGGCGTTCCTGGTCGAGCCGGCGGATATCCTCGGGCGAGGGCGCGCCGCTCCAGATGGCCTGGATTCCGGCACTCTGCAGCAGCATGTCGGCCTTGCGCCGCCGCGACAGCAGGACGAGGAGGACGCTGACGCCCTTCTTGCCGGCGCGCCCGGTGCGGCCCGAGCGGTGCTGCAGCGTCTGGGCGTTCTGGGGCAGCTCGGCATGGATCACCAGCCCCAGATTGGGCAGGTCGATGCCGCGCGCCGCCACGTCGGTGGCGACGCAGACCCGCGCCCTGCCGTCCCGCAGCGCCTGCAGCGCGTTGTTGCGCTCGTTCTGGCCCAGCTCGCCCGACAGCGCCACGGCGGCGAAGCCGCGCTCCAGCAGGATGGCCTGGAGATGGCGTACCGAATCGCGGGTGTTGCAGAACACCATGGCGGTGGGTGATTCGAAATAGCGCAGCAGGTTGACCACCGCGTGCTCGATCTCGTTGGGCGCCACCCGCACGGCGCGGTACTCGATGTCGGCGTGGCCCTGGGCGCCGGCCGAGACGGCGATGCGCCAGGCGTTGCGCTGGTAGCGCTTGGCCAGGGAGACGATGCCGTGGGGCAGGGTGGCCGAGAACAGCAGGGTGCGCCGCTCCTGGGGGGTGGCCTCCAGGATGAATTCCAGGTCCTCGCGGAAGCCGAGGTCGAGCATCTCGTCGGCCTCGTCCAGCACCACCGCCTTCAGGCTGCCGACGCTCAAGGCGCCGCGCTCCAGATGGTCGCGCAGGCGGCCGGGCGTGCCCACCACGATGTGGGCGCCCTGGGCGAGCATGCGCTGCTCGGCCCTGGGGTCCATGCCGCCGACGCAGGAGACGACGCGGGCGCCGGCGTGTTCGTACAGCCAGGACAGCTCGCGGTGGACCTGCAGCGCCAGCTCGCGGGTGGGGGCGACGATCAGGGCCAGCGGCTCGGCCGCCCGGTCCAGCACGAAGGCATCGCCCAACAGGGTGTCGGCGATGGCCAGGCCGTAGGCCACGGTCTTGCCCGAGCCGGTCTGGGCCGAGACCAGCAGGTCGCGCCCCAGGGCGCCGGGCTCGAGGACGGCCTCCTGCACGGCGGTGGGATCGGTGTAGTCGCGCTGGGAGAGCGCCTTGAGCAGCGGATGGCCCGTGGGGAAGAAGTCCATGGAATGCGGGGGTGCTTTCTTCAGAAGAACATGTGTCGCCAGGCGACGCGGTCGAGATATCACGTTTCCCGCGCCCATGACCAAGACTATCGATCCGCCCGGCAAGCAGCCCTGCCGTGCGTCCGTCCTGAATTGGCCGTTCAGCCCCCGTTCATCCGGAAGCGGATACGGTCAGTTTGGATCAGTTCCATTTGGGGGAGCGAACATGGCCGCCATCATAGAACCCGTGGATCAGCCTTTTCCCATCCGCAGGCTGTTCGTCACCCGGATGATTCCGGCCCTGGCGGTCTCGGCACTGATCCTGCTGGCCGGAGGCTGGCTGTCGGTGACCTCGCTGGAGCGCCGGGTCTACCTGGAAACCACCCAGCGCCGGGTGGAGAATGCCGTCCATCTGGTGGAGAAGGCAGAACCGGAGGTCTGGGGACGGCTGATCGCCGGCGAGAATCCGGCGGCGGTGTTCGCCGACCCGGCCAGCGCCCGGGCCCGCTTCCTGCTGGAGGCGGTGGCCAATGACGGCCACGTCCACAAGCTGAAGATCTTCAACGCGCGCGGCATCACGCTGTACGCCTCGGACAGCGCCGATCTCGGCGTGCGCGAGGAGAACGCCCTGATGCGCCGGGTGCTGCGCGACCTGCGCCCGGAGATCGAGACCTCGCTGCGCGGCGACCTGTCGCTGTACGAGATCTATATCCCCATCCAGACCAACGGCGGCACCATCGCCTTCGAGGTCTACGAGCCCACCAGCGTGCTCGACGACATCATCTCCGACAGTTTCACGCGCTTCGCCGTGCTGCCGGCCATCATCATGCTGGCCTTCGGAATCTGGCTGTACCGGGTGGTCGGCAAGGCCCAGGCCGACATCGACGGAAGGGTCAGCGCCCAGCAAGGGCTGCGCCGCCAGCTGGAGCGCTTCGTCTCCCAGAGCGCCGGCGCGGCGGCGCGGCTGTCGCCCGGCGGCGTGGTGCCCACCACCCGGGCCGGAATGACCCTGTTCTATTCCGACGTCCGCGACTTCTCCAGCCTGGCCGAGTTCCATCCGCCCCGGGCGACGGTGGAATTCCTCAACGAGCTGATGACCCGTCAGGTGGAAATCGTCACCAATCATGGCGGCGACGTGGACAAGATGATCGGCGACGCCCTGCTGGTCCGCTTCGAGGGCAGCGACCGCGAGGCCCGCGCCCTGGCGGCGGCCCAGGCCATCCTGTCCGATCTGGCGGCGCGGCCCATGGCGCGGTCCATCGGCATCGGCATCTACGATGGCGAGGCCATCCTGGGCGCCATCGGCCCCAAGGAGCGGCAGGACTTCACCGTCATCGGCGACAGCGTCAATCTGGCCGCCCGGCTGTGCTCCCTGGCCGAGGCGAACCAGCTGGTCATCGACGAACTGGCGTTGCGCCGCTCGGGCCTGCCCGATACCGGATTTTCCGTCGCCGAGGAGAACAAGGTCAAGGGGCGGGCCGGGCTGGTCAGCGTCCGGCGCTGGTCGCCAATTTAGATATAACAAAGGGATGTGGCGAATTCCTTCACAAAAACTTTAGATTTTTCAGGCGATAGTACCATGTTGTATTCGTGTGCCTTGATGCAGAGGGGGACGCCTTGTCCGGCCGTGCGGGGTTTCGTAACGCGGTTCTGGGTGCGAGCGCGGCGGCTTTGCTGTCCGCCTGTTCCGTCATGCCCGAGGATCTGGCCGAAATCCGCGCCGACATCAACCGCCATGCGGAATCCCTGCCCCAGGACGTGCTGAAGCGTCCCCTGACGCTCGAGGACGCCATCGCCCTGGCGGTGGCCCACAATCTCGACGCGCGGGTCAAGGTGCTGGAAGAGGTGCTGGCCGCCGGCAAGGCCGACCTGTCGCTGTTCGCCATGCTGCCCGAACTGGCGGCCAAGGGGAACTGGTCCAAGCGCAATCCCAGGAAGGTCACCACCTCCAAGGACATGTCCACCGGCACGGTGGCCAATTACAGCACCGGCGAGGACAGCATCAGCCGTACCGGCGACCTGACCGCGTCGTGGAACCTGGTGGATTTCGGTATCGCCATGGTCCGCGCCGACCAGGAGGAGGACAAGATGGTCCTGGCGGCGGAAAAGCGCCGCCGCGCCCAGCATCTGCTGATCCAGGACGTCCAGGCCGCCTATTGGAAGGCGGTGATCAACGATTTCGCCAACCGCAAGTACAAGTCGCTGGAAGCCCGTCTGGTCAAGTCGGTGGAGGACGCCGAGACCGCCGAGCGCACCAAGGTGGGCGATCCCATGCAGATGCTGGGACATCAGCGGGCCATCGTCGACACCATGCGCCAGATCGCCGAGCTGCAGCGCCAGACCTCCACCGCCAAGGCCGATCTGGCCGGCCACATGGGGGTGCCGTCGGCCAATGCCTTCGATCTGGCCGAACTGAAGGACGATTCCTTCCTGTCGGTGGAGGACCCGGAGCAGCCCGTCGAGGCCATGGAGGCCACCGCGCTGGCCAACCGGCCGGAACTGAAGACCGAGGAGGTTCAGTTCCGCATCGACCGCAACGACATCCGCACCGAATTGCTGAAGACCCTGCCGGGCATCGGCCCCTTCATGGGCGGCCACTACGATTCCAATTCCTTCATCAAGTACAACGCCTGGGTGGATGCCGGCACCCATGTGGCGTGGAACCTGGTGGACATCCTGACCGCGCCCAAGCGCATCACCAACGCCCAGAATACCGCCGAGACCACCCGGGCCCGGCGCCTGGCCATGGGCATGGCGGTGCTGACCCAGGTGCATGTGGCCGACATCCAGTATCGCCACTCGCTCAAGGAATACCGGCTGACCGAGCAGATGGCCGCCATCGACCGCCGCATCACCGGTCTGGCCGCCAAGTCCAAGCAGGCGGGCAGCGGCAGCGCCATGGAGGAGATCAAGGCCGAAGCCGCCGGCATGCTGTCCACCCTGCGGCGCTTCATCCTCTATTCCGACCTGCAGGGCGCCAAGGCCCGCCTCAAGGCGGCCCAGGGCATCGACCACGCCCCGCCGTCCGAGACCTTCACCGATTCCCCGCCGCCGGAAACCACCGCCGATGCTGCCCCCCAGACCGGTTGAGCTGGAGGGGCTGGACGACAAGGCCAAGGCGGTCTCCGCCTGTCTGCGGGCCCTGGGGCATGCGGTGGCCGCGTCGGCGCTGAAGGATTCCTACCGCATGGCCAGCGCCGACGCGGCGGAATCGCCCTGGATCACCACGCTAGGACGCTACGGCTTCGCCGCCCATGTGGAGGACGGGGTCAATCCGGCCAAACTGGGCGCCGACCTGTTCCCCTGCGTCGTGCTGGGGCCGGGCGAGCCGCGCGCCCTGGTGATGGCGCCGGCCGAGGGCAGCCCAAGCCGCATGCTGTTCATCCGGCCGCGCCTCGACCGCGAGGCCGCCGCGCTGCCCACCTCGTGGCCGGCGCTGCTGTCCTCGTGGAAGCCCATGGTGGCCCGCGCCGGATTGGCCGGCATGCTGGCCAACGTGCTGGCGCTGGCCGCGCCCATCTTCTCGGCCCAGGTCTACGACCGGGTGCTGCCCCACGGCCTGCTGGATTCGCTGGGCGCCATGGTGCTGAT
Source organism: Paramagnetospirillum sp. (assembly GCF_058402745.1). Lineage (NCBI taxonomy): Bacteria > Pseudomonadati > Pseudomonadota > Alphaproteobacteria > Rhodospirillales > Magnetospirillaceae > Paramagnetospirillum > Paramagnetospirillum sp. Next base: position 67,438 of record NZ_JBZVFI010000018.1, read on the forward strand.
GTTCCTGGGCGCCGCCCTGTTCGAGCAGGTGTTCCGCCGCCTGCGCGCCCTGTTCGTCGAGGACGCGCTGCACGAGGGCAACATCCGCCTCGCCATGGACATGCACCGCCGCATCCTGGAGACCCGGTTCGAGGGCGCGGCGGCGCCCTCGGGCCATCTGATGCGGCTGTTGCAGGATTTCGATTCCATCCGCGACGGGCTGGGGGCGGCGGCGGTGTCGCTGCTGGCCGACCTGCCGTTCATGCTGCTGTTCCTGCTGGGCCTGTTCCTGTGCGATCCGCTGATCGCGCTGGCCGTGCTGGCGCTCAACGTCCTGGTGGCCGGCGGCACCCTGTTCGCCATCCACCGCCAGAAGCTGCTCTACAAGGAATTGTCGGGCGCCGCCACCCAGCGGGCCCAGGCGGCCCAGGAATCCTTCTCCGATCCCGAGACGGTGCGGCGCGTCGGCGCCGCCACCTATCTCCAGGCCAGATTCCGCCACGGCACCGCGCTCTACGCCGCCACCGCCCGGGCCATCCGCACGCTGTCGGCGGCGCGCGGCAACCTGTCCATGCTGTCCCAGAACCTGGCGCTGCTGCTGGCCGTGGGGCTGGGGGCCTGGCGCGCCATGGACGGCGGCATGAGCGCCGGCGTGATCCTGGCCGCCACCATGCTGGCCACCCGCTTCACCGGCGCCGCCATGCAGATGGTCTCGGTGGTGCCCCAGGTCCAGGCGGCGGTCGCTTCGCTGGAGGCCTTGCGCACCGTCACCGGGCGGCCCACCGAGCGGCCCACCGGCTCGGCCCTCATCCACCGGCCGGTGGCGCGCGGCGCGCTCGCGGTCGAGGCGGTGACCGCCCGCTATCCCAATGCCTTCAACCCGGCGCTGGATTCCATCTCCCTGGAACTGGGGGCGGGCGAGCGGATGGCGGTGATCGGGCCGTCGGGATCGGGCAAGACCACCCTGGAAAAGGTGCTGTCGGGCATCATCCGCCCCATTTCGGGCCGGGTGCTGCTGGACGGCGTCGACATCGCCCTGGTGGACCCCGCCGATCTGCGCCGCCATCTGGCGGTCTGTCCGCAGACCCCGCCGCTCTATTCCGGCACGTTGCGCAACAACCTGTGCTTCGACGGGCTGGTCTCGGACGAGCAGATGGTCGCCATGATGAACCTGCTGGGCGCCGGCGGCGTCATGCCCATGGGCATGGGCCTCGACTTCCAGGTGGTCGAGGGCGGCCGCAACCTGTCGGGCGGCCAGCGCCAGATCATCGCCCTGGCCCGCACCCTTTTGCGCGGCGCGGCGGTGACCATTTTGGACGAGCCCACCGCCTTCCTCGACGAAGCCTCGGAAAAGCGCGCCATCGCCGGCATCCATCAGGCGGTGGGCAGGAATTCGCTGGTGGTCATCTCCCACCGCCCGGCGGTGGTGGCCTTGGCCGCCAAGGTGGCGCGCCTCGACAAGGGCAGGCTGGTCGACGTGACGCGCCGCGCCGCGCCCACTCCGGCGGGAGGGGCTTGAGATGACCGGCGGCCCGCTCGACACCTTCCGCTCGCCGGTCCACGGCATCGCGCCCAGGCTGACGCCGCCGTCGGCCTCGTGGCTGCTGGTGTGGTCGGCTCTGGCCTTCATGGTGCTGGTCGGGCTGTCCGCCGTTCTGGAGATCGACGAGGTGGTGACCGCCCAGGCCCGAATCGAGCCCTCCAGCCAGGTGCGCCACGTCCAGCATTTCGAGGGCGGCACCATTTCCGAGGTGCTGGTCCACGAAGGCACCCTGGTGGCCGAGGGCGACGTGCTGGTCCGCCTGGTCAACAGCCAGGGCGCCGGCGACCTGGCCGACAAGCGCGCCCGCTGGTCGGCCTATCAGGCCCGCGCCGCCAGGCTGCGGGCCGATCTGGACGGGACCCCCGAGATCCGCTGGCCCAAGGACGTGGAGATCGATGCCGAGACCAGGAAGCGCGAGATGGCCATCCACGCCGAGCGCCTGTCCCACCGCGCCCAGCAGGCCACGGTGATCTCGCGCGAGATCGAGCGCCGCCGCCGCGAGGTGGTGGAGATCGAGACCAAGGTCGCCGGACTGTCCCGCGCCCAGGCCAAGGGCGTCGAGGAGATGCGCATCAAGAAGAAGGCCTATGATTCCGGCGTGGTCGGCAACCAGGAGATCGTCAAGCTGGAGCGCGAGCAGCTGATGCTCGACACCGAGGTCTCCACGGCGCGCGATTCCATCTCGCGCCTCAAGGCCCAGATGGGCGAGGCCGAGGCCAGGCTGTCGGAATTCGAGAAGGGCTGGCGGGCCGGCGTGCTGGACGAGATCGGCAAGGTGGAGGCCGAATTATCGGCGCTGAAGGCCACCATGGAGGTGGCGTCCGACCGGGAATCCCGTTCCGAGGTCCGCTCTCCGGTCAAGGGCATCGTCAAGATGAGCGCCATCGGCAGCGTGGGACAGGTGGCGAAACCCGGCGACACCCTGATGGACATCGTGCCCCTCGACGACGCCCTGGTGGTCGAGGCCAAGGTGCCGCCCCAGGACATCGGCCATCTGCGCCCCGGCCTTGCCGCCTCGGTGCGGCTGTCGGCCTACGATCCCTTCCGCTTCGGCTCGCTGCCGGGCAAGGTCGTGATGGTGGGCGCCGATTCCTTCGAGGAAACCCGGGGCGCCGTCACCTCCACCTACTACAAGGTCCAGATCCGCTCGGACAAGGTGGAACTGATGGACGGCAAGGGCGTGGCCTGGCCGGTGCGTTCGGGCATGGCGGGAACCGCCTCCATCATCATAGGGGCCAAGCCCATCTTACGTATGGTTCTCGACCCGCTGCTGCGCAACGACATGATTTTTTCATTGAATTCGTTCAAACTGAACTTGCCGGCATGGTCCGAATCCCCAAGAACGGGGAGCGGGACACCGTGATGACCGGTGCTGAGGATTGGTGCCATGCACATTGATCCGTCCCAGGTTCCGGCGGCGAAGAACCTCGCCACGCCGGTCGCCGATTCCAAGGAAGCCGCCGCCAATCCGGTGATCGGCAAGGTGGAGAAGCTTTCGGGCGAAGCCTGGATCGTCCGCAACGGCCAGGAGGCGCCCGCCCAGACCGGCGCGCCGCTGATGCAGGGCGATTCGGTCAAGACGTCGCAGGGCTCGCAGATTTCCCTGGTGTTCGCCGACCGCTCCACCTTCGTCCTGAAGGACAAGGGCCTGGTCGGGCTGGACGAATTCTCCTACAACCCCGCCACCAAGACCGGCAAGGAAACCTTCCTGGTGGCCCAGGGCGGATTCAGCTTCGTGTCGGGCGACATCGCCAAGACCCAGCCCGACGCCGCCCGCCTCGCCACCCCGGTCATGAGCCTGGGCATCCGCGGCACCACCGTGGCCGGCGCCGTGGCTGAAGGCGGCGCCACCACCGTGGCCCTGCTGCCCGACCCCGGCTCCAACTTCGTCGGCGAGGTGGCGGTCAGCGCGCTGGGCGGAGGGCCGAGCATTACCCTCAATTCCGCCGGCTCGGGCATCGTCGGCGCGACATCGAGTGGCGGTTGGTCGGTGTCGGCCAATGCCGGCGCGGCCGTTATCAATATCGCTCCCGCCGCCGCTCCGCCGCCGGCCGTGGCGCCCACCCTGCCTACCGCTCCGACAGGAACGGGGGGTAATCCCGGTACGGGCAATGTGGTGGTAACGGTGGAGGCTCCACCGCTTCCGCCGCCGCCGCCACCGCCGCCACCGCCGCCGCCCCCCCCGCCGCCGCCACCGCCGCCGCCGCCACCGCCGCCACCACCACCACCGCCGCCACCACCGCCGCCACCACCGCCGCCATCCAATCCGCCCAAGGTGGATGGCGTCACCAACGCCACGTCCAGCGACCAGGCCGGCCTGTCCACCGGCACCATCACGGCCAGCGACCCCGACCCGGCGGATAAGGGCAAGCTGACCTTCCGCCTGACCGGAGGAACCGCCCTCGACGCCACCCATGACACCCTGGTGACCAGCCACGGCACCATCACCCTGGACACCAGGGCCGGCACCTATACCTTCACGCCCGACGCCGGGGCGAAATCCATGGCGGCGGGCGCCACCGCCACCGACACCGCCAGCGTGCAGGTCGCCGACACCCAGGGCAAAACCGCCACCGCCACCATCGGCGTGGATATCACCGGCACCAACGACGCCCCCACCGTCTCGGGCACCGTCACCATGGCGGGCTCGCCCATCGTCGGCGCGGCCGCGACCATCTCCATCGCCTCGCTGGTCAGCAACGCCACGGATGTCGACGGCGACCCGCTGACCATCTCGGCGGTCACCGCCAGCAACGGCACCGCGGTCATCAGCGGCACCGACATCGTCTACACCCCGGCCAGCACCGGCGTGCTGACGCTCACCTACACGGTGGATGACGGACAGGGCGGCACGGTGACCGATCACGCCACCATTTCGGTGGCCAGCGGCACCCTGGTCACCACCTCGGGCGCCGACACCCTGAACGGCGGCGCTGGGTCCAGCGCCTACGAGACGGCGGTGGCCAACTTCACCGCTGGCGACATCATCAACGACAGCGGCGGCACCGCCGACACCCTGACCGTCACCGATGCCGGAACCCTCGACCTGGCGGCGGGAACGGTGGCCGGAATCGAGGTGCTGAACCTGGCGGCGGGCGGCAACACCGTCATTCTGGGCGGCGGCGCCGATCCGCAGCAATTCACCACCATCACTGGTGGCGCGGGGACCGACGCCATCCAGCAGGCCAGCGGCGGCGGGACCTTCGACCTGACCGGCATCGTGCTGACCTCCATCGAATCCGTCGCCACCGGCACCGGCACCTCGTCGGTCACCTTCGACGAGACCTCGGCGGCCGGCGTGACCGTGCTGGTGGACGGCGCCACGGGCGACGGCGATTCCGTCACCTTCTACCAGACCGTGGCCGGCACCCTGGACATCAGCGGCAAGACCATCACCAATTTCGAGGGCATCAATCTCGACGGCTCGCTTTCCTCGGGCGACGTGGTCCTGACCGCCGGCGCCCAGGCGGCGGTCATCACCGGCGGCAGCGGCAACGACACCCTGACCGGCGGCTCGGGGGCGGATTCCTTCATCGGCGGGCTGGGCAACGACGTCATCCACGCCTCCCATTCCGACCCCCTGATCAATGGCGGCGGCGGCACGGATACCCTGGTCGCCGGGGGAACCTCGTTCGAGGACAATATCGACGACAACCACCTCCAGGGCATCGAGACCGTCAACTTCACCAACGCCACGGTGGCCGGGCAATGGTTCAAGCTCGACAACCAGAGTGAAGACTTCACCATCAACGTCACCTCCTCGGGCAACGTGACGGTGCTGGGCGGCTCGGGCGGCGACGTGATCAACGGCGGCAATGGCGGCGAGTATCTGTGGGGCTACCTGGGCAACGACACCATCGCCGGCAATGCCGGCAACGACACCATCATCGGCGACGCGGGAACCGACGTGGCGGTGTTCAACAACAACGCCCAGGATTATGCGTTCTCCCTCAGCGGAACCACCGTCACGGTGGCGGCGCAGGCGGGAACGGACGGGACCGACAAGGTCGATGGAGTGGAAACCCTGCGCTTCGCCGATGGCGACGTGGCGGTGACCACCAATTCCGGCGTTTCCGTCACGGCACTGAACTTCGCCGCCGCCACCGGCGGGGTGAGCGTCGATGCCTCGGCCCTGAGCACCGTGGTGACCCTGACCGGCGGCGGCGGCAACGACACCTTCATCGGCGGTTCGGGAGCGGATTCCTTCGTGGGCGGCCTGGGCAACGACGTGATTTACGGCGCCAGCAACGACGCCGTGATGGACGGCGGCGGCGGCACCGGCGACATCCTGTCCATCGGCGCGGTGAATTTCGAGGACGGCCTGGGCAATAACGGCCAGATCACCAATATAGAGACCATCAACCTCACCAACGCCTCGTCGGCGGGCCAGTGGTTCAAGTTCGACGACCAGAACGACGGCTTCACCATCAACATCACCTCGTCGGCCACCGTCACCGTCCAGGGAAGCCAGGGCAACGACGTCATCAACGGCGGCAATGCCGGCGAGTATCTGTTCAGCGACCAGGGCAACGACACCGTCTATGGCGGCCAGGGCAACGACGTCATCGACGCCGGCGCCGGAACCAACGTGGTGGGGTTCTCGGGGGCGGCCTCCAACTACGCCATCAGCCTGTCGTCCACCACCCTGACCGTGGCGGCGCAAAGCGGCACCGACGGCACCGACACGGTGACCAACGCCCAGACCCTGCGCTTCTCCGACCGTGACCTGAGTTACGCCAGCGGCACCCTGACCGCCACCTCCTCGGCCGACACCCTGATCACGGGCAGCGGGCTGACCAAGGTGGATCTGGGCGACGGCAACGACAGGCTGACCACCGACTTTTCGTCGCTGAGCGCCGGACTGTCGGTGCTGGGCGGCCTCGGCACCGACCAGCTGGTGGTCAGCGACGCCATGGGCAGCACCATTTCCATGGCCGCCATCACCGACGTCGAGATGGTGACCCTGTCATCGACCACCGTCGCCACCCAGTTGCTGGACATCTCGTCGGACGCCACCAGCGCCGGCATCAAGGTGGTGGACGCCTCGGCCGCCAACGGCACCGTCAAGGTTTTCGGCAATTACCGCACGGCCGACCTCACCCTGACCGGCGGCGGCGGCAACGACAGCCTTTATGGCGGCAACGGCAACGACACCCTGGCGGGCGGCAGCGGCTCCAACCTCCTCGATGGCGGCAGCGGAACGGATGTGGTCAGCTATGCCGCCATGGGCGCCGGCATCACCGCCATCATCAGCGGCGCCACCGCCACCGTGACCCATTCCGGCGGCACCGACACGGTCACCAATATGGAGACGCTGATCGGCTCCTCCCATGCCGACATTCTCACCGGCGGCACCGGAGCCGAGATCATCGACGGCGGCGGAGGGGCCGACACCTTCACCGGCGGCGACGGGGCCGACACCTTCACCGGCGGCAGCGGGGCGGATACCTTCGTCCTCACCGACGCCACCCAGTCCCTGGACACCGGCCGCGACGTCATCACCGATTTCGACACGGGCATCGACCACATCGACATCTCGCTGACCGGCAGTCACGTGGACGTCTCCGGCTTCGAGGTGGTCGCCACCTATAACGGCGGCCAGGCCTCACTGACCGGCGGGTCGGCGCGCACGGGCGGCGTCATCGGCGACGGCTTCTTCTCCATCGGCGACGGAGCCCTCTACATCTACAAGGGCAACTCCGATTCCAATATCGTCTCCGACGGCGGCTACGTGGTGGGCAGCGCCAACACCATCAACGCGGCGGATCTGAACTTCAAGATCACCGGCACGGCGGGCAACGACACCCTGGTCGGCGGGGCGGGAAACGATTCCCTGACCGGCGGCGACGGCACCAACACCCTGACCGGCGGAGCCGGATCGGACGTCTTCGCCCTGGATTCGGCGGCCACCGCCACCGCGGTGATCACCGATTTCGACACCGCCTCGGACAGCCTCTCCCTGTCCAACGGCAGCTTCGCCCTGGGCAGCACCGGCACCCTGGCGGCCGGCGATTATGCCGAGGGAACCACCACCATCACGGGGACGGCACAGAATCTGGGAACCGGCGACGGCATCGTCGCCATCCAGAACGGCGCCGACGTCGAGGTTTGGCACACCACCGACATGTCCGCCGCCGACAACACCAATTCCCATCTGGTCGCCACGCTGAACAACGTCAACACCAGCGCGCTCGACAGCACCAACTTCCATCTGGCGATTTGACGCCGTCTGGGCGTCCATCCGATTGACGTTGAATCGCATCTTGTTCTCCGTGACCCCCGGACTTGATCCGGGGGGCCGGATTGCCGGGTCAAGCCCGGCAATGACTGGAACGGGGGCGGTGCGGATTTACGGCCTGACCGATCATTCCTCGGCATCCTCGCCGCCGCTGGCCCATTCGCGCACCCGGGCCAGATGCAGATAGTCGGAGTATTTGGGGGCATGCTCGGGATGAGGGCGGGCGGCATAGGGGGTGGCCGGATCGTCGAACACCGCGATCAGGGCGTGCAGGCCTTCCAGCGCCTCGTCGGCCAGGGTGGCGGCGTCGTCCCCCGCCGGTCGTTCGTCGCCACCGGCGGTTCCGCCCTTGAGATGCCAGTACAGAAGGTCCGAGACCGGGGCGGCGGGAATGCCGCCGAAGCCGCCGTGGCAGGCGATCACCGCCTCCAGCGGCAATTGCGGCGCGAAGCCCGCCGCCACCTCGCGGGCCCGGGGCGGGGTGCCGGTCTTGTAATCGATCAGGCTCAGGGTTCCGTCCGCCATCTCGTCGATACGGTCGGCCTTGGCGGTCAGGGTGAAGGGACCGGCGGGGGCGGCGATCTCCAGGGCTCCCCCCGCCTCGGCATGGACACGGGCCACGGCGTGGCGGCGGCCCCGCTCCTTGGCCGCCACCCAGCGGGCCACGGACTGGAACCTGGGCCACCAGAACGCCCACAAAGCGGGCGACAGCGCTTCGGCCTCGAACACCGCGCGGCCGACGCGCAGCAACTCTGCCTCCGGATCGGGGGGAAGGTCGCGGGGCCAGGCCTTGAGGAAGGCCTCCAGCGCCGCGTGGACCATGCTGCCGTATTCCGCCGCCCCCGGGTCGGCGTCGATGGGGTCCAGCGCCTTCAGGCGCAGCACGTGCCGGGCGTAGATGGCGTAGGGGTCGCGCATCCAGGTCTCGATCTCGGTGACCGAAAGGCGGCGGGGCCGCGCCGAAACCGGCGGGGCGGGGGCGGGAATCTCCGGTCGCTTCCAGAAATCCGGGCGGTCGAGCTGGGCGTGCCAGTCCAGCCACTGGCCGGCATCCTGGTCGAAGGCGAGGCCCGAGCCGGTCATCACCGCGTCGAGCCGCATCAGCCAGCGCGACGGCACCGTGGGGGTGCCGTCCACCCGGGCGGAACGGCTCAGCACCACCCGGGGCGCCGCCGACCCTTGAGCGAAATCGTGGGCGGCCAGACCGATGCGGCGCTCGGGGGGAGCAAGGCCGAAGGCGGCGCGCATGGGCCGGCTCATCCACGGATCGGCCTCGGGCGGGGCGGGCCAGGTGCCCTCGTTGAGCCCGCCCAGGATCAGCAGGTCGGCATGCTGCAGGCGGGCCTCCAGCGGCCCCCAGATGAACAGGCGGGGATGATGGTCCCAGGAGGAGCGCACCGCCACCCCGGCCATCACCTCGTCGAACAAAGCGGGGTAGCAGCGCCCGGCCAGGCTTCCCAGGGCGGGAGCGGCGGCGGCCAGATCGGCGGCGAAACGGGCGGCGGCCTCGCCGGCCTCGCCCCGCCACAGCCGGGCGGGGCCGGGCAGAAGCTCGTCGCCGGCCAGCCATTCGGCGAATTCCATGTGGGCGCGCAGCAGATCGGCCAGGGGGACGTCCCCGGCCGCCAGTCCGTCGGCCAGCGGCGCCGCCATGGTCTCCAGATCGGCCAGCCACGACGACAGGCGCGGCTCCGTCACCATCCGCCGCAGGCCCGCCACGCCGGGGGCCGGGCGGGGACCGCGCAGCGCCAGACGCTCCAGCCGGCGGACCAGGGCGCGGAAGGCTCCGCCGTCCATGCCGCCCGCCGCCAGGGGATGCTTGAGGCAGGCCAGCAGCGCCTGGGGAGCGAACTCCTCGGCCACCATGGCGGCGATGAGGCGCAGGAAGCCGCCCGGCTCGGTGAGGCCCAGCGGCCGACCGGCGGAATCGTCGATGCGGATGCCCCAGCGCTCCAGCTCGCCCGCCACCCGCCGGGCCAGACCGCGATCGGGAGTGACCAGGACGCAGGTATGGCCCTCGCGGTCCAATTCCCGGCGCATCATCAGGGCGATGGCCCCCGCCTCCTCACGGGGCGTGGGGGCGTCCAGGCGCCAGACCCCGTCCAGGACCCGGGGATCGAGGACCGGCAGGTCGCGCCACGCCTCGCAGGTGGCGGCGGGACGCATGGCCTCGGCCAGCAGGCGCACCCGGTCCTGGCGCAGGTCCACGTCGGGGGTCAGCGGCCGCACGGCGTGACGGTCCACTTCCAGCCGGGCCAGCAGGGCCTTCAGGCCGTATTGGGGATGGGCGGGGTCCAGTTGCGCCCAGGACTCCTCGTCCATCTCCCGGTCGAGACCGGCCAGCACCACCCGTCCGGCGGGCAGGGCGGCCACCGCCGCCAGCAGATCGGCGGTGGCGGGGCGCGAGCCGGTGGAGCCGGCGGCGATCACCTTGTGGATGGGAGGCTTGGCCCGCCAGGACTCGATCTGGGCCGCCATCACCCGGTTCAGCCGGTCCTCGGGGTCGAGCACGCCCCGTTCGGCCAGGATGCGGGGCCACGCCTCGGTGAGAATCCCGAGGAAATCCAGGGTCAGCTGCCAGTGCCCGGCGTAATCCTCGGGCACCAGCCTGGCGAGGCCGGCGAAGTCCAGGCGTTCCACCTGCACGGAATCCAGCAGCTTGGCCAGTTCCGAGGCCAGCCGCACCGCCTGGTCGGGGCTGGGGACGTGCCCCCCCTGGGCCTTGGCCGCCGTCAGGATCAGCCGGGCGAGGATCAGCAGCCGCTCGGTGGGGCTGATGGCCGGAGCGAGGTCGAGGGGATCGGCCCCGGACAGGTCCAGTTCCTCCTCGTCCATGTCGCCTAGGGGCCGCAGCCGGGGCAGCAGCAGCGGCCGCCCCCCCGACAGCCGCAGGAAGGCGTCGCTGAGCGCGCGGCAGGCGCGCCTGGTGGGCAGCAGGATCTCCATGTCGGCCAGGGCCAGCGGATCACCACCCGCCTCGGCCAGCAGATGGGCCGCCAGGGTATCGACGAAGGCCGCGCCGGGCGGAATGGTGAAGACCGGACTGGTCATGCGGGAGCCCCTTGGACAGGACCGCCATTGTCCCCCATTCGGCGCCGACATGCAAAAGGCGGAGGAGGCGGCCGGCTAATCCTCGAAGGGCAGCCCCACGTAGTTCTCGGCCAGGGTGGTGCGCCCCGCCAGGGAATGGACCACGTAATCCAGTTCGGCCTCCAGCGCCCGCCGTTCGAAGGGCGGCGTGTCGGGAAACGCGTGCAGCAGGTTGGTCATCCACCACGAGAAGCGCTCGGCCTTCCAGACCCGGCGCAGGCAGCGCTCGGAATAGCGGTCGATGCCTTCGGTCGAGCCGCCGTAATACTCGATCAGGGCGCGGCCGAGATAGCGCACGTCCGAGGCCGCGAGGTTGAGGCCCTTGGCCCCGGTGGGCGGCACGATGTGGGCGGCGTCGCCGGCCAGGAACATGCGGCCGAAGCGCATGGGCTCGGCCACGAAGCTTCGAAGCGGGGCGATGCTCTTTTCCAGCGACGGGCCGGTGACCAGGCTTTCCGCCGCCTCGTCATCCAGCCGCGAGCGCAGTTCGTCCCAGAAGCGCTGGTCGGACCAGTCCTCCACCTTCTCGGACAGCGGCACCTGGACGTAATAGCGCGAACGGGTCCTGGACCGCATGGAGCACAGCGCGAAGCCCTTGTCGCTCCTGGCGTAGATCAGCTCGTCGCACACCGGCGGCGTGTCGGACAGGAGGCCCAGCCAGCCGAAGGGATAGACCCGCTCGAAATTGCGGATGGAGCCCTTGGGCACGCTGGCCCGGCACACGCCGTGGAAGCCGTCGCAGCCGGCGATGAAGTCGCAAAGGATCTCGTGGCGCACCCCGTCCTTGAGATAGGAGACGCGGGGATGGTCGGTGTCGAAATCCGACACCGCCACCTCCTTGGCCTCGTAGACGGTCTTGAGGCCGGCGGCCGCCCGCGCGTCCATCAGGTCGCGGGTCAGCTCGGTCTGGCCGTAGATCATCACCTCCTTGCCGCCGGTGAGGCCGTGCAGGTCGATGCGGTGACGCCTGGCCCCGATCAGCAGCTCGATGCCGTGATGGGGCAGTCCCTGCGCGTGCATGCGCGCCCCGACCCCGGCCTCGTCGAGGAGATCGACGCAGACCTGCTCCAGCACCCCGGCCCGGATGCGGCCCAGGACGTAGTCTCCGGTATGGGCCTCGAGAATGACGGCGTCGATGCCGGCCTTGGCCAGCAGCTGGCCGAGGATGAGGCCGGACGGACCGGCCCCGATGATGGCGACTTGAACACGCATGGCTTTTCTCCCGCCTACGCCGTTTCCATGGCGATCAGGCCGGCGGCGGTGTTGGAGATGGGGATGTGGTAGTTGGTGTGGACGGCCCTGACCCTGTCGCCCAGGGCGCCCCTGGCGGTCAGCCAGTTGATCAGCTCGACGCCCTGGGTCCCGGTCAGCTCCACCAGATCGGTGATGGAATACTGGGTGACCCAGTCGGGATCGGTGACCAGCTTGTCCAGGAATTCCAGGTCGAACGTCTTGTTGATGAAGCCGGCCCGCTTGCCGTCCAGCTGGTGCGACAGGCCGCCGGTGCCGATCACCACCACCCGGGCGTCGCTCTCCCACGCCTCGATGGCCTTGCCGATGGCGCGGCCGAAGGCGAGGCAGCGCTTCGGGGTCGGCAGCGGGAACTGCACGGTGTTCTGGCAAATGGGCACGGTGCGCAGGGCCGCGTTGCGCTCGGGCCACAGCAGCTCCAGCGGCAGGGTGAAGGCGTGGTCCACCAGCATTTCCTGGCAGGTGGTAAGGTCGAAGCCCTCCTCGACCAGGGAATCGATCAGGTGCCACGACAGGTCCTGATCGCCCTTGAACGGGGCCACGGTGGGAATGCCCCAGCCTTCGTCGGCGTTGCTGTATTCGGGCGCCGCGCCGATGGCGAAGGTGGGCATCTTGTCCAGGAAGAAGTTCAGGCCGTGGTCGTTGTAGACCACCACCGCCACGTCGGGCCGGACCTTGTCCAGCCAGGCATGGACGGGGGGGAATCCGTCGAAGAACGGCTTCCAGTATTCGTCCTGCTGCAGGTTGTTGGCGATGGCGCGCCCGATATAGGGCACGTGGGTGACGGAGACGCCGCCGACGATTCGGGCCATGTCAGTCCCTCCCCGCCGCGACGAGCTTCGCCTTGAACTCGTCCTTGGTCATGCCGGTCTGCTGCGCGCCGACGTCCTGCATGTCCAGCTTGTAGATACCGCCCAGCTTGGCGATGAAATAGGCGTTGCCGCCGGCCGCCAGCATGTCCAGCACGCTGAGGTCGAGCACCGCCTTGGTCTGCTCGGCGTTGAGGCCGAAGCGGGCACAATAGCCCTCGCGGTCGGCCAGGAAGGCCTGGCGGTTGGCTTCCGAGTTGAACGAGTAGCACATCTTGTTGAGCGCATAGCCCTTGCGCGCCATGTCGCCGTCGAAAATGGTGGTGCCGGGGATGACCCGCTTCGGTTTGGGTGCCACGTGTTTCCTCCTGCTCAGAATTCTTCCGTGTCGATTTCCGTCTGGATGGCCGCGTTGTAGCGGGTCCCCGACACGGTGGTTTGATTGATGAGGGTGTCCAGCCGGGAGACGGTCTGGGGCGAAAGCGCAAGCCCATCGGCCCCCAGGTTCTCGTCCAGATGGGCGAGGGATTTGGTGCCGAACAGGGCGATGATGTTCGCACCCTTGGCCAGGACCCAGGCCAGGGCCAGCTGGGCCGGGGTGCAGCCGGTCTCGGCCGCCAGCGCCTTGAAGCCGTCGAGCAGCGTCAGGTTGCGGGCATAGGGCTCGGGGTCGAAGCGGGGCATCTGGCGGCGGATGTCCTTGGCCTCCAGCTGGGTCGCCGGATCGGTGAGCCGCCCGGTGAGGAAGCCCCGGGCCAGCGGGCTGAACGCCACGAAGGCGATTCCCAGCTGGCGGCAGGCGTCGAGCACGGCGATCTCGGGGTTGCGGGTCCACAGCGAGTATTCACTCTGCACCGCCGCGATGGGGTGGACCGCATGGGCGCGCCGCAGCGTGGCGGCCGAGACCTCGGACAGGCCGATGGCCCTGATCTTGCCGTCCCTGACCAGATCGGCCAGGGCGCCGACGCTGTCCTCGACGGGAACCTGCCTGTCCCAGCGGTGCAGGTAGTAGAGGTCGATGCAATCGGTGCCCAGGCGCGTCAGGCTGTCCTCGCAGGTCCGCTTCAGGGTCTCCGGGCGGCCGTCGATCACCTTCTTGCCGTCCACCCCGGTCATGCCGCATTTGCTGGCCAGCGTGATGTGGTGGCGATGGGGCGCCAGAACCGGCCCCACCAGGGATTCGTTGGCCCCGAAGCCGTAGAGGGCGGCGGTGTCGAAGAAATCCACGCCCGCGTCCAGCGCCCGGTCCAGCACCGCCACCGCCTCGTCCCGGCCGGGGGGCGTGCCGTAGGCGTGGCTGAGATTCATGCATCCCAGGGCCAGGGCGGTGACGCTGAACTCTCCCACGCGGCGCTTTTCCATCACGGGGCCTGCTTCAGCTGCTGTTCGAGGGCGTGGAGCGTGCGGTAGCAGGGCAGCACCCTGGCCACCGAGGCGTTGGGCTCGCGGCCCTCGCGGATGGCGGCCAGGAATTCGCGGTCCTGCAGCTCGATACCGTTCATGGAGACGTCGACCCTGGAGACGTCGATGGGCTGCTCCTTGCCGTCCACCAGATCGTCGTAGCGGGCGATGTAGGTGCCGCTGTCGCCGATGTAGCGGAAGAAGGTGCCCAGCGGACCTTCGTTGTTGAAAGACAGCGACAGGGTGCAGATGGCCCCGGTGCTGCTCTTCAGCTGGATGGACATGTCCATGGCGATGCCGAGCGTCGGGTGGATGGGGCCCTGGATGGCATTGGCGGCGACGATCTCGCCTTGCGTCTGGTAGGCGAACAGATCGACGGTGTGGGCGGCGTGGTGCCACAGCAGATGGTCGGTCCAGCAGCGCGGCTGGCCCAGGGCGTTGATGTTGGTGCGGCGGAAGAAATAGGTCTGAACATCCATCTGCTGGATGTTGAACCCGCCGTCCTTGATCTTGTTGTGGACCCACTGGTGGCTGGGATTGAAGCGGCGGGTATGGCCGCACATGGCCACCAGCCCGGTCTGCTTCTGCAGTTCCACCACCGCCTCGGCGTCGGCCAGAGTGTCGGCCAGGGGGATCTCCACCATCACATGCTTGCCGGCCTTGAGGCAGGACATGGCCTGGGAGGCGTGCAGCGGCGTGGGCGTGGTCAGGATCACCGCGTCCACCTGCGGAAGGGCCAGGGCATCGGCCAGATCATGGCCGACATGGGGAATGCCGTAGCTGGCGGCCACCTCCTCGGGCTTGTCCTCGGCCCGGCTGACCAGGGACACCACCCGGGCGCCATCGATCACCTTCAGGGCGTCCAGATGCTTGACGCCGAAGGCGCCGGCGCCGATCAGGGCGATGTTGACGGGCTTGCTCATGGCGTCAGGTCCTTTCTTCCGGCCAGTAAAGGCGCATGGGATTGTCCACCAGCAGCCTGCGCTGCAGCTCGGCGGTGGGGGCGATGTGGGGGATGAAGTCCACCAGCAGCCCGTCATCGGGCATGTGGTCCTTCAGGTTGGGGTGAGGCCAGTCGGTGCCCCACAGCACCCGGTCGGGGAACTCCTCCACCACCTTGCGGGCGAAGGGCACCACGTCGCGGTAGGCGGCGCGCTCGCCGTCGAGCGCCGGCGGGCCGGAGACCGACAGGCGCTCGGGGCAGCTGACCTTGCTCCAGACATTGGCGTGCTCGCGCATGAACTTCAGGAACAGGCCGAATTGGGGGCCGTCCACCGGCTTGGTCACGTCGGGGCGGCCCATGTGGTCCACCACCACGATGGTGGGGAGCGCCGTGAAGAAATCCATGAGCTCGGGCAGGTCCACCGCCTCGAAATAGATCACCACGTGCCAGCCCAGCGGCGCGATGCGGGACGCGATCTCCATCAGCTCGTCCTTGGGGGTGAAGTCCACCAGCCGACGCACGAAGTTGAAGCGCACGCCGCGCACGCCGGCCGCGTCCATCTCGGCCAGTTCGGCATCGGTGACCGAGCGCCTGACGGTGGCGACGCCCCGCGCCCTGCCGCCCGATGACTTCAGCGCGTCCACCATGGCGCGGTTGTCGGCGCCGTGGCAGGTGGCCTGGACGATGACGTTGCGCGCGAAGCCCAGATGGTCGCGCAGGGCGAACAGCTGGTCCTTGGAGGCGTCGCAGGGGGTGTACTTGCGTTCGGGCGCGAAGGGAAACAGGTGGCCGGGGCCGAAGACGTGGCAATGGGCATCCACCGCGCCGGGCGGCGGAGTGAAGGCGGGCGCCGACGGGCCGGCATACCAGTCGAGCCAGCCGGGAGTCTTCTCGAAAGTCATGGCTTGTCCTTCATCTTCGCGAGGATGCGGTCGGCCTCGATCCGCCAGTCGCCCGACCGGGCGAAGCCGGCGGCACTCTTCGGCCCGAACACGCCTTCGTCGGCCAGATCGGCGACCCAGGCCTGACGCTCGGCGGTGCCGGCGGCGGAGAAGGGGTCAAGGCCGGCCTCGCGCACCGTGCGGGCCACTTCCCGCACTTCCTCGGCGCGGCGACGTCCGTGCTGGATCACCCGCTGGAAGAGATAGGCGCCCAGCTTCTCCCACTCCATGGCGGGAAAGGTCTCCTCCAGCGAAGCGATCACCGCGTCCTCGACGCCATAGGCCCGAGCGGTGGTGAAGCTTTCGATCACCATGGCCTCCAGGCCCTTGATCATCACCGAGCGGCACATCTTGGTGGCCGACGCCACGCCCAATTGGTCCGACGCCACCTTGGCGGCGAAGCCCAGTCCGTTCAACACCGGCTCCAGCCCGCCCGCCTCGGGCCCGCCGAGCAGCAGCGGCACCTTGATGCGGTAGGGCGGCACCGAGGTCATCACCGCGCCTTCCACGAAGCGCCCGCCTGCGGCGGCGATCAGCCCCGCCGCCTCGATCTTGGCCTTGGGCGAGGCCGAATTGAAGTCCAGGAACCACGTCCCGGCCTTGATCCCCGGCGCGCAGGCCTGGGCCACCGCCACCGCCTGCGACGCGGTCACCGCCGAGATCACCAGACCGGAAGCCGCCGCCAGGGCGGCATGGCCGCTGGCCAGCTCCACCCCGAAGCGGGCTGCGTGTTCCACCAGCTCACCCCCGGCCGGTCCACCCAGCTTGATGTCATAGGCCAGCACCCGCACCCCTTGGGCGCGCAGGTCCTCGGCCAGGATGCGCCCCACCTCGCCATAGCCGATCAGGCCGAGGGAAGAGTGAAGAGGGTTGTCGGGCCGGGTCATGACTGGTCTTTCTCCGTCATCCCCGCGAAGGCGGGGATCCAGGGGGTGCACCACCGACACGGCCGCGACTCCTGGCCCCCCGCCTTCGCGGGGGTGACGAAGACGGCGTTCGGTGGGCACATCGGGCTAGTCCACATATTTGAGCCCCGCCTTTTCCAGGGCCTCGCGCATCTTATACATGTCGAGGCCCAGTTCGCCGGCGGCGAGGCGGGCGCGCTTGGCGGCCTCGTTGTCTTCCCGCGCCTGGGCCGCGTCGGCGGCGGCTTGCGCGATGGAAGCCGGGACCACCACCACGCCGTCGTCGTCGGCCACCACCACGTCGCCGGGATTGACGCTGGCGCCGGCACAGACCACCGGGATGTTGACCGAGCCCAGCGTCGCCTTGATGGTGCCCTTGGCGCTGATGGCCTTGGAGAAGACGGGGAAGTTCATGGCCGTCAGGTCCTTCACGTCCCTGACGCCCGCGTCGATCACCAGGCCCACCGCGCCCCTGGCCCGAAATGAGGTGGCCAGCAGATCGCCGAAGAAGCCGTCGGTGCAGTCGGCGGTGATGGCGGCGACCACCACGTCGCCGGGCTGAATCTGCTCGGCCACCACATGCATCATCCAGTTGTCGCCGGGATGCAGCAGCACGGTCACCGCCGTGCCGCACAGATGGGCGCCGGTGTAGATGGGGCGCATGTAGGGCTTCATCAGCCCCACCCGGCCCATGGCCTCGTGGATGGTGGCGACGCCGAACTTGGACAGCTTCTCCACCGCCGCCTTGTCGGCGCGGGTGATGTTGCGCTTCACGATGCCCAGATTGTTCATGCTCATTTTTGCCTCTTGTTCTCGCCTGTCATCCTGACGACCGTAGGGAGGAGGGATCTTTCAGCCTGAGGCGGCCACCGCAATCGCGTGAAAGATCCTTCGGCTTCGCCTCAGGATGACAGGGCCGGCGGGATCATAAGCCCTTCGCCTTCAGCGCCGCGTCCAGGCGGGGATAGACCCGCCGGGCGTTGCCCTCGTAGACCTTGTGGCGATCCTCCGCCGACAGGTTCAGCGTCGCCTCGATGTAGCGCTTGGTGTCGTCGTAGTAATGCCCGGTCTCGGGGTCGATGCCCCTGACCGCGCCGATCATCTCGGAGGCGAACAGGATGTTGTCCACCGGAATGACCTTGGTCAGCAGGTCGATGCCCGGCTGGTGGTAGACGCAGGTATCGAAGAAGATGTTGTTGAGCAGGTGGTCCCGCAGCAGGGGCTTCTTCAGTTCCTGGGCCAGGCCCCGGAAGCGGCCCCAGTGATAGGGCACCGCGCCGCCGCCGTGGGGGATGACGAACTTCAGGTCGGGGAAGTCCTTGAACAGATCCGAGGTCAGGCACTGCATGAACGCCGTGGTGTCGGCGTTGAGATAATGGGCGCCCGTCGTGTGGAAGCAGGCGTTGCACGAGGTGGAGACATGAATCATGGCCGGCAGGCCGTATTCCACCATGGCCTCGTAGATGGGGTACCAGTGCCGGTCGGACAGGGGCGGCGAGGTCCAGTGGCCGCCCGACGGATCGGGATTGAGGTTGATGGCGACGAAGCCGTACTCCTTGACGCACTTCTCGATCTCGGGGACGCAGGTCCTGGGGTCCACGCCCGGGCTTTGCGGCAGCATGGCCGCGCCGATGAAATTGTCGGGAAACAGCGACGCCACGCGGGCGCACAGCTCGTTGCAGATGGCGGCCCAGGTCGATGAGGTCTGGAAGTCGCCGATGTGATGGGCCATGAAGCTGGCGCGGGGCGAGAAGATGGTCAGGTCGGAGCCGCGCTCCTTCATCTTGGCCAGCTGGTTGGTCTCGATGCTCTCGCGCAGCTCGTCGTCGCTGATGTTCAGCTCGGAAACCTTGGGCGCCTGGGACGCGTCCTTGAGGCCGGCGATCTGGCGGTTGCGCCACTCCTCCAGCGCCTTGGGGGCGGTGGTGTAATGGCCGTGAATGTCGATGATCATGCGGGTTTTCCTTCCCAGACGGAGGCGGGGATCATCACCTCGCCCTTCATGAGCAGCCGCGCGGTGCGCAGCAAGGCGGCGCGGACGACCTTCTGCGGGTCTTGCGGGTCGAGCTCCAGCTCGACGCTGAACTCGCCGGTGGGATGCTCGACGGCGACGGTCTTCACCGATCCGGGCGGCACCCGGGCGATGCCGTCGGCGACGCTGCCCTTCAGCACGCAGGCGGTGGCCACGGTGACGGCGGCCAGCACGCCGATGGCGTCATGACAGACATGGGGAATGAAGCAGCGGGTTCCCACCGCGCCGCCCGACATAGGCGGGGCGATCAGGCACATCTTGGGGTAATTCTTCGAGGTCACGTCGCCCAGGCCCATCAGGTGCCCGGCCTTGAGCCGCAGCGCCTCGATGCGGGCCTTCAACCCGGAATCGCCGTTCATGGCGTCGACGCTTTCCGATCCCGTGCGGTCCATGTCGGCGGCCCTGAACAGCACCATGGGCATGCCGTTGTCGATGCAGGTGACCTCCAGCCCATCGATCACGTCCCTGGCGCTTCCGGTGGGCAGCAGGCCGGAACACACCGAGCCGGCGGTGTCGAGGAAGTTGATGGCGATGGGCGCCGAGGTGCCCGGCACCCCGTCGATGCGCGCCGCGCCCTCGTACTCCACCCGGCCGCCGGGGGTCTGGACGGTGATGTCGCAGGCCATGCCGGTGTTCAGCGTCAGCACCCTGAGCGTGGTGGTGTCGCCCCGGGGCCCGACCAGCCCACGTTCCAGCGCGAAGGGCACCACGGCGGCCAGCATGTTGCCGCAATTGGGCGTGGTGTCCACGGTGTCGGCATTGGGCTGCAACTGGGCGAACAGGAAGTCCAGGTCGATGCCCGGCGTCGTGCCGGGACGCACGATGCCCACCTTGCTGGTCAGGGGATGGCCGCCGCCCAATCCGTCGATCTGCCGCGCATGGGGCGAACCCATCACCGCCAGCAGCACCCTGTCCCTGAGCGCGATGTCGGCCGGCAGGTCGCTCTCGGCGAAGAACGGCCCGCGCGAGGTGCCGCCGCGCATGAACAGGCAAGGAATGGCAGTCTGCATGGTGTCGGGCCTCCCAGCGTTCGACCTTGCCATGGTGACAAAATCGCGCCCGCCCACCAAGCCCCCCGGAGGCACTTTCAGCTATAGCAAATTGCTATAACTGGAACGGTTATATGCCACGCCTGTCATCCTGAGCAACGCGAAGGATCTCCGCCTGATCCGATGAAGCCAATTCTGAAAAGCCGTGCCAGGATGAGATCCCTCCTCCCGTTGGTCGTCGGGATGACGGCCGGTTTCAGCCTATTTCGGTTTTGACCAAATCCCGCAACAGCGCCATGGCGCGCCGTCCCAGCGGGGTGATGGGCTTGTGGGCCGAGACGGCCATGAACAGGGTGCTGGCCACCGACGGGTCCACCAGCCGGCGCAGGCTGAAATCACCGGCGCGCCGCCAGGAGGCCAGCGCCGTCTCGGTCAGCACCGCATGGCCGTGGCCGGCGGCGACCAGATCGAGGATGGAGGGAATGGACGACACCTCCATCACCACTTTCAGCCGCACGCCGGCGAAGGCGGCCTGGGTCTCCAGCAACTTGCGCATGGCGTGGGAGCGTTCGGGCAGGATCAGGGGATAGGCGCCCAGCTCGGCCCAGCGCAGCGTCGGCGCCCCTTCGCCGGCCGGTCCCACCAGCCCCAGGGGCTCGTCCAGCAGCCGCGCCACCTCGATGGCCGGGTTGGGCTCGGGATTGTGGACCAGACCCAGGTCCACCCGGCCGGTGGCGATCCACTCGGTGACATGGGTGGACAGCCCCTCGACCACGGCGAGGCGGGCCTTGGGCAGGGTGGCGCGGAAACGTTCCACCAGGGGCAGGATCAGACGGCGTCCGATGCTGGGCGGCAGACCCACGACGATGCGCCCCGCCGGCTCGCCGCGCGCCGATTCCATGTCCTCGGTGGCGCGCTCCACCGATTGCAGGATACCCACCGCATGCTCGAACAGCCGCGACCCGGATTCGGTCAGCGCCACGCCGCGCCCGGTGCGGATCAGCAGGTTGGTGGAGAGATCGGTTTCCAGCTGGCGCACCTGCCGCGACAAAGCGGGCTGGGCGATGTCCAGCACCATGGCCGCCTTGCTGAAGCTGCCCAGTTCGGCGACGCGGACGAAGTATTCCAGCTGCTTGAGGTTCAAGAAGGCCTCCGGACCAATGCGTCCGGCCATGATCTCATGCGCCGCCCCCGCGGGCAAATCCGGGGGCGGCGAGAGGATAAGGTCGAAAGCCGGCGGACGTGGAGTCATGAGACACGGATGTCACGGATGCGGTGCTTCGCACCGCTCACGGATAAACACGAAAAGGCTCTCGTTCCCGGCTAACCTCCCTGCCCTGCCCCAGGTTGGGGACATGGGATATCCACAATCCGTGATCATCCCTGTTCCAGGAGCAGATGAAACCCGCATCGGCTCTGCCATTCGGGCCTCTCATGGAAATTTGGCAGGGTGCGGAATAACTCGCCTGCCACTCTATTTACCCGTCACCCCCGCGAAGGCGGGGGTCCATGTTGACACAATTTGGCAGCATCAACACAAGATGCAGTTGGCTGATGCATGGATTCCCGCTTTCGCGGGAATGACGACGTCTTGAGACGAGTTTTTCCGCACCCTGTTCTAAACTGGACAGCTTTGGACCTGTTCCGGGCATCCACGTGGATGGCCGGGTCAAGCCCGGCCATGACGTGAATGAGGATGAGCGAACGCCCCCGTCAGGCGACCTTCTTTTCCCGCAGGAAGGCGGCGACCTTGCCGTCCTCGTGACGGATATGGTCCTTCAGCCAGGAGGCCACGAACTGGAACATCCGCCCGGTGGCGCCGTCCTTGCCGGCCTCCACCTCGCGCTTCAGGGCCTCGAACTTCTCGAAGAACTCGCGGTGACGGCGGCGATGGTCGTCGATGCCGGGATAGCCGTGGCGGCTCATCACCTCTTCCTCTTCCTTGAAATGGGGCTCGAACGCCCTGGCCACCTGGCCCAGGATGCCCTGGATGGCGGCGGCGCCGTTGCCGCTCATCATCTCGCCGTAGAAGCGGTTGATTTCCTTATACATTTCCTGATGATGCCGATCGATGGACGCCACGCCGGTGTTCAGGGCGTTGTCCCATTCCAGGATCTTCAGATCCGCCTTGTCGGCGCGCACCTGATGCAGGAAGCGGCTGACCTCGGAGCGCAGGTATTCCGCCTGCTTGGACAGGTCGGTGGCGGATTCGCTGATCTGCTCGGCGGCGTGGCCGGTCTCGCGCGCCGCCTGTTCCACCGAGTTGATGTTGCTCGACACCTCGGCGGTGCCGGCGGCGGCCTGCTCCACGTTGCGGGCGATCTCACCGGTGGCGGCGGTCTGCTCCTGCACGGCGGAGGCGACCGAGGCGCTGATCTCGCCCATTTCCGAGATGACCTTGGAGATGGTGTCGATGGCCTTCACCGCGTTGCCGGTACCTTCCTGCACCGCCTTGATCTGGCTGGCGATCTCGTCGGTGGCCTTGGCGGTCTGGTTGGCGAGGTTCTTGACCTCGTTGGCCACGACGGCAAAACCTTTTCCGGCGTCGCCGGCCCGCGCCGCCTCGATGGTGGCGTTGAGCGCCAGCAGGTTGGTCTGGGCGGCGATGTCGTTGATCAGCACCACCACCTCGCCGATGCGGCCGACATTCTCGGACAGGGCGCGAACCTGGTTGGTGGTGGACTCTGCCTCCTGCTCGGCGCGGCCGGCCACGGCCTGGGAGCGTTCCACCTGCTTGGCGATTTCCGAGATGGAGGCGGCCAGTTCCTCGGTGGCGGCGGCCACCGTCTCGACGTTGGCCGAGGCCTGGGTCGCCGCCGAGGCGACGGTGGTGGCCTGGGCGCTGGTCTCGTGGGCGGTGCCGGCCATCTGGCTGGAGGCGCCCTGCAGCTCGGTGGCCGCCGAGGTCACCGTCTGCACCACCTTGCCGACGCTATCCTCGAAGGTGTCGGCCATGTGGTGCAGCGCCGCCTTGCGGTCGGCCTCGGCCTTGAGCTTGTTCGCCTCCTGCTCGGCCTGCAGCTTTTCCATCCGCAGGGTGTTTTCCTTGAAGATTTCCATGGCCTGGGCCATGGCGCCGATCTCGTCGGTGCGTTCGCGCGCCGGAATGTCGATGGTCTTGTTGCCCTTGGACAGCTCGGTCATGGCTCCGGT
The DNA here is from genome assembly GCF_058402745.1 of Paramagnetospirillum sp. NCBI lineage: Bacteria > Pseudomonadati > Pseudomonadota > Alphaproteobacteria > Rhodospirillales > Magnetospirillaceae > Paramagnetospirillum > Paramagnetospirillum sp. The sequence goes on from NZ_JBZVFI010000018.1 coordinate 90,712, forward strand.
CATGGCGGCCAGCGGCACCACGATGGAGCGCGAGATCAGCCAGGAGAACAGAACGGCCAGACCCAGGGCGATGGCGCCGCCGGCCCAGGTGGTGGTGCCGGCCCGGGCCATGCCGGCCTCGGTGTCGGCCTTTTGCCGATCCATGGCCTCGTCCTGGGACTTGACCGTCTGCTCGGCCAGTTCGGCGAACTGGGCGGCGAGAGCGGCCATGTCCTTGAACACCAGGGTGTCGAGAGTGCGGGTGGCGGCGACAACCTGGGTGAAGGCGTCGCGATAGACCTTGGCGTTGGCCTCGGCCTCGGCGGCCAGACGCTTGCGCTCGGGATTGCGCAGCCGCTTGGTCAGGGACTCGGCCTCCTTGACGAACTCGGCGACCTCCTTCTCGGCGTCCCGGGTCAGCTCATCGCTGGGCTCGGACAGGAACTTGACGGCGCTGAGGCGGGCCAGCATCAGGGATTCCTGCGCCACCCCCGCCAGGGCGGCGGCCTCGTAATCGCCATCGTCCATGGCGGTCTTCATGATCTGGGTCAGGTCCTTGCGGGCGCCGGCGCCCAGCACGTTCATGCGCTTTTCCACCAGTTCCAGCTTGGTCTTGCGCAGGTCCGACACCTTGTCGAAGCCGGCCATGTAGGCGGTGAAGACCTCCTGCATCCTGGTCAGGTTGGCCTTGCGTCCCGGATCGGTGGTGGCGGCGATGGAATCAGGCAAGGTCTTGGCGATCTCGGACCTGATCCGGTTGATCTGTTCCAGCGCCTTGGGATCGGCGCTGTCGGCAAAGACGATCACGTTGCGGCGGATGTTGGCGAAGTTGCCGTTGAGGCTCAGCACTCTCTGGGCGTTGTCGGAAACCGCCGCGTATCTGTCCATCCGGTCCTTGGAGGAGCCCAGGGTCGAGATGGACAGCCCCGCCAGGGCGAGAAGCAACAGAACGATCAGGCCGAAACCCGCATAGATTCGCCCCGAAACGTTGAGATTTGCCATGATCGTTCTCCCCAAAGGAACAGTCGTATTGACAAATTGCATATGCGTAAAATGCAAATCCATCCTTTTAGTATAGGTAATACGCGAACTGACGATAATTCGCAAACCTACTTATGCCCGTGCAATGCGAATTAACCGTCCCTAACATATGCGCCATATGCCACTTTGAGCCGTCCCCCTCCCGCGCCACGCGCCGATCTCAGGGCCTGCGACTTCTCGGGCGCCATGCTGGAAAACGCCGATCTGCGCGGCGCCCGCCTGAAGAGGGTGACCGAGACCCTGGCCACCCTGTTCGGCGCCGAGGAGGGACGGTAGGGGCGGAAAGCGGGCGGGACGCCCGCGCTCCAAGGAAACGGCATCTCCCGGAGCGCGGCCGCCGGTTCGGCGCCGAGGGGGCGGTAGGGGTGGAAAGCGGGCGGGATGCCCGCGCTCCAAGGAAACGGCATCTCCCGGAGCGCGGCCGCCGGTTCGGCGCCGAGGGGGGACGGTAGGGCGGAAAGCGGGCGGGACGCCCGCGCTCCAAGGAAACGGCATCTCCCGGAGCGCGGCCGCCGGTTCGGCGCCGAGGGGGGCGGTAGGGGCGGAAAGCGGGCGGACGTCCGCGCTCCAAGGATACGGCATCTCCCGGAGCGCGGGCGTCCCGCCCGCAGGGATCACTCCGCCGCCGGCTTGGCGGCTTGCGCGGTCGCCGGTTCGGTGTGGTAGATCTCGGCGCCCTCGGCCACGAATTTCTCGCTCATTTCGGCCATGCCTGCTTCGGCGGCGGCGAAGTCGCGCACCTCCTGGCTGATCTTCATGGAGCAGAATTTCGGGCCGCACATGGAGCAGAAATGGGCCAGCTTCGCCCCCTCCGCCGGCAGGTGCTGGTCGTGGAAGTCCTGGGCCTTCTCCGGGTCGAGCGACAGGTGGAACTGGTCCTTCCAGCGGAACTCGAAGCGGGCGCGGGACAAGGCATTGTCGCGCACCTGGGCGCCGGGATGGCCCTTGGCCAGGTCGGCGGCATGGGCGGCCAGCTTGTAGGTGACCACGCCTTCGCGCACGTCCTGCTTGTCGGGCAGGCCCAGATGCTCCTTCGGCGTCACGTAGCACAGCATGGCGGTGCCGAACCAGCCGATCATGGCCGCGCCGATGGCCGAGGTGATGTGGTCGTAGCCCGGCGCAATGTCGGTGACCAGCGGCCCCAGCGTGTAGAACGGCGCCTCGCCGCACAGCTCGATCTGCTTCTCCACGTTCTTCTTGATCTTGTGCATGGGCACGTGGCCGGGGCCTTCGATGATCACCTGGCAATCGTGGGCCCAGGCCTTGTGGGTCAGCTCGCCCAGAGTCTCCAGCTCGCCGAACTGGGCGGCGTCGTTGGCGTCGGCGATGGAGCCGGGCCGCAACCCGTCGCCCAGCGAGAAGCCCACGTCATAGGCCTTCAGCAGCTCGCAGATGTCCTCGAAATGGGTGTAGAGGAAGTTCTCCTTGTGATGCGCCAGGCACCACTTGGCCATGATCGAGCCGCCGCGCGACACGATGCCGGTGGTGCGCCTGGCGGTCAGCGGGATGTAGCGCAGCAGCACGCCGGCATGGATGGTGAAGTAGTCCACCCCCTGCTCGGCCTGTTCGATCAGGGTGTCGCGGAAAATCTCCCAGGTCAGCTCCTCGGCCTTGCCGCCCACCTTCTCCAGCGCCTGATAGATCGGCACGGTGCCGATGGGAACGGGGCTGTTGCGGATGATCCATTCGCGGGTGGCGTGGATGTGGCGGCCCGTCGACAGGTCCATGACGGTGTCGGCGCCCCAGCGGGTGGCCCACACCATCTTCTCCACCTCCTCCTCCACCGAGGAGGCCACGGCGGAATTGCCGATATTGGCGTTGATCTTGGTGAGGAAGTTGCGCCCGATGATCATGGGCTCGGCTTCCGGGTGGTTGACGTTGGCCGGCAGCACGGCGCGGCCGCGCGCGATCTCGGCGCGCACGAATTCCGGAGTGACCTCGTCGGGGATGTCGGCGCCGAAATCCTCGCCGTCACGGACGATGGCGGCCTTGAGTTCGGCCCGCTTCATGTTCTCGCGGATGGCGACGTATTCCATCTCGGGGGTGATGATGCCGGCGCGGGCATAGGCCAGCTGGGTGGGCGCCTTGCCCGCCTTGGCGCGCAGCGGGCGCAGGCCCAGCGCGGCGCGGTCGAACACCGGCACGCCGATCACCTCGCCGGGCTTCAGGCCGTCATCCTCGGGCTTGTGGGCGCGGCCCTCGTAATGCTCCACGTCGCCGCGTTCCAGGATCCACCGCTCCCGGATGCGCGGCACGCCCTTGGTGATGTCCACCGACAGCGCCGGATCGGTGTAGGGGCCGGAGCAGTCGTAGACCCGCACCGGCGGCTCGCCGCAGCCAGGGGTCAGGTCGATCTCGCGCATGGCCACCCGGAGGTCGGGGCGCGAACCCTCGACGTAAATCTTGCGCGAACCCGGCAGCGGGCCGGTGGTGATCTTCAGGGCGGACTCGGACATGGGCAGACTTCCTTCGCGCGTTGCGGCGGGCAGGGTCCGGACGAAAGGCGGGCGGAAGCTCATGGAAGTTCCGATCCCTTCGCCGGAATGACCCGGATCAGGTTCCAAGGGTCGCCGGCACGTCTGGCCGGCCTCTCAGCCCCGCTTGGGGCTCCCCTTCGGAAAGATGCAAAGATTGGGCTTGTCCCGGCCCGGAAGTCAAGCTTTGCAAGACCTTACTTTGCCGCCGGGATTGTCATGCCGGCCGTCATTTGAACCGACTCGTCATCCTGACGACCGCAGGGAGGAAGGATCTTTCAACCTGAAGCGGTTGCCGCCATCGGGTGAAAGATCCCTCGCCTCCGGCTCGGGATGACAGCTCTTTCGACGGACGGTGTCAATCCAGCGTCTGGCGGTACTGCTTCATGGCCAGCGCAGCGCTGATCAGCACGAAGGCGATGATCGGCCACATCTCGGGCCAGATCTCGGCCACGCCGTTGCCCTTCAAGAGGATGCCGCGCACCACCCGCAGGAAATGGGTCAGCGGAAAGATCTCGCCGACCCACTGGGCCCAGACCGGCATGCCGCGGAACGGGAACATGAAGCCCGACAGCAGGATGGAGGGCAGGAAGAAGAAGAAGCTCATCTGCATGGCCTGCAGCTGGTTCCGGGCCACGGTGGAGAAGGTGAAACCCACCGTCAGGTTGGATGCGATGAACAGCAGCAGGGCCATGGACAGGAGCGTCAGGCTGCCCACCAGCGGCACCCCGAACAGCCAGCGGCCCGAGGCGACGATGACCACCACCTGGACGTAGCCCACCCCGATATAGGGCAGGATCTTGCCCACCATCACCTCCATGGGCCGCACCGGCATGGCCAGCAGGTTCTCCATGGTGCCGCGCTCGCGTTCCCGCGTCACCGCCAGGGCGGTCATCATGACCATGGTCATGGTGAGGATCACCCCCATCAGGCCGGGCACGATGTTGTACTGGGTGATGCCTTCCGGGTTGTAGCGGCGGTGGATGCGCAGGTCGACGGGATCGGGCCGGCCCTTCAGATGGGCCAGCGGCCCGGACAGTTCGGAATCGAAGACGGTGCGCACCAGGGCCCCCGCCGCCGCCACCGCGTTGGAGGCGGACGCCGGGTCGGTGGCGTCGGCTTCCAGCAGCACCGCGGGGCGCTCGCCGCGCACCAGGGCGGCCTCGAACCCGGCGGGAATGGTCACCACGAACTGGGCGTCGCCGGTGGCCAGCCAGCGCTCGGCCTCGGCCTCCGAGCGCACTTCGCCCACCACGCGGAAATAGGAGGAATTGCCCAACCCCGCCACCAGGGCGCGGGCGAAGGGGCCGCTTTCCTGGACGTTGACCAGGGTGGGCAGCGCCTTGGGATCGGAATTGATGGCATAGCCGAACAGCACCAGCTGCAACAGCGGCACGGCGACCATCATGGCGAAGGTCAGGCGGTCGCGGCGCATCTGGATGACCTCCTTGACCATCACCGCCATCAGGCGCGACCAGGAGAAGCTGGTTGACGTCATTTGCCCCTCGCTGTCATTCCGAGGCGCAGCCGAGGAATCTCCACCTGCTCCGATGGTGCCGGCTCGGAAAAGCCCTGCCAGGACGAGATCCCTCGCCGAGGCTCGGGATGACAATGCCATCTCATCGGAAATTGTCCTCCGCCTGCCCCATCAGGTGGATGAACACGTCCTCCAGGCTGGGCTCGGTGCGGCTCCACACCAGATTGGGCTGGTGGCGCCAGGGCGCGATGGCCGCTTCCAACTCCGCTGAATTGGTGCCGCTCACATGCAGCGCGTTACCGAACGGCGCCGCCATGGCGATGCCGGGCCGCCCCTCCATGGAAGGCGCCAGCCGGTCGGCGCCGTCACCTTCCACCAGCCAGGTGACCAGCCCCGATCCCCGGATCACCTCGGCCACCGTGCCGCGCACCATCAGGCGTCCATAGGCCAGGTAGCTGATCTCGTGGCAGCGCTCGGCCTCGTCCATGTAATGGGTGCTGACCAGCACGGTCATGCCATCGGCCGCCAGCCGGTGGATGTGGTCCCAGAAATCGCGCCGCGCCTTGGGATCGACGCCGGCGGTGGGCTCGTCGAGCAGCAGCAGCTCGGGCTCGTGCAGCACGCAGGCGGCGAGCGCCAGACGCTGCTTCCAGCCCCCCGACAGGGTGCCGGCCAGCTGGCGGCACCGCTCGGCCAGACCCAGGCCCTCCAGCGCCTCGTCAACCCGCTGTTTACGGCGGTCAAGGCCGTAGACGCGGGCGACGAAATCCAGGTTCTCGGCGATGGTCAGGTCCTCGTAGAACGAGAACTTCTGGGTCATGTAGCCGACCCGGCGCTTGATTTCGGCCGCCTGGGTGCGGATGTCGAGGCCGAGACAGGTGCCGCTTCCCGCATCGGGGGTCAGCAGGCCGCACAGCATGCGGATAGTGGTGGTCTTGCCCGAACCGTTGGGTCCCAGGAAGCCGAAGATGCGCCCCCTCGGCACCCGGATGGAGAAGTCGCGGACCACGGCGCGGCCGGAAAAGCGCTTTTCCAGCCCCTGGACGTCGATGGCCGCCGCGCCGTTCACTTGGCCGGCACCACGACGTCCACCGGCTGGCCGGGATTGACGGCCAGCCCCGCCGCCCTGGCCTCGATGCGGAAGACCAGCTTGTCGCGGCTTTCCACCGAATAGATGACCGGCGGCGTGTATTCCGCCTGGGTGGCGATGAAGCTCACCCGCGCCTCGCCCGGCGGACAGCGGTCACAGCCATAGCCGACCATGTCACCCACCTTCAGCGCCCCCAGCCGGGGCTCAGGGAGAAAGAACACCAGCTTGACGTTGCCGGGCGGCAGCAGCGACACCACCGGCCCTCCCGCGGGCACGAACTCGCCCGGGCGGTAATAGACCTTCTCCACCACCGCGTCGGCGGGAGCATGGGGGGCGAGGTCGGCGAGACGCTTTTCCGCCTTGGCCAGTTCCAGGCGCTTCTGGCCCACCAGGGCCTCCTGCGCCGCGATCTCGTCGGGCCGGGCGCCCAGCAGCGCGGCGCGGTACTCGGCCTCCAGGCGGCGGACCTGGGCGCGGTCGCGCTCCAGCGCGGCCTTTGCCTCGTCCAGCCTGGCGCGGGAGGCGAAATCGGCCCGCGCCAGGGTGTCCTGGCGCTTCAGGGTCACCTCGGAGAGGCGCAGCGCCGCCTGGGCCTGGGCCTTCTGCTCGGCGATGGATTTCAACTCGTCGGGCCGCTTGCCCTTGCCCAGATCGGCCAGTTGCGCCTCGGCCCGCTCCAGCTCGGCCCTGGCCTGATCGCGGGCGGCCTGCTCGATGACGGTGTCGAGCGCGAACAGCGGCGTGCCCGCCGCCACCTTGTCGCCGTCCTTCACCATGATCTGGGCCAGGAGACCGGCGCCGGTGGGGCCGACGCGCACGTACTCGCCCTCGGCATAGCCCTGCAGGCGCAGGGGCTCGGCCAATGCGAGGGTGGGAAGCAGGCAGAGAAGGCAGGCGACGAGGGGTTTGGACACGGACGGCACTACTTTTCTTCGTCATGCCCGGGCTTGACCCGGGCATCCATGGATTGCCGGGTCAGGCCCGGCAATGACGAGAAAAATACACTGGGAGAAGGGGCTTGAACACCGTCCTCAGGCCACCGCCTTTTCCGCGATGGCGGCCAGGGTGCGGTCCAGCCCCTTGCCTTCCGGATCGGCCAGGGCGGCGGTCCGCGCGTTGGCGATGGCGTCCAGCGCGAAGGCCAGCGGCCAGCGCCCGGCGGCGGCCGGCGCGATGACCGAGTCGCGGATGCGCTGGAAATTGGCGGTGCCGCGCCGCCACGTCTCGCCATAGCCCTTGATCAGGCGGGCGCATTCGGCCACTTCGAGCCCCAGGGCCGGCGACAGGCGGGCGGCGGCGGACACCGAAGCCAGCCAGTCCTCGATTTCCGCCTGCTCTTGACCGAAGCGGTGGGAGAAGCGCCGCCAGGGCTTCAAGCCCGCCAGCAGGCGCAGGGAGAGATAGCCCAGGATGCCGTTGGCGTTGACCTGACGCCCCCAGGCGGCCTTGTCGGCCCAGCCGCCCCGGTGGGCGGCGGCCAGGATGGGCCGCGCCAGGAAGCCGGGCAGCAGGGCGCAGACCTCCTCCAGTCCGGGCTTGAGGAAGTCCTTGACCACCACCGGCTGGTCCGGCCGCGCGGCGATTTCGGCGCGGATGCGCTCCAGACGCTCGGGCGCCGTCTTCAGGCGGGCCACGTGGATGACGTCCTCGAAACTCATGCGCACCGCAAGATATTTGGCGACACGGGCCAGCAGGGCCTCGTCGCCGGTGACGGCGGAAAGGGCTTCCAGACGCTCGGCGTAAAGACGGGCGTAGCGGGCATCCTGATAGGCGACCAGACGCTTCACGCCCTCTGCAGCCACGGCGCGGGCCGATGGCGGCAGGACGTCGAGCCAGGCGACCACCGCCTCGGCCCCGGAGACATCGGCATGGGGGCGCTTGTGGGAGGCGGGCGCGGCGGCGGGAACCTCGCCGCGGGCCGCCGCCAGCCCCAGGCGGAAGCCCTTCAGGTTGCTTTCCACCGCCTTGCCCGAGGCGACGATCTGTTCCTCGAAAATCGCGGGCGTGATGGGCAGCCGTCCGCTGCCCGCCACCGCGCCCAGCAGCACGGCGTTGATGACGCAGCCCGCCGATCTGGCGGCCTGCTCCATGTCGAACAGCAGGCGATCACTGGTTCCGGCGGTGATGGCGGTCCGCAGACGCTCCTCGTCGTAGCGGCCATCGCCCATCTCCATCTTCTCGGCCACCGCGTGGACGCGATGGGTCGAGGCGATCAGATGGGTGCGCTCGGGATCGGACCAGCCCCGCGTCACGCTGCGCGCCGCCTCCATCAGCTCGGTGGCGACGATCAGGTCCACCTCTCCCGCCGACGGCGACAGGGCCAGGATCGGCTCGGCATCGCCCAGCTCGGCCAGGGGCGTGGGGAAGATCTCGACATAATAAGTGGTGGCGCCGGTGCGCTGGGCGACGCCCGGCACCGAAGTGCTCTGCACCGCGAGGCCCGAGGCGTTGGCCGCCTCGACGATCCAGTCGGTGAGCACCCCGCCGCCCTCGCCACCCATGGCGGCGACGACCAGGCACAGGGGACGGGTCGCGACGCTCATGCCGCCCTCCTCACAAAAGAGAACAAATTGACAACATTGTCGTTGGCGGCTAGGCTTGGCCCATCAACGCCACCACTCCGTCCAGCAACAGGCCGCCCCCGTCGGGCGGCCTTCTCTATTGGGCGTTCATGAGTCAAGCACCTTCTTGTCTCCATCTGCCTTATTGGAGAGCATTGTCCCGCCAGGTCTCTGGCTTCTCTCCGAAGTCGGCGCGTTGGCCGCTTCATGGTTAGGTCCGAAGAGTGGTGGCTCAAGCTTTTTCGCGAAGTCGCTATTTGGCGCTTCAAACCGCCCTCGATCTCACCGACCCTCGGTCCCCGGAGGGACTTCGCTCCGCCTCGCGGCAGATCCTAAATTACGACGGACGCAATAGCTCAGACAGTGGCTTCGGCCTTCCAGCAGAACTCTGTGCGATCGATCCACATGCGGTGAAGAATCACCGCCAGTTTGCGTGCGACGGCAACCATCGCCCTGGCCATGCCTCGGCGTTTGGCAATCCGCAGGCCCCATGCCTTGAGCGCTGATGGCTTCGAATTCGGGCGCAGCAGCACCAAGGCCGCCTCGAAGAGCGTCGATCGCAATGTTTCATCGCCGTTCTTGCTGATCCGGCCCCGGCGGTCGATCTCGCCGGATTGGTGCGTTCGAGGAACCAAGCCGAAATGTGCACCAACGGCTCGTGAACGCTGGAAGCGGGCCGGCTCATCAATGGCTGCCCGGTAGGTCATCGCGACCACCGGCCCAACCCCAGGTGCGCTCATTAACAACCGGCAATCCTCATCGGCGCGGACCAGTTCCAACATTTTCCGATGAAGAGCCGCGAATTGCTCACGGGTGACGCGCCGGACGATGAGCATGGGTTCGATCACCGCCGCCAGCGTAGGGTCGCCGTCAATCAGCTCGCGGATCCGCGCGTCGTAACGGGCACGACTAATGACGCCGACTTTCATGCCGAAATTACGCAGCAGCCCCCGGATGCTGTTCTCGACGTCCAGAATCCGCGCCTGGAGAAAGCGCCGACCGTTGAGCAACGTCCTGATCTGCTGGCTCGCCAGGGTCTTCACATGCACGGGCCGATAAAGGCCGACACGCATCATCTGTGCGATGCCGCGGGCGTCGTTGCGGTCGGTCTTGTTGATCTGCGCCTTGAGCACCGCCTGCGCATGCCGCGTCTCGATGCAGATGACCGGCAGGCCAGCCTTTGCCAAGCCCGCGTACAGCCATTGGCAAAGCGGGCCTGCCTCGACGCCGACACGGATGTACCGCCTGCCGGGCACATCAAGGAACTGGATCAGCGCCTCGGGTTCGCTTTCGACCTTGCCTTCCTGAACGATTCTTCCGGTCTCGGTCATCACGCACACACTCGTCGTCCGCACCGACACATCCAAACCGACGAAATAGTCCATCACTTCTCTCCCCTGCTGGTCGGCGCCGCATCAGATCGCCGTCACGTCGAGAATTCTTACCACCCTACCGGGTGATGAGGGCGAGAGCCCAATGACCCAACCTTTTCCATTGGAGAGCAGCCATGCCAAACACTTACGACCCCAACCAGCCCCGCGACGACCACGGCCGCTGGTCCGAGACCGCGTCCAAGCACGGATATGTGGTCAAGGACATCGACGCCAGGATGGCGAAGGTCATCGCCGGCAAGAAGCAGGTAGGCGAGAGCAAGGAATGCGTCGCCCTGGTCAAACACCTTGTCCCCGAAGTGGGACCAGCCTGGAACTGGCGCGAAGGCCCCATGATCCGCGCCCCCGGAGAACCGCCGCTGGAACGCGGCACGCCCATCGCTACCTTCGTCAACGGGCGTTACCCCAACAACTCGCGTGGCAACCATGCCGCCATCTTTCTGGAATACGGCTCTCAAGAAGGGCGCCCAGGTATCTGGGTGCTGGACCAGTGGAGGAAGGAGCCCCCCAATAAACGCTTCAAACCTTTCGGTGGCCACGCCGAAGGCTACTCGGTTATCAAACGCCCACAGCGATGATAGCCTGAGAGGGGAGGTGCCTCCATGCTGCGCCACGTCATGCTTCTTCCGCTTCTCCTCATTGCCGCCCCATCGTTCGGTGCCGTTGTCGAATGCCCCCTGAACGATTCGGAGAACCCGGGCTCCCAACTGGTCGGCGCACACCCCCGCTACCGTGGCGCCGATCAAGGAGAATTCGCCGAGGAAATCCGACGCGGCGATATCAGCCACGCGACGGACTGGCCGGAAAAAGGGGAGGAGAGAAACGGAGAACTGGTCTGCTCCTATGGGAATGCCCAAGCTCCGGGCCGAGAAATAATCCTGAAAATTCCCGGTCACGCGATCCGCTGCGACTGGCTGACCCAGGACGTCCTGAAGCCCCAGCCCGTGGAGCCCGGCACCGGCGGCCCCGTCGAGACCCGCTTCCTGCGCGTCTGGTGCACGTCGCGGCCCTAGACTCATGCGCTTGCCCTCCCCTGCATCCAGCCGATGACCCGGCGGCGTACTCCGTCCAGCCAGAGGTCGAAGCGGCTGGGGTTCTGGATCACCTCGGCCCGCCAGAAGGAGGGGCAGAGCGCGGCGGCATGGGCCACCTCGCCGCACAACCCGCAGCCGACGCAGGACTGGATCACCGAGGCCACCGGATCGTCCCTTAACGGGTCCGGGTTGGGCTTGATGGTCAGCGAGGGACAGCCCGAGAGCCGGATACAGGCGTGGTCGCCGGAGCAGATGTCGTCGTCGATGCCGTAGCGCACGCGCACCACCCGCTCGCCCGCCTTCAGCCTGGCGGCGTCCTCGGCCTTCACCCTTCGCTGGCGGGCCAGCTGGCATTCGCCATCGGCGATGATGACCCGCAGGCCCTTGCCGGCGCCCTTGATGGCCTCCTTCAGGGTCTCGCGCATGGTGGCGACCGAGTAGGAACGCACCTTCCGCAGCCACTTCACCCCCATGACCTTCAGGGTCGCCTCGATGTCCATGGGGGTTTCGTTGCGGTGCCCCTCGGCCAGGGTGGACGGCATGAATTGCTGGCCCGTCGCCGAGGTGTAGCCGTTCTGCAGGATGACCAGCACGCCGTCGCCCTTGTTGAACAGGTTGCCGGCCACGCCCGAGATGATGCCGTTGTGCCAGAAGCCGCCGTCGCCCATCACCGCCACCGGCCGCTTGCCGGTCACCGCGCCCACCGCCGCCGAGGAGGCGAGGCTCATGCCGAAGCCCAGGATGGAATTGCCCATGGAAAAGGGCGGCAGGGTACCGAAGGAATGGCAGCCGATATCCGCCGACACATGGGTCTGGCCCACCTCCTTCTGGGCCAGCTTCAAGGCGCTGAACACCGGACGCTCGGGACAGCCGGTGCAAAAGCCGGGCGGCCGGCCGGGCAGATCCTTGTCCAGCAGGGCCGAGGCCGCCTTGCGCCCTGCGTCAATCTTATTGACGATGGCCTGGGCGGGCTCGGAACCGAGGAATTTCGCCAGCCCGGCGGCCAGCACGTCGGCGGTGTACTCGCCCGCCTGGGGCAGGCAGTCCTTGCCGTGCAGCCTCGTTTGAATGTCGGCCTGACGCATCATCAGCGACAGGGTCTGTTCCAGGTATTCCGGGGTGCCTTCCTCGACCATCAGCACCGATTGCTTGCCGGCACAGAATTCCGAAACTTCTTCCGGCACCAGCGGCCAGGTGACGTTGAGGCAATAGATGGGGATCTCGGACTTCCCCAGGGCGTCGGCGAGGCCCAGCCGGGCCAGGGCGCGCATCAGGGAATTGTAGAGGCCGCCCTGGACGATGATGCCGACGTCCGAACGGCTGCCGGGGAAGAGCTCGTTGAGCCGATGGTCGCGGATGAAGGCGCGGGCGGCGGGCAGGCGATGCGCCACCTTGGCCGCCTCGTGGGCGAAGGTGCTGGGCGGATGGGACAGCCTTCCGTAATCGAAGGCGGCGGGGGCCTGCAGCGCGGCGCCCGGCCTGTTGGCCTTGGTCCTGAAGCTGCCGGTGACGTGGCAGGCCTTGATGCGCAGTTCCACCATCACCGGGGTGTTGGACGCCTCGGACAGCTCGAAGCCCTTCTCCACCATGTGGACGATGGTGGGCAGGTGGGGGCGCGGGTCCAACAGCCACAGGGACGACTTCATGGCGAAGGCGTGGCTGCGCTCCTGAATGACGCTGGCCCCGTCGCCGTAATCCTCGCCGATGATGATCAGCGCGCCGCCGATGACGCCGGGCGACGCCAGGTTGGACAGCGCGTCGGACGCCACGTTGGTGCCCACCACCGATTTCCAGGTGACGGCGCCCCGCACGGGATAGGCCAGCGAGGCGGCCAGCAGGGCGGCGGCCCCGGCCTCGTTGGTGGCGGCCTCCACATGCACGCCCAGTTCGGCCAGAAGGTCCTCGGATTCGATCAGGACGTCCATCAGGTGCGACACCGGCGCGCCCTGATAGCCGCCCACATAGGTGACGCCCGATTGCAGCAGCGCCTTGGTGACGGCAAGAATGCCCTCGCCCCGGAAGGTCTCGCCCTCGCCTAAACGCAACAGACCGATTTCATGCTGGAACGACCGTTCGGCCATGCCGCCCTCCTTGCCGCCTTGTCATTCCGACGACCACCGGAAGGAGGAATCTCCGCCCGGCACGATTTTTCCGATTCCGCACCATCACGCCAGACGGAGATCCCTCGCGACGCTCGGGATGACAGTCGTCATATGGGAATCGACACCCAGGTATTCACCGTCCCTCGAAGCGCGGCGGGCGCTTTTCCATGAAGGCCCGCACCCCTTCGGCGTAGTCGTGGGTGCGCCCGGCCTCGGCCTGAAGATCGCGCTCCAGGTCCAGCTGGGCGTCGAGCGTATTGGCGCCCGAGCGGGCCAGGGCCTTCTTCATCAAGGCCAGCCCCTTTGTGGGCTGGGCGGCCAGCTGGGCGGCCATGGCCAGCACGACGGGCAAGAGCTGGTCGTCCTCGACGCATTGCCAGATCATGCCCCAAAGGGCGGCCTGCTCGGCGCTCACCTTGTCGCCCAGCATCATCAGGGCGGTGGCCCGCGCTTGGCCCACCAGACGCGGCAGGGTCCAGGTGCCCCCCGAATCGGGGATCAGCCCCACCTTGCAGAAGCTTTGGGCGAAGGCGGCGGATTTTCCCGCCACCACGATGTCGCAGGCCAGCGCCAGATTGGCACCCGCGCCGGCGGCGATGCCGTTGACCGCCGCGATCACCGGCAGGGGCAGGGCCTTGATGGAACGGATCAGCGGGTTGTAGCGGGCGTCGAGGGATTCCCCCAGATCGGGGGGCGGATCGCCGGGCTTGGACACCCGGTCGGACAGGTCCTGACCGGCGCAGAAGCCCTTGCCCGCCCCGGTGATCACCAGACAGCGGGTGCCGTCCTCGGCCGCATGGGCGACGGCCGAGCGCAATGCCCCGTGCATGGCCACGTTGAAGGCGTTGAGGCGCTCGGGACGGTTCAAGGTGATGGTGGTGACGTCGCCCGAGCGGGCCACCAGGATGGTCTCGGTCATTATGCGGCAACCTCCGCCAGACGGGCGCGATAGGCTTCGAGCCGGGCCCGCATGGGGCCGGGCATGGGAACCGCCTTCACCTTTTCCTGATCGGCGACGACGCAGACGAAGCTGGTCTCGAAGGAGACCTCGCCGTCGCCGCGCTTGCCCACCGTGCGGAAGTGGATGGAGGAGCCGCCCACCTTGTCCACCAGCACCGAGATGTCCACCCGGTCGCCGGGGCGAAGGGGGGCCTTGATCTCCATGCCGATCTTGACGAAGGGCGTGCCGAAGCCGTGCTCCTTGTTGATGGTGTACCAGTCATAGCCGATGACGTCGGCCATGAAGACCTCCAGCGCCTCCATGGCGTATTCCAGAAAGCGCGGCGTATAGACGATGCGCGCCGCATCCGAGTCGCCGAAATGGACCCGGCGGCGGTGGATGAAGACACCGCCCTCGATGGCCTCGATCTCCTCGAACTCAGTAGGTTTCGACATGGTAGCGCCCTTCTTCCCGCATCCTGGGCCGCAGCGCCGCCCAGTCGAGGCCATGCAGGCGGCAGATGTCGGCGAAGGCCTCGTCGCAGCCCTGCTCCATGCCCTTCAGGCCGCAGATGAACACATGGGTCTTGTCCGATTCCAGCAGGGCGGCCAGTTCGTCCGCCCGCTCGCGCAGCTTGTCCTGGACGTATTGCTTGGGCCGGTCGGGAACCCGCGAGAAGGCCAGGTTCACGTCGATCAGGCTCTTGGGCAGCTTCATCAGCGGCCCGAAATAGGGCAGCTCCTCCGGCGTGCGGGCGCCGAAGAACAGCATCAGCTTGCCCGGCGCGTCGGCGGCATTGCGGCGGCGACGCTCGGTGAAGCCCCTGAACGGCGCGGCGCCGGTGCCGGTACAGATCATGATGATGTTGGATTCCGGATCGTCGGGCATCAGGAAGGCCTGGCCGAAGGGGCCCGCCACGCTCACTTCGTCGCCCTTCTTCAGGTCGCAGACATAGTTGGAGCCGATGCCGCCCGGCACCCTTTTCACCGTCAGGGCCAGATTGTTGAAGCCGGTGCGCTCGCCCTCGCGGGGGGAGGCGATGGAATAGAGCCGGATGTTGTAGGCGCGGCCCTTGGGATCCACGCCCGGGGGCACGATGCCGATGCTCTGGCCTTCCAGGAAGGGAAAGGCGTTGTGCTGAAAGTCGAGCACCACGTGATGGATGTCGGACTCGGCGCCGTCGCCGGTGATGCGCATGTTGCCGGCGACGCGGGCCGTCACCGGCTTCTCGCGGGAATAGAGGTTGGTGTATGGCTTGGCGGCGGTGGCGGGCGGCGGCACCATCGGCCCCGTCGTCGCCGTGGCGGCGGCCAGCAGGTCGCTCACCTCCTCGGGCGGCAGGGGAGCGGCCTCGGCCTCGCCGGGGCCGGTCTCGCCCAGCGGCAATTCCTCCCAGCCGAACTGGTCGTCGACGCTCCACGGCCGGGACACCAGCAGCCAGTTGTCGATGGCCCCGGTGGGACAGGGCGAGACGCAGGCGCGGCAGAAATTGCACTTGTCGGCCATCACCACGTAGTTGTTGCGGTCGTGGGTGATGGCGTCCTGGGGGCAGGTTTCCTCGCAGGTGTTGCAGCGGATGCAGACCACCGGGTCGATGAGATGCTGGCGTTTCAGTTCCATGGCCCGGCTCCTTTTCCCTTTCGTCACCCCCGGGCTTGGCCCGGGGGTCCATGGATGGCCGGGTCAAGCCCGGCCATGACGGAGTAGTCGTTACGCAAACCGCACGTAGTCGAAATCCACCGGCTGGTTGTTGATGCCGCGGGCCGGTGGCGCGATCCAGTTGGCGAACTTGCCGGGCTGGGTCACCGCGCCGGTCATCAGCGAGGCCACATAGGCCAGGTCGGATTCCGACGGCAGCCACTCGTCGCGGCGACGGGCGAATTCTTCCGGCGAGATGACCTTGCCCGAGGGATCGACCGCGATGTCGGAGAAGTGGCCGATGGCGCGGTTGAAGGCCAGATGGGGCAGCGTCAGCTTAAAATCGATGCCGTACTTGGCGATGATCTTGTTCCAGCGCTCGACGCCCTTGGCCACGTCCTCGGCCCAGTCCAGGCGCAGACGCTCGTTCAGCGCGTTCAAGGCCGGGACCTCGATGGCCTGGAAGCCGCCATTCACGGGGTGCAGCACCGAGTAGGTGGTGTTCTCCAGCTGGTGGTCGTCGCCGATCTTGGTCTCCTCGAAACGGCCCTTGAGGCCCATGTTGTACGAGGTCGCCGCGTTGGTGGAAACTTCGGCGCCGTAGAGGTCCGAGGTCACCGAGTAGTGGAAGTTGAGGTAGCGCTGGATGGTGGGCAGGTCGATGACGCCGAACTTCCTGACGTCGTCGGTGCGGTTCTCCTTCATCACCTGGCAGGCGCGCTCGATGATGCGGCCGACGCCGGATTCACCCACGAACATGTGGTGGGCTTCCTCGGTCAGCATGAAGCGGCACGACCGGGACAGGGGATCGAAGCCGGATTCGGCCAGCGCGCACAGCTGGTACTTGCCGTCGCGGTCGGTGATGAAGGTGAACATGAAGAAGGCCAGCCAGTCGGCGGTCTTCTCGTTGAAGGCCCCCAGGATGCGCGGCTTGTCGGCGTCGCCCGAGCGGCGCTGCAGCATCTCCTCGGCCTCTTCGCGGCCGTCCTTGCCGAAATGGGCGTGCAGCAGGTAGACCATGGCCCACAGGTGGCGGCCTTCCTCGACGTTGACCTGGAACAGGTTCCTGAGGTCGTAGAGCGAGGGGCAGCACTTGCCCAAGAGGCGCTGCTGCTCCACCGAGGCCGGCTCGGTGTCGCCCTGGACGGTGATCAGGCGGCGCAGCATGGCGCGGTACTCGCCGGGCACCTCCTGCCAGGCGTCCTCGCCCTTGTGGGCGCCGAAATTGACCTTGCGGTCCTTCTCCGGCGGGGCGAGGAAGATGCCCCAGCGGTAATCCTCCATCTTGACGTGGCCGAACTGGGCCCAGCCGTCGGGCTCGGCCGAGATGGCGGTGCGCAGGTAGATTTCCGATGTTGCCGTGCCCTCCGGGCCCATCTCCTTCCACCAGTCGATGTAGTGGGGCTGCCAGGATTCCAGGGCGCGCTGCAGCTTCCGGTCCTCGGACAGGTTGACGTTGTTGGGGATCTTTTCGGCGTAATTGATCGAGGACATGACGGTTACACCCTTTCCTGATTGTAGGCTGCACGCTTGCCGGTGCCGTAGAGCTTCAGCGCTCCGCCGTCGCCGACGGCGTTGGGACGCTGGAAGATCCAGTTCTGCCAGGCGGTCAAGCGGCCGAAGATCTTGGTTTCCATGGTCTCGGGGCCGGCGAAGCGCAGATTGGCTTCCATGCCGGTGAGCGAGTCGGGGGAGAAGGCGGCCCGCTCCTCGATCATCAGGCGGATCTCGTCCTCCCAATCGATGTCGTCGGGGGTGCCGGTGACCAGTCCAAGCGTGGCGCAGGCGGCGGCGTCCAGGTCCTGGCCGATAGTGTCGCGGGCCTTAGCGACGCTGTCGGGCTCGCCCAGGAAACGGGTGGCGATGCGGCTCAACCCGTTGCCCATGGGCAGGCCGTCGAAGTTGAGCTCCGACAGGCGGATGGTCGCCGCCGGAGCCGGATTGCCCTCGAAGGTGCCGTCCAGCATGAACGAGCGGTCGCAGGCGAACAGGATCTCGGCCAGGAAGCCGGCGAAGCAGGAACCGGGCTCCACCAGGGCGAACAGGGTGCGGCTGGTGACGTCCAGACGCTTCATGGTGCGCTTCCAGTAAAGCAGGATTTCCCGCACCAGCCAGTCGGAGCCGCCGAATTTCTGCAAGCCGGCGTCGTAGCCCATCACCAGTTCGGCGTCGCCCTCGGCGCGGAACACCCAGGTGGCGACGGAAACCTCGTTGGCCCGCAGGTGCAGGATGGCGTCATCCAGCTCGCGCGCCAGGGCCAGGGGATAGAAATCGACGCCCTGGGCCTTGATGGCGGCCAGACCCTCCGGGCAGGCGGCCTTCGGCCCCTTCAGCGTGATGTTGGCCGCCCGGGTCGAGCGGTCGAAGCTGATGTCGATGTGGGGATAGCTGACGCGGTCGGCATCGATGACGCGGGCGACGGGGGACAGCACCACGCCCGTCTCGCCCGTGGGGCGATCGGATTTGGCGGCCAGCTCGGCGGCCTTCCTGGCCACCGCCGCCTTGAAGGCCGACGAGGGGACCACCTCGTCCACCAGCCGCCATTCCACGGCGCGCTTACCCTTCACGCCCTCCTCGATGGAGCAGAAGATGTCGGCCAGGTCGCGGCGCACCTTGCGCTTGTCCACCACGCGGGTGAGGCCGCCGGTGCCGGGCAGCACGGCCAGCAGCGGCACCTCGGGCAGGGACACCGCCGTGTTGCCGTCGTCCACCATCATGATGTAGTCGGTGGCGAGCGCCAGCTCGTAACCGCCGCCGGCCGCCGTGCCGCTGACCGCGCACAGATAGGTCTGGCGCGAATTCTCGGTGGCGTCCTCGATGGAGTTGCGGGTCTCGTTGGTGAACTTGCAGAAGTTCACCTTGTGGCCGTGGCTGCTGACTCCCAGCATCTTGATGTTGGCCCCGGCGCAGAAGATCTTGGGATTATTCGAGGCCATCACCACGGCGCGCACCTCGGGGTGCTCGAAGCGCAGGCGCTGCACGGCGTCGTAGAGCTCGATGTCGACGCCCAGGTCGTAGGAATTCATCTTCAGCTCGTAGCCGGGCGCCAGGGTGGACGACGGGTCCACATCCATGGTCAGCGTCGCGACCGGGCCGTCGAACGACAGCTTCCAGTGCCGGTAGCTCTCGGGGGAGGTTTGAAAGTCGATCATGGGCGTGCCGCCTCGGTTGGAATGACTGAATGCACTATAGTGCAGGTTTGGAATCGTTCGCAAGAGCAATTTGGTATTAAAGTACCGTTTTGCCGATTGCCTTGCATTATCCTGCATGTGGGGAGGAATGCTCCGCTTGTCATCCCGAGCGGAGCGAGGGATCTTTCAGCCAGAGGCGGCCGCCGATATCGCGTGAAAGACCCTTCGCCACCGGCTCAGGGTGACTGAGCGGTCAGAGGGAGACGATTGCCGCCCCCGCCATCATGGCGTCCAGCATGGTCCGGCTGCCCTGGAGGGCCGAGCGCTGCATGTAGAAGCGCAGGCCCCTCAAGCCCCCCAACTCCTCGCCGCCGCCGGCGCGGCCCGGTCCGCCATGGATGCAATGGGGCATCACCACGCCGTGGCCGGAATGGCTGGACGCTACCGAACCATCCACCACCAGCACCCGGCCGTGATGGCTGGCGATGGCGGGCACGAATTGGGCCAGGAAAGCGCCATCGCCGGAAAACACCGAGGCCGCCAGGGAACCGCCGCCCCGCTGAGCCAGCGCCACCGCCTGGTCCACGCTGTCATAGGGCATCAGGGTGGCCACGGGACCGAACACCTCGATGTCATGCACCGCATGGGCGGACAGGGGGTCGTTGCACAGCAGCAACGTCGGCGGCACGAAGCAACCACCATCGTCGTTGCCGCCACCCGCCACCACTCGGGTTTCGGTCTTCAATTGCGCCAATCCCGCCCAGGCGGCCTGGGCCTGGGAGCGGCTGACCAGCGGCCCCATGCGCACGCCCTCCGTCCGGGGATCGCCCACCACCGCCTTGGCCAGGGCGGCTTTCAGCGCCTCGACCACCGCGTCGGTACGGTCACGCGGCACCAGCACCCGGCGGATGGCGGTGCATTTCTGCCCGGCCTTGACGGTCATCTCCCGCGACACTTCCTTGATGAAGGCGGCGAACTCGGGCGTATCGGGCGCGGCATCCGGCCCCAGGGCGCAGAGATTGAGCGAATCCGCCTCCACCGCGAAGCGGATGTTGGCGGCGATGACGTTGGGATTCGAACGCAGTTGAGCCGCCGTGTCGGCCGAGCCGGTGAAGGCCACCACGTCGCCGGGCTTCAGATGATCCATCAGATCGCGCCCGCCGCCGCACAGGAGCGAAATCGCACCAATGGGCAGCACGCCCGCCGCCACCACGTCCTTGACCATCTCATGGGCCAGGAGACAGGTGGCGGTGGCGGGCTTGGCCAGGAACGGCACGCCAGCCAGCAGGCTGACCGCCGCCTTCTCCCACAAGCCCCAGGAGGGGAAGTTGAAGGCGTTGATATGTACGGCGACCCGGGCCGAGGTGGTCCAGATGTGACGGCCACGGAAGGCCTCGTCCTTGGTCAGCTGGTCGTCGGAGGCCTCGGCCAGGATGCGGGAATCGCCCAGCTTGCGCCCGATGGAGGCGTAGTATTTGAGAGTGCCGATGCCGCCATCCACATCGAGGGCCGCATCGACGGCGGTGTTGCCGGAATTGGAGAGCGCAATGGCGTTGTAGCGCTCGCGGTTCTCGGCCAGAACGCCCGCCACCGCGTTGATCAGCCCGGCGCGCTGGGCGAACGTCAGCGCCCGAAGCGCCGGCCCTCCCGTGTCCCTGGCGAAGGCCAGCGCCTCTTCCATGTCCAGACCGTCGCCGGAGGCTGTGGCGAGCACCTCGCCGCTGATCGGGTCCTTCAGCTGCGCGCCCGAACCGGCGCCGTCCTGCCAACGCCCGGCGAGATAACTCTGCAAACGGATCATGGGATCATCCTATGGATTTGACGAAGCGCGTGATGGCGGCAAGCGTCGCCACGGGCTGGTCCTTGTGGGGGGAATGACGGCAGCCGTCGAGCAGTACCACCTCGGCGCCCGCCCCGGCCTTGGCCGCGATGGATTCGTACTGGACGTGGCTGCCGTACTCGTCGTCACGGCCCTGGATCACCATCACCGGCACCTTGATGCCGGGCAGGAACTCTTCCAGGTTCCATTGCATGAAATCGGGATCGAGCCAGGCACCGTTCCAGCCCCGGAAGGCGCAATCCACGTTGTCGTGGTGCAGCTTCATCAGCCGCTGGCGCAAATCGCCGCTCTCGTACGCCACCTTGGCCTTTTGGATCGAGGCGACGCAGATCTCCTCGTTCATCACGTGGGGGGCGAGACAGACCACGCCCCTGACCTCGGGGGCGGGCGTGCCGCCGGCATGGATCAGCGCGATGGAGGCGCCGTCGGAATGGCCGATCAGCACCACCGGTCCCAGCTTCAGGTGATCGAGCAGGCGGGGCAGGACGTCCAGACCCTCGTGATGCATGTAGGTGAGCGGGCGCGGCAGATCGACGGGGCTGGAACGGCCGTAGCCCCGGCGGGAATAGATGAACACGCCACATCCCGTCGCCTCGGCCACATGATCGGGGAAATCGCGCCAGATGCCCACCGAGCCCAGGCCTTCGTGCAGGAAGACCAGGGTGGGCCGGCCCGGGGTCCGGGGATGGACCCAGCGGTATTCCAGCCGCTGGTCGGACAGCTCGATCAGGCCGTGCGGATGCTCGCGCCACATGCCCCGGGCCTCATTTCGGCCGCGAGAAATCGATCTGCCCGTCGGGCAGCAGATAGAGCACCAGGGCGGCGCCCTCGGTCAGGGTCGGGCGGTGGACGGAATCGGGGGGATAGACCAGCCAGCCGCGCGGCGCGCCATCGAACTTGGCGTCCTTGTCGATGGACATGATCATGTCGATCTCGCCCAGGGGGTGGCGATGGCGCGGCCCAACCACGTCCTTCATGTGGACCACGTCGATGGAAAAGCCCGACAGCTGATCGTCGGCCTCGGCGACGCGGCCGTAGCGGATGCCGCCATGCTCGTTCTCGCACATCCAGCCTTCGTCCACCGCCTTGTGGCAGGCCGCCTCGATGGACTTGAACACCTCGCCGTCGGCGGGGAAGCGGGCGCTGAGCACGTCGCGCAAGGAAGCATCCACCGGCAGCCCGGCGATGGAAGAGGTTACCTGCGCCACCAGCGCCTTGAATGCGGACTTGGACACGGCCGATCGCTCCCATGAAGATGAACGACCGGAACTATATCACCGCACTTGCGGACTTAGAAGCATTATAATGCATAACAGGTTTCCACCTGTCATCCCGAGGTGAAACCCACGGGTGTCCGGTTCAATTCGGCCAGCACTGGTCTCTTGCCTTGCCCAGGCTTGGTTTGAGATGGCTCCACCGGAATGGGGATACGGAAAAGCCTCTTCAACCACCAAGACACCAAGGACACCAAGAGGACAGAGCGGATCGCCCCGCCCAACCTCACCGTCATGGCCGGGCATCGTCCCGGCCATCCACGCGGATCCGCTGGAATGCCTTATGAAACAATAGTCCCTGCGGATGGGCGTGGATGCCCGGAACAAGTCCGGGCACGACGCACCTGGAATGTCCTCTTGGTGTCCTTGGTGTCTTGGTGGTGAAAAAACCCGTCCGCCAGAACCCAGGCAATTGAACCGGACAGCAGTGGGTGAAGCCGAGGGATCTCCGCCTGAAAAGCGGTGCCGGCACTGAAAAGCCGGCCCAGGATGAGATCCCTCGCATCCGCTCGGGATGACAGGCCTATTTGCCGGAAGGGGAAAGGCGAACGGCGGAGACCTTCAGTTCGGGGATCTTGGCCACCGGGTCCAGCACCGGGTTGGTCAGCAGATTGGCCGCCGCCTCGGTGAAGCAGAAGGGCATGAACAGCGCGCCGGGCGCGAGCCGCGAATCGGCCGCCGCCACCGCCTCGACCGCGCCCCGGCGGCTTTCCAGCCGCACCATGGCGCCCTCGTCCAGCCCCAGGCGGGCCATGTCCACGGGACAGACATTGACCGCCGGCACGCCTTGCAGGGTGTCGAGCACGCCCGAACGCCGCGTCATGGAGCCGGTGTGCCAATGCTCCAGCACCCGGCCGGTGGACAGCAGGAAGGGGTAGTCGGAATCGGGCGTCTCGGCGGGCGCCAGCCCCGAGGCGGGAACGAGGCGCGCCTTGCCGCTGTCGGTGGGGAAGACGTCGTCGAACAGGATGGCCTTGCCCGCCGGATAGGTGATGCCGCCCTCCGCTTCCAGCCGCTCCCAGGTGATGCCGGAAAGCGAGCCCATCAGGCCGCGCATCTCGTCGAACACCGCCTTGGGCCCGTCATAGGACCAGGGCAGGCCCAGGAGCCGTCCCATCTCGACGATGACCCACAGATCGGAGCGCGCCTCGCCCGGCGGGGCGATGACCTGGCGGCCCATCTGCACGTGGCGGTCGGTATTGGTGAAGGTGCCGGTCTTCTCGTAGAAGCTGGAGGCGGGCAGCACCACGTCGGCCAGCATGGCGGTCTCGGTGAGGAAGATGTCCTGGACCACCAAATGCTCGAGACCGGCCAGCGCCCGCCGCGCGTGGTCGAGGTCGGGATCGGACATGGCGGGATTCTCGCCCTCGACATACATGCCCCGGATGGTGCCGGACTCGGCGGCCTTCATCATCTCGACCACGGTCAGGCCGGGAACGGAATCGAGGGGAATGTTCCAACCGGCTTCGAAACGACCCCGCGCCGCCGCCATCCCCACCCGTCCGTAATCGGGCAGCATCATGGGGATCAGCCCGGCATCGGAGGCGCCCTGGACATTGTTCTGGCCGCGCAACGGATGCAGGCCGCTGCCCGGCCTTCCCACCTGACCGCACAGCAGGGCCAGCGCGATCAGGGCCCGCGAATTGTCGGTGCCGTGGCTGTGCTGCGACACCCCCATGCCCCACAGGATCATGGCCGAGGAGGCGCGGGCGTAAAGGCGCGCCACCGCCCGGATGGTGCCGGCATCGATGCCGCAGATGGGGGCCATGGATTCGGGCGAATAGGCCTTCAGGTGCCGGGCCAGTTCCTCGAATCCGGTGGTGCGCGCCGCCACGAAATGGCGGTCGTACAGCTCCTCGGCGACGATGACGTGCAGCATGGCGTTCAGCAGCGCCACGTCGGTGCCGTTGTTGAACTTGAGGTGATGGCTGGCGAAGCGGGTCAGCGCCTGTCCCCGGGGGTCGAGGATCACCAGCCGCGCCCCCCGCTTCACCGCGTTCTTGATGAAGCTGGCCGCGACGGGATGGTTGGCGGACGGATTGGCGCCGATCAGGATGATCACCTCGGCGTTGGCCACCTCGGCCACCGGCGCGGTGACCGCGCCCGAGCCGATGCCTTCCAAGAGCGCCGCCACCGAAGAGGCGTGGCACAGCCGCGTGCAGTGATCCACGTTGTTGGAGTCGAAGCCGGTGCGCACCAGCTTCTGAAACAGATAGGCCTCCTCGTTGGAGCCCTTGGCCGAGCCCAGCCCCGCCAGCGCCGCCTTGGGCAGCCGCTTCAGCCCCGAAGCCGCGAAATCCAGCGCCTCCTCCCAACTGGCGGGGCGGAAATGGGTGAAGGGATCGGCCGGGTCCATCAGCTCCTTGGGCGCCCCCGCCTTGCGGATCAGCGGCACCGTCAGGCGCTGGGGATGGCGGGAATAATCGAAGCCGAAGCGGCCCTTGACGCACAGGCGCTCGTGGTTGGCGATGCCGTCGCGTCCCGTGGCGGCGACGATCTCGTCGCCCCGAACATGGTAGGTGAGCTGGCAGCCGACGCCACAATAGGGACACAGCGAGTCGACGCTGCGCTCGGCCCGGACCGGCCCGGCGGCCGGCAGCAGCGCGCCCGTCGGGCAGGCCTGGACGCATTCGCCGCAGCCGACGCAGGAACTGGCCCCCATGGGGTCATCGAAGTCGAAGGTGACGCGGCTCCCCGCCCCCCGTCCGCTAATGCCGATGACGTCGTTGACCTGGACCTCGCGGCAGGCCCGGAGGCAGAGCGTGCAGTGGATGCAGGCGTCGAGGCGCACCGCCATGGCGGGGTGGGAGGCATCCAGGCGGATCGGCTGGGCGGTGGGCGCGAAGCGGCTTGTCTCCACCCCCACCGCCCTGGCCCAGCCGAGGAAGGCCGAATCCGGATCGGGCGAGACATGGTCGGCCAGCAACAGCTCGAACACCATGCGCCGAGCCTTTTCCACCCGCTCGCCCCGGCTCATCACCACCATGCCGGGGGTGGGCACCCGGCGGCACGAGGCGGCCAGGGCGCGCTCGCCCTTGATCTCCACCACGCAGGCGCGGCAATTGCCCTCGGGCTCGAAGCCGGAACGATCGGTGTGGCAGAGGTGGGGCAGCGTGGCCCCCAGACGCTTGGACACCTGCCAGAGGGTTTCGCCCTCCGCCGCCTCGACCTCGGCTCCGTCCAGGGTGAAGCGGATCATGGCGCCCGCCCCCTCATGTCGTCCTGAGGCAAAGCCGAAGGATCTTTCATCCACGGACGGCACCGATGACGCCTGAAAGATGCTTCGCTGGCACTCAGCATGACAAGACCTCCGGGAAGTGCCGCAACAGGCTCTGCCAGACATTGGGGGCCGCCTGCCCCAACCCGCAGATGGAGGCGTCGCGCATGACCGCCGCCAGATCATTCAGCAATTCGGCCTCCCAGCGGGGGCGGGCCAGCAGATCAACCGACTTGGCGGTGCCCACCCGGCAAGGCGTGCACTGGCCGCAGCTTTCATGGGCGAAGAAGCGGGCCAGATCCAATGCCGCCGCCCGCAGATCGTCGGCCTGGGAGAACACCACCACCGCCGCCGAGCCGATGAAGCCGCCATGCTCCTCGATGGCGCCGAAGGCCAGCGGCGGCTGCAGCCGGGCGGGCAGGAAGCCGCCCGAGGCGCCGCCCGGCAGGTAGGCGGCCAGGGTGTGGCCCGCTTCCATGCCGCCGCAGAATTCATCGATCAGTTCCGAGACGGTGATGCCGTTGGGGGCGATCCTGACGCCCGGCTTGCGCACCCGGCCCGAGACGGAATAGGCGCGAAGTCCCTTGTGCCCGTTGCGGCCCTCGCGGGCGAAAAACTCCGCCCCCTCGCCCAGGATACGGCTGACCCAATAAAGGGTCTCCACGTTGTTGACCAGGGTGGGCCGCCCGAACAGCCCCACCTCCGCCACATAGGGCGGACGCTGACGGGGCAGGCCGCGCTTGCCTTCCAGGCTTTCGATCAACGCCGATTCCTCGCCGCAGACATAGGCCCCGGCGCCCCGGCGCAAATGGACGGTCACGCCGCCGGGCAGTTCGCGGATCAGCCCGGCCAGCAGCGGGCGGAGGTCGGAATACTCGTCGCGGAGATAGATGTAGGCTTCTTCGGCCTCCACCGCCCAGGCGGCGATCAGGGCGCCTTCCAGCACCCTGGATGCGTGGTTCTCCAGGAACCAGCGGTCCTTGAAGGTGCCGGGCTCGCCCTCGTCGGCGTTGACCACCATCAGGCGCGGTCCCGGTTGCGCCGCGACACTGCGCCACTTGCGGGCCGTGGGAAAGCCCGCCCCGCCCATGCCGCGCAGGCCCGCCTTGTCCAGCTCGGCCAACGCCTCGTCGCGGGGCAGCTCGCCCGACAGGCAGCGGGCCAGGACGGGGTAAGCGGCATCGCGCCCCAGCCCTTCCCCGACTCCCGGCGGGGAGGGGCTGGGAAGGGGGGAGAGCACGGCGGGGGCGTGGTCGCAGCGGCCGATGCAGGGCACGTCCTCCACCACCGCGCCCTCGGGCAGGGGGAGGGGACGCATGGCGCAGGACGGGCCGGTGCAGCGTCGCACCACGGCGCGGGGCGGCGTCTCGTCGTCCCCCAGCAGGCGGAAATGGGCGTAGAAGGTCGCCACCTCCTGCACCTCGGCGGGGGCGAGGCGCATCTCCTCGGCCAAGGCGGCGAGATGGCGGCGGTAGAGCCCCCCGAAACGGTCCTGCAGGACGT
The DNA here is from genome assembly GCF_058402745.1 of Paramagnetospirillum sp. Lineage (NCBI taxonomy): Bacteria > Pseudomonadati > Pseudomonadota > Alphaproteobacteria > Rhodospirillales > Magnetospirillaceae > Paramagnetospirillum > Paramagnetospirillum sp. The sequence goes on from NZ_JBZVFI010000018.1 coordinate 117,404, forward strand.
GCAGATTCTCGATCAGCAGGTCTCGGCGGCGGAAGTCAGCCGGCAGCAGGGCGAGGATCTCGGCCACGGATTCGGGCGAGGCGGCGGCGGGGCCGAGACGGCGGTGGGTGCGGGGGGCGGCGCTCATGCCATGCACTATAGTGCATGCGGGGAAAGAATCACAGTCCCAGATGCGGGGCGCACAGGCGCGACAATTCCTCGACGCTGTCGCCGATGGCGCGGCCCGAGGTGTTGAGCACCGCGTCGGCCCGGCCGTAAAGGTGGCGCCGCGCATCCAGGATGGTGCGCAGATCCTCCATGGCCGCCATCTGCTGGCCGGCGATGGGGCGGAGATCACCCTGGCCCATGACCCGGCGCATGTGGTCCTCTGGGCTGGCCTGGACCCAGATCGTGAAGCACGATTGCAGCAGCAGTTCGAAGGTGCGCGGCTCGGAGACCAGGGAGCCGCCGGCCTCCAGCACCATGGAGGGATGGCCCTCCACCGTGTTTTCCAGGGCGGAATATTCCAGCTTGCGATAGCCCTTCTGGCCCATGGACAGCAGGATTTCGGTCATGTCCATGCCGGCCAGCTGCTCGATCACCGAGGTGATGCGCACGAAGGGGGCGCCGAAGCGTTCGGCCACCGCCTGGCCCAGCGTGGTCTTGCCCGCGCCCCGCAGGCCGATCAGCGCCACCCGGCGCTTGAGCTTCAGGCCGCGCTTGAAGTTCTGGCGCAGCAGGACATAGGCCTCGGATTGCTGCTCGGGCGTCAGCTGGTCGAGGAATTTCTTGGCCAGCGGCAGGTCGGGGTGACAGGTCTCGGAATCCGCCTCGATCATCTCGGTGATGGGGGTGTCCATGGCCTGGGCCAGCAGCCACAGGATATTGACGCTGACATTGGCCTGCCCGCCCTCCAGTTGGGCAAGGTAGCGTTCGGAAATGCCGGCATGGTTGGACAGGTCCTTGCGCGACATGCCGCGCCTGGCGCGGAAGCGCTTGACCCGATCCCCCAGCCGTCTGGCGAGCACGGCGAATTCCGCCTGTTCGACCATGTCTCCCGGTCCCGAACCTTAGTTTTACCCGACCCTTAGTGAAGCACGGGAGTGCCGGATTGGCTAGAGCGGACATGCACTATGATGCTGGATTCAATTCATGTCACGCCCTCAGGCGCCGGGCGCGGCCGCCTAGGCGGTGCGGCCCCTTGGGCCTAACCCGCTCTTCAACGAAGCGCGGGCGTCAGACCCGCCACAACCCGAACGGCACCACCTTGTTGCCCACGTCGTGGCCGATATCGGCACGGCCGAGCCAGGCGATGCCGGACCGCCGGCACCAGGCCCGCGCCACCTCTTCCTCGGTCTGGCCGAAATCGGGGCGGTTGGCGGGAATGTCGGAGCAGCGGCCCAGCTTCAGCCCCGCCACCTCGCGCATGGCCGAACTGCTGGTCAGCTGGAACAGGTCGCGGTCGATGCGGTACATGTATTCCGACACCTCCTCGACCATCAGCACATGGCCCGACAGATCGGGCTGCCAGGGGGTGCCCAACAGGTGGCACAGGATGGTGAGGTTGAAGGCGGCCGCCGGCACTTCCGCCGACAGGGACGGCTCCAGCGCCTGGGGATTGCGCTCCACCAGGAAAGTCAGGGCGCGGGCCACCGCCGCCTCGCCGCCGGATCGGATGACGTCCACCGGCATGGGGCCGTGGGCGAGGCGGGAAAAGCCCCGCCGATACATGGCGCCCAGCAGGGAGCCGGCGTCGGAATAGCCCATGTAGAGCTTGCGCCGCGCCGCGTCGGTCAAGGCGGGCAGCACGGCCTCGATCAGGCGGCAGGCGCCGTAGCCGCCACGGGCGAACCACAGGGCGTCCAGGCTCTGGTCATTGGCGGTCTGGACGAAGGCGGCGGCGCGGCTTTCGTCGCTGCCGGCGAAATGGCCGCGGCTCTCGAAGCACTGGGGATGGAAGACCAGTTCCACCCGCCCGGCGGGATAGAGTCGGTCGGCGAGCGCCGTGACCCGTTCGGCCACGTCGCGGTCGATGGCCGAGCCCGGCGCGACGATGCCGATTCTGGTCCTGGCCTCTCCCATGTCCGCCGTCCCCCTTGCCCACCGGAGCGGCGAATTGTAGCCTCCGGCCATGGAGCACGACACCCCCTATTTCTTTTGCGGCATCGGTGGCAGCGGCATGCTGCCCCTGGCGCTGATCGTCCGGGCGCGCGGCAGTTCCGTGGCCGGATCGGACCGCTCGCTGGACCAGGGGCGCCTGTCGCCCAAGTTCGAGTATCTGAGGGGGCTGGGCATCCGCCTGTTTCCCCAGGACGGCAGCGGCCTGACCGATCCGGCCCAGGTGCTGGTCACCTCGGCGGCGGTGGAGGACACCGTCCCCGACGTGGTGGCGGCCCGCGCGCTGGGCGCCGCCCATCTCACCCGGCCGCAATTGCTGGCCCGCCTGTTCAATCAGGCGGCCATGCCCATCGGCATCGCCGGCACCAGCGGCAAGTCCACCACCACCGGCATGCTGGGCTGGATTCTCGAGCGCTGCGGCCACGGGCCCACGGTGATGAACGGCGCGGTGATGAAGAATTTCATCCGCCCCGACTCGCCCTTTTCCAGCGCCCTGGTGGGCACTGGGCCGGCCTTCGTGGCCGAGGTGGACGAAAGCGACGGCTCCATCGCCAACTACACCCCCCAGGTGGCGGTGGTGAACAACATCGCGCTGGACCACAAATCCATGGAGGAACTGCGCCGGCTGTTCGCCGATTTCACCGCCAAGGCGCGGGTGGCGGTGCTCAACCTGGACAACGGCGAGACGGCGGCCCTGGCCGCCACGCTGCCGGCGGACCGGGTCAGGACCTACAGCCTGTCCGATCCGGCTGCCGACCTCCTGGCCGACGACGTCACCCCCGCTCCCGATGGCGTCGGCTTCACCGTGCGGGAAAAAGGGGGAGCGGCGGCGAAGGTCAGGTTGCTGGTTCCCGGACGCCATAACGTCGCCAACGCCCTGGCCGCCCTGTCGGCGGCCCGCGCCGCCGGACTGGGCCTGGAGGACGCCGCCGTCGCGCTGGGCGAGTTCACCGGGGTGCGCCGCCGCCTGGAGACGGTGGGGACCAAGGGCGGCATCACGGTGATCGACGATTTCGCCCACAATCCGGACAAGATCACCGCCACGCTGGCCACCCTGCACGACTGGCCGGGCCGGCTGCTGGTGATGTTCCAGCCCCACGGCTTCGGGCCGCTTCGCCTGATGAGGAACGAATTCATCGCCTGCTTCGCCGAGAATCTGGGGCGCGACGACCTGCTGGTCATGCCCGACCCGGCCTATTTCGGCGGCACGGTGGACCGCTCGGTGACCAGCGCCCACATCGCCCGGGGAATCGGCCGCCGCGCCCTGGCGCTGGGCGAGCGCGCCGCCTGCGGCGATTTCCTGGTGGAAAACGCCCGGCCCGGCGACCGCATCGTGGTGATGGGCGCCCGCGACGACACCCTGTCCCAGTTCGCCGAGGAGATTCTCGGCCGCCTCCCATCCCGTCAGGCCTGATCCTCATGAAAATCGCCACGATCGCCTCCGAGACCCTGGGCATCCTGTCCACATTGTCCCTCAACGCGGCCCCTGTCCTGGCGGGGCTGGCGGTTGTCGCCTGCGGCATCCTGCTGGGCGTCGCCCTGCTGCGCCGCGCCGACCCGGCCACCGCCTTCGCCGCCGGCATGGGATTCTACGTCCTGCTCCTGACCTCGCTGGGCGTGGCGGGCATCAGCCTGAAGGTCGGCATGGCCCTGGCCGCGGCCCTGGCCCTGGCCGCCGCCTGGTTCCGCCGTGACGAGGTCAGACCCTGGCTGCGACCGGCTCTGACCGTCCTGCTGTTGCTGCTCCCGTTGCTGTTGCTGCTGTCCGACCGGCGCGGATCGGAATGGGACGAGTTCAGCCACTGGCTGCACGCCTTCCGCTATCTGGCGACCCATCACCGCCTGCCCGGCGGGCCGGACGCCCCCGTCATCGCCAGCTGTTGCGCCGCCTATCCCTATGCCTGGCCCATGGTGGGCGAAGCGGCCATGGCCCTGATCGGCTTTTCCGAGGCGGTCCCCGCCCTGCTCAATACCCTGGTCCTGGGGCTGTTCGCCATCCTGCTGGGACGCCTGGCGGCGGATGGGGCCGGAATCGGCCGCCCGGGCCTGGGCCTATGGGCCGCCGCCCTGCTGTTCGCCACCCTGCTGTCGCCGTCCTTCGTGCCCAAGCTGGCGTTTTCCGCCTATGCCGACGTGATCACCGCGTTCCTGGTCGCCACCCTGGTCCTGGCCGCCGAGCGCCTGAGCACCGGCGACGAGGACCATGACGGACGCTGGCGCTGGGGAATCGCCTTCGGCCTGATCGGCGGAGCGGTGCTGGCGGTCAAGCCCGGCAATGCCGCCCTGCTCGGCTGCGCCCTGGGAGCGGCGCTGCTGATGACCGTGCGCAGCCGGGGCTTGGGCGCCCTGACCGGCCGGGAATGGCTTCCCGCCTTGCTCCTGCCGCTGCTGTGCGCCGGATTGTGGCGCTGGCATGTGGGCCAGTTCCTCAGCGGCCAGGAGATGGGCGTTCGCCCCTTCGCCGACTGGAACATCCATCTGATCCCCGCCATCATCAAGGCCATGGCCAGCGTCGCCAGCCAGAAGGGCGGCCATTTCGGCCTGGGTCTGGTGGTGACGGGCTTCGGACTGGTGGGCCTGGTCCGCTGCCGCGACAGGCTCGACCGCCTGTGCGCCGTGGCCGGCATGCTGTTCATCGGGTACAACCTGTTCCTGCTGACCACCTATGTGGCGGTGTTCGGGGCGCAGGACGGACTCAACGTCATGTCCTACTGGCGCTACAACACCCATGTGGGGCTGGCGGTGACCCTGCCCGCCGCCATGCTGGCCGGGCGCTGGCTCGGGCGGTTTGCCGGCCGGGGGTGGATGAAGGCCCTGGGCACCGCGGCAATCGTCCTCACCCTCGCAGGCCCGCTGGCCACCGCCTGGTATGTCCGCTTCGACCTGGACCCCATGAAGATTCATTACCGCCAGACCCTGCGGCAGCTCCCCGGCCTGGTGCCGGCCGGAGCCACCATCGAGGTGATGGACCCCCACGGCAGCGGCCTGTCGCAGGTGATGGCCATCTACGAATGGAACGACAGGCGGCGCTTCAGCCGCGGGTTCTCGGCTTTCAGCGTGGGCGATCCCCTGGCCTGGCTGAACGCCGCCCCCACCGACTGGGCCATCGTCCTGTCGGGCCAGGAGCGGCTGGGCCTTGCCCCCGCCGATGGCGCCCTGCTGGTTCACCGCGAGGGGAGTGGATGGCGCGTGGTGGAGGTCTTCCACTATCCCGGCCACAAGATTCCAAGGCAGTGGCCGTAAACGGAAAGGGCGGAACGGTTTCCCGTTCCGCCCTTGGCCGTGAAGACAACCGGCGCTACTTGGCGCCCATGATGTCCACATAAGCGATGCCGGCGGTGGCGCCGATACCGATCTGACCGCCCAGGCCGACGGGGACCAGGACGAAGTCGTTGCCGACGCCGACCAGACCCGCCTGCGCCGCCAGGCCGAGGCCCACGGTCACCGAGGCCTTGGCGCCGACATAATAGCCCTGCAGGCTGTTCTTGTCGGTGGCGGTGCCGCCGATCACCAGATAGGCCATGCCGTCCATGTGCTCGATCTCGAGATCGATGCCGAACAGGATGCCGCTCTTGCCGGTATACTTGGACGGGCCGCCGACACCGTTGTACTCGCAGGCCACCGGATTACGGGAATGGAGCACATAGGTAACGCCGGCGCCGGTCTTGCTGCAGGTCAGCACGCCAAGGACCACGCCACCCTCGGCGCGGGCCTCGTGGCCGAACGCGAACAGCGCCGCCAGAGCCACAACAGTCGAAGCAATCCACTTTCTCATCGACCCCTCCTTATTCTGCCTGTCCTGCGCTCGCTGCCGCAGTCGTGCCAGAATTCCTCCACCGACCACGGAACGCGGACATTGGGAGTATGGCATGGATTCCTGCGATGGGAAGGGGAATGCCTTGCCTTATTGTAACATTTACAAGTCAATCCTTGTTGCGGCGCAACAGACCTACGCCCGACAATTGAAGCGGTCGCCGGTTCGGCACCCGTCCATCCAATCGCGGCAGGCGGCGGCGGTTGCGGCGCCCTCGGGCGGAGCCCAGGCGGCGAAATCGGCCTCGGGGGTGGGCCGATAAGGGCCGGGCTTGACCTCCACCACCAGGGTTCCCGCCATCCCGGACACCAGGGAATGCCAGGTGCCCGCAGGAATTTCCACCAGCCGGGCCGCGTCCTCGGCCAGTTCGACGCGTTGCCGCAGCGCGCCATCATCGGCGAAGGCCAGCAGCGAGGCCCGGCCGCGCAACAGCACGAAGGTCTCGAACTGGGCGGGGTGGCGGTGCGGGCGGATATAGGTTTCCGGCTCGAAGGCGATCACCATGCGCTGGACCGGGTCCGAGGACTCGGCGTGCAGGTTGATGTTGAGCCGCCGCCGGGGCAAGTCGGCGGCCTGGGCGGAAAGCCCGGCCAGTTCATGGGCGTCGATGACCCTCATGGGCGCTTCTCCCTTCGCTCCAGCAGCTTGAAGATGGGCGGCGCCAGCATGATGACCATCACCACCCGGACCACGTGATGGGTGGAAACGAAGGCCACGTCCTGGCCCAGAGCCAGCGCCACCAGGCACATCTCGGCGATGCCGCCCGGCACGAAGGCCAGCAGCAGCAGGCCGAAGGACAGCTCGCCCCACCCGGCCAGCAGGGCGGCGGCGCCGGCCGACAGCATCAGCATGATGGCGGTGGCGCCCATGGCGGGGCGGGCCATGGCCGCCATCTCGCCCCACGACAACCCCCGGAAGCGGCAGCCGATGGCGGCGCCGGTCACCACCTGGGCCAGCACCACCAGCTCGGCCGGCGGGCGGAAGGCGGTCAGCCCGGCCAGATGCAGTCCGGCACTGGCCAGCATGGGGCCGGTCAGCATCCAGGCCGGCAGGCGGGCCAGCCGGGCGAGGACGGCGCCGGCCAGGGCCGATCCCAGCATGACCAGGGCGTCCAGGCCGCCCAGATCGGCGAGCCGCCCCATGCTCTCGGCCATGGGCGCCGAGTGGACATGGGCGATCAGCCGATAGCCGAACGGCACGGTGAAGACGATCAGCAGGATGCGCAAGGAGTGGGACAGCGCGATGGTGCGCTCGTCGCCGCCCAGCGCGCCGCCGGTGATCACCATCTCGTTGATGCCGCCCGGCGCGGCGGCGAAAAAGGCGGTGACCCGGCTCATGCCGGCGGCGCGCCGCAGATAGAGGGTGACCAGCACCGCCGTCGCCGCCATGGCCAGCAGCAGGACCGCCAGGGAATCGCTCCACGCCCCGATGCGCCCCAGCAATTCGGGGGAAAAGGCGCTGCCCAGCATCAGGCCGAGCACGGCGATCATCACGCCGCGCAGATTGGCCGGGATTTCGGGCCTCAACCCGCCGAGCGAGGCCAGGGTGGTGGCGGAAAGCGCCCCCAGCATCCACGGCAGCGGCAGGTCGAGGACGGAAAACAGGCTTCCGCCCAAGGCTCCCAGACCCAGGGTAAGCGCCCAGGCACGGACCCTCATCATCACGGCAGGAACTGCTCGGTGATGATGCGCTCCTCCAGATTGTGCTCGGGGTCGAACAGCAGCACCAGATCGCAGGAACGGTCCTCGCGCACCTCCACCTCGACCACGTCGCGGGCCTCGGTGGAATCGGCCACGGCGCTGACCGGGCGCTTGCCCGCCTCCAGCACCTCGAACACCACCTTGGCGGTGTGGGGCAGCAGGGCGCCGCGCCAGCGCCGGGGACGGAAGGCGGATATGGGGGTCAGCGCCGCGATGCCGGCGCCGAGCGGAATGATCGGCCCGTGGGCCGACAGGTTGTAGGCGGTGCTGCCCGCCGGGGTCGACAGCAGGATGCCGTCGCAGATCAGCTCGTCCATGCGGATCTTGCCGTCGATGCGGATGCGCAGCTTGGCCGCCTGCCGGGTCTCGCGCAGCAGGGAGACCTCGTTGATGGCCAGGGCGTCCACCTCCTCGCCCGAGGCGCAGCGCGCCTTCATGCGCAGCGGATGGAGAATCACCTGCTCCGCCTTGGACAGCCGCTCGATCAGCCCGTGCTCGCGGTAGATGTTCATCAGGAAGCCGACGCTGCCCCGGTTCATGCCGTAGATGGGCACCCGGCGGGCCACGAAGCGGTGCAGCATCTCCAGCATGAAGCCGTCACCGCCCAGCGCGACGATCAGGTCGGCCTCCTCGGGCGGCACGTGGGGATAGCGATTCCGCAATCGGGACAGCGCCGCCTGGGCGGCCTCGGTCTCGGCGGCGACGAAGGCGATGGAGTTGAAGGTCATCCTCGTCAGCGCTCCCCGCGCAACCGCTTGCCCATGTGGCGTCCCCAGGCCGACAGCGCCCGCAACGGACGGCGGATGGGACGGCGGACCAGGTCCCAGGTGCTGGGCGCCACCGAGCGGCCCATCTTGTTGTTGTCGGTGGTGGCCGTGGCCTCATGGGCCAGGTCCACCAGGAAGCCGGCGGCCCGCACCCGGCGGCACCAGTCGGAATCCTCGCCCTCGGACCAGCCGAGATGGCCGTCCAGCGGCACCGAAAGCAGGATGTCGCGCCGCGCGATGAACAGCCCGCCGTCGATATAGGGCTCGCCCCGGCTCAGGAATTCGTGATAGCGCGCCCGGGGATAGTCGATGGGCACGTTGAAGCGCGTCGCCATGCGGTTGGGATCGGTGGCGTCGGAGATGACGTAGTCGAGATAGGCGCAAGCGCGCCCCTTCACCTGGGTGAACACCGCCGGGGTCACCACGTCGAACTCGCGGGGCAGCGCCGCCAGACAGCCATGGTCCAGGCGGATGCGGGCATGCAGCACCAGCACCTTGTCGAAGCGGAATTGGGTGGCCAGGAAGTTCTTCTTGGCCGAGATCAGAAAGCGCGGGCCGGGCGGCGTCTCGAACTCCACGTAGCGGACATTGGGCCAGGGCGCCAGGAACGACAGGTCGCGCCTCGGCCCGCAAACGAGGATTTCCCCCGTCTCGCCGGTCAGTTCCGGCTGGGCGCAAAGCCCGTCCAGGCAGCGGGCCAGCGCCGGCAGTTCCCCGTCATTGCCGGAAAAGATCAGTCCCGCCGACCAGCCGGCTTCAGGCAGCGGGCGGGTGCGGGCGAAGGCGAGGCGGAAGGCCTCGGGCTTCATCTCCACCAGGGCGGCGTCGCCGCCCAGTACCTTGAACACCAGCCTTCGCACCTGGGCGAAGGGCATCTCCCAGGTCTCGGCCAGGGCCGGGCCGTCGTCCTGGATAACCAGGGTTCCACCGGGCTTCAAGGCCCACAGGGCGTATTTCAGGGCGTGGGGCAGCAGGTTGCGGCACTTGAAGCGGCCGGTACGCACCTCGACCGCGTCCAGATCGCGGCAATGCTTGGCTTTGACGAGGGTCTCGATGCTGTCGATGATCACGGCGGCGGCTTTTGGTCAGGGGACGGTCGGGTTGCGTGGGAAGAGGGAATTTGCTATCCAAACCCAGCGGTTTATCCGCCAATCGATTTGCCGCGATGGCGGCATAAAGGTCAATCCCAATTCCGAGGTCCCATGGGCGCGCGGATTCTGGCTCATCGCGGAGCCTGGCGGCACAAGGCCGAACAGAACCGCCCCGACTGCCTCGCCAGCGCCTTGCGGGCCGGGTTCGGCATCGAGACCGATTTGCGCGACCGGCTGGGTGAGGTGGTGGTCTCCCACGACGTGCCCGGCGCCGACGCCCCCCTCCTCTCCCAATGCTGGGCCGAGTGGCTGGAGCTGGCCTCGCCCGAGCGGGTGCTGGCGCTCAACGTCAAGGCCGACGGGCTGGCCGGGATCATGGCGCCCCTGGTGGCGGGCCGCGCCTCCGACTATTTCTTCTTCGACATGTCGGTGCCCGACATGCGCCACTACCTGCGCCTGGGACTGACCACCTTCACCCGGCATTCCGATGCCGAGCCGTCGCCGGCCTATTACGCCGATTGCGCCGGAGTGTGGATGGACGAGCTGGACCGGGAATGGATCACGTCCGCCGACATCCAGGCCCATCTGGATGCCGGCAAGATGGTCGCCCTGGTGTCGGGCGAGCTGCACCGCCGGGACAAGGGCCCCATCTGGGAACTGGCGCGCAGCTTCCGTCACGACGACCGCGTGATGGTCTGCACCGATCTTCCCGCCCAATTGCAGGAGTTCCTCCGTTGAGCCGCATCCGCGCCGTTCTGTTCGACCTCGACGGCGTCCTGGTGGACGCCCGCGAGTGGCACTGGGAGGCGCTGAACCAGGCGCTGCGCCTGTTCGGCTACGAGATCGGCCGCGAAGAGCACCTGACCACCTTCGACGGCCTGCCCACCCGCAAGAAGCTGGCCTATCTGCACGAGCACCGGGGTTTCCCCAAGGGCCTGGCCGGGGTGATCAACGAGCTGAAGCAGGTCTATACCAAGCAGCTGATCGCCACCCATTGCTTCCCCGTCTTCCACATCGAATACGCGGTGTCGCGCCTGAAGGCCGAGGCCTACAAGCTGGCGGTGTGCACCAATTCCATCCGCGAGACCTGCGACATGATGCTGGGCCAGTCGGGGCTTTTGGACTATTTCGACATCACGCTGTCCAACCAGGACTGCGCCAAGCCCAAGCCCGATCCCGACATCTACGTCACCGCCATGACGCGGCTGGGCATCGCGCCGGCCGAGACGGTGATCGTCGAGGACAATGATTACGGCGTGCAGGCGGCCACCGATTCCGGCGCCCATGTGCTGCGGGTGGCCGACCCGTCCGAGGTGACCTACTGGAACATCCGCGAGCGCATCCGTCAGGTGGAGGCCGCGTCATGATCCAGATCCTCATGCCCATCGCCGGCTCGGCGCGGCCCTTCCACGAGATGGGCCAGAAATTCCCCAAGCCCATGATCGAGGTACTGGGCCACCCCATGGTGGAATACGCCATCCGCTCGTCGCGCCCGGCCGAGGACCACCGCTTCATCTTCGTCACCAACGCCGCCGACCGCCAGGAATTCCACCTGGATTCGGTGCTGAAGCTGCTGGCGCCCGGCTGCACCATCGTCCAGACCGAGCGGCCCACCGGCGGCGCGCTGTGCACCGCCCTGCTGGCCGTGGACCACATCGACCGCGAGGCGCCCCTTCTGGTGTGCAACGGCGACCAGTGGACCACGCGGGGCATTCAGCCGGCGCTGGACGATTTCCGCGCCCGCGACCTGGACGTGGGCATCCTTACCTTCACCTCCATGCATCCGCGCTGGTCCTTCGTGCGCCTGGACGAGAACGACATGGTGGTGGAGACCGCCGAGAAGAATCCCATCAGCAACCACGCCACGGTGGGCGCCTATTACTACCGCAACGGCGGCATGTTCATCCGCGCCGCCGAGAAGGCGCTGCTGAAGAACACCCTGGTCAACAACCAGTTCTTCATCGTGCCCTCCATCAACCAGCTGATCCTGGAAGGGGCGCGCGTCGGCCAGCACAAGATTCCCAATGCCGAGTTCCATCCGCTGGGCATCCCCGAGGACGTGGCGCACTTCCTCACCCACTTCCAGAATTCGCCGCTCGACCAATGACCAAGCCCGTCACGATCGTCATTCCCATGGCCGGCGAGGGCTCGCGCTTCGCCAAGGCCGGCTACGCCAAGCCCAAGCCGTTCATCGACGTGCTGGGCCGCCCCATGATCCGCCACGTCATCGACAACGTGGCCTATGGGGGGGCCGACACCCTGCTGATCGCGCGCCAGGCCCATTGCGAGGCCGAGCCCGGCGTGGTGGACGAATTGAAGGCCCAGGGCATCCGCTTTCACCTGCTGGACGGCCTGACCGAGGGCACCGCCTGCACCCTGCTGGCCGCCTGGGACGAGATGGACCCGGACGCCCCCATGCTGGTGGCCAATTCCGACCAGTTCGTGGATGGCGGCGCGGCGGCCATGCTGGACGATGCCCTTTCCCGCGATCTCGACGGCTCCATCATGGTGTTCCGGTCCGAGCCCCACCCCAAATGGTCCTACGCCAAGCTGGGCGCCGACGGACTGGTGGAGCGGGTGGCGGAAAAGGACCCCATCAGCGAATGGGCCACGGTCGGCCTTTACTACTTCAAGTCGGCGCGGGCCTTCCGCCAGGCGGCCGAGGCGATGATCGCGGCCGATGACCGGGTCAACAACGAGTTCTACACCTGCCCGGTCTACAACTACCTCCTCCGGGCCGGGGCACGGGTGGGGGTGTGGGAGATTCCCCAGACCGCCATGCACGGCCTGGGCACCCCCGAGGATCTGGACGCCTTCATCGCCCTGCGGACTTCCGCCGCCTCCGCCTGATGCTGTTCAATTCGGCGCCCTTCCTGTTCGGTTTCCTGCCCCTGGCGCTCGCCGGGTTCTTCGGGTTCCGGCAGGTGGGATGGCGTCCGGCCATGGCCTTCCTGACCCTGGCCTCCATCGTCTTCTACGCCTGGTGGAACCCGGCCTATGCCTGGCCGCTGGCCGTGTCCATCGCCGCCAATTTCGCCCTGGGCCAGGCCATCGCCCGGACCCGCGACACAGGCTGGGGCGGCGCGGTGCTGGCGGTGGGCATCGCGCTCAACCTCGCCTTCCTGGGCGTGTTCAAGTACGAGCGCTTCTTCGCCGAATCCGTCGCCCCCCTGCTGGGCCTGATGATCGAGGCCAAGGGCCTGGACCTGCCGCTCGGCGTGTCGTTCTTCACCTTCACCCAGATCGCCTATCTGGTGGACGTGCGGCGCAAGCTGGCCCAGGACGGCGACGTGCTGAGCTACACCCTGTTCGTCACCTTCTTTCCCCACCTGATCGCCGGGCCCATCATCCACCACAAGGAGATGATGCCCCAGTTCCGCCAGCCCCGCCGCCAGTGCTCCATCTCCGAGAATCTGGTGGCCGGCCTGTCGCTGTTCGCCATCGGGCTGTTCAAGAAGGCGGTGATCGCCGATTGGGTGGCGTCCTACGTCTCGCCCGGCTTCTCGGCGGCCGCCGCGGGCCAGGACTTGAGCCTGGGGGCCGCCTGGACCTGCGCCCTGGCCTATACGGTGCAGATCTATTTCGACTTCTCGGGCTATTCCGACATGGCGGTGGGCCTGGCGCGGCTGTTCGGCATCGACCTGCCGGTCAACTTCAACTCGCCCTACAAGGCCACCAGCATCATCGAGTTCTGGCGGCGCTGGCACATGACCCTGTCCCGCTTCCTGCGCGACTACCTCTATTTCCCCCTGGGCGGCGGTCGCTGCGGGCCGGTGCGCCGTCACGTCAACCTGATGGTTGTCATGGCGCTCGGCGGGCTGTGGCACGGCGCGGCCTGGACCTTCGTGGCCTGGGGCTGCCTGCACGGGCTGATGCTGGTGGGCAACCACCTGTGGCGGGAGGCGCGGCCCGCCGAACCGGGGCAAGGAGAGGTCATCGCCGGCTGGCTGCTGACCCAAGTGCTGGTCGTCGCCGCCTGGGTGTTCTTCCGCGCCAACAGTTTCGACGCCGCCCTGATCGTGCTGAAGGGCATGGCGGGGCTGGGCGGAATCTCCGGCGGCGCGGTCAAGGTCGCGTGGGATGGGCTGGCCCTGTCCCTGGTCCTGATGGCGGTCTGCACCCTGGCCCCCAACAGCCAGCAGATCATGCAGGCCACCGGGCCGGGACTTGAGCCGGTGGAGCGGCCGAAGCGTTTCGCCTGGGCTCCCACCACCGGCTGGGCCTGGGCGCTGGCGGCCATGCTGGCGGTTTCCGTCATGACCCTGTGGCGGACCAGCGAATTCCTTTATTACCAGTTCTGACATGAGCCAGCCCAAGTCCCTCTCTCAGAGCACATTCCTCCTGACCCTGCTGGGCGGGGTGCTGGTCGTGCTGGCGCTGGGCGCGGGTTTCAACTTCATCGTCGATCCCTATGCCAGCTTCCGCTGGGGCGACATCAAGGGCTTCAACGACCAGAAGACGCTCAGGCGCGACGGCGGCCGCGTCAACAAGGCGCTGATCCTGGGCCACACCAAATTCGACGTGCTGTTCTACGGCACGTCCCGGGGCGAGATGGGGTTCGACCCGCAATCGCCCGCCCTGGACGGCGCGTTCGCCTTCAACGCCTCGCTGTCCGATTCCAACATGGCCGAACTGGCCCGTGCCGCCGAATACGCCGCCCGCCACCAGTCGCCCCGGCTGGTGGTGGTGGGGCTCGACCTGATGATGTTCGGCGAGCGCACCGCCACCGGCGGCGATTTCGAGCGCTCGGGCTTCGCCGGGGCTTCGCCCTGGCCAGTCCATGCCCGCCGCCTGCTGTCCTTGCAGGCCTTCGACGATTCCGGCTGGGTGCTGTTCAGCTCGGTCAAGGGCATGCGCCAGTCCTTCGCCAAGGACGGCACCTACGACATCGGCGCGCGCAAGAAGAGCTTCGACCACCGCGCCGAGATGGACGGCGTGATCCGCTCGCAGCTGGCGCCAACCTCTTCGTCCAAGACCTATGCCGGCTTCCGCTACGCGCCGGAGCGGATGGAGGATCTGCGGCGCCTGCTGGCCGCCTTCGACAACGGCACGACGCGGGTGGTCCTGCTCATCACCCCCATTCACGCCAAGGTGCTGGAAGCCAAGGCCGCCGCCGGCCTGATGCCGGTCTGGGAGCAGTGGAAGCGCGATCTGGCGGTCACCGTGGCACTGTCCGGGACCGAGCTGTGGGATTTCAGCGGCTACAACACGGTGACCACCGAGGACATTCCCCGCGATCCCGAGACCCGCATGCGCTGGTACTGGGACGGCTCCCACTTCACCAAGGCGGCGGGCAATCTGATGCTGGAACGGGTGCTGGCGGCCAAGGGCGACGCGTCCTTCGGCATCCGCCTTTCGCCCGACAACGTGGAAGCGGTGATCACCGGCATCCGTGCCGAACGGGCCGCCTATGCCGCCGCCCACCCCGACGAGGTGGCGGAGGTGGCTGCCATCGCCGAACAAGCCCGCCTCATACCACCCGGCCGTTGATCCGAGTTTTCATGTCATCCTGAGCGCCAGCGAAGGATCTCCGCCTGGACCAGCGGTGCCGATTCTGAAAAACCGAACCAGGATGAGATCCCTCCGCCCGCAGGCGTCGGGATGACAGATCCGTTCGTCTCAGCCGCCGGTGACGCTCATGTGACGGCCGACGGCCGGCTTGGCGTCGCGGTCGATGATGAAGTCGTGGCCCTTGGGCTTCCTGGCGATGGCCTCGGCGATGGCGGCTTCCAGCAGCTGGTCGCCCTCGCTGGCCCGCAGGGGGGTGCGCAGATCGGCGGCGTCCTCCTGGCCCAGGCACATGTACAGCGTGCCGGTGCAGGTCACCCGCACCCGGTTGCAGGTCTCGCAGAAATTATGGGTCATGGGCGTGATGAAACCGATGCGCCCGCCGGTCTCGGCGACGCGCACATAGCGGGCCGGGCCGCCGGTGCGGTAGTCGATGTCGGTGAGCGTGAAGCGCTGTTCCAGCCGGCTCCGCACCAGCGACAGCGGCAGGTACTGCTCGGTACGGTCGGAATGGATGTCGCCCATGGGCATGGTCTCGATGAAGGTGATGTCGAAGCCGTGTTGGCCGCACCATTCCACCAGATGCTCGTGCTCGTCCTCGTTGCCGCCCTTCAGCGCCACGGTGTTGATCTTGACCGCCAGTCCCGCCGCCTTGGCGGCGAAAATGCCGTCCAGGACCTGATCCAGCTTGCCCCAGCGGGTGATGGCCTCGAACTTGGCCGGGTCCAGGCTGTCCAGCGAGACGTTGAGGCGGCGCACTCCGGCGGCGGCCAGGTCGTCGGCGTACTTGCCCAGCTGGGTGGCGTTGGTGGTGAGCGTCAGCTCGTCCAGCTCGCCCGATTTCACCAGCCGGCCCAGATTGGTGATCAGGCTCATGATGTTGCGCCGGACCAGGGGCTCGCCGCCGGTGAGCCGCAGCTTGCGCACGCCCGAGCGCACGAAGGCGCCGCACAGCCGTTCCAGTTCCTCCAAGGACAGGATGTCGGCCTTGGGCAGGAAATGCATGTCCTCGGCCATGCAGTAGACGCAGCGCAGATCGCAGCGGTCGGTCACCGACACGCGCAGATAGCTGACCTTGCGTCCAAACGGATCGATCATGACGCATCCTCCATGCCCCTCGGCGGGGGCTTGCTGTAATGATATATATGCTGCCTGCGTCGAAAACGAGTCTTGGCGTTGGTCAAGACATCGGCAAAAGAGAGGAAAAGTCCCATGTCCCCGGCCCCTCAATCCAGCCCGCCCGCCATCGGGGCGGTGATCTATCCGCCGGGCAAGCCGCCGGAGACGCTGCTGGCCGAATTCGCCGCGGAACTCAAGGCGCGCGGCTTCCGCTTGGGCGGCCTGCTGCAGGACACGTTGCGTGACCCCACGGGCCGCAAGACCGACATGACGGTGACCGAGATCGACACCGGCCGCAAACTCTCCATCGGCCAGAGCCTGGGCAAGGATTCCAATGCCTGCATCCTGGATTCCCAGGCCCTGGCCGAGGCCTCGGGCTCGGTGCGCCGCGCCATCGAGAGCCGCGCCGACCTCCTGTTCATCAACAAGTTCTCCAAGTCCGAGATGGAAGGCGAAGGCCTGGCCGGCGACATGCTGGCCGCCGTGGCGGAAGGCGTGCCGGTGCTGACCGCCGTGCCCGGCGTGCTGATCGAGGAATGGACCGCATTCACCGGCGGCCAGACCGAGCTGATCGCCCCCAGCATGGCGGCGCTGTGGCGCTGGTGGGGGCCGGGACGGCTTTACGCCGACCTCGCCAACGGCGTCGGGGACGCGGCCGTCAAGCGGGTGGTGGTCGGCCTCAACTGGACCATGGTGGAGACGGCCAGCGGAATCGGCCTCGCCCAGACCCCGGAGCGCGGTACGCCGGGCTGCAACGCCACCAGCCATGCCGGCAAGCGGACCCAGAGCGGGCTGAAGGCCCTGGCCGAACTGGTCCATTCCGCCGATCCCTTCGAGCAGGCCTTGGGCATGGCCGCCTGCAACGCCCATTACAACCGCTTCGACCTTGCACTTCCCGGCGGCAACGGCCTGGAGAGCTTCGGCGCCAAGGGCGGCGGCACCGTGGTGATCGGCGCCTTTCCCGGCATTGCCGACCGCCTGCCCGGGGCCAAGGTCATCGACCGCAAGCCCGGGCCGGGCCAGTACCCGGAACAGGCGGCGGAATGGCTGCTGCCGGCGGCCGAAGCGGTGATCATCACCGCCTCGACGCTGGCCAACCGCTCGGCCCCCAATCTCTTGCGCCTCGCCCGCTTCGCCCGGGTGGCGCTGGTGGGACCGGGGGCGCCGCTCACGCCCCGCCTGTTCGCCTATGGCATCGAGGTCAGTTCCGGCCTGATCGCCGAGGACCCGGACGCGCTGGCCCGCGCCGTCGCCGAAGGGGGCGGCGCCAAGGACCTGAAGCGCCACTGCCGCCAGGCGACCATGCGCAAGACGGCCCCATGATCGCACTGTTCGAAAAGACGGATTCCTGATACTTCCCTGGCGGTGTCATAGGTATTCTTGTCATCCCGAGAGAGCGCCCGCGACCGAGGGATCTCATCCTGGCCCGGCTTGTCCTGAACGGCACCAATGTTCCAGGCGGAGATCCTTCGCTGCGCTCAGGATGACAACGGGACTGTTGAAGGGACGAATTTGCGGATTTCCTGGTCACTGGGGGCCTGGCGGCCGATGATGCGGCAGCTGGCCGATAGGGGAACGGTGGCGATCACCATCGACGACGCCCCCATGCCCGATTCCACGCCGGTCCTGCTCGATCTGCTGGACCGCTTCGGGGCCAAGGCCACCTTCTTCATGAGCGGCTGCCGGGCAGTGGATGCGGGCGAGCTGATCGCCGAGACGGTGAAGCGCGGCCATGCCGTCTACGCCCATGGCTGGGACCACGTCCGCCTCGACCGCGAGCCCACCTCGCGCCTGCTGGACGACATGGAGCGCTGCGAGGCGCTGCTGGCCGTCCACCGCCCCACGCCCCGGCCCTATCTGGTGCGCCTGCCCTATAACGGCGGCCGGCGCTCGGCCCGCATTCACCGGGCGCTGGCCAAGTGGCGGCCCGGCTGCGCCCTGGTCCATTGGGGCCCCAGCACCGAGGACCACATGACCGCCACCCGCTGCGCGTCGGCCGACGACGTGGAGACGGAGTGCCGCAAGGACGTGGAGCGGCTGCTGGCCGATCCGCGCCTTCCCGGCGGCATCCTGCTCATGCACGACCAGCCCATCAACGAGCGGCCGGGCGCCGCGTTCAAGCCCGCAATCACCATCACCATGCTGCGTCTGCTGCTGGAAGGCCTGGCCGCCCGGTCCCTGCGCTCGGTCACCCTGCCGCCGCCGCCGCCCCAGGCATGGTGGCAACGCTTCATCCTGGTTTGAGAAAGGGATTCCCTTGCGCATTCTCCACACCATTCCGGGACGCAATTGGGGCGGCATGGAGCATCGCACCCTCGAGCAGGTGCGCTGGCTGAAATCTCACGGCCACGACGTCTGGCTGGCCTCGCCCGCCGATGGCGAGTCCCACAAGCGCGCCCAGGCCGCCGGCCTGCCGGTCATCGACTTCGACTTCGACCGCCCGTGGAAGCCCGCCACGGTGCGCGCCTTCCGCAAGCTGCTGATCGAGAAGCGGGTCGAGGTGGTCGACACCCACGTCACCCGCGACGCCAAGACCGCGTGCGCCTGCCTGGATCTGGTGGCGGTGGTGCGTTCGCGCCACGTCAACCAGCCCTTGAAGGGCGGCATGATCCGCCGCGCCCAGTGGCGGCTGGGCGCCGACCACATCATCACCGTGGCCGAATGCACCCGGCAGCAATTGCTGGGAATCGGGCTGGCCGACGCTAGGCGCTCGGTCTCCATCGGCGGCTGGGCGGACGAGCGCTTCTTCGACCTGCCCGACCCGGTGGCCACCCGCGCCAGGCTGCGCGCGGAATTGGGCCTTCCCGGCGACGCCTATGTCTGGGTCTGCGTCGGCATGATCCGCCCCGACAAGGGCCAGGACCACCTGCTGGCCGCCCTGGGCCTGCTGCGGGACAAGGGTCTTGCCCCCTGGCTGGCCATGGTCGGCTCGGCCACCGCCGAATGCGCCGAGTACGAGCGCGGCCTGCACGCGCAGTTGAGCGCGGCCGGACTGGCCGGGCAGGTGGTGTTCACCGGCTATCGCGACGACGTGTCGGAACTGATGCAGATGGGCGACGCGGTGGTCATTCCCTCGCTGACCGAGGCCCAGCCCCGCGTCGCCGTCCAGGCCTTCGCTGTGGGCAAGCCGGTGGTGGCCAGCAACGTGGGCGGCGTGCCCGAGATCGTGCTGGACCACCAGACCGGATTGCTGGTCCCCCCCGCCGACCCCGAGAAGCTGGCCGAAGCCATGGCCCTGATCATGACCGACCACGGCGCGACGGCGCGCATGGCCGCCGCCGCGCGGTCCATGGCGGAAAAGGACATGCGTTTCGACAACCGCATGGGCCAGACGCTGGAGGTCTACCGCACGGCGCAGGCCCATGCGCGCAAACGCATCCTGCCCCGCTTCAAGGGGGTGA
Source organism: Paramagnetospirillum sp. (assembly GCF_058402745.1). Lineage (NCBI taxonomy): Bacteria > Pseudomonadati > Pseudomonadota > Alphaproteobacteria > Rhodospirillales > Magnetospirillaceae > Paramagnetospirillum > Paramagnetospirillum sp. The sequence continues at coordinate 136,901 of NZ_JBZVFI010000018.1, forward strand.
CATGAGACGCCGGATGATCCGCGGGCGGGACGCCCGCGCCCCGAACCACTCCCTCGTCTTGGAGCGCGGCCGTCCCGGCCGCATGTCGCCATGACCACGCTGACCGCCCTGGTCGTCGTCTGCAACGAGGAGAAGCGCCTGCCCGCCTGCCTGGACAAGCTGCGCTTCGCCGATCGGGTGGTGGTGGTGCTGGACAAGTGCACCGACGGGACCAAGGACATCGCCCTGGCCTTCGGGGCAAGGATCGTCGAGGGGCGCTGGGACCTGGAAGGCGACCGCCGCAACACCGGCATTGCCGCCTGCGACACCGAATGGGTGCTGGAGGTGGACGCCGACGAGCACGTGCCCCCCGCCTTGGCCGAGGAAATCCGCCGGGTCATCGCCACCACGTCCTTCGACTGGCACGAGATCCCGGTGGACAATTACATCGGCGAACGTCTGGTCCGCCACGGCTGGGGTGCAAGCTACGGCAAGGCCGCCTATCCCGGCCTGTTCCGCAAGAAAGCCAAGACCTGGGGCCGCGACCGCGTCCACCCCTCGCTGGTCTGGTGCGGCAAGAAGGGGCCAATGCTGGAGAACCGGCTGCAGCATTACGTGGACAAGAACATCTCGGACATGATCCGCCGCCTGGATTCCTATTCCACCGCCAAGGCCCGCGACCTGCGCGACCGGGGCGAGACCTGGGGCTCGACCGCGTCCAACCTCCGCCGGCTGGTCTCGCGCTTCTTCAAGTGCTATGTGCGGCGCGGCGGCTGGAAGGAGGGCGGCTACGGCCTGATCATCGCCATCTGCGCCGGCCTCTATCCCCTGCTGTCCCACTTCAAGGCCCGGTACGAGAAGGAATAGGCGTCGCGTCATGCGCTGTGATACGATGAATGACGCCGCATCCCAGGAGGCCCCCATGACCGAACCCGCCGCCAAGACCCAGATTTCGCTGCGCGTTCCCGCCGAATTGGTGGAAGCCTTCGACACCATCGCCAAGGGCATGGAGCGCGACCGCTCGTGGGTGATGCTGCGCGCCCTGAAGCAGTACCTGGAGACCGAGGGGGCCGACGTGCTGCGCGAGCTGGAGGGCATCGCCGCCCTGGATCGCGGCGAGGGCGTCGATTTCGACGAGGCCATGGACGAATTGGACGCGATCATCGACGCCGCAGTGCAACGCAGGTCAAAAGTTGCCTAGACTCGCCAGCCTTTCACCTTCGGTCATCGACTATCTGCGGCGTGAAACCGCCTATATCGCGCAACACAACGATAAGGCCGCCCGCAAGATCGTTTCCATGATCCGTGCCGCCCGCAAGACCCTGGCCGAGCATCCCAATATCGGATCGCCCGGTCTCATTCCCGACACCCGGCGACTGGTGGTCGGCCCCTATGTGCTGACCGTCCGAACCAAGGGCGGAACGCCGGAAATCATCGACATCCGCCACGGCCGTCAGGCCGAGCCGAAGGAATAGCCCCCATGGCCCGCATCGTCATGACCGACGACGGCATCACCTTCGACGGCGCGACATTGGAGGAGCGGCCGCTGGGCGGGGCCGAGACCTCGTTCATCGAGATGGCCAACGCCCTGGCGGCGCGCGGCCACGACGTGCTGGTCTGCAACAAGTGCGAGGCGGAGAAGGTCCACCGGGGCGTCACCTGGAGGCCCTTGTCCCGGGGCGTGCCCGATCGCGCCGATCTCTACATCGCCAATCGCGGCGACAAGCTGATCCGCCTGTGCGCGGGCGCCAAGCGCACCATCTTCTGGATTCACAATCCCGCCGGCTACCTGATGAAGTGGCGCTATCAGTGGAAGCTGGCCTTGCGCCTGCCGGTGATCGTCTTCTCGGGGGCCAGCCACGCCTCCACCTATCCCTCCTATGCCATGGCCGGCGGGCGGGAAACCGTGCCCTACGGCCTGACCGACCTGTTCTGCCACGCCACGGAGCGGACCGAGCCACCGCCGCCCCGGGTGGTCTTCACCTCCAATCCCATGCGCGGCCTCGACTGGCTGCTGGATCTGTGGGAGCGGCGCATCCGCCCGGCGGTGCCCGACGCCGAACTGCACGTCTTCGCCGGCACCGCCACCTACGGCGCGGCCGGAGCGGCCAAGGCCGACCGCATGGCCGTGGTATTGGACAAGGCCGCCGCCATGAAGGAGCTGGGCGTGATCCTGCGCGGGCCTGTCCCCAAGACCCAGCTGGTCGGCGAGCTGGCCGCCGCCCGGGCGCTCCTTTATCGCGGCGACATCGGCGAGACCTTCTGCTCGGCGGTGGCCGAGGCCCAGGCCATGGGCGTACCCGCCGTGCTGGGCGACATCGCCTGCATGAACGAGCGCGTCATCGAGGGCGTGACCGGTCATTGCCTGCGGGGCGACGATGCCTTCGCCGAAGCCGGCATCCGCATTCTCACCGAGGATGCCCTGTGGCGCCGAATGCACCGGGCCTGCCTGGAGAAACAGCGCGCGTGGCGCTGGGATCAGGCGGCGGCCGAGTTCGAGCGCATCGGCCGGCTGGCCCCGCCCTCGCCGGTCAGCGCCACGCAATAGACCGCGAACAGCCACTGGCAGGCCAGCCACCACGCCTGCCACGCCCCGAAGCTCGACGCCCCCACCACCAGCGTGCCGGCCATCATGGCCATCCCGGCCGGTCCGGCGGAGGGTGACCGGGACAGCCTGTGCACCAGGGCGAGGGCGCCGCACAGCATGATCAGCGCGCCGACGCCCCCCACCTCCACCCAGACCTGCAGGAACAGGTTGTGGGGATGCAGCGGCAGGGCGAGGCCCTCCACATCCATCACCACGTCGCCCCCCCAGGCCGGAAGCTTGATGTAGGAATTGCCCCCCGGCAGTTCCCGCGAGGCATCCAAGCCCCAGCCGATGACCGGATGCTCGGCGATCCGTTCGGCGGTGAAGTTCCAGATGGCGAAGCGGTGGAACATGGAATTGGGCAGGAAGCGCGTCTTGGCCGCCAGCTCGAACAGCGGCGGCATGTTGGCCACCGCCACCGGCGTCGCCAGAAAGCCCGTCGCCAGGATCACGGCCAGAACCGAGGCCACCAGCCGGCGACGATAGATCGCCAGCGGCAGGATCAGCCCCGCCAGGGCGGCCGCCACCAGCCCGGTATTGCTGCCCACCGCCAGCCCGCATCCGGCAAGGCCGAGGGGCAGGACAAGAATCGCCGCCCAGTTCCGCCGGCGCCAGTGCCAGACCAGCAGGGGGGCCAGCAGGATGCCGAACACCGATATGCCGATCTTGAAATGGCTCAGCACCCGGAACTTGGACGGGGGCTGCCCCCTAAGGCGCATGACGAAGTCATCCACGGCGCCCCGGCTCAGCAGATCGGCCAGAATCACCGCGAAGAACAGCAGCATGGCCGCCGAAAGGCACCGGGCGACCCAGCGGCGCCCGGTCTCGTCCAGGCGCGACGCCGCGGCCAGGGCCAGGATACCGGCACCGACCAGCGAGCCGATCTGCACCGTCCTGGGCAGGGCCAGCCCGGACGTCGCTTCCCACAGGGCGCTGAGACCACCCCAGGCGATGAAGGCCAGAACGGCGAAGCCGACTCCCGGACCCGGGGGCTTGGGAAACATCCGGCACCGCATCAGGCCCCATGCCCCGGCCACCGCCACGATGATCAGCAGCACCACCGTGCCGCGGTTGACATAGGCCAGCAGGGGCATCAGGGCCAGAGCGATGCCGGACAGGATGAAGGCCATGAAGCCCGGGGATCCGTCCCTGGCGGCGGCCCACCACCCGGCGATCATCGTCGAACCCTCCGCCCTGAACATCGTGCCGGATTTCCGCCATTGTGGACGCAGGGGGGTTGGCTAGCACAGAAACCCCGGGGCGTCCAGCGACGGCCCCGGCGGACAATGGGGATGAAATCCCCTCCGTTCCGATCTAGGATACGCCCTTCCGCATCAGGACGCCCCAATCCGCACAGCGCCGATCATGAGATTCCGGAACCTCCATGCGACGCTGCGCCTTGCCCTGTCCACGGCGTTCCACACCGTGCTCGGCCGGCTCGCGGGGCGCAGCCACGTGCCCCATCCGCGCACCATGCTGTTCATCGAGCCCACCAGCCATTGCAATCTGGAATGCAGCTTCTGCACCTACCGCCTGGGCCTGCACCCCCGCCTGACCCTGGACATGGACAAGTTCCGCGATTACGTCGCTCAGGGAAGCGCCATGGGCTTTCCCCGCCTGGTGCTGACCCCCATCAACGGCGACGTGTTCATGGACAAGGGCATCGTCGACAAGCTGCGCCTGCTGGACGAAATGGAGAATGGCCCCGGCATCATCCTCTACACCAACCTGATCGGCGCCTCGGTCGGACAGCTCGAGGAAATCCTCGCCCTGCCCTGCCTTGAGATGTTCCAGATCAGCATCTACGGCCACGATTTCGAGACCTTCCGCCGCATCACCGGGCGGGGCGAGGCGCAGTTCCGCCGCCTGATCGCCAATCTGGAAACCATCGCCGCCCTGGCCGATGGGGACAAGGTCCCCGCCGGGCTGTCCATCTGCGTGCGCACCGAGCGCCACTACCGCCTGGACGGCCCGACCACCGGTGAACTGCACGCGGTGCTGGGCCGGCTGGCGGGAATGGGGGTGCCGGTCTCGGTGCAGTCCAGCCTGGACGATTGGGGCGGGCTGGTGAAGGAAGCCGATCTGGGCGGACTGGACATGCGGCTGATCAGGGGCCGCCTGATTCCCAAGAACGGCGCCTGTATCGAACCGTTCTTCAACATTCAGATCCTGGCCGACGGGCGGGTCAACGCCTGCGCCTGCCGCTCGGTGGGCGAGGACCTGATCATCGGCGACCTCGGCAGGAACGACCTCGCGACCATCCTGTCGGCGCGCAATCCCGCCTATACCGGCCTGATCGAGCGCCAGCAGAAGGGCGACTTCCCCGAGACCTGCAAGGGCTGCTCGTTCTACCGCAGCATCTACGACCGCCGGATCAGGGACGCCTCGCCCCTGGGCTCCATGAGCCTCGAGCGGTTCCACACCTTCCTTCGCCAGGACTGACGCCCGCCATGTCCTCCCCCGACGCGCCCGCCACCGACCTGTTCCGCCCCCTGGCCCTGGGTGCCCTGCTGGACCGCCATCCGCTGGCCTGCCTGGACATCGGCTCGCGCGGGGGGTTCGAGCCCGATCTGGGGGCCATGGCCTTCGCCGTGGACGCGGTGGGCTTCGAGCCCGAGCCCGAGGCCTTCGCCCGCCTGGCCGAGCAGCCCAAGGGTTCCTGGCGCTCGCTGCGGCATCTGCCCGTCGCCATTGGCGGAGCCGATGGCGAGCAGGTTCTCCACATCACCCGCGATCCGGTCTCCACCTCGCTGTTGCGGCCCGATCCGTCCATCGGCCAGGCCTTCGCCAAGCCGCAATTCTTCGAGGTGGTGCGCACCCTGCCCATTTCCTGCCGCACCCTGGATTCCGCCCTGGCGGAGGCGGGAATCGGCCAGCCCGCCTATCTCAAGATCGACGTGGAAGGCGCCGAGCTGGACATCCTGAAGGCGGCGCCCGCCACCCTGGCCTCGCTGCTGGCCATCAAGATCGAGGTGGGCTTCCGGCGCTTCCGTCACGGCCAGCCCATCGCCGCCGAGATCGAGCTGTTCCTGCGGAGCCAGGGATTCGAGCTGCTGGATTTCCTGGCGCCCCGCCACTGGCGCGTCCAGGGCTACGTCATCCATCCCCAGGCGGGCGGCGGCGCCATTCCCTACAGCCGGGGCGTGCTGATGCAGGGCGACTACCTTCTCCTGCGCGATCCCGACACGGTGGCCGAGCCCGAACGCCTGTTCCAGCTGGCGGCGCTGGCCATGGCCCACGGCTTCTTCGACCACGCCTTGACCATCCTGTCGCGCCCCGCCGTCGCCGCGTGGCTGGGCCAGCCTCCCGAGCCCCTGGTGGCCGAGGCATCGAAAGCCTGTGGCCGCATGATCTGGCGCCAGTCAGCGGCGCGGCATCTGCGGCTGCTATGGACCTATGGCCGCTCGGCCCTCCATCTGTTCCTGAAATAGGGCATCGAGCACCGCCGCCTGCCCGTCCCAGCCGTAATGGGCGAGGGCGGCGAGGTCGGGGGGGCAGAACCGGGGGCAGGTGGCCAGCGCCGCCGCCACAGCCTCGGCATCGGCGCATCCCAGCAGCACGCCCCCCAGTTCGGACGCCAGCCCTTGCGCCTCGTCGCCCTCGGGCGGCAGGCAGATGACGGGCCGGGCCAGACTGATTAGCTCGAACAGCTTGTGCTGGAACAGGGCGCGCGGCGTGCGCACGTAAAGCGTCGCCCAGGACCGGGCCGCCAGTGCCCGGATCTCGTCGAGAGTCCGCCAACCCGGCGCCTCGATGGCGGCATGGGGCACCAGCCGCCCGGCGGCCTCGGCGAAGCGCGCGGTCTCGGCGCCGGCATAGGTCAGGGTCAGCGGCCCCGCCCCCCGCCAGCGCCCCACGCCCTTCAGCAGTTCCTCCAGTTCCGCCTGACCATAGAGCCCGCCCAGCAGCAGCAGGCGGCGTTCGGGACCGGGCGGCGGCATGGGGGCCAGCAGGGCCTCGCCGATGCCGCTGTGGATCACCCGGGCCGGGCCGAACCAGGGCTCCGCCTCGCGGGCATGGCCGGACGACAGGGCGGTCAGCGCCGCCGCGTCCTGGAACCGCCGGGCCAGCAGGTGACGGATCGGCGCCGGTATGAACACGCTCCACGGGTCCTTGACGTCCATCACCCAGGGGCAGCCGGCCAGATGGGCGATACCCCGCCCGATGGCCAGCGCGTCGGTATTGCCGAAGGTCGCCCATACCACCTGGGGACGGAACGCCTCGGCGAGGCTCGGCCAGTACGGGCGGCTGCCGTCGCGCCAGTCGGTGAACACCCCGCCCCGCAACAGGTAGTAGCCCGCCGCCACCACCTTGCGCAGCGGCGGCGGCAGGATTCCGTCGCGGAAGGCGGAGAGCAGGCGGTCGGAGCGGGGAGCGCAGGCCAGACGGAAAGGCGATCGCCAGTCATGCCCCTCCAGCGCCGCCGCCAGCCCCTCCGGCCGGTGTTCGGCGGGGCGGCCCTCCAGGGTCTCGGTCAGCAGCACCACCCGCCAGCCCCGCGCCGCCAGCGCCTCGGCGAAGCGGGCCATGCGGGTGGCGCACACATGCGGCGTGTCGGGATGACAATGGTTGACCAGAACCGCCCGCATCAGGACAGCGCCTCCACCGGCGCCTCGGATGCGATGCGCCCCAGGAAGTGAGCGCGCCAGGATTCCAGCATCAAGGGTCGCCACAGCACCCAGCCCAGATGCCCCTCGCCCGCCCGGAACCTGCGGAGGACGCTACGCCACCAGGAGACGTTCCAGGTGCCCGAGGCCGCGAAGGACGGGTCCTCGATCACCCGTTCCGCCTCCTCCACCAATCCTTGCGCGAACCACAGGTCCTGGGGCGGCAGGAAGCCCTGCTTGTTCCAGCGGGTGCGCACCGCCTCGGGCAGGATGCCCTTCATGGCCTCGCGCAGCAGCCGCTTGGTCTGGGCCTCGCCCATCAGCAGGCGGGGGTCCAGCGACAGGGCGAAAGCGGCGATGCGGTGGTCGCAGAAGGGCAGCCGCACCTCGCGGGAATGGGCCATGGAATTGCGGTCGCCATAGCGCAGCAGCACCGGCAGATGGGCGGCGAAGGAATCCCGGGCCAGGGCCGCCGCCAGGGGCGGCCAGCCGGGCGGAGCCGGTGGCACCGTATTGGCCTCGGCCACCCGGGCGGCGAGATCGGGGGACAGGCCGAACAGCAGGTCGCTGCCCTTGCCGCCCCAACTGGCCAGACGGTGGCGCAGTCCCAGCGGCAGGGCCTTGGACAGGGCCTGACGCGGCGAATCCAGCCCGGCGGGGTAGCGGGCGCGGATGGCCGCCTCCTCCGCCGCCCGTTCACCGTCCGGCAGGGACAGCAGGTAGGGGGCGAAATACTGCTCGTAGCCGCCCAGGATCTCGTCGGCGCCCTGGCCGTCCAGCAGCACGGTGACTCCGGCCTGCTTGGCCAGCTGGAACACCCGGTACTGGGCGTACTGGCTGGCGCTGCCCACCGGCAACTCGTTGGCCCAGGCGAAGGCGGCGAGGTCGGCCAGGAAGCCGGCGGCATCGGGCTCGGTGTGATGGACGATGGCGCCGTTGGCCTCGGCGGTCAGGCGGGCGAACTCCCACTCGTCGGCCCTGGTCCCCGGAAACCGCCCGGTGAAGACGTGATAGGGCGCGTCATCGCCCAGCAGCCGGCGCGCCAGACAGATGATGGAGCCCGAATCCAGCCCGCCCGACAGGCACGACCCTACCGGCACGTCGGACCGCAGGCGCAGCCGGATGGAATCGGTCAGCAGCTCGCGGAAGCGGGCGGCGGCTTCCGCCATGCCGATTCCGGCCAGGGCGGAATCACGCTCCACGCTCCAATAGCGCGACACCGACCACTCCAGGCTGTCCAGATCGAGCACCAGCCTCTCGCCCGGCAGCAATTGCATGATGGCGGGAAAGGCGGTGGAGCGCCCGTCGTCCAGCCCGGTGGTGGGACGATGCAGGAAGCGCATCAGCGCCAGCTGGTCCACCTCGCGCCCCACCTGGGCCAGGGCCAGCAGCGCCTTGTATTCGGACGCGAAGGCGAACAGGCCCGGTCGGGCCGCGAACAGCAGCGGCTTTTCGCCGAAACGGTCGCGCGCGCAGACCAGAAGGCGGCGGCGGGGATCGAAAAGCGCGATGGCGAACATGCCGTTGAGGCGGTCGAAACATGCCTCGCCCCAGCGGCCATAGGCGGCCAGCAGCACCTCGGTGTCGCTGCCGGAGGTGAACACCTCGCCCAACGCCGCCAACTCGGCCCGGATTTCCAGGAAATTGTAGATCTCGCCGTTGAACACCACGACGAGGCCGTCCCGCTCCATGGGCTGGTGCCCGGCCGCCGAGGTGTCGAGGATGGCGAGCCGCCGGTGGCCCAGCACGGCCCTTCCGTCGGCGGACCGCCACAGACCCCGGTCGTCGGGGCCGCGATGGACCAGCCGCCCGATCATGGCCTCGACCGCCCCGGTGTTCACCGGCCGGTCGGCGATGATGCCCGCGATGCCGCACATAGGGCCTGATCCCCCGCTGATACCGGTCCCGTGTACCCCAGCCCCGGACCGGGCGCAAGCCGCCCGGCAATTGCCCTTGTTCCCCGGATCGGGTAAGGGTTGCCCCATGAAATCACGCCGCCCGCCCGCCACGCCCCGCGCCCCCCAGTCTCCCCGATCGGTCGCCGTCGATCTGCTGTCCGCCGTGCTCGACAAGGGCCGCCTGCTGGACGAGGTGCTGGACGATCCCCGCCTCGCCAGGCTGGACGAGCGCGACCGGGGCTTCGTGCGCCTGCTGCTGGGCACCACGCTGCGCCGCCTCGGCCAGATCGACGACCTGATCGCCCATTGCGTGGACAAGCCCATGCGGGCCGGCGCCGCCTGGGCCGAGCACGCGCTGCGCCTCGGCATCTGCCAGCTCTTGTTCCTGGACGTGGCACCGCACGCCGCCATCTCCACCACGGTGGATCTGGTCAAGGGCGGCAGCCAGGCGGGCTTCGCCAAGCTGTTGAACGCCGTGCTGCGCCGCCTGGACCGCGAGGGCCGCGAACTGGTCGCCGCCCAGGACGCGGCCCTGCTCGACACCCCGGAATGGCTGTGGCGCTCGTGGTGCCGCGCTTATGGCGAGGAGACGGCGCGGGCCATCGCCGCCGCCCATCTGGCCGAGGCGCCGGTGGACATCACCGTGGCGGCCGACGCCCGAGGCTGGGCCGAGACGCTGGAAGCCGAGATTCTGCCCACCGGTTCGCTGCGCCGCGCCGCCGGCGGTTCCATCGCCGCCCTGCCCGGCTTCAACGACGCGGCGTGGTGGGTGCAGGACGCCGCCGCCGCCCTGCCCGCCCGCCTGCTGGGCTACGTTGGGGGCAAATCCGTCGCCGACCTGTGCGCCGCCCCCGGCGGCAAGGCCTTGCAGCTGGCCGTCGCCGGGGCGCAGGTCACCGCCCTCGACCGCTCGGCCAAGCGCCTCGTCCGCCTCGCCGAAAACCTCAAGCGCCTGGGATTGTCGGCCAAGGTGGTCGAGGCCGATGCCGGCGCCTGGACGCCGCCCGCGCTCTTCGACGCCATTCTGCTGGACGCGCCGTGCTCGGCCACCGGCACGCTGCGCCGCCACCCCGACGTGGCCCGCCACAAGAACCCGGCCGAGGTGATGAAGCTGGCCGGGGTGCAGGCCCGCCTGCTGCGGGCCGCCATTCCCATGCTGAAGCCCGGCGGCACCCTGGTCTACTGCACCTGCTCCCTGGAGCCCGAGGAAGGGCCGGAGCAGATCGCCGCCCTGCTGGCCGAGGGTGCGCCGCTGAAGCGCGTCCCCATCCGGCCCGAGGAGGTGGGCGGGCTGGCCGAGCTGGTGACGCCCGAGGGCGATCTGCGCACCCTGCCCTGCCATCTTGCCGCCCGGGGCGGCATGGATGCATTCTTCGCCGCGCGACTGGAGAAGATTTCATGAAGCGCTTCGCCCTCATCGACCGCGACGGGACCATCAACGTCGAGAAGCATTACCTGTCCGATCCCGACCAGTTGGAGCTTTACCCCGGCGTGGGCCGCGCCATCCGCCGGCTGAACATGCTGGGCCTGGGCGTGGTGGTGGTCACCAACCAGTCGGGGATCGCGCGCGGCTATTTCGACCTGGCCCGGCTGGAGGAGATACACGACCGCCTGTACCGCCTGCTGGAGGCGGAGGGCGCCATGATCGACGGGCTCTACATCTGCCCCCACGGCCCGGACGACGATTGCGCCTGCCGCAAGCCGCTGCCCGGCATGGTGGATCAGGCGGTGGCCGACCATCACTTCGACCCGACCCAGGCCTTCATGATCGGCGACAAGGAGGTGGACGTGGAAATGGGCCACGCGGTGGGCGCCAGGAGCTTCCTCGTCCGCACCGGCCACGGCCCCAAATTCGTCGACGGCACCAAGGCCGATTACGTGGTGGACGACCTGCCCCAGGCGGTGGACGTCATCGAGAAGATGCTGGCATGCGCATCCTTTTCCTGACCGAGAACTTCCCGCCCGAGACCAACGCCGCCGCCACCCGGGTGTCGGAGCGGGCGCTCTATTGGATCAGGGCGGGCCACGAGGTGACGGTGCTGACCTCGGCCCCCAACTTCCCCGGCGGCAAGCTGTTCGACGGCTGGGAGAACCGCTGGCGGCAGATCACCGACCACCAGGGCATAAGGGTGGTGCGGGTCAAGACCTACATCGCCCCCAACGAAGGCTTCGCGAAGCGCATCATCGACTTCCTGTCCTTCATGGTCATGGCGGTGGCGGTCGGCCTGTTCGAGAAGCGCCCCGACGTGGTGGTGTCCACCAGCCCGCAATTCTTCGCCGCCGTGGGCGGCTGGATGCTGGCGGGATTGCGCCGGGTGCCCTTCGTCTTCGAGCTGGGCGATCTGTGGCCGCGTTCCATCACCGCCGTGGGCGCCATGAAGGACAGCCCGGTGATCCGCGCCATCGAGGCGCTGGAACTGTTCCTCTACCGCCGTTCGGCCGCCGTGGTGGCGCTGACCCGGGCCTTCAAGGCCGACCTGACCCGCCGCCACATCCCGGCCGAGAAGATCGCCGTGGTGATCAACGGCGTCGACCTGCCCCGCTATGCGCCGCGCCCCAGGGATGAGGCGCTGGAGGCCGAATGGAATCTCAAGGACACCTTCGTCATCGGCTATGTGGGCACCCACGGCATGGCCCATGGCCTGATCAACGTGCTGGACGCCGCCGAACGGCTGAAGGAAACCGCGCCCCATATCCGCTTCCTGCTGGTGGGCAACGGCGCCGAGCGCCAGATGCTGAAGGACGAGGCGGCGCGGCGCCATCTCTCCAACGTGGTGTTCGGCCCGCCCCAGCCCAAGGAGCGCATGCCCGCCGTGTGGTCCCTGTGCGACGTGGCGCTGATCCATCTGAAGGATTCGCCCGCCTTCGCCGAGGTCATCCCGTCCAAGATGTTCGAGGCCATGGGCATGGGCCTGCCCCTGCTGCTGGTGGCGCCCCGGGGCGAGGCCTCGCACATCGTCGAGGCCGACAAGGCCGGGCTGTTCGTGCCCGCCGCCGACCCGGACGGGCTGGCCGCCGCGGCGCGCCGTCTGGCCGACGACCATGGGACGCGCAAGGCGCTGGCCGAGGCCAGTCTGGCCGCCGCCTCGTCCCATACCCGCGAGCGTCAGGCCGAGCTGTTCATCACGGTGCTGGAGATGGTGGTCGCCGGACGCGGCCCCACCCAGGCCGGCACCGTCGAGGGCTAGAGTCCCTTATCTTTTCGTTGACGGGGAGGGGCAGCCTTGTCCACAACCCCATCCAGATACGTCATCAGGAGCCCCTTCCATGTCCACCCCGTCGTCGCGGATCGCCGTCATCGGCCTGGGCTATGTCGGCCTGCCGCTGGCCGTGGCCATCGCCCGCCACTTCCCCACCATCGGGTTCGACATCGACCAGGGCCGCATCAATGAACTGCACAAGGGCTTCGACCGCACCGGCGAGGTGGAAGCGTCGCGCCTGCGGGCCAGCACCATGCGCCTGTCGGCCAGGACCGACGACATCGCCGGCCAGGACGTCTACATCGTCACGGTGCCCACCCCGGTGGATGCGGACAACCGCCCCGACCTCAGGCCGGTGCTGTCCGCCTGCCGTTCGGTGGGCCAGGCCATGAGGAAGGGCGCGGTGGTGGTGTTCGAAAGCACCGTCTATCCCGGCGTCACCGAGGACATCTGCGGCCCCGAGCTGGAGAAGCATTCGGGCCTCAAATGCGGCACCGACTTCTTCCTGGGCTACAGCCCCGAGCGCATCAACCCGGGCGACCGCGAGCACACCGTTGACCGCATCACCAAGGTGATCGCCGGCCAGACCCCCGAGGTGACCGCGCTGCTGGCCCGCGTTTACGGCTCGGTGACCACCGGCGGCGTGTTCCCCGCCGCTTCCATCAAGGTGGCAGAAGCCGCCAAGGTGATCGAGAACGCCCAGCGCGACATCAACATCGCCTTCATCAACGAGATCACCATGATCTTCCAGAAGCTGGGAATCTCGGTCTTCGACGTGCTGGACGCGTCGGCCACCAAGTGGAACTTCCTCAACTTCAAGCCCGGCCTGGTGGGCGGCCACTGCATCGGCGTCGATCCCTTCTATCTGGCCCAATGCGCCCAGGACAACGGCCACCACCCCGAAATCATCCTGTCGGGGCGGCGGATCAACGACGGCATGGGCGAATGGATCGCCGAGCGCGTCTCGGCCCAGCTGGCGGGACCGTCGCGCGTCCTGGTGCTGGGCCTGACCTTCAAGGAGAACGTCCCCGACTTGCGCAATTCCAAGGTGGTGGACGTCATCCGCGCGCTCCGGGCCAAGGGCCACGCGGTGGAAGTCCACGACCCCTTCGCCGACCCGGCCGAAGCCGAGCACGAATATGCCGAGACCCTGATGCCCAGCCTGGACGGGGCCGCCGGCTACGACTGCCTGGTGGGCGCCGTGCCGCACCAGCCCTACGTGGCCTTCTCGGAGGAGAGCTTCGCCACCCTGGTCCGCCCCGGCGGGCTGGTGGCCGACGTCAAGGGCATGTGGCGCGGCATGGACATTCCGGACTCCCTCCGTCTCTGGCGGCTGTAGCCGTTGCGCATCCTGTTCGTCACCGCCAGCCGCATCGGCGATGCGGTGCTGTCCACCGGCCTGCTGGCCCATCTGGCGGAGCGGCACCCGCAGGCCCGCTTCACCGTGGCCTGCGGACAGGCGGCGGCGGGATTGTTCGAGGCGGCTCCCTTCGTGGACAGGGTCATTCCCATGGTCAAGCGCAAGCGCGCCGGCCATTGGCTCGAGCTGTGGCGGCAGACCGCCGGCACCTTCTGGCACCAGGTGATCGACCTGCGCGGCTCGGGTCTCGGCTGGCTGGTGCCCACCTTCAGCCGCAGGATCATCAAGTCGTCGTGGGAGCCCAGGCACCGCCTGCTGCATCTCTCGGCCCTGCTGGGCCTCGACCGTCCGCTGGCCCCCGTCCTGTGGTCCACCCCCGCCCAGGAGGAAGAGGCCGCCCGGCTGATGGGTCATGGCCCCATCCTGGCGCTGGGACCCGGCGCCAATTGGGCGCCCAAGCAATGGCCGGCCGAGCGGTTTGCCCGGCTGGCCCTCGACCTCACCGGCGCGGGCGGCATCCTGGCCGGGGCCAGGGTGGCGCTGTTCGGCGCCGATTCCGAGCGCTCCTCCCTTGGGCCGCTGATCGATTCCGTTCCACTGGAACGGCGCCTCGACCTGATCGGCAAGGTGGACCTGGCCACCCTTCACGCCTGCCTCAAGCGGGCCAGCCTGTATGTGGGCAACGATTCCGGGCTGATGCACATCGCGGCGGCCTCGGGCGTGCCCACGCTCGGCCTGTTCGGCCCGTCCTCGGAAGTGTTCTACGGCCCCTTCGGCCCCCACTGCGCCTCGGTGCGCGGGCCACGCAGCTTCGAGGACATCTGCCACGCGCCCGATTTCGACCACCGGCGCTCCGAGTGCCTGATGCTCGACCTGGAGGTGGCCAGGGTGGCGGAGGCGGCCCGCGCCCTCCTGACCGGGATGAAGCCATGAGCCGCGTCCTGGTGGTCACCCTGCCCCCCTTCGCCGGAGGGGTGCCCGCCAAGTGCCGCATCCTGGTCGATCACCTGAAGCGCCTTGGCCACGACGTGACCGTGGCCTATTACGCCACCCTCTCCGACCACCCCGCCCTGGTGGTCCCCGCGTGGCGTTTCTGGCGCCGCCCCGGAACCCTGGAGCGGACCATCTGGGACGGTGTCCCGGCGGTGGCGGTGGGCTGCCGCTTCCCCGAACTGGAATTTCCCTACTACCTGCCGTCCGAGCGCTGGGACCGCCTGATCGCCGCCCATGACCGCCACATCGCGGTGGGCGGCACGGTGCTGGCCTCCCATCCCCTGGCGGCGGCGGGTCTGCCTCATGTCACCTGGTGCGCCGCCACCATGATCGAGGACCGCCGCGACCGCCGCGCCGCCATGCCCTGGCCGCGCCGTCTGATCGACGAGGCGGTGGTCGGCCCGGTGCAGGCCCGCATGGAACGCGCCATCCTGGCCGGCACCGGCCGCATCCGCCCGGTGAGCGGCCACACGGCGCGGCTGTTCGAAGCCATGGGCGCCGGCCCCTGTCCGGTGATGCCCATTCCGGTGGATTGCGACCGTTTCCGCCCGCCGGCCCGGCCCGTCCCGGCCGGATGGGTGGGCTTCGCCGCGCGACTCAACGACCCGCGCAAGAATCTCGGCCTGCTGATCGAGGCGGTGGCCCGAAGCCCCGGCCTGTGCCTGCGCCTGGCCGGCGCCGTGCCGCAAGGCGAACTGGCGGCAAAATTGAACGATCCCCGCCTGGCGGGGCGGGTGGAACTGGCGGGCGAGCTGACCCTCGATCAGTTGCCGGCCTTCTATTCCGGCCTCGACCTGTTCGCCATTCCCTCGCACCAGGAGGGATTCGGTATCGTCGGCATGGAGGCCATGGCATCGGGCCTGCCGGTGGTTTCCACCCGCTGTGGCGGCCCCGAGGATTACGTCATCCCCGGCGAGACCGGCCTGCTGGTGGACGACGCCGCCGGAATGGCCGAGGCCCTGACCCGTCTCGCCGCCGACCGGGAACTGCGTTCCCGCCTGGGCGCCAAGGCCCGGACGCTGGCCGAAACCCGCTATTCCCACCGGCGCTTCGCCGCGACCCTGGCCGAGGCCTGGGCCGAGTGTTGGGGCGATACGCCCTAACCGCTTGCATTCCCGCCTGACCTGTGGCTTAGAAGGGCCGTCTGCTGACCCTGTTCCTGCCCGAGGTAGTCCTTGTCCGAGTCCTCCTCCCCGATCCGGGTCAGCGTCGTCATTCCCGCCTACAACGAGGAAAAGACCATCGCCCAGGTGCTGGAGCGGGTGCGTGCCCAACGCATTCCCGGCATCGAGCTGGAGATCGTGGTGGTCAATGACGGCTCCAAGGACCGCACGCGCGAGATTCTCGACGCCCGGCCCGAGCTTTACGACCGGGTGGTGCATCAGCCCAACGGCGGCAAGGGCGCGGCGGTCAAGGCGGGGCTGGCGGAGGCCGGCGGCGAGTTCGTGCTGTTCCAGGACGCCGACCTGGAATACGACCCCGACGATTACGCCCGCCTGCTGAAGCCGGTGCGCGATTTCGGCGCCGACGTGGTGATGGGCTCGCGCTTCGCCGCGCCCCAATACACCAGGGTGTTCTATTTCTGGCACAAGGTCGGCAACTGGGCGATCACCTTCCTGTTCAACGTGCTGAACAACACCACGTTTTCCGACATCTATTCATGCTATCTGTGCTACCGCCGGTCGCTGGTGGACGGAGCGGCCTTGCGCACCGCCGGGTGGGAGCAGCACGCCGAGATCCTGTCCCGGGCGGTGGTGGCGGGCAAGGTGTTCTACGAGACGCCCATCTCGTATCATGGCCGCACCTATGCCGAGGGCAAGAAGATCAAGGCCCATCACGTCATCGCCGTCTTCGCCACCATCATCCGCGAACGCTTCATCCGTTAGGGAGACCGATTGCATGTCCCACGACCACTACCACGACATCGAGCCGGTGACCGAGGAAGAGAAACTGTCCTGGCCGCCCTTCGACCGCGTGGTGAAGCTGGAGAAGGCCTTCACCGACGCCCGCGGCACCATCCAGCCGCTGGTCGACCGCCTGATGAAGAGCGCGGTGCTGATCGAGTCCAAGAAGGGCAGCCTTCGCGCCAACCACTATCATAAGACCGACTGGCATTACTGCTACGTGGTCTCGGGCTCCATCGAGTACTGGCACCGCCCGACGGGCAGCCAGGAAGAGCCCACCCGGATGATCGTCAAGGCGGGCGAGATGGTGTTCACGCCTCCCATGGTCGATCACGGCATGGTGTTCCCCGAGGACTGCACCTTCCTGACGCTGTCGCGCAATTCCCGCGACCAGGCGGCGTACGAGGCCGACGTGGTGCGCATCGACCTGCTGGCCACCGATGGCCTGACCTCGTGGAAGCCGGGCGACAAGTAAGACCATGAGTCACCACCGCCGCGACACCTGCCGCCTGTGCGGCTCGAAGCGCCTGACCGAGGTGGTGCGCCTGGCGCCCACGCCCCCCGCCAACGCCTTCGTCCCGGCCACCGAACTGGGCAAGCCGCAGGAGCGCTTCCCCCTCGATGTGTTCTTCTGCGAGGACTGCGCCCATGTGCAGATTCTCGACGTGGTGGACCCGCGCATCCTGTTCGAGCACTACGTCTACGTATCCGGCACCTCGCCGGTCTTCGTGAAGCATTTCGAGGAATACGCCGCCTTCGTGATGGAAAGCTTCAAGCCGGCGGCGGGCGGGCTGGTGCTGGACATCGGCTCCAATGACGGCACCCTGCTGTCCTTCTTCCAGAAGGCGGGCATGCGGGTGCTGGGCATCGACCCGGCGCAGGAAATCTCCGCCGACGCCACGGCGCGCGGCATTCCCACCCTCTGCGGCTTCTTCGGCGCTGAACTGGGAGCGGAGATCGCCGCCGCCCACGGCAAGGCCGAGGTGATCACCGCCAACAACGTCTTCGCCCATATCGACGACCTCTCGGGCGTGGTGGACGGGGTGCGCGGCCTGCTGTCGCCATCGGGCGTGTTCGTCTTCGAGGTGTCCTATCTGGTGGACGTGTTCGAGAAGACCCTGTTCGACACCATCTACCACGAGCATCTGGACTATCACTCGGTGGGTCCGCTGGTGCGCTTCTTCGCCGCCAAGGGCATGGAGCTGATCGAGGCGGTGCGCGTCGACAGCCATGGCGGGTCCCTGCGCGGCATCGCCCAGCTGAAGGGCGGCCCCCGCCCCGTCGGCCCCTCGGTGGGCGAACTGCTCGCCCTGGAAGAGCGGCTGGGCCTGGACAAGGCCGCGACGCTTTCCAAGTTCGCCGCCGACATCGAGGCGCTGGGCGCCGAGCTGAACGCGCTGCTGAAGCGCCTCAAGGCGGAGGGCAAGCGCATCGGCGGCTTCGGCGCGCCGGCCAAGGCCACCACGCTGATGTACCATTTCGGCATCGGGCCGGAACTGGTGGACTTCATCATCGACGACAGCCCCCTGAAGCAGGGCCTGTACTCGCCCGGCATGCACATTCCCGTGGTGTCGTCGGCGGAGGGCTTCGCCAAGGCTCCCGACTATCTGGTGATCCTGGCCTGGAACTTCGCCCGGCCGATCATCGCCAAGAACGCCGCCTTCCGCGAGGCGGGCGGCAAATTCATCGTTCCCATTCCCAAGGTCGAGGTCGTGTGATGGCCGAATTTCTGCTGCAGTCCGACATCCAGGAAATCTGCGAGCGCCTGGGCGACACCGCCCATGATTTCGCGGGCAAGACCGTTCTGCTCACCGGCGGGCGCGGCTTTCTCGGCCGCTATTTCATGGAAATTTTCGCCTATCTGAACAGGAACGTGCTGAAGAAGCCGGTCAAGCTGGTGGCGGCCGACAACCTGATCACCGCCGGCAAGGAAGGCGCCAACGTCGCCGAATACCCCCATACCGAGTTCATCCAGCACGACGTCATCCAGCCCCTGAAATGGAAGGGTGCCCTGGACTACGTGATCCACGCCGCCGGCATCGCCAGCCCGTTCTACTACCGCGCCCATCCCCTGGCGACGCTGGAAGTGGCCATTACCGGCACGCGGCGCATGCTGGAGCTGGCCCAGGAGCACAACGCCCGCTTCACCTTCTTCTCGTCGTCCGAGATCTACGGCGACCCGGACCCCAAGCACGTTCCCACCCCGGAAAGCTATCGCGGCCACGTGTCGTGCCAGGGTCCGCGCGCCTGCTACGACGAGTCCAAGCGGGTGGGCGAGACCCTGTGCTACATCTTCCACGGCGAGCACGGCACCAAGACCAACACCATCCGCCCGTTCAACGTCTTCGGCCCCGGCATGCAGGAGACCGACTACCGGGTGCTGCCCAACTTCGCCAACCGCATCAAGGGCGGCCATCCGCTCAACGTCTACGGCTCGGGCAACCAGACGCGCACCTTCTGCTACATCACCGACGCCATGGTGGGCTTCCTGCTGGTGATCCTGCGCGGCGTGCCCGGCGAGGCCTACAACGTCGGCAACCCCAAGCCCGAGATCTCCATGGTCGAGCTGGTCGAGCGCATCTCCCAGGTGATCGGCAAGCCGGTGGCCCACAACATCATCGAGTACCCGGATTCCTATCCCGCCGACGAACCCAACCGCCGCTGCCCCGACATCCGCAAGGCCAAGCTGCAGCTCAAGTTCGAGCCCTCGGTGGAGCTGAACGAAGGTTTGCGCCGCTTCCTGACCTGGGCCGACGGTGTCTACACCGGCGAGCAGTGAGGACCCCGTCCGCCTCGCCCTGATCGGGGCGGGGCGCTGGGGGCGCAACTACATCCGCACCATCGCCGGCCTGCCCGGCACGGCGCTGGCGCGGCTTGCCAGTTCCAACCCGGACAGCCGCGCCCTGGTCCCGCCGGGTTGCGTGGTCGATTCCGACTGGCGCACCACCGTCACCGCCCCCGAGGTGGAGGCGGTGATCGTCGCCACCCCGCCCGCCACCCATGCCGAAATCACCCTGGCCGCCATCGCCGCCGGCAAGGCCGTGCTGGTGGAAAAGCCCCTGACCCTCGACGTGGCCGAGGCCGAATCCATCGCCGCCGCCGCCCATGCCGCCGGCGTGACGGTCTGGGTCGAGCATACCCAGCTGTTCAACCCGGCCTGGCACGCCTTGAAAGCGGCCCTTCCCGCCATCGGCCCCGTCCGGGCCATCCGCTCGGAAGCCGGCAATCACGGCCCCTACCGCCAGGGCGGCGTGCCCATGCTGTGGGATTGGGGGGCCCACGACGTCTCCATGCTGCTCGACCTGATGGGGAGCGACCCCGAGCGGATCTCCGCCAACTGGGCGGCACGCGGTGAAAGGGAGGGCGGCGAGACCGGCGACGTCACCCTGACTCTGGCGTTCGGCGCCGTCGAGGCCAGGGCGCGTCTGTGCAACACCATGGACAAGTGCCGCCGCTTCGCGGTGTTCGGCCGATCCGGAACGCTGCTCATGGACGATCTGGCCGCCGACCGCCTCACCCTGCATCCGGCCGATTCCAGCTTCGCCTGGCCCGCCGGTCCGGGCGAGACCCTGGCGGTGGAGGGCGAGATGCCGCTGACCCGCGCCGTGCGGCTGTTCTCCGAGGCCGTCCGCCGCCCCGCCGATGGCCCCAGCCCCATCGGCCTGGGCGTGCGGGTGGTGCGGGTTTTGGGGGCTTGCGGCTAGGCCCGGATTGTTGTCATCTACACGCGCCGGCTCAACGGAGACGGCGGGATAGCCTTAAGGACGATCTTCATGAGCTATGGTCGCAAGCGGGTACTGGTGACGGGCGGGGCCGGATTCCTGGGGTCGCATCTGTGCGAGCGGCTGCTGGCCGAAAAGTGCGACGTGCTGTGCGTGGATAATTTCTTCACCGGCACCAAGGAGAACATCGCCCACCTGCTCGGCAATCCCTATTTCGAGCTGATCCGCCACGACGTCACCTTCCCGCTCTACGTGGAGGTGGATGAGATCTACAATCTGGCCTGCCCGGCCTCGCCCATCCACTATCAGCGCGACCCCGTCCAGACCACGAAGACCTCGGTCCATGGCGCCATCAACATGCTGGGTCTGGCCAAGCGCGTCGGCGCCAAGATCTTCCAGGCCTCCACCTCGGAGGTCTACGGCGACCCGGAAATCCATCCCCAGCCCGAGGATTATCGCGGCTCCGTCAACACCATCGGCCCGCGCGCCTGCTACGACGAGGGCAAGCGCTGCGCCGAGACCCTGTTCTTCGATTACTGGCGCCAGCACAGCCTGCGCATCAAGGTGGCGCGCATCTTCAACACCTACGGCCCGCGCATGCACCCCAACGACGGCCGGGTGGTCTCCAACTTCATCGTCCAGGCGCTGGAAGGCCGCGACATCACCATTTACGGCGACGGCAGCCAGACCCGTTCCTTCTGCTTCTGCGACGACCTGATCGAGGGGTTCATCCGCCTGATGAACTCGGGCGACGACGTGACCGGCCCCATCAACCTGGGCAATCCCGGCGAGTTCACCATGCTGGAACTGGCCGAGGCGGTGCTGCGGCTCACCGGGTCGAAGTCGAAGCTGGTGTTCATGCCGCTGCCCGCCGACGATCCCAGGCAGCGCCAGCCCAACATCACCCTGGCCCAGAACGTGCTGCACTGGCAGCCGACCATCCCGCTGGAGGACGGCCTGAAGCGCACCATCGCCTATTTCAAGTCGCGCATCACCGCCAGCTGAGTGTTCCGATGGTCCGTCCCATCCTGGTCTGCGGTGGCGCGGGCTTCATCGGCAGTCACTTCTGCAAGATGGCCGCCGGGCAGGGTTACCTGCCCGTCACCTATGACGATTTGAGCAACGGCCATGGGGATGCGGTGCGTTGGGGACCGCTGGAGGTGGGCGACATCCGCGATGCCGCCCGCCTGGACGAGGTCTTCGCCCGGCATCGGCCGGTGGCCATCGCCCATTTCGCCAGCCTGATCGAGGTCAGCGATTCGGTCCGCCGGCCCGCTCTCTATTACGACGTCAACGTACTGGGCTCGCTGACCCTGGTCGAAGCCATGCGGCGCCACGGAGTGGGCGACATCCTGTTCAGCAGCACCTGCGCCGTCTACGGCCAGCCAGAGCGCCTGCCCCTGGACGAGACCCATCGCCGTGACCCGGTCAGCCCCTACGGCACCACCAAGATGGTGGTGGAGCGCATCCTGGAGGATCACGCCGCCGCCCATGGCATTCGGCCCATGATCCTGCGCTACTTCAACGCCGCCGGGGCCGATCCCGAGGGCGAATTGGGCGAGCGCCACCATCCCGAGACCCACCTGATTCCCCTGGCGCTGGCGGCGGCGGCGGGACATGGCCCCGGCCTCACCCTGTTCGGCACCGATTACTCCACTCCCGACGGCACCTGCGTGCGCGACTACGTCCATGTCCACGACCTGGCCCGCGCCCATCTGCTGGCCCTTGACCGCCTGGTGACGGGCGACCGGCCGCTAACCGTCAATCTGGGTAGCGGCCGGGGCCATTCGGTGCGCGAGGTGGTGGCGGCGGTGGAGCGGGTTAGCGGCCGTCGGGTGCCGGTCGCCGAAGCGCCGCGTCGCGCCGGCGACCTCCCCATGCTGGTGGCCGATGCCTCCCTCGCCCTCCGGGACCTGAACTGGCGGGCGAAGATCACCGACCTGGACACCATGGTCGCCCATGCCTGGGCCTGGATGGAACGCCGGGAGAAGGCCCCGGCCCGTGGGCCAAGGCCTTCGATGCCGCTGGATTAGCATTCGGCCGGCCGGTATATATGTGCGCCCATCGGATTTCCCCTTGAGAACGCCTTCTCGATGAACCAGCCACCCAGAACGGTCATCTGCGTCGTCGGTGCCCGGCCCAATTACATGAAGGTCGCGCCCATCGTCGCTGCCTTGCGCCAATCGTCCCGACTGGTGCCGTATCTGGTTCACACTGGCCAGCACTACGACCCCCAGATGAACGATGGCTTCTTCATCGATCTCGGCATGCCCCGCCCCGACGTCAACCTGGAAGTCGGCTCCGCCAGCCACGCGGTCCAGACAGCCGAGGTCATGAAGCGGTTCGAACCGGTGCTCGACGCGGTCGCCGATCCGATCGTGCTGGTTGTTGGCGACGTCAATTCGACCCTGGCCTGCGCCCTGGTGGCGGTGAAGAAGGGCGTTCCCGTCGCCCATGTGGAAGCCGGATTGCGCTCGGGCGACCGCTCCATGCCCGAGGAAATCAACCGTATCCTCACGGACCAGATTTCCGATCTGCTCTTCACCACCGAGAGATCGGCCGCCGACAACCTGGCCCGCGAAGGCATCGACCCGGCAAAAATCCATTTTTCCGGCAACGTGATGATCGATTCGCTCAAGGCCCATCTCGAGCGGGCGGTCGCCCCCGCCGAGACCCTGGCCGCAGCCGGCCTGACGTGCCCCTCGGCCTTCGCCGTTGCCACCTTGCACCGGCCGTCCAATGTGGATGACCCCCGGGTGCTGGGCATTCTCCTGGAGGCATTTCACGACATCGGCGACGACCTGCCGGTGGTGTTTCCCCTTCATCCGCGCACCCTGGCCCGCATCCGCGCTTTCGGGCTCGAGGATCGGCTGGCCGCCCCCAATGTCCTGGCCCTGCCGCCGGCCGGCTATCTGGCCATGTTGGGCTTGATGTCGGCAGCCAAGGTCGTTCTGACCGATTCGGGCGGCATTCAGGAAGAGACGACGGCGCTGGGCGTGGCGTGCCTGACCCTACGCGACTCAACGGAACGCCCCATCACCGTCACCGAAGGCACCAATACCATTGTCGGCCAGGATCGGAGCCTCATCGCAGAAGCCATGGCCGCCCTCCGCGCCGGGCGGGGCAAGGCCGGGCGGGTCCCTGAATTTTGGGACGGACAGGCCGCGTCGCGTATCGTCAAAATCCTGGAGTCGCGCTTTTGAGCCTGCCAGCAAGACGACTTCTGCCTTGGCATGTCCTGGCGGCAGCGGGAGTGCTGGCACCTTTGGTCGCCCTGATGGCACCGCGCGGCCTGGCGCCGCTTTGTATCCTGATTCTGCTGGCCCTGCTTCCCCTGGCATGGAAGGAGCGGCCATGGCGCCGCGTCAGCCCTGGCCCCACCTGGACGCTGATTGCCCTGGTGGGGTGGAGTCTCCTCTCCCTATTTTGGACCTTGGACCCGCTTCAGGGCCTGAAAACCGGGGCGGGGGCGGTCGCCGAGCTGGCGGGGGGGCTGTTTCTGATCGGACTGGCCGCCGGACTGGCCGGCGAGGACCGCAAGCGGATCGGTCGAGCCCTGGCCATCGGTGTCAGCATCGCCCTGGCCATGCTGGTCGTCGAAGTGGCGACCGGCCATCTATTCCGCTACATCATGCCCGTCCCCCCCGTCCGGGAACCCGATATTCCGGCCGTGATGCTGTCTCGGCTCAGCCGCGGGCAAACCGTGGTGACCATGCTGGCGCTTCCCGCCATCTTGATGGCCTGGCGGGACGGGAAACGGTTTTGGGCCGCCGCCATGGGATGTGCCGCGCTGATCGTGACCGCGAAAGGCCATCCCTTGTCCATCAAGGTCGCGGTGCCACTGGCGGCGATGGCGTTCCTGGCCCTCAAGTTCTGGCCGCGCCGGGGCTTCATTGCCATCACTGCCATTCTTGCCGCCATCATGGCGGGCATTCCGGCCCTGGCCCTGCTGCCCTCGCCCCAGGAGACCATGGATGCCAGCGAAAGCTGGCTGCCGCGGTCCGCCCATCATCGGCTGACCATCTGGAATTTCGGAGCCATAAAGACGCTGGAGAAGCCGATTTTCGGCTGGGGAATCGATGCCTCACGCTCCATTCCCGAGGGCGACGACGAGATCAAGATCAATGTCCGCTCGCCCCGCTACGGTAATTACATCCTGTCCGAGGCCAAGATGCCCCTGCATCCCCACAACGTGGCGGTGCAGGTGTGGCTGGAGCTAGGAGGGATCGGTGCCATCCTCACCGTGGTTGCCTTGGCGATGATCATGCGCGCCATCGCCCGTATCCCCGACCGGGACAACCGGGGAATCGCCGCGGCGGTCTTTACCCTGGTGGTCATCGTCGATCTGGTCAGCTACGGCATGTGGCAATCCTGGTGGCTGTGCGCCGTCTGCCTGGCCGCCGCCCTGACCGTTATCGCCCGGCGGGACGAAACGCCGCAAACAGTCCCAGCCACAGCACCACCCCGATCAGGGGCAGATTTGACGCCATCAGGCTGATGTTGGATTCCGCCACCACCATGGGAAGCAGGAGGGTGGCGGCCAGGGCCGCCTGGGGGCCGCTGCTCCCCGGCCGGTTGAGTGCGCGATCCAGGACGCCCAGCACCAGCCCCACAAGCCCCATGCCGACGACAACCCCCGTCAGCCTGAAATTGGCGTAGAATTCGGTCAGCCAAGGCAGGTTCACCGACATGGCGGTTTCCACCGGCGACAGCAGACCATAGCGCTGTCCGAATTCGTTACCGAAGCGCTCGGCGGGTTTGGCCGGCCATAAGGCGCGCGGCACCAGGCCGGTGACCAGATTGACCAGGGTGTGCCCACCCCACGGAGCCACGTCCCGTCCCGTATGCTCCACCACCACGGCCAACACCGTCATCTGATCGAGACGCTTGGCCAAGGGCCAGGCCATGGCCTGCAGTACCGAGCGCTGTCCCGGCGGCTGGTGAACCAACTCGGCGAAGGACATCGCCTTGGCCCGGTCCCAGACCCAGGCCGCCTTGGTGGGCAGATCGGCGGACACCACCACCGGATTCCAGGAGAAATGCCGAAACACCTGCATGGGGGCATAGATGGCCGCCCCCACCCCCACCGCCAGGACCATGGGAACGATCAGACGCCGCCGGCGGGATGCCGCGAATACGGCGAGGATCGCCAGCAGAAGCAGGGCATTGTTGAGTGACCCAGACGCCAAGCCCGAGGCCAGACGGAGGGGCAGCAGCACACCGAATACCAGTATCGCCTCGGCGGTGCCGATTACCCCTTCGAACCGTGCCGCCGCGGCAAGGCAGAAGGCCAGATAGCCGATCGGCCGCACCAATTGTCCCAACGACGGAACCTGCTCCAGCCCGGGGACCGCCAGGAAAAGAAAACTGAGCGCCAGCAGCGAGCGGGCCGTCCACGCCAGACGGCTGGGCGTCGGCGTGGGCAGGGGCGGCAGGGGGAGTTCGGGCAAACGCCGCGACACCACCATTCCCGTGACCAGCATCACCACACCCACGAGCAGAACTGCCGTGGCTTCGACGCCGATCCCCAGGACCGAAGCCCCTTCCCCATAGATGACCATGGGGCCGGCACCCGGATAGACGAAACCGGACAGGAAGCACGGCAGGGCGAAGAATGGGATGTAGAACAGGCCGACCAGCGGCAGAACAGGCAGCCGCCCCGAATCCGGTCTCCCAAGGGATAGAATGGCCGGCAAGGCGGCAACACCCAATGCCAGGGCCGCACAAACGGCCCCGGCAAAACTCAATCGATCCGGCCGTACGGCGACCAGAATAATCGTCACCGCACACACGGCACCAAACGCCGCCATCGGCCGCAACCGCATCAGGCCTCTCCAGCCCACGCCATTATCCAATGAGGTGACGGCCCCGCATGGCCATCGCCGGGCACGGTACATCAACGGCCCACCGATTGCCAATTGCCACGCGACCGGGCTGCTTCCCACGACCGACCTTGCCGCGAAGATTGACAAAACCGCGAAAATTCAATAACCGAAGCGGGCCTCCGGCCTGCGAGGCGCCAACCCGCGAGGACTCCCCCAAGTGGCCGATAACATCCCTCTCGTCGATCTCAAGGCTCAGTTCCGCTCCATCGAGGCGGACGTCAACGCGGCCATCGCCGCCGTGCTGGCGCGGGGTGACTTCATCCTGGGCAAGGACGTCGAGGCGTTCGAGAAGGAATTCGCGGCGTTCTCGGGCGCGGCCCATTCGGTGGGCTGCGCCAACGGCACCGACGCGCTGCAGTTGGCCATGATGGCGCTGGACATCGGTCCCGGCGACGAGGTGATCGTTCCGGCCATGACCTTCATCGCCACCGCGCTGGGCGTCACCCTGGCCGGGGCCACGCCGGTCCTGGTGGACGTCGAGGCCGAAACCGGCCTGCTGGACGTGGCCAAGGCCGAGGCGGCCATCACGCCGCGCACCAAGGCCATCCTGCCGGTCCATCTGTTCGGCCAGTTGGCCGACCTGACGGCGCTCAAGGCTCTTTGCGCCCGGCACAAGCTGCATCTGGTGGAAGACGCCGCCCAGGCCCACGGCGCCAGCCGCGACGGATGCAAGGCCGGCACGGTGGGCGCCATCGGCTGCTTCTCGTTCTATCCCGGCAAGAATCTCGGCGCCTATGGCGATGCCGGCGGCCTGCTGACCAATGATGCCGCCCTGGCCCACAAGCTCACCTTGCTGCGCCATCTGGGCTCGTCCAAGAAGTACCACCACGACATCGTCGGCCCCAACTCGCGCCTGGACACCATCCAGGCCGCCATCCTCAGGGTCAAGCTGCCCCATCTGGCCGCCTGGAACGATGCGCGGCGCAGGCACGCCGGGCGCTACGACGCCGCCCTGGCCGGCGTCGAGGGCGTGCGCCTGACCAAGAGCGATCCGGGCTCCGTCTACCACCTCTACGTCATCCGGGTGGAGGAGCGCGACCGGGTACTGAAGGCGCTGAACGAGGCCGGCATCGGAGCCGGCATCCATTACCCCTTCGCCCTGCACGAACTTGACGCCTATGCCTCGCTCGGCCACAAGGCGGGGGATTTCCCCATGGCGGAGGACTGGGCGCACCACTGCATCAGCCTGCCCATCTATGCCGAACTGCCCGACGACGCCGCCGAGCGCGCCGCCGCCGTGCTGCGCCAGGTGATCTGAGATGATCGACGTCGCACTGATCGGCACCGGCTATTGGGGCCCCAACGTCGCCAATTCCTTCGTCGCCACCGAGAAGGCCCGGGTCGCCGGCCTGTGCGACCTGGACCCGGCGCGCCTTGCCGCCTTCTCCCAGCGCTATCCCCAGGCCAAGGCCACCAACCGGCTGGCCGACATCCTGGAGGACGAGTCCATTCAGGCGGTGGCGGTGGCCACGCCCACCAACACCCACTTCGCCATCGCCAAGGCGGCGCTGGAGGCCGGCAAGCATGTGCTGGTGGAAAAGCCGCTGACGCTCACCTCGGCCGAAAGCCTGGAGCTGGGCGCCCTGGCCGACAAGGTCGGCCGCGTGCTGATGGTGGGCCACATCTTCCTCTACAACAACACCATCCGCGCCTTGAAGGATCTGGTCGACAGGGGCGAACTGGGCGACATCCACGCCATGAGCTTCGTGCGCACCAATCTGGGTCCGGTGCGCACCGACGTGAACGCGCTGTGGGATCTGGCCAGCCATGACATCTCGATCATGAGCTACCTGATGGGCGCCGAGCCGGTTTCGGTATCGGCGGTGGGCCAGAGCTTCCTCAACAAGGGGGTCGAGGACGCCACCTTCGCCACCTTCACCTTCGCCAACGGCGCCCTGGCCAATGTCCACGCCAGCTGGCTGAACCCGCAGAAGGTGCGCACGCTGACCATCACCGGCAGCCAGAAGATGGCGGTGTGGAACGACCTGGACCTCAAGGAGCCGGTGCTGGTCTACGACAAGCGCGTCGATCTGCCCGCCGCCCAGGAGCTGAAGGGCGACTTCATGGAGTACAAGACGCTGTGCGTCGACGGCGGCCACGCCTCGGTGCCGGTCAAGCTGAACCGCCCGCTGCAAAGCGAGTGCGAGCATTTCCTGGACTGTATCGAAAAGGGCACCCGGCCGCTGACCGACGCCGCCAACGGCGCCGCCGTGGTGCGCGCCCTGGAAGCCGCCACCCGCTCCATCGCCCAGGGCGGCGTTCCGGTCGAGATCCGCTGACATGGCCGGCGGAGCCGACGTCTTCGTCCATCCCAACGCCCTGTGCGAAAGCACCGAGATCGGCGCCGGCACCCGTGTCTGGGCCTTCGCCCACGTGATGAAGGGGGCCAGGATCGGTTCGGGCTGCAACGTGGGCGACCACGCCTTCATCGAGGGCGGGGCGGTGCTGGGCGACCGGGTCACCGTCAAGAACCAGGTGATGGTGTGGGAAGGGATCACGGTGGAGGACGACGTCTTCCTCGGCCCCGGCATGGCCTTCACCAACGACCGCCACCCCCGCTCACCCCGCATGGAAGGGGCTCCCTCGGTCGCGGCGCGCTATGCCGAGAAGGCGAACTGGCTGGCCACCACCATCGTGCGCAAGGGCGCCGCCATCGGCGCGCGCGCCGTGATCTGCCCGGGTGTGACCATCGGTGCCTACGCCATGGTGGCGGCGGGGGCCGTCGTCACCCGCGACGTTCCCGCCCATGCCATGGTGGCTGGCAACCCGGCGGAGCAGAAGGGCTGGGTCTGCACCTGCGGCAAGCCGCTGGAATCCAAGCCCGAGACCGGTTCGACCTGCCGCTGCGGCAAGGACTGAGGCCATGTACAAGGGCCGCCGCGTCATCCTGATCGCTCCCGCCTACAACGAGGAGGTCAAGATCGCCGAGGTGGTTCGCCGGGCACCCCGCGACATCGTCGATACCGTGCTGGTGGTGGACGACGGCTCCACCGACGGCACCGCCCGGGCCGCCCGCGACAAGGGCGCCGAGGTGATCAGCCTGGGCGCGGTGCTGGGAGTGGGCGCCGCCATCCGCACCGGCTTCGACAAGGCCCGGGCCGAAGGCTTCGACATCGCCGTGGTCATCGCCGGCAACAACAAGGACTCGCCGGAAGAGATCACCCGTCTGCTCGACCCCATCTGTGACGATGACATGGATTTCGTCATGGGTTCGCGCTGGCGCGAAGGCGGTCGCCATGGCGGCGACATGCCCTTCTACCGCAAGATCGCCACCCGGCTGCATCCCATGCTGGTGGGCTTCTTCTGCGGCCATCGCATCACCGAAAGCACCAACGGCTACCGCGCCATGAAGGTCTCGGTGCTGGACGACCCGCGCATCGATCTGCGCCAGGCCTGGCTGGACCGCTACGAGCTGGAGGTCTACCTCCTGATGAAGCTGCTGCGCCTGGGCTATCGCTGCACCGAGGTGCCGGTCAGCAAGATCTATCCGCCCAAGGCCATCGGCAACACCAAGATGAAGCCGGGCATCGACTGGTGGCGCATGCTGCGCCCCATCTTCCTCATCGGCCTTGGCCTGAGGAAATAACCCCATGCGCCGCCTCGAGGCGATCCTGTCCTGGCTATGGGTCGTCGTGGCCCTGGCGGGGTTCCTCTACCAGTTCAAGGATCTCGTTGGACCCATCCTGAGACTGGTCGGCCTCTCATGATTGAGACACTTGTTCTCCTCCTGATGATCGGCGGCATGCTGGGCTGGGGGCTGATGCTCGACCGCGTGCTGGGCCTGGGCGGACCGGCTGTGGAGCGGCTGTCCCGCGCCTTGGTCATGGGGTTCGGCATCCTCGGCTGGCTCACCTTCTTTCCTGCACTGTTCCATCATCTGGAAATGCCGGTGCTGGCCGCCGTACCGGGGGCCGGCCTGCCCGGGCTGTGGCTGCTGCGCGGCCTTTCCCCGCCGCGGGCCGAGCGGTTCTCCGTCTGGACCTGGACCCTGGCCGCCCTGATCGCCGCCCTGGCCTTGGGCGATCTCCTGGAAGGATTGTCGCCGCCGGCCGATGCCGATTCCATGGCCTATCACTTCGCCACGCCCAAGCTGTTCCTGAAGAACGGCGGATTGTTCTTCATTCCCCGCGCCTCGGACGGGGCCGCGCCGCTGCTGCCGCAGATGACCTATATGCTGGCCCTGGGCCTGGGCGGCGAGCGGGCGCTCACCCTGTGGTGCATGCTCACCGGCTGGCTGCTGCCCTTCGCCACCTATGCCTATGGCCGGCGGCATCTCGATCGCGACTGGGCCCTGGCCCTGGCGGCGGCCGTCATGTCGCTGCCCGCTGTACTGTACGGGGCCGGAACGGGACAGGTCGAAGTTCGCACGGCGAGCTTCTGTATGGTGGCGGCCTTCGCCGCCGCCGATGCGGTGAAGGGGGCAGGATGGCGGGCGATTGTCCTGGCCGGACTGGCCAGCGGCCTATTCGTCGGCTCCAAGTACACGGGCCTGATATTCGCCACGTCGGTCGGCGCAGTTCTGCTGAAGGGAGGGCCGGGAGGACGTGTCACGCGAACGGTCCTCTACGGCCTGGCCGTTATTGCCGCTGGCGGCCAGTGGTACGGCTGGAACGGATGGAATACCGGCGATCCGGTCTATCCGATGCTCTTCGGGCTCGTTCCGTATCATCCGGGCGTACCTTGGAGTGCCGAGCAAGCGGATTACGTCCGCACCCATTTCTTCGCGGCAGAAATTCTTGTACCCAAAACCCTGTGGTGGTGGCTGGCGTATCCCGTACGGGTCCTGCTCGATGCCAACCCGACCTTCGAGGCGGGACGGACGGGACTGGGACCGCTCCCCCTGCTCATCACCCCTTTTGCACTTCTTGGTTTGCGGCATTTCCGCCGTTCCGCTCTCTCATCACCGCTCCTGCCGCTAGCGCTGATCGCGGTCACAACTTATTCCTTGTGGTTCTTTCTCGGGACGTCGCAAAGGGTACGCTTCCATCTCCCGGTCATCCCCATCGCTCTGCTTGTCCTGACCGTCGCCGCGGAGCGGGCGACCCGTGGGCATCCGTCGCGACTGCCCCTGGCGTGCTCTCTTGCCGCAACGCTCCTCTTGCAACTGGGCGCTCAGGGGGTCTTGGCACAGAATACCGGACGACGGATCATTGCCGGAGAGGACCGGACAGCATTCCTGGCGCGCAACCTGCCGGCCTTTTCCGTGGTCGCCCATCTGAACGCCACCCTGGGTCAGGACGTCAGGCTGCTGACGGTGCAGCGTGAACTGATCTATCTGTTCGAGATTCCGGTCTTTTACGCCCATCCCCATGTGGAGGCACGTATCGACCTGCGGGAGGACAACACCGATCCCACCCGGTTCTGGCGCCAGAGCCGCGCCCAAGGCGTCACCCACGTGCTGCTGGGCCCCATGAGCCTGCCCGACATGACATCCGTCGACGGCATCATCATGCTGACGGATGCGCTGGTCAGCCAAGACTGCGCCAGGGTGGTGGAAACCATGGAAAGCGTCCGGCTGGGGTCGCGGGCCCTGCACGCCCTGATGGGCGAGTCCAAGGCCTATTACCGGCTGGTCAGACTGGAGCCCACCACCTGCCGCTACGACACGCGCTGAAGGTGGTGCCGCAGGATCAAGCCGACAGCATCCGCCAGGGATGAGGCAACGGCATCGGGACGGTCAGGGCGACGCTCGTCGTACCCGTAATCAATGAAGACGGTGAAGCAGCCCGCCGCCTTGCCCGCTCCCACATCGCGCCAGCGATCGCCCACCATATAGCTGGCCGCCAGATCCAGATCCAAATCGAAGGCCGCATCCAGCAACATGCCCGGCTTGGGCTTATAGCAGCGGCAGCCGGGACCATCCTGCTCGAAACAGGCATAGATGCGGTCGATGGCCAGACCGTCCAGAATCAGGCGGTGCATGGATTCGACCACCTCGCGCGTCTGCTTTCCGGTGGCGACGTCGGGCTGGTTGGTGACGATGACGTTCGCGAAGCCGGCCTGACGCAACCGCTCCAACGCCTCGGGCACGCCGGGCAGGATTCGGAACTCATTCAGGTCGGCCGGTGGATAGGGGCGGCCCTCGCGGACCACCGAGTTGTTGATCACCCCGTCCCGATCGAGAAAGACCGCCGGCCGAGCCATTAGGGCTTCAGACCTTCCCACTTGGTTTCCTGGCGCTGCAGCCCGGGATGGGAGACCAGGCAATGCCAGACCACCGCCTGGAAGGCCTCGCTGTGCGGCGTGATGCGCGCGGGGTCGGCCACGGGAATGACGATGACGTTGTCACCGTTGCGGGCGGTGAAGCCCTCGGCCCGCCCCACCACGCCGAACACCTTCATGCCGCGCTCCTTGGCCTCGCGCACCGCATGGACCAGATTGGCGCTGACGTTGCGCTCGGCATCGCCGCCGCCCACCGACAGGACGAACAGGGCATCATCGGCCCGCGCGCGGCTGGTGCGCAGCCAGGCGACAAAGACGGTGTCCCAGCCCTCGTCATTGGTCCTGGCCGTCAGTTCCGACACATTGTCGATGGGAGCATACGCCTCGATCCCGCACAGCTTGCGGAAATCGTTGACGGCGTGGCTGCAATTGCCGGCACTGCCACCCACCCCAAGCAGGAACAACCGCCCTCCCCGCTCGCGCAGGGCGGCCAATTGGACGGCGAGAGCCTCGATGGCATCGCGATCGATGGCGGCGGCGATCTTAGCGACTTCATCGAAATAGGTCTTCGCGTGCATGTTCACTACCGTCATCCAGTCCAGGGAAGCCCGTTTCTAGACCTTGGGCGTCATCAGGGTCAAGCGCCGAGGAATTCTCCCGCCAGGACGTATTCCTCGCCGTTCATGCCGCGCTTGAAGGCGGCGATGCCCGGGGTCAGCCTGTCATCGATGCCCCCCAGGTCGAGCCTGCTCACGCCATGTCGGGGCAACTCCTCCACCGCCTGCCATAGCAGACGGTTGTTCGCCTTAAGCCGGCGCCCCGCCTCACCGTTCCATCCCACCAGATAAGTGGCGCATTGGCCGTGACGGGCCACAAGGATTCCGGCCACCGGCTCGGTGCCGTCCATCGCACGCAGAACCAGCAGATCGTCGGGACGGAAAGAATGGGCCGCCAGCGCCTCGATCAGGGCGGGCGGCGTGGCTCCGAATCCCCGTTCGGCCAGCAGCGTGCCGTAACGCTCCAGCATCCAGGGCAGAAAGTCGGGCGAGGATTCCACCGACAGCGCGGTCTTCTCCGAAGCGTTCAGCATGTTGCGCCACTTGCCATCCAGGCGCTTACGCAGTTCGGCCGGCTCCCGGGACAGATCCAGCCAGGCCGAGCGCCAGCAATCGGCGCGGCGGCGCAGAAAGGCGGGAAGCGGGCTGCCCAAGGGCAGTTCCGGGGCCAGGGACAGTGCGCCCAGACGGAACCAGCGCCAGGGGCGGCGCAACCGGCTGATCACCGCAAGTTTCCCGGCGATCGCCAATTCGTCCAGCCATACCGGCCCACGATTGAGACGACCCACCCGGACCAGCCCGGCGACCCGCTTTTCCAGCACCTGGGCCAGAGCCACCGGCCGGTCGCCGAAGCGGACCACGGCGCGGCGCGGCACCCACCCCTCCACCTGCCGTTTGGCCTCGCCATAGGCCCAGCTCTGCACCAGAGATGAGGCCGCAGCGTTGGCGAACATCACCTCCCACTCCGACCGGGTGGCGCCATCCCAGGAAACCGTCAGGCTCATGTCAACACCTTGGAATAGGCGGACCCCACCTGGTCGGGCGACAGCGCGCCATGCACGGGCAGCAAGAGCACCGAACGGCGCAAGGCCACGGCACCATGGACATGAGCCGGATCGCCGGCCACTTCCGGCGGCAGATCGGGCCAGCTTTCCACCGGCAGATGGGCGGCCCGCAAGGCCTGATAATGGCGGACCGCCAGCTCGGGCGACGCGGCGCGAAGCGCCATGCGGTAGGGAACCCAGTCGCCGGCCGGAAACAGCGGTTCCAGATCCGGCACTGCCGCCACCATCCGCCGCAGGACGGCCTCGTTTGCCCGGCGCCGAGCCGCCTCGCGTCCCAGGTCGCCGACCGCCAGCAGCCGGCGGGCCAGGCGGGAGGGGGCGACGGGCGGCTCCATGGAATGGGTGGCCGGATCCGTATTGAAATCCGCCTGTCCGCCCAGGGACAGGCACGGGCGCAAAGTGTCGGGGATCAAGGCCTGGATCAGACGCCGTCCCAGCCAACGCCAGTCGTCGGAGGCATTGGCGGGCTGCCCCAAGACCTCGGCCATGGCCGAGGTCCAGCCGGCGGCGCGTGACCGCATGACCAGAATTGCGCCTTCCGGCACCGCCAGCAGCTTGTGGGGCGAATACAGCACCATGTCCCCGGATTCATGGAGGCCAGGGCCAGGCATCAGCACGTGGGCGGCATCCTCGACCAGCAGCGCCCCCCGGTCATCGGCGAATTTCCGCGCCGCTCCCGGCTCGGCCGGGAAGCCGAAGGTATGGACCACCACCACCACGTCTATGGCACCCATTACCCCGGCGGCGGCCCAGTCCATGCCGCCATCGGAGCGCACCGGCAAAAAGGTCAGCTCGGCCCCGGTCTGACGCAACGGCCACAGGGACTGATTGCAGATCCAGCCCGGCAGCAACACCCTGGCCGGAGCGCCTCGACGGCGCGATACGGCCGTCGCCACCGCCGCCAGGGCCCAGGCGGAACGCGGGGTCAGGAACCCGGTATCCAGGGGTCTCAGCCAGGGTGAAACCAGCATCGCCCTATCCGGCCGGGCAAAGGCGGCTCGCCCCAGATCGGCCCAGTTCGGCAACGGCGCGGTGGTGATCATCGCGTCGCCTCCCAGCGCTCCAGTACCAGCAATGCCCAGACCAGCAAGGAACAATCCCGACGCCCGGCCCGATGGGCCGCCAGCAGGCGGTCCACGGCCTTCCACTCCAGGCCCAGGGCGGCCATGCGCTCCGGCACCAGACGCTCGGCCACCATGGCGGCCAACTCGTTCCTCAACCACAGGCCCATGGGGGGATTGAAGCCAAGTTTGGGACGATCGACGATCTCGGTTGGCAACAGCCGGCGGGCAACCGCCTTCAGCAGCGTCTTCTTGCCGGCGGCGAAACGACAGCGTGCGGACAAATTTTGGGTCAGTTCGATCAGGCGATGGTCAAGCAGCGGCAGGCGCAATTCCAGAGCATGGGCCATGCTCATTGCATCGCCATAGGCCATCAGGTTGCCGGGCAGGAAGGACAGCAGATCGGTCTCCTGCATGGCGTCCAGGGCATTGCCGCGACCGGTGGCCGTATAGATCCCGGCGATGGGGCGGCCGGGCAAGGTCCCGCCCAGCAGGGCCTGCCGTTCCGCCGGGCTGAAATATTCCACCCAGGACGCGTACATCTCGGCGTCGGGCAGTCCGGCGGACGCCACGAATTCGCGGATTCGGCGCAAGGTATGGTGGCCGGAGGTGCTTTCCGGCAGCAAGGCCACGACCGGCTCTATCACACCCTTGCGCAGGATCGCCGGAATGCGCCGCCACTTGGCCGCCAACAGGCCGCCCTGATAGCGGGGATAGCCGGCGAACACCTCGTCTCCACCATCGCCCACCAGGGCAACGGTGACATGCCGGCGGGCACTCTGCGACAGATCACCGATCAGCAGCGCGGTGGGATTGCCGAAAGGCTCTCCGAAAGCGGCGATCATGCGGTCAAGCCCGCCGACCAGCCCGGCGGAAGCCGGCAGTTCGCTATGGCGGGTTCCCACATGCCGCGACACCGCCTTGGCGGCGTCGCGTTCGTCATAGGCGGCCTCGGCGAAGGTCATGGTGAAGCTGGACACCGTGTCCCGCCCGAGTTCCTCGGCCATCAGGGCGGCGATCACCGAGGAATCGATGCCCCCCGAGAGGAAGCAGCCCACCGGCACATCCGACACCATGCACGACCTCACGGCCGAGCGCAGGGCCGGCATCAGTTCCTCCACCGCCTGATCAGGGGTCAGCACCCGCTCACCGGAAAAGGCCGGACGCCACCATTGATGGACCTCCGGCGGGCTTCCCGGCACGAAGCGCAGGAGATGGCCTGGGGCAAGCTTTCTGATCCCCGCATGGATGGTGCGGGGGGCGGGGACGTAAAGGCAGGCGAGGAATTGGCTCAGTGCCTCACGGTCGATAGCGAGATCAATGCCGGGCGCCTGGCTGAGCGCCCGGATCTCCGAGGCGAAGGCCAATCCGCCACCGGGCAGCGTCGCCCAGACCAGTGGCTTGATCCCCACCCGATCCCGGGCCAGCAGGACAGAACCGGTTTCGCGATCCAGCAGGCCGAAGGCGAACATCCCCACCAGCCGTTCCAGAGCCCCTTCGCCCAGACGCATCAGCAGGCGAAGCAGGACCTCTGTGTCGCTGCTGCTGGTGAAGTGCTCCCCCTTGGCCTCCAACTCGGCTCGCAATTGGGCGTGATTGTAGATTTCACCGTTGAAGGCAATGACCCATCGTCCGCAGGGCGAGACCATGGGCTGGCGCCCGCCTTCGCTCAAATCGATCACCGCCAGACGGGTATGGGCGAGGCCGAAACCGGTTCGCTCGCAGATGAACACACCATTGCCATCCGGGCCACGGTGGGCCAAGCGATCGAGCATCCCGGCCAGGAGCTGCGGTGTGGCGCCGCTGGTTCCAGCTATTCCGCACATGGCGACCAATCCTGAACGGCGGCATTTTCAAGCATCGGCCATCTCCGCCAGACCTGACGAGGGCGCCTGGGCGTGGCTGCCTTCCACATGCAGGCGAATGGTCAGTTCGAGAGCCGTCAGGGCGTAAAGCCGGAACGCGTCGGCGCCCGGGCGGGCCAGCAGCCGATCGATCCCCCGCTCCGTCCACCAGCCGCGATCAAGGGTTTCCCGGCGAGTAAGCAGACGCCGGGCCGGAGCGGCCAAGCCCCCGGTAGCGAACCAGGCGGGCACCGGCGAGGCGAACCCCTGCTTGGGTGCGTCCAGCAGCGCGGATGGCAGAAAATCGGCGGCAATCGCCCGTTCCAGCGCCTTCTGCCGGCCGCCGGGCGTGCGGATGGCGGGGGGAACGGCCAGGGCGGCCTCGACCAGCCGGTGATCGAGCAGCGGCACCCGCCCCTCCACCGAATGGGCCATGGTGGTGCGGTCCAGCAGGCACAGCAGGTCGTCGGGCAGATAGGTGTTGATCTCGGCGTAAAGCGCCCCGCTGTCGGCCGGCCCGTCGAATTCGGCGAAATAGGCCGATTGCGCCGGAGAGGGCAAGGACAGGCGCCCACCCAGAACCGCCATGACCGGCGGCGGAAACAAGGTGGAATGATCGAACAGATAGGCCCCACGGTCGCGATCGAACTTCTCGGCCCGGGCCAATTGCCAGGCCCGGAAGGGCTGGACCGTCGCGACCAGCGACTCGGCCGCCTTGCGCAGCGGGCGGGACAGACCCAACCAGCGCGTCTCGACCGGCAGGCGGAAATAGCGGCCATAGCCCGCGAACAGTTCGTCGCCGCCGGTACCGTTCAGCACCACTCTGGTCTCGCGGCCGATCACCTCGTTGATCAGATAATTGGGCAGCAGCGAAGCGTCGGCCAGGGGCTCGTCGGCATGCCAGCAAAGGCGGGGAAGCAACTGGGCGGCGCTGTCGGTGGACAGCTCGAAGACCGTGTGATCGGTGCCGTAGCGCTGGGCCACCGCGGCAGCCAGCGGCGTCTCGTCGACCCGGGCCCCGAGGAAGCGCACCGTATAGGTCTTGAGCGGTCGGTCCAGTTCCCGGGCCGCCATTGCCACCAATAGGCCGGAATCCAGCCCACCCGACAGCATGGCCCCAACGGGCACGTCCGAGCGCAATTGCAGCCGCACCGAATCGGCCATCACCTCCACCAGTCTGGCGCGAATGCCTGCCTCGTCACCCGGCAGGTCGGCCACCGGCGTGGGACGCCAGTAGCGCTCGATGGAAATCTCGCCATCCCGATTCACCGTCATCCGCGATGCCGGCGGC
The DNA here is from genome assembly GCF_058402745.1 of Paramagnetospirillum sp. Classification (NCBI taxonomy): domain Bacteria; kingdom Pseudomonadati; phylum Pseudomonadota; class Alphaproteobacteria; order Rhodospirillales; family Magnetospirillaceae; genus Paramagnetospirillum; species Paramagnetospirillum sp. The sequence continues at coordinate 175,015 of NZ_JBZVFI010000018.1, forward strand.
AGCTTGAACACACCCTTGTACAAGGTGGCGGGAGCCGGGACGTAGCCATGGGCCAGGAAAGCGGCAACCGACGCTTCGTCCACCTCGGGCCAGGCCAATCCCGAGGCGAACAGCGCCTTGATCTCCGAGGCGAACAACACACCGCCGCCCGCCGTGCGGGTCCAGTACAGCGGCTTGACCCCCAGGCGGTCGCGGACCAGCGTCAGGCGGTGCTCGCCGCGCTGGTAAAGGGCCATGGCGTACATGCCGTTGAGGTCATCGACGAAATCGGGACCTTTGGCGACAAAGGCCTCCAGCGCCGGTTCCATGTCGCCTTCGGTATGGAAAACATGGCCCTTGGCACGCAGTTCGGCCCTTAATTCCCGGTAGTTATAGACCTCGCCATTGCCAAGCAGAACGGTCTCGCCGCCATTGCGGACCAACGGCTGGCCACCGGTGGCCAGATCGATGATCGCCAAACGCGCGAATCCGGCCTGGAAGCGGCGATCCTCCGAGACATGACGACCAACGCCGTCGGGTCCCCGATGACGGATACGGTTCAGCATCCCATCCAGACGGGCCTCGACCACGCCGGCGGCGCGGGGCAGGAACAACCCGGCAAAGCCGCACATGTCAGGCCCTCGCCATGAGGTTCGGGGAGATGGGCGGCCGGCGGCGCGCTATCCGGGCTAAGGTCATGAACATGGAATGCTTTTAGCGGAGACTCGGGGCGGACACCATAGGTGATCGCAGCGCGACCAGTCGGGCCGAAAGGCTAGGTCTTCGGCAATCCAGCCGACCGCCAAACCTCCGAGCCGGGCAGCGGAACCTCCGCCGTTTCCAGGCCCGCGATGGCGGCACGGCCCATGGCCAACACCGCCTCCTCGGCGCTGCCGCCGATATGGGGAGTGGCCAGCACGTTGGGCATGGCCAGCAATTCGCGGTCTTCCGGCGGCTCGCCGTTGAAGACGTCCAGGCCAGCACCCGCCAACTTGCCCTCGGCCAGCATGGCCTTCAGGGCCGCCTCGTCCAACAGCCCGCCTCGGGCGCAATTGATCAGCACCGCGTCGGGCCGCATCAATGCCAGCTTTTCCACCGACAGAAGGTTGGAGGTGGACGCATCCAACGGCAGATGCAGCGTCACCACGTCGGCACGGGCCAGCAATTCGTCCAACCCCACCTTTTCAACGCCATGCGCCGCGTAGAACTCCGGGAAATCGCGAATGTCGTGGGCCAGCACCGAGCATCCGAAGGCCCGCAACAGAACCGTCAGGTCCTTGCCGATATGTCCACAGCCGACAATGCCGACCGTGCGGTCCGAGAGGTGGCGCCCCATCAACTGGCGCCAGCCGCCGGCCCGTACCTCCTGATTGCCTTGGGGAACGCGACGCAGCAGGGAGATCGCCATGGCGATAACCAACTCGGATACCGAACGTCGGTTGACGCCGCCGGTCCAGCCCAGACGGACGCCGTGGTCGCGCATGGCGGCAAGATCGATCATGTCTAGCCCGACACCATACTTTCCTACCACCCGCAATTCCGGCAAGGCGGCGAAGAAGGCGCCGTCCAGCCGCTCCAGGGCCGTTACGGCGCGGTCGTGACCGCGCACGAACTCGATCAAATCCTGTCCCGCCAGGCTGACCCCGGCATCATTGAAGGTGATGTCGTCATAGCGGGCCTGCAATTCGGCCCGCAGCACCGGATGGCGCGAGAAAGAGCGGGAGCAGACCGCGATGCGGGTCATGACGCCAAATCCGCGAGAGCCTGATCCAACCGGTCGAAATGCTCGATCACCCGGTCGGCGCCCAAGTCCTCGATGCCGTCCTTGCTGTAGCCGAAAGCCACCGCGACCACCGGCAGCCCGGCATCGCGGGCGGCGGCCACGTCGGTTTCGCTGTCGCCCACATAGGCGGCGCGAAGACCGGCGGCCCCCATGCGGGCCAGGGTCTCGCTGACATGACGGCCATCGGGCTTGCGGAAGGGCAGGGTATCGCCCCCCACCACCGCGGTGAACAAGCCGCTCAGATCCAGGGCATCGAGAACCAGGCGGGTGACACCCTCGGGCTTGTTGGTGCAGATGCCGAGCAGGGCGCCCGTCGCCTTCAGCCGGCGCAGCGCCTCGACGGCGCCGGGATAGACCACCGTATCGACCACCGGCCGCGCCGAATAGGCCGCCAGGTAATCGGTCAATGCGGCTTCAAGGCCTTCATCGGGCCCACCAGTGGCGGCGAAGGCGCGTTCAAGCATGACGCGAGCCCCCTCCCCCACCATCAGGCGAACCTCGTCCAGGGACAACGACCGGCGCCCTCGTCCACCCAACATGGTGTTCAAGGCATTGCGCACGTCCGGAACACTGTCGATCAGCGTTCCGTCCAAGTCGAAAACCACGGCCCCGAAGACCATGTCCCTCTCCCTCACCGGGTGGAAGCGCGGGGAGCATACAGCCCCTGCTCGACGAACCACTGTCCAATCGCCTGGCCGGCAATACGGTGCCCGGCCTCCGACCAGTGCCCGTCATGGGCAAAATGGGTTCCCTCCAGCCCCGCCTGCTTGAACTGAGGGAACAGATCCAGGGTCTTGATGCCGCGGGCGTTCAGCGCCTCCGCCTCGGCGAGGCGCATGTCGCGGAAATAGGTGTTGCCGTCGCGAATCTCGAAACGGGCAGGGAACAGCACCACCAGGAAAGGAACCTCGGGGGGAACCATGGCCCTCAGGCCCTTCAGGGCATCGGCGGTGGTTTCCACCATGCGATGCGCCTCTTCGGGCGAATGGTTGGCATGCAAGACGAGTTCCGTGCTTTTCACCAGCCCCAGGGCCAGAAGCCCCCTCTCGATCACCCCGACTCGTTTAAGAGAGACCGCAAAGAAGTTATAAAGTGCCGAATGCGCGGTCAGGAACATCTTGGTGGTCATGGGGTCGAGCAGTTCACCCAGGCCGGGAGCAGGCGGCGGACGATGGGCCGCCTCCTCGGCCGCGCGCACTTCGGCGTCACAATCATAGACCTTCATGCGGTTTTCGATGGTGAGCCCCACCACCACCGCCGCCGGCACCACGTCCTTGGGCATGCGGGCATAGATCGCCTTCCAGCCACAGACGTTGGTTCCCGGTCCCGCCACGTTATAGGTCCTGGCCTCAATCACGTCCGCTATGACCTGGGTATAGATCCGCTCGCGGTCTACCCCCCAACCGAAGGACATGGAATCACCGATCACCCAGATCCGCCCGTCGGCCGCGGCAACCGGCTCGTCGTTGCGCAGACCGGATTCGTTAATACGGATGCGGCTGCGAAAATCGCCGTTGTTTTGCGAGAAATAACCGTCGAAACCAGGTCGCCCCAGCGTGACGGCGGCGTATCCCGGGGTGTGAACCGGCACCATGAACCAAGCGGAGGAATATTCCCGCCAGTTGGGCATGGCAACCCGCAGGATGACTTCCGCCATCGCCCCCAGCAGCAGCAACCCGACCAGCAGCGCCACAAGGGCGCCCAACGCCGATGGTTTGACCTTGTCCTTCATCTCTCTCAGCCCCGCTTGCGTCCGATCATGTCGAAGAGCGCCCCCTCACGAGCGAAGGTGGCCAGCCACGAGGTCTGAGTCACCGTACGCTGGTAGATATTTCCCGGGCTGGTCTGGTCGAACAGGCCGGGCGCGTCCTCGCCGTCGGTCCCCAGAATGGCGGGCGAGCAGTTCAGGAAGTCCACATGGTTTTCCTCGAACCATCCCAGCGTCTCGTCGATGGAATGCCAGGTCTCGTGCGGATTGTAGTACTGGTCCTTGATCCAGATATCGGCCTTGCGGGCATCCTGGATGCGATTGCGCACCACGTAATCGATGCGGTTGCCGAACAGTCGGATCAGCTTGGAGCGGATCCATGTGGGCAGACGGGCCGGACGGTTGTACAGCCCGACCATGATGATGCCGCCGGGCTTAGCCTTGCGGACGATCTGGCCGAAGGCGCGCCGCGCGTCGAAGGTGTGGTGCAGCACGCCATGGGAAATCACCACGTCGAAGCTGTTGTCCTTGATGGACAGGTCGAAGATGTTCATCTGGGCAAAGGCGCTGCGCGGCAGGTCGTTGCGCAGTTTGTGTTCCATGGCCAGGCCCAGGCTGGCCAGGCACATGTCGATGCCCAGGACGTGATTGTTGTTCAACTGCAGGAAGTGACTGAGCTGGCCGGTGCCGCAGCCGCATTCCAGCACGGTCTTGTTGTAGCCGATGGCCTTCAGCAGCTGGGCCGAGAACGGATTGCGGCCGCCCTTGTTGACCAGTTCGCCGAATTCCTCGAGGCCCTCGTAGCTGGGAATGGGGTTCTCCTCGTAGAACGAACGCACGCGGGCGGTGACCTCCTCACCCTCGCCGGGTGGCGGCTGGTAGAGCGACGGTACGCCCCGGATATGCTCGTAGATTTTGCCGGAGAGAGTCCCACGCAAACCGCCGTCCACCAGTTCCAGCCCCGATTCGTCGGGGCCGCCGGGCTCCTTCAGGCAGGCCAGGATACGCGGGGAGAACAGCGGTGTTGACGCGACGGCGCCGTCTTGGACTGGGGCCATCACTGCTTCTCCTTCCACAGAACCTTGTTGCCCAACACCAGCATGTCCATCTCGGTTCCCATGAAGCAGCGATAGGCGTCGTCGGGAGTACAGACGATGGGCTCGTCACGGACATTGAAGCTGGTATTGACCAGAATTGGGCAGCCGGTACGGGCCTTGAAGGCCTCCAGAAGACGATAGAACTGGGGATTACTCTCCGGATGTACCGTCTGGATACGGGCGGAATAATCCACGTGAGTCACCGCCGGAATGGAGCTGCGCACCTGGTTTAGCCGCTCGAGACCCTGCAAGGCGGCCTCTTCGGCACCGAGAGTGCGGCGGTGTTCCTCCAGGACCGGAGCGACGATCAGCATGTAAGGGCTATCCCCGTCCAGACCGAACCATTCGCCCACATGCTCGCGCATCACGGCCGGCGCGAAGGGGCGGAAGCCCTCGCGGTATTTGATCTTCAGATTGAGCATGCGCTGCATGCGCTCGGAGCGGGGATCCCCCAGGATCGAGCGGTTGCCCAAAGCACGCGGTCCGAATTCCATCCGACCCTGGAACCAGCCCACCACCTTGTCCGAGGCCAGAGCCTCGGCGACAGTGGAAAACAGGTCGGCGTCGGATACGTCGCTCCACACCGCGCCGCGAGCGGTCAGCGCCTCGGCCACCTGGGCCTCGTCGAAGGCCGGACCCAGATACGAGCCCTGCATGGAATCGCCAGCGGCGGCCACCACCCTGGGAACACCCCCCTTGGTGTGTGAAACCGCCAGGGCCACGCCCAGCGCGCCGCCGGCATCGCCCGCCGCCGGTTGGATCCAGATGTTCTTGAACGGTCCTTCCCGCAGCAGCCGGCCATTGGCGACACAGTTCAACGCCACGCCACCGGCCATGCACAGATTGTCCATCCCGGTCTCGCGGTGCAGCGTCCGGGCGACGCGCAGCACCACTTCCTCGGTCACCGCCTGGACCGAACGGGCCAGGTCCATATGGCGCTGGGTCAGCGGCTCCGCGGATTTGCGCGGCGGACCGCCGAACAGCAGGTCGAAGGCGCCATTGGTCATGGTCAGCCCGGTGCAGTAGTTGAAATACTGCATGTCCAGGCGGAACGAACCGTCATCCTTCAGGTCCAGCAGCTTGTCCAGCATCAGCTGCGCATATTTCGGCTCGCCATAGGGTGCCAGCCCCATGACCTTGTACTCGCCTTCATTGACCTTGAAGCCGAGGTAGTAGGTCAGGGCGGAATACAGCATGCCGATGGAATGGGGGAAGCGGATCTCCCGATCCAGCGTCAGGGTGGCACCCTCACCCCGCCCCATGGTCGTGGTGGCCCATTCGCCGACGCCGTCCATCACCAACACCGCCGCCTTGTCGAAGGGCGACGGGTAGAAGGCGCTGGCGGCATGGGAGTGGTGGTGGAAACTGAACAATATCTGCCCGGGACTCACCTTGCCCCGGTCGAGTCCGTTAAGGCCGTCGCGGATCAGATCCTTTTGCAGGATCTTTTCCTTCACCCAGACCGGAATGGCCGCGACGAACGAACCAAAGCCGCGCGGCGCGAAGGCAAGGTAGGTTTCCAGCAGCCGGTTGAAGGTCAGGAGCGGCTTGTCGTAGAAGGCGGCATAATCCACCTGATCCAGGGAAATTCCCGCCTGATCCAGGCAATAGGCGATGGATCTGGCGGGAAAACCGGAATCGTGCTTCTCACGGGTGAAACGCTCCTCCTGGGCGGCGGCGATGACCACGCCGTCGCGGACCAGGGCTGCCGCGCTGTCATGATAGAAGGCGGAAATACCAAGGACGATCATGGATACCGGCCGTCAGAAGATAGCGTAGATGAAGGGGGCGATAGCGGTGCTTTGCGCCGCGACCAGCAACAGACCCAATGCCAGCAGGCCCAGAATGATCGGGGCAAGCCAGAATTTCCGATAGACCTGCATGAACTTGAACAATTGGCCAAGGACGGAAAGCATTGCCGGCTCCGTAATTCGCTAGAAAAGATCGTCGAGGGTATCGGTGGTGGATTGCCGCTGAACTGGGGTCCAGTAGGTCCCATCCCCAGGCATCCTGTCCCGCTGCATGGGGTCCTTCCCGAGCGCGCGGAGTATAAACCCGACCGGTGTGACCAGGAGGTAAAAAAACAGGCCGAGCAGCAGATGATTGCTCACATGTCCCACCGCCCCCCCCACCAGCCGCCACAGCCGGTTGAACGGCATCAGCAAGCCGGGCATGACCAGCGCAACGGCCAGGAAGCCCACCGCCCAGGCCCACGCCCAGGTCAGCCAATGCTGGAAGACCACGCCGGCGACCACGAAGATGACGGCGAACACGCCGGCAAAGGTCAGGCCAAAGGCCCGGTCGGTCTGTTTGGGTGGCTTCATGACGGTTCCTCAAGCTTCCAGCGCGCCTTCCAGGCAGGATCGGCGCAATAGATTCGATAGACCAGTTCCATGGTCCGCAACGCCTGCAACGAGGAACCGTCCTCAACCGGGCGACCCTCCGTCACGCAGCGGGCAAAATCGGCGATCTCATCGGCCCAGGACGGGTCGTGATTATAGCGGGTGGTCTGTTCACGCGGATCACCGCCGCCATCCTCGTCGGCCCAGACCACGGTCAGGGTTTCGGCGCCATAGCTCTTGGAGCCCGAGAGAATGCCCGACAGGATCAGGCCACCCCTCTCCAGGGTGACCTCCAGGCGGAAACGATGCCGCCACTGGGTGGCCGAAGAATGCAGCATGGCAACCACGCCGGACTCGCTCCGCATCAGGGCGTAGGCGTTGTCCTCCACGTCATGCCCCCAAAAGCCGTTGGAGATCACGGAGTGGATATCGGTGAACTCGCCGGCGAACAGCCGCATCAGGTCCACCATATGGATGCCCTGGTCCAACAGGATGCCGCCACCGGCAATGGCGCGCTTCGAGCGCCAGTCGCTCTGGCCGAAACTGATGACCTTGGACTTGCCGTAGGCCCCCTTGATGTCGATCACCCGGCCCAGCTCGCCCGAACGCATATGGGCCAGGGCATCGCGCACCGAATCATGGTAACGGTGGTTGAAGCCGTATTTGAGCTTCAGGCCGGGATGGCGCTTTTCCACCGCGATCACGCTCTGGATATCGGCCACGTCGCGGCCCGGCGGCTTCTCGCAGAAGACATGCAGGCCGCGCTCCAGCCCCGCACGGGTCACCTCGGCGGCCACATCGTTGGTCAGACAGACGAACAGGACGTCCAGAGTCTGATCCAGCAGCCTCTCCCAACCGACGAAGGCGGGAATTCCATCGTCCAGGGTCCCATCCTCTGCGAAGGCGCGGTCACACACCGCCACCGTGACCATGTCGTCACGGGCATCGATGTGCTGGCGCCGTCGCCGTCCCACCACGCCGTAACCGGCGATACCGACCCGCAGCCTGGTCATGCCGGAAGGTCCAGATAGCGGGCCGTCGCCGGATCGGCACGCAGCATGGATTCTCCGCGCGCCAGATCGGCGGGCGTATCGACGCCGACAGTCTCGATATCGCTCCTGACGATGCGGATGGGCAGGCCGTGCTCCAGGGTGCGCAGCATGTCGATGCCCTCGGCGATTTCCAGAGGGGTGCGCTCCAATGCGCCGAAGCGGGTCAGGAAGGATGGCTTGAAACCGATCACCCCGGTCTGCTGGTAGACAGGCACCTCGGGTTGGCGCACCCGGGAGGGAATGGGCGAGCGCGAGAAGAAAAGGGCGCGGCCGTCAGGTGCGCTGCACACCTTTACCGCGTTGGGATCGTCGTGATCCTCGGGCCGATACAGCCGGGTGGCGAGGTTGACGACCTGATCACCGGTGCGGGCGTAGGTCTCCACCACCTCGGCCATCATCTCGGGCGTCACCATGACCTCGTCGCCCTGGACCATCAGCACCAGATCCGCGTCGTTCAAGCTCTCGCCCATGTTGGCGATGGCCTCCACCGTGCGATCGACGCAGCCGGGATGGGTGTCGGCGGTCATCACCGCCTCGCCGCCCGCCGCGACCACCGCATCGAAAATCTCCTGGTCACAGGTGGCCACCGCCACCCGATCGACACCCGCGGCAAGGCGGCAGCGGTGCCAGACGTGCAGGATCAGGGCGAGGCCCAGCATGGGCTTCAGCGGCTTGCCGGGAAAGCGGCTGGAGGCCATGCGGGCGGGAATGACGCAGACTGTTCTCATGGCGCGACCTTGGCGACGGCCGCCAGGGCGGTCCGGATGGCGATGGCGTCGGTGCCGTAGGCGATGAAGCGGAAACCTTCGGCCTTGCGGGCCTCGAGCTCGGCGGCGACCGTGGCAACCTGATGAATACCAAGGGCCTTGCCGTGCAGGCGGCAAGCCTCCCTGACCCGGACGAGCGAGTCCTTATACCCCGGGGTGGTGAAGTCGCCCGGCTGTCCCAGGCTGGCCGACAGGTCGTAAGGTCCAAGGAAAAGGGCGTCCACCTCGGGCAGGGCGGCGATGGCGGCGGCGGCCTCCACTCCGGCCATGGTCTCGATCTGCGGCACGATGACCGGACTGAAGCCGGTCAGGTAATCCTGGAAGTGAGCGCCCCACTCGTTGCAGCGCGACAGGCCGACGCCGCGCCGCCCCTTGGGCGGATAGAGGCAATGGTTCAGGAAGCCGGAAAACGCCTCGGCGCTTTCCACCACCGGCACGATCAGTCCGGCGGCGCCGCCATCCAACAAGCGTCGGGCCAGATAGGGATCGGCCGAGGTCAGGCGGGCCAGCGGGGCAACACCGAAACGCTCGGCGGCGCGGAAGGCCGCGCAGGCTTCGCGCACCCCGGCCGAACCGTGCTCCATATCGACCGCCAGCCAATGGAAACCCAGCGAGGCCATGATCTCGGCGACCTCGTCGGACGAAGTGGTCAGCCAGGCCCCCACCAGGGTCTCGCCCTCGGCCATACGGTGCTTCAGCGGGTTGCCCATTCCCGATTCCCCCTCAGCGCCGCAACAGGCGAAACACCGCCCGGCCCAGTTGGAACAGCCCCAGGCGCCGCAGCAGATCCTTGACCGTCTCGCGGCGCTCGAAGCGGCGGATGATGGCGCGCATCATCGCATATTCGCCGGACAGATCGGGCTCGGCCACCGTGTCGGCCCGGCGAAAGGTCAGCGAGAAGTGAACGCCGCCGTAGCTTTCCTCGTGGATGGCTTCCAACCCGGCAACGGCAGCGAGTTGGCGCAGCCGCGCGGGAGTGAAATACCACAGATGCGCGCTTTGAAACATGCCGAGGCATACATCTCGGCCATCGGGAACTTCGATATGGAAGACGCCACCGTCCGCCAGCATGGCGGCGCCCTGGGCCAGGGCGGCAGCGGGATCGGGCATATGCTCCAGCACGTGGGAAAGTATCAGGACATCGAAGCGCTCGCCCTCCAGGGCGTCCATGGCGCCCTGGCGGATGTCCATGCCCATGGCCCGTCCCGCGGCAGTCAGCTCGGGACTGTAATCGACACCGGTCACCGACTTGCCGTCCTCATGGAAGGCCCAGAGATTCCACCCCGCGCCGCAACCGATCTCGCCCACCCGCCGGATACGGTCGTAATCCACCGACTTCGCCACGGTATCACGTCGCCGCGTCATGCCCTCGGCCCGCGCCAGAAACTTCTCCCGGGTGTGGGGCAGCATCTTGGCGCTGTTGTAGAGGCGGCGATAGACGTCACTGCCGTAGAACCAGGCGATGGTGTCGTCGGCCATGCGCGGCCGGCAAAACATCAGGCCACACCGGCGGCACAGAACAACCGGCTGCCAGATACGGTACCGGTCATAGGTGGCGACCTGATCGAACTCGGTATTGCCACACAGGCATTGAGCCGGCTCGGTGAACGCCAGCTCCCCCGCCCTGGCCCGGCGGTTGAATTCGGCGACCAAGGCCTGCTGTTCACTGTCCAGGGTCTCGCTCGACGGATAGGCCGGGTCATGAAACAGCGGATGGCGGGTGATGATGGTCACGGGCACGAGGTTCCCCGGTTGGCGAATGGGCCAGACAATAGTCGAGACCATGCCTCTTCGTCCACGGTGGCGAAAATCACCTCGCGAGCCGGCGGCGTAGACGGCTGCAAACGGTCGAGATCGGCAGCCAGCGAGGCTGCCGAAGTCACCGGGACCGCCGCTCCCTCCGGCAGGATATCCAGGGCGACGCGGCCCGTCGGGCGGAATCGCAGGGTCGGCAACCCCATCAACAGGGCCTCCAACCCAACGGTCGTGGCGGCGAAAACCACCGCCGAAACCGCCGTCATCTCGCCCAGGCCACCCGTGGCACGCGCCACGCCGGGGGATTCGGCGAAGGCGAAGGGCGTCATGGGGTGGTCCTTGACCACGAAACGGCGCCCCGTGGCAGCGGCGAGGCGGGCAGCCTCCACCATCTCGGCGGCCACCGGGGCGTCGAAGGGCAGCGCCACGAATACCGGCGCGGCGGAATCAAAGCGCCCCCCGGCAACGGAGAACGGCCGCCGCGCCCCGCCCACCGCCAGCCGCTCGGCGGGAAATCCCCAGCGGCGCAACTGATCCAGGGTGGCGGAACCGGAGCACAGGACGTGGTCGGGAAGGCTGGCGGCACCATCTGGATTGGAACCGGGGCCGTAATTAAGCATCTGGCGGCCGATCACCGAATGCTGATAGCCCAGGGTCTTGATGCCGAGGCGGCGGGCCTGGCGTACGAAATCGCGCTCCCAGCCATGATTCTCCCACGGCCAGGCCACCACCGGCGGCCGGGCACGAGCCAGCCAGCGGCGCTGGCAATGCAGCTGCCAGGCGATGGCGGCGGCCTGGGCACCACCGCCTTCCAGGGCGGCGGCGCGGCGGACCAGCCAGGAATACCGCCCAGACATCACCGCCGAACCGGGCTTCCAACGGGCCAAGGGCAGGGCCAGAAGGGCCGTCAGCGGCGAGCCGAAACCATGCAGCGACACGGTGCGGCCGGCAACACTCAGGCTCTGGAGACGTTCGCCCCGCGCATCCACATGGAGCAGCCGGACCAGATGGGGCTGGCGCGCCATCAGGTCGCCGAAATAGGCGTCGGCCCCGGCGGCGTCGCTGCGGGGATGGCCATAGACCAGCAGGCTGGGGGTGGCGGCGGGCAGCGAGGCGGCCATGCCCCGCTGCGCCCAGGCCAAGCGGGCGGTGGACAGGCCGTAGGCGAGCCGCGCGGCGAGGCCGCGCAGGGCGAGACGCAGGCGGCGCCACAAAATGGGCGGTGCGTCCCCGGCCTCGACGCCGGGCAGCGCGGACAGGTGGCGGAACAGCCAGGGATCATCGCAAACCACCAAGGTAACCTCGGCTTCCCTGGCCCAGGACTCGATCAGCGCGGCCCAAGCCATCATCAGGCCGAAATCGGACGGATTGGGCGCGGCGCTGGGCGCGTGGGCCAGCACCGCCGAGGGCTCCGCTCCCATCCGTTTGGCCAAATCCAGCCAACAGGGGGCGGCGGCATCGAAGGCCCCCTCCAGCGTCGAATCCAAATCCGGCCGCCGCGACGCGGGATCCAGGCCGATGGGGGAAGGAGCGGCAATGGCGATCCACCAGCGCCAGGACGAAGCCGAAAGCGTCCGGCCGGACCGGCGCAACAATACGGTCATGGCCGCCCCGGCCGCCGGGCCAGCAGCCACATATGGGACGACAAGCCGTTATCCGCCAGGAAATCCTGGAAGGCCTCGGCGACGCAGGCGGGGCCGCGCAGCAGCTGTCGCAGGAACGGATCAATCACCGCCCCATCGTCCTGGGCCAGCGTATTGCGGACGATGTCCACGTCCAGCTTGCCCGGGGTCAGGAACGACAACAGCTCCAACCCGGCCTTGGCCACCATGGTTTCGGCACCGGCCCGGCTGAGAAAGGTGAGATGGTGGGGAGGCGACACCGCCTTGGAACGCTCCCCCAGGGTCATGATGTCAAAGCCGGTGCCGCACAGCCCCGACAGCGCCACCAGCCCGCCGGGGCGGGCAAGGCGGCCAAGATCCGTCAGAAAGGCCAGCGGATCGATCAGATGCTCGATCACCTCGAAGGAGGCGACCAGATCGGCGGTGCCTTCCAGCCCGGAAGCGGCCGCGTCGGCGGCGAAGCCCTCCACGGTCTGGAAGCCCTTGGCGCGCAGCTGGATCGCCGCGTCGCAAGCCGGCTCGACGGCCCAATGCTCGCGGCCCAGGCCCAGCGCGCGGGCTTCCTCCAGGAACAGCCCCAGCCCGGCCCCCACATCCACCACCCGCACCGGGTCGATGCCATGGCGGGTGGCCAGCTCCTTCAGCCGCTCGACACGCGGCCGAAAGATGGCGCCGCGCCGCGCCTCGGCCACCGCCGGAAAAAACACGGTGTTCCAATAGGTCTGGGACGGGCTGTCGCGATAGAAGGCCGACAAGGCCTCGCCGGGCGGCACCGCCTTGACGTAAAGGGTTGCACAGGCGCGACAGCGGACCAGGGTGAAACCGTTCTTGGTGAAGCCGAATTCGCTCGCATCCTCGCCACAGCCCGGGCAGGCACGATCAACCAGACGGGCGGAATCGGGAAAGAACCGGGCGGAATCCTCGGCGCTGAGGCGCAGATATTCCGCCAGCAGGTCGGCGGGACGGATATCGGCCTCGCGCATGGCCGGACCTAGTTGTACGGCCGGAAGACAGGCTTCACCACCGGCCCCAGCAACAAGGCATCGGTTCCGCTTTCCAGGGCGCGGACATAGACCTTCAGCGCCTTGCGGGCGGCCTCCAGGGTGGCATCGACCTCGGCGGGACCGTGGGAATAGCCCGGCGCGATGTAATTGATGATCACCCCGTGACGGGCCATTTCCTGCAGGAAGAGGGTCCGCAAGGCCATGGAGACCTTACCCTCCGCGTCCAGAGTAAGGTAGGCCGGGCTGCACGAAATGCCGAAGGCCTTGAAGGACTGCCCCACCCCCATCTCGGCGGCCACGGCGTTAAGGCCTTTGATCAGCTTGGCGCCGGTATCCCACATGGTCTCGATCACCGGCTGGGTACGGAAGATGTCCAGGGTCGCCATGCCCGCGGCGAGTCCGTGATTTTCGGCGCCGTGAGTGGTGGAGATCATGAACACCCGCTTCTTGTCATGGAACAGGCCGCCCAGTTCCATGACCTCGCGCTTGCCCACCAGGGCGGCGACGGCGAAACCGTTGGCCATGCCCTTGCCGAAGGTTGCCATGTCGGGATCAAGGCCATAGGTGACCTGAGCCCCCTGCTGGTGCCAGCGGAAGCCGGTGATCATCTCGTCGAGGATGAACAAGGCGCCATGCTTGCGGCACAGGGCCTGGACACCCTGGAGAAAGCCGGGCTTGGGCTCCTCGGAGGTGGCGGCTTCCATGATCACGCAGGAGATCTTGCCGGGATGGGTGTCGAACTGGAATTCCAGGCTGGCGAGGTCGTTGTAGCGGAACGGCAGCGACAGAGCTCCGAAACCTGACGGAATGCCGCCATCGCAGGGCGTGGTGCCAATGAACCAGTCGTCATAGCTGAAAAATGGATGGTCCTTGCAGAAGGCCACGTAGTCGCGGCCGGTATAGGCCCGGGCCAGCTTGACGGCGGCGCTGGTGACCGTGGAGCCGTTCTTGGCGAACTTGACCATCTCGGCGCAGGGAATATGGTCGATCAGCCGCTCGGCATATTCAGTTTCGATGAAGGAGGGCCGCCCGAAATTCGAGCCCCTCCACATCTGGGCGATGGCGGCCTCGATCACCGGCCTGATGCCGTAACCCAGGCTCATGCTGCGCAAGCCGGCGGTCCAATCGAGGAACCTGTTGTCCTCGTCGTCCCACACATAAGGGCCTTCGCCACGCTCGAGATAGGCGGGCGCGTTCGCGGGAAACTGGTCGTCACCCTTGGAATAGGTGTGGGCCCCACCGGGAATCAGGCGATGGGTCAAGGCCGACTTGGTGTTGCTCATGCCTGAATACCTTGCTCGTTGCTCTTCTCGGCGCGCAACAGCAATTCGAGAACCGCTTCATCCTTCTCGAAGCTGAACGGCCATGGCCGTTCACCCCGCACGGCGGCGACAAAGTCGGCCATCTCCCGCTCATAGGGCTCGTCGGAATGGATGTAGTCGGTCTCGACCCGCACGGCGTCAAAGGAGAAGACCTGCTCCTCGTAGGCGTTGGCCTTGCCGGTGGGGGTCCACAGACGCACCGAATTACTGGCGTGGTTCCACTCCATGGAGCCTTCCGAACCGTTGATGCGGAAGATACGGAAAGCGGGGCGCGAGACCACGTCCACCACCAGATGGCCGATCATCCCCGATTTAAAGCGCAGCAACAGCTGGTACACATCGTCGATGTCGCATTCCAGGTCGGTCAGCTTGTCCTTCATGCACATCAACGCATCCACCGGGCCCAGCATATCCACCATCCAGGACAGCTCGAAGGGCACGATCTCGCGGCAGGCGCCGGTGTCGCGCTTGGAGACGTAGAAGTCCTTGTAGCTTTCCCAGGGGTGCCAATCGGGCAGGTACTGGCCGCTCTGATAGGTGAAGGACAGGGGCTTGCCGATGGCACCCGATTCCAGCAGTTCGGTCATCTTGCGCGGGCCGGCGAAGTAGCGCAGGGTCGAGGACGGCGCCCCCACCTTGCCGGTCTCCTTCAGGCGACGGATCATCTCGTGACCACGCGGGTCGGTGACGTTGGCTTCGCAGAAGAAGTGGCGCCCCCGGTCCAGCGCCTTGAAGCCGTAATCCAGATGGGTGTCTGGCGGCGTGGAGATGACCCAGGCGTCCACCTCCAACGCTTCGGCGACGGCCCAGTCGCCCACCGTCTTGATGGCGTATTTTTCCTCGGCCTCGGCACGGCGGTCGGCGCGGGGGTCGAAGCCGGTGATGTCGGTGAAGCCAAGACGCTTGAGATTGCGCACCCGGCGCTTGCCCATGGAACCGAGACCAACGATGAGAAAGCGCATGGGAGCCAACCTTGATTGTGGAAGTGATGGGCCGGGTCTCAGGAGGCCGGCGAATCGCCCTGCGACCAAGCCGTTCAGGCGTTAGGGGGCATTTTCGAGAGCGTTTCCTCGGCAAGGCGAATGAAGACGGGGCGAGTGAAATCCATTTGCCGGGAGAAGTCAATTGAACCGGATAGGCCCGCCGCCACCGCGGCGTAAGGCGCCATCTTGAACGACGCCGTGGCTTGCGCGGCACGGCGATTCTTGCATTTCCCCGGACCCGCCCGAGCATACGTTTCAGCCCGTAATTGGCGCGGGCTTTACAGTGACGGAATGTTCCGCTCTTCGACTATTGCGCCCGATGCTGATCAGTCCTGCGGAATCCCACGGAGATGGTCGTGGACTGATCGGAGACGGGTCTGGTAAGAAAGCGCCGTCTGAAGTTGACCTCGCTCTTGCTAATAGCCATCGGGCAAAAATGGATCATCTCGATCAACTCGAACACCAAAGCGTCTACATCTTCCGTGAGGCGTTCCATGCCTTCGACAAGTTGGCCATGCTGTGGTCGATCGGCAAGGATTCCAACGTGATGCTGTGGCTGGCCCGGAAGGCCTTCGGCGGCCACGTGCCGTTTCCGGTAATTCACGTGGACACCAGCTACAAGATTCCCGAGATGATCGAATTCCGCGATCGCATCGCGGCCGAATTGAAGCTGAAGATCATCATCGGCAAGAACGAGGAGGCGCTCGCCGCTGGCATGGGGCCGGACAAGGGCCGCGTCACCTGCTGCGGCGCGCTGAAGACCGAGCCGTTGAAGAAGATCATCGCCGAGCACGGCTTCACCGGCGTCATCGCCGGCATCCGCCGCGATGAAGAGGGCACACGCGCCAAGGAGCGGGTGTTCAGCCCCCGCAACGTCGCCAATGAATGGGACGTCAAGGACCAGCCGCCCGAATTCTGGGACCAGTACAAGATCGATTTCGCGCCCGGCACCCATGTCCGTATTCATCCCCTGCTCGCCTGGACCGAGCAGGACATCTGGCGCTATATCCGCCGCGAGAAGATTCCTCTGGTGGAACTGTATTTCGCCAAGTGCGGCCGCCGCTACCGTTCGCTGGGCTGCGCGCCCTGCACCGGCTCCATCGCGTCCGAGGCCACCACCCTGGACCAGGTGATCGCCGAACTGGAGCAGACCACCCTGTCGGAGCGGTCGGGCCGCGCCCAGGATAAGGAATCCGAAGACGCCTTCGAACGTCTTCGCGCCCAGGGATACATGTAATGACCGACCCCCGTGCCCCCCTTCGCATCGTCGTCGCCGGCCATGTGGACCACGGCAAATCGACCCTGGTCGGCCGCATGCTGCACGAAACCGGCGCCCTGCCCGACGGCAAGGTCGATGCCCTGAAATCGGCCAGCGAAAAGCGCGGCATGCCCTTCGAGTGGGCCTTTGTCATGGATGCCCTGCAAGCCGAACGCGACCAGGGCATCACCATCGACACCGCCCACATCATGTTCAGCACCGCGCTGCGCCCCTATGTCATCATCGACGCGCCGGGGCACAAGGAATTCCTCAAGAACATGGTGACCGGCGCCGCCGGTTGCGACGCCGCCCTGCTGCTGGTGGACGCCGAGGAGGGTGTCCGAGACCAGACCCGCCGACACGGATATCTCCTCCATCTGCTGGGGGTCAGAAGCGTCGCGGTGGTGATCAACAAGATGGACCGGCTGGGCTTCGATCAGACCCGCTTCGACGGCGTCGCCGCCGAGGTCCGGTCCTATCTGGACGAATTGGGCCTGTCGGCCTCGGCGCTGATTCCCATTTCGGCCCGCGACGGAGATAACGTGGCCGCAGCCTCGGACCGTACGCCCTGGTACAAGGGGCCGACCGTGGTCACGGCCCTGGACGCCTTCCCCGAACGCCCCCAGGCCATGGACCGGCCACTGCGCCTGCCGGTGCAGGATGTCTACAAGTTCGACGACCGGCGCCTGATCGCCGGCCGGATTGAAAGCGGCCGCCTGGCCGTGGGCGACCGGCTGATGTTCTCGCCCTCAAACAAGACGGCGCGGGTGGCTTCCATCGAGACCTGGAACGCCCCGCCCGCCACGGAAGCGGCGGCGGGGGAATCGGTCGCCATCACCCTGGACGACCAGATCTTCGTCCAGCGCGGCGAGGTAATCAGCCACATCGAACGCGCCCCGGTGGAAACCAATGTCTTCAGGGCACGCGTCTTCTGGCTGGGACATCGCCCGCTGACCCAGGGCGCCGGTTACCGCTTGCGGGTGGCGACCGCCAGCTACCCTGTGGAAGTGGTGTCCATCGACCGGGTGATCGACGTCAGCGACCTGTCGCACCATGACGGTGAGACGGTGGAGCGTAACGGCGTCGCCGAAATCACCCTGCGAAGCCGCGTGATGATGGTGATTGACGATCACGCCACCGATCCGGCTCTGGGGCGCTTCGTGATGGTTGATGGTTGGGACATTGCCGGCGGTGGCATCATCAGCCTTGAGGGATGCCGAGACCAGCGTTCCAGCCATACCGTGCGCTCGACCAACGTAACCACCGCCGAGCACAAGGTTACCATGCCCGAACGCTGGCATTCCTCCGGCCACAAAAGCGGCATCCTGTGGCTCACCGGTCTGTCGGGGTCGGGCAAGACCACTCTGGCGCTGGAGTTGGAACGCCGTCTGTTCCGTCGGGGCCGCATGGTCTATGTCCTGGATGGCGACAATATCCGTCAGGGGCTGTCGGCGGATCTGGGCTTCACCCCGGACGAACGCTCTGAAAACATCCGCCGGATCGGCGAAGTGGCCAAGCTTTTCGCCGATGCCGGCCTGATCGTCATCACCGCCTTCATCTCGCCCTATCGCGATGACCGCGATCGGGCGCGCGCCATCGCCGGTGACCTGTTCCATGAGATCCACATTGCGGCCGATCTCGACCACTGCGAAGCCAGAGATCCCCGAGGCCTGTACAAGAAGGCCCGTGCCGGAGAGATCCGCGAGTTCACCGGCATTTCCGCCCCCTATGAGGCACCGGTCCAACCGGAGCTGAAGGTCGATACCGCCAATCAGACAGTCGAGCAGAGCCTGGAATGCCTGATGAGCTACATCGAAGCCCACTTCACCCTGAACGAGTGACGGAATTCCGGCCAAAGTTGACGTAACTCGCTCGCGCCCCGTATGGTGCGCCTCGATTAGCAAGATAGCGGCCAGAGGGTAGGGATGGGACGCCTAGGTGGAGCTCTCATGAGGCATATGTACGTTCATATCAGCCAGCCCAAAGCCGACACCGCATTCTTGCTGCGACAGGTGTTTCCCCAACCCGACGTCCAGTTCCCGGACCATCATGACCGTGCAAATCCGGTCCCTGATCGGCGAATCGGTGGCGACTTGGCCCAATATGGATATTTTTGACCAGACGGAGAGCGCCAAATGAGACGGTCGGCCGTAATCGTCTGGAGCCTGTTCGACCGGGCGACCCGTTTACGGGCCGTCCTGCTGGTCGGCCAGATTATCTTCACGGGATTGCTTGAAGCCGCCGGCATCGGCATGGTCTTGCCGCTGTTCCAGGTGATCAGCAACCCCGCGAGCCTGGAAACCGACCGCTGGCTCAGCATGGCTAACGACCTTCTCGGCCGCCCCGGGCATGGACGTTTCATCCAGCTCTTCTGCGTCTTCATGCTGATCTTCTTTGTCTTCAAGAACATCCTGGTGGCATTGGACAGTTATTCCCGTGCCCGCTTCGTCTGGCGCGGCAGCACGCGTCTGGCCGCCCGGCTGCTCACGGTTTACATGTACCGCCCGTTCAGCCGCCACCAACAGGAAAATTCCGCGGTGCTGGTGCGCAACGTCACCACCTCCATCAACCAGTGCTTTATTGGCATGGTCATGCCGGCATTGATGCTGCTCTCCGAGTTGGCGGTGGCGACGGCGGTGGTGGGCGTGCTGTTCATGGCCCAACCGATGGCGGCGAGCATCGTGGTGGCGGTCCTCGGCCTGCCCATGGCGGTGCTGATGCCGTTCCTGCGCCGCCCACTGTCCCGTTGGGGGCGACGCCTCCATGAATGCAGCGCCGAGATTCTGACAATCCTGCATCACTGCTTTGGCGGTCTGAAGGAAATCAAGGTGTTGGGACGCGAACAGAACTTTCTCGGTACCTTCCGCGAGGTCACTCAGGGCTTTGCCCTGATCCAGGAACGACGCATGCTGCTGGAAAGCGTGCCGCGCATGTTGCTGGAGATTCTCATCATCATCAGTCTTATGTCCATGGCACTGGCCGTGGTCGGCGAAGGCAAGAACGCGGTCGATGTCGTGCCGGTGCTGGGTCTGTTCGGCGCGGCGGCCTTCCGGCTGATGCCGTCTCTCAACCGCATCAGCAGCCTGACCAATTCCATGAAGTTCAACGAGGCCGCCCTGGTGGAAATCGCCACCGACATGGAGGAAGAGCCCCAGGCCAGGCGGACCGCTGCCCGGATTGCCGATTCCGTCCGCGACGTGCCGCTGCGCCAATCCTTCGAATTGCGTGACGTCACCTGCCTGTATCCCGGTGCCGACCGGCCGGCGCTGCAGGATGTCAGCATCGCCATCCGGCGCGGCGAATCGGTGGCCTTCATAGGGTCGACCGGCGCCGGCAAGACCACCCTGGCCAATCTGGTCCTGGGATTGCTGGAACCCGATTCCGGCAAAGTCCTGGTCGATGGTGTCGAGGTCAGCCACCGTGGCGCCTGGGTCGGGCATGTGGGCTTGGTACCCCAGGACGTGTTCCTGCTGGATGATACCTTGCGCCGCAATATCGCCCTTGGCCTGCCCGATGCCCTGATCGACGAGAGCGCCCTGGCGCTGGCCGTCTCCATGGCCCAGTTGGAAGAATTGATCGCCACCCTGCCGTCAGGCCTCGACACCGTCGTAGGTGAGCGCGGGGCGCGGCTTTCGGGCGGGCAGCGCCAAAGAGTGGCCATTGCCAGGGCGCTTTACGGCAATCCCGACCTGCTGATCCTGGATGAGGCAACCTCCGCCCTGGACGCCGAGACCGAAGCCGCCGTCACCGGCGCCATAACCCGCCTGCATGGCGCCAAGACCCTGATCCTCATCGCCCATCGCCTCAGCACGGTGCGTCATTGCGACCGCCTGTACTGGATGAAGGACGGTCGAATCGTCGATAGCGGCAGTTTTGACGACCTCGCCCGCAGGAATCAGGAGTTCCAGAGCATGCTGCGCCATCTGGACCTGTCCGAAACTCTGGCGCTTGAGCGCGATGGGGATTAGAACCTTTTCTTGGCTTGCGAGTCTGGGCGATCAATGAGCGGACAGAAAATCCTCGTTACCGGATCCGATGGTTTCATCGGATCACACCTGACGGAATATCTGGTGCGTGCCGGACACGACGTGCGCGCGTTCGTCATGTACAATTCATTCAATTCCTGGGGATGGCTCGATCAGTCCGAACCCAGTGTCAAGGCTGACCTCGACGTGTTCGCCGGCGACGTACGCGATCCCCACGGCGTACGGGAAGCCATGAAGGGGTGTGACATCGTACTGCATCTGGCGGCACTGATCGCGATACCCTATTCCTACCACTCGCCCCAGTCCTATGTGGACACCAACATCACAGGCACCCTGAACGTGCTGCAAGCGGCGCGCGATCTTGGCATCTCGAAGGTCGTGCACACCTCGACCAGCGAAGTCTACGGCACCGCCCGCTTCGTTCCCATCACCGAGGAGCACCCACTTCAGGGCCAGTCGCCCTATTCCGCCAGCAAGATCGGCGCCGATCAGATCGCCCTATCGTTCCACCGCTCCTTCGGGACGCCGGTAACCGTCATCCGGCCCTTCAACACCTATGGTCCGCGACAGTCGGCCCGCGCCGTCCTGCCCACCATCATGACCCAGCTGCTGACCGGCCGGAAAACCTTGAAACTGGGGGCGCTGCGCCCAACCCGCGACTTCAATTTCATCAAGGACACCGTGGCCGGCTTCATCGCCATGATGAACTCCGACGCCGTCCTCGGTGAAGTGGTGAACATCGGCAGCAATTTCGAGATCAGCGTCGGCGATGCGGTGCGGGTCATTGCCGAGGTTATCGGAGTGGACCCGGTGATCGAGTGCGAGGCCGAACGTTTGCGGCCGGAGGCCAGCGAGGTGGAGCGTCTGTGGGCCGACAATGCCAAGGCCGCCCACCTGACGGGGTGGGCGCCGAACTATGGCGGCCTTGACGGCTTCCGCCGTGGCATCGCCGAGACAGTGGAGTGGTTTCGCCAACCCGAAATCCTGAAAGCCTACAAGCCCGAGCTCTATAACCGATGAAGAGCAACGCCGACCTTCTGCCGTCGCTGATCGTCCCGCCCGAGACGACCATCATCGATGCCGTGTCCCAGATCACCCGCGCTGCCCGCAAGATCCTGCTGGTGGCCGACAGGGACAATCGTCTGCTGGGTGTGGTGACCGATTACGACGTGCGCCGCGCCATCCTCGACCACATTGATTTCACTTCGCCGGTAGAGGTGGTGATGTCGCGTCATCCCGTGGCCGGCAGGGTAGGCATGTCGCGGACGGATATCCTCGCCCTGATCCGGGAACGGGCCTGCGCGCAGATTCCGTTGCTGGATGCGGACGGGCGAATCGTCGACATCCATTTCATAGACGAATACCTGAACGGCGATTCCTCGCCCCGGATGGCCGTGGTCATGGCCGGTGGCCAGGGCAAGCGGTTACGCCCGTTCACCGAACACACGCCCAAGCCGCTGTTGACGGTGGCGGGACGCCCCATCATCTTCATCCTGCTCGACCAGTTGCTGTCGGAAGGCATCGAGCGGGTCTACGTCTCGGTCAATTACAAGGCCGACATGATCAAGATGGCGGTGATGGACGTGCCCCGCTACCGCAATCACGTCACCTTCCTGGAAGAAACCAAGGAGCTGGGTACTGCCGGGCCGCTCAGCCTGCTGCCGTCACGGCCGGACGAGCCCTTCCTGGTGGTCAATGCCGATGTGCTGACCAGTATTTCCATGCAGGAAATGCTGCGCTACCACGCGGCTGAAGGCAATGAAATCACCCTGGCCACCAAGCGCGACGTCCACAACGTCCCCTATGGTGTCGTGAATCTGGAGGGGAGCCAAGTCACCGGCCTTGTGGAGAAGCCCAAATACGTCTACTTCGTCAACACTGGTGTCTATGTCCTGAACCCATCGGTCCTGGACCAGCTTGAAAGCGCCGGCCACCGCGACATGCCGGACGTCATCGCCCAGACCCTGCAAACCGGCAAGCGGGTAGGCAGCTTCCCGGTGCATGAATACTGGCTCGACATCGGCAATCACGAACATTACGCCCGCGCCCAGGAGGATTTCATCCGCCTGTTCGGCGACGGGGTCATCGGCGAAGTAGAATCGTGAACAGCGCGGCGGCAGGCCTGCTTGACCGGTTGAACGGCCATTTTCGCGGCCGCGAGAGGCGAGAGGGGCTCATCACTCTGCACGAGCCGTGGTTTCGCGGTCGCGAATGGGACTACGTCAAGGAATGCCTGGACACCGGCTGGGTTTCCTCGGTGGGCTCCTTCGTCGATCGCTTCGAAGCCCTGGTGGCAGAGGCTTGCGATACCCGTTTCGCCGTGGCCGCGGTCAACGGCACCGCCGCCACCCACGTCCTGCTTCATGCCATGGGAATTGGCCCCGGCGACCTGGTCGTGGTACCGGCACTGTCTTTCGTCGCCACCGCCAATGCGGTCGCTCATTGCGGTGGGTCGCCCATCTTCATGGACATCGATCCCGCCACCTTGGGCATGAGCCCTGCCGCCCTGGCCTCATTCCTGGCCGAGGAATGCGAGTACACCGCCGACGGCACGCTGCGCCGGCGTGGTTGCGGCCGCCGGGTGGCGGCAATCATGCCGGTTCACGTCTTCGGGCATCCCTGCGACATGGACGGGCTGGCGGCCTTGGCCCAGCAATACGGCCTGCCGCTGGTTGAGGATGCCGCAGAGGCATTGGGCAGCCGCTACAAGGGGCGACGCTGCGGCAGCCTCGGCCGGGCCGCCATGATCAGCTTCAACGGCAACAAACTGGTGACCACCGGCGGCGGCGGTATGGTGGTGACCAATGACGAGGCCCTGGCCAGGCGGGTCAAGCATCTGTCCACCACCGCGCGGGTCGGCAAGGGGTGGGTGTTCGACCATGACGAGGTCGGCTTCAACTACCGCCTTCCCAACCTCAACGCCGCCCTGGGCTGTGCCCAGATGGAGGCGTTGACGGACACGGTGGCCCGCAAGCGCGGGCTGGCCGGATTGTACCGTGATCTGGCCGCCGGGCTCGAAGGCGTCTCCATCTTCTCCGAACAATCCTGGGCCGAAAGCAATTACTGGCTGAACGCCGCCCTGTTCGACAGCCCGGCCGAGCGCGACATCTTCCTGGAGAACAGCAACGCCGCCGGTTTGCAGACCAGACCATGCTGGCGACTGCTGTGCGACTTGCCCATGTATGTGGATGCGCCACGGGGCGCCCACGGGCTTGATGCGGCCCGGACGGTAGAGGCCCGGCTGGTCTGCCTGCCCAGTTCCGCCTTTCTGCATGCCAACCCCTCGGAGAATGCCCAGCCGTGACCGCTTTTCCCCTGGTCATCGCCGAAGCCGGCGTCAATCACAACGGCGACGAGGCTCTGGCCCACCGCCTGATCGACGAAGCCTCCGCCTCCGGGGCTGATGTGGTCAAGTTCCAGACCTTCAGAACCGAAAGACTGGCCTCGGCCGATGCCCCGAAATGCGGTTATCAGATCGAGGCTACCGACCGGGGCGAGTCGGCATTCGCAATGCTGAAACGCCTTGAGTTGGATCGGGAAGCCTATCCCCGCCTGATGGCCCATTGCGCAGAGCGCGGGCTCGAGTTCATGTCGACCCCATTCGACGAGGAATCCGCCGACTTCCTGGTCGCCCTGGGCATGCGCCGGGTCAAGCTGCCCTCGGGCGAGGTTACCAATGTACCATTGCTGCGCCATGTGGCTCGGCTGGGGCGTCCGATTCTGCTGTCCACCGGCATGTCCGACCTGGACGAGGTCGTGTTGGCCGCCAGCGTCCTGCAAATGGCCGGCTGCACCGATCTCACATTGCTGCATTGCCTGACCGATTACCCCGCCCCGGTGGCCGAGACAAATCTGCGCGCCATGGCCACCATGGGCGCGGCCACCGGCCTGCCCATCGGCTATTCCGACCATACTGAAGGCATCACCGTGTCCCTGGCCGCCGTCGCCCTGGGCGCGGTGGTCATCGAAAAGCACTTCACCCTGGATCGCACCATGGAGGGGCCCGACCATAAGGCATCGCTCGAGCCGGCCGAGCTGAAAGCCCTGGTCGAGGGCTGCCGAGCGGTGGCACTCGCCCTCGGGGACGGCCGCAAGGTGCCTGCTCCCAGCGAGGCGGAAAACCGCAACGTAATCCGCCGCAGCCTTACCCTTGTGGCCGCCGCCCCCGCCGGGACGCCGCTGACAGCAGAAATGCTGATCGCCAGGCGCCCGGCCAGCGGCATCTCACCCGCCGCCATCGATCGGGTGGTGGGCCGTCGCCTCAAGGCCGCCGCCGAAGCGGGCGCCATCCTGACCGAGGACATGCTGGCATGAGCGCTTCGCCCCGTGAAATTGCGGTGGTTACCGGAACACGCGCTGATTTCGGCATCTACCTTCCGGTGCTGCGTGCCATCCTGGCCGAACCCGCCCTCCGGTTGCGGCTGCTGGTCTGTGGCATGCATCTGGCGCCCGAATTCGGCCATACCGTCGATTCCATCCTGGCCGAGGATATTCCCGTGGCCGAGCGCATCGACACCCTGCTGGCCACCGATACTCCTGCCGCCATCGCCAAGTCCATGGGGTTGGGTCTCTCCGGGTTCGCCCAGAGCTTCGCCGCTCGCCGGCCTGATCTGCTGCTTTTGCTGGGCGACCGCTATGAGATGTTTGCGGCGGGCGCCGCCGCCCTGCCCTTCGCCCTGCCCATCGCCCACCTGCATGGCGGCGAACTGACGGAGGGGCTGATTGATGAGGCCATCCGCCACGCCCTTACCAAGATGAGCCACATCCACTTCGTCTCAACCGAGACCTATCGCCGCAGGGTTATCCAGATGGGCGAGGCCCCCGAACGGGTGCATCTGGTGGGCGCGCCCAGCCTGGACAATCTCAAGACCGTACCCTTGCTGTCGGACGAGGAGTTGTCGGAGCGCATCGGCCTACCTCTGAATCCCGCTCCTCTGGTGGTCACGTTCCATCCCGTCACCCTGGAATACCAAGATACCGCCAGCCATGCGGTGGAGCTGATGGCGGCGCTGGACCGGGCCGGATTGCCGGTGGTGTTCACCTATCCCAACGCCGATACCCAAGGCCGGGTGCTGATCGAGGCCATCGACACCTATATTGCCGCCCATGCCAATGCGCGGGCGGTGCGCAGCCTGGGCACCCAGGCCTATTTCTCCCTGATGCGTCGCGCCTCGGCCATGGTGGGGAATTCCTCCAGCGGCATCCTGGAGGCCGCCAGCTTCGGTTTGCCGGTGGTCAATATCGGCTCGCGCCAGCAAGGCCGGGTCAAGGGCGCCAATGTCATCGATTGCGGCCCCGGCCGTGACGCCGTCTCCGCCGCCCTGGCCAAGGCGCTGGACCCCGCTTTCCGGTCCAAGGTGGCGGATATGGTCAATCCCTACGGCGACGGCACGGCGTCGCCGCGCATCGTCGCGTGCTTGCGCGACATCCCGTTGGACCGGGCCCTGATCGAGAAACGCTTCCACGATTTGCCGGAGACCTGATGCGAATCGTCTTTATCGGGGCGGTTGAGTTCAGCCGCCATTGCCTGGAAGTCACACTGGACGCCGGCGGCGACGTGGTGGGCGTGCTGACCATCCCGCCCGAGGCCAACAGGTTCAACGCCGATGCCGCCGACCTGGCCGGGCTGGCCCACTCCCGCGGGGTTCCGGTGCACCTGGTGGCCAAGGTGAACGACCCCGCCACCATCGCCCTGCTCCGCGACCTGACACCCGATGTTCTGTTCGTATTTGGCTTCTCCCAGCTGATCGGTCCGGAAATATTGGCAATTCCCCGCCTGGGCTCCATCGGCGTCCATCCGGCGCTTCTGCCCGAGGGGCGGGGGCGCCACCCCCTGATCTGGGCTTTGGCGCTGGGCCTGCCCCGCTCTGGCCTCAGCTTCTTCTGGATGGGCGAAGGGGCGGATGACGGACCGCTGCTGTGGCAGAAGGCGTTTGACATCTCTCTGGAGGATGATGCCGCTAGCCTCTATGCCCGCATCAAGGTTCTGGCCGCCGAGGCCATCCCCCAGTTCCTGCCGCAACTGGCCGGGGGCGAGCCACCGAGGATTCCCCAGGACGAAAGTCGCGCCACCGTCTGGCGCAAGCGCGGCGAGGCAGATGGCGAAATCCAGTGGAACGGTCCCGCCCGTACCGCCTACGACCTGATCCGCGCCTTGACCCGACCTTACGTCGGGGCGCATACCTTTCTCGGTCAGGAACGCCTGACGGTGTGGAAGAGCCGCCTGGACCCCTGTCCCGCCGGAGAGCCTGGCGAGGTGGTCGAACTGGGGCCCGATGGTCCGCTGATCAGTACCGGAGACGGCGGCTTGCGGCTGTTGCGGTGGACCGGCCCCGCCCTGGCTAAAGGGCACCGTTTGGGAGGATCAAGGTGAACCAGCGCATTCTTTGCGTCGCACCCCACGCGGATGACGAAACCCTGGGCTGCGGCGCCACCTTGCTGCGTCACAAGGCCGAGGGCGACCAGATCCATTGGCTGCTGGCCACCGATCCCAAGCCCCCCCTGTACGGCTCCGACTACATCACCAACCGCGAGGCGGTGATCGCCAGGGTGGCCGGCGATTACGGATTTGCCGCCATTCACCGCCTAGGCCTGCCGGCCGCCGGCCTGGATCGTATCCCCGAAGGCGAAGTGATCGAGGCGCTGCGAACGGCGATCGCCAAGGCTGCCCCCGACGTGATTTATCTGCCCCATGGCGGCGATGTCCATTCCGACCACCGCATCCTGTTCGCTTGCGCCATGGCGGCGCTGAAGCCATTCCGCTGCGGCCTGTCAGTCAAGCGGATCTATGCCTACGAAACCATCTCGGAAACCGAGCAATCCGCGCTCGCCCCCCCGTTCCTGCCCAACAGCCTGGTGGACGTTTCGGGCACTTTCGAGGCCAAGCTGGACATCATGGCCCGCTTCGAAACAGAACTGCAGCCCTTTCCCCTGCCCCGGGAGGCCAGCGCCATCCGGGCCCTGGCGCGGCTGCGCGGCGCGACCCTGGGAGTGGCGTATGCCGAGGCCTTCATGCTGATCCGTGAAGTTCGATGAACCCGATTGCCCTGCTGGGCGGCGGCGGCCATGCCCGATCCCTGCTGGAGGCTCTTCGCGGCCTGGGAATCGAGGTCGTGGGACTGGCCGATCCCGATCCGTCCCGCGCAGCGATCCTGGGACTGGCCTGGTTGGGAGCCGATCTGCCCCCCGACTTTCCTGTCTCGACCCAACTGGTCAATGGCCTGGGCGGCGTCCGCGACACGCGCCTGCGCCGCGCCGTGTTCGAGGGAGCCCGCCAGCGCGGCTTTCGCTTCGCCACCATCGTCCATCCCGCCGCCTATGTCGCCGACGACGCCAAACTGGCCGAGGGCGCCCAGGTCATGGCGGGAGCGGTGATCGGCAGCGGCGCCGGCCTCGGCGTCAACTGTATCGTCAATACCAGGGCGGCGGTGGATCACGACTGCATCATTGGCAACCACGCCCATATCGCGCCCGGGGCCGTCCTATCCGGCAGCGTCACGGTCGGCGAGGGCGCCCATGTGGGAACCGGTGCGGCGATAATCCAGGGCATCACCTTGGGTCGCCACTGTCTGATCGGAGCTGGCGCAACCGTCATCCGCGATGTTCCCGATGGCGCGACGGCGCTGGGCGTGCCCGCCCGAATAGGGAATTCGACGACCGGTCTGCCATCTCGCCGGAGCTGACACAGATCCCGCCCAATGGCCAAGTTTAGCGCGACGCCGACAATCAACAGATTGCCATAATGGCATGCCATGCTGCCACATTGCCCGATGGTGCCAAGAAGCCATTCCGCCCATCGGCGACCGGTTCCACGGAAGCGAGGGGCATTGGTCCACCGCATCGAATGATGGACGTCCACATTCAGCCAGAAACGGCGTTTTGAATTGCTCACGGGGCTTTCGCTGACATATTCTCTTCGATCGGCTGACCCTGCGCGAATCTTGATCTGATTGTGCCCTAGTTGTGGGAACGTAAGCTCCTTCAGGAAGGATGATGTTGATGAGTGACGGTAGCGATTCCATTGCCCAAGCGGAAAGTGCAGAGGGTGTGGAGTTCAATGCAAATGCGACTTTTCATGAAGAGGTCTATCGCGAAGACTGGAAAAGTCATCGTCCTTCGGAGTACTTCGAATACCGCAGGATGTGGGATGAAGTCCCCCGCAACAAGGTCGAGCTGGATTTTCCCCTCCACCTGGACATCGAGACGTCCAACATCTGCAATCTGCGCTGCCCCATGTGCCCGCGCACTCTGCTGGTGGATCAGGGCGATACCAACTACACCGATGCTTCGCGCATGAGCCGTGAGGATTTCGCCTCCATTATCGACCAGGGCGTCACCCACGGGGTCAAGAGCATCAAGCTCAATTACCTGAGTGAGCCGCTGGCCCACAAGGATGTAATGTGGCAGGTGGAATACGCCAAATCCAAGGGCGTCCTCGATGTCATGATGAACACGAATGCCGTCCTGTTGCGCAAGGACAAGGCCGAGCAATTGCTGGCCGCGGGCATCGACAACGTCTTCGTGTCGTTCGATGCCATTTCCCCTAATCTATGGGAAGAACAGCGTGTCGGCAGCACGCTGGGCCAAGTGATCGACAACCTCTATGGCTTCGTTAAACTGCGCAACCAGTCGTATCCTCACGTCCAGGTCCGGGTCTCCATGGTCATGTACAAGGAGCCCAAGTGGCTGGAGCAGTTTGAGGGCCTGAAAACCATGTGGAAATACGTGGTCGATGCCGTGGGTTACGGCTTCTACACGGAGCGGGATCCCGACAAGCGCGGCGAATACGATCGGGTCCAGGGTTTCTGGTGCGCCCAACCCTTCCAGCGCATGTTCCTCAAGAACAACGGCAACGTCACAATCTGCTGTGTCGATGACAAGGACGAAGTGATCGTCGGCGATTGGCGGCGTGAAAAGCTGCACGACATCTGGAATGGCGAGCAGTACCGCGAAATTCGCCGCCTACATGCGACCGGCAACTACTACGACATGGCGCTGTGCCGCAAATGCTATATGCCGGTTTCGGAGTAGGTGGATACGTGCCATGCCGGAATTGAATGTTCTGATTACCGCCCGGCTCGGCAGCTCGCGACTGGCTGCCAAGCACCTTCAGGCAATGAGAGGTGAGACGCCGGCCATCGTCTGCCTTATCGAACGGTTGCGGACCCAGCCCCTCCCGCTGGTCCTGTGCGTTCCCACCGGCGATGTCGATGCCCCACTGAAGGAAATCGCCACGGCCCAGTCAATCGGCTGCTTTGCTGGTGACGGCGATAACGTGCTGCTCCGATACTCCCAGGCCATGGAAGCCAGCGGCGCACCGGCAGCGATCATCATCGATGCGGATGACGCCTTCGTCTGCATCGAAGCCATCACCGGCATCGCGGAGGCTTATGATTGCCACGACGTCATCACCTGCGCCGGATTGCCCTATGGTGGAGCGCCCTATCTGCTCTCCAAGCGGTTCATCGATGCCATGCTCGCGTCGGACATTACGACCAGCGGCTGGTCGCGCTTTCTTACTAGCCTGCCGGGCAAGAAACTGACGTTGAATGATTGGGCAGTAGGCCCGGCCGAGCAATCCTATCGTCTGTCGCTGGATTACGACGAGGACCTGGCATTCATGCGGCACATCTACGCCCATGTTCCGGCCCGGCCAGTGGTTCGCCTTGCTGATGTGGTCGGCTACATTACCGCTCATTTCGACGCATTGAAGTCGCGGTTCCCGACTCTGTTCGATGGCACCTTGGCCGAACGGGCGCAACAGCACATGGGCCGCTAAGTGTCCGGTGAACTGAGGGTCGCCATTCTCGGCTGCGGGCTGGCCGCAGGCCTTGGTAATGACGAATCCGTATGGTCACACCCCCAGGCCATGGCCCATGTGCCAGGCCTCCATCTGGCTGCGGCCTTCGACCCGGATGACGGGCGCCTGGCGGCCTTCTGCGACCGTTGGGGCTGCGCCGCAGCCACCTCGGCCGAGGATCTGCTGGCGCGCCGGCCACATATCCTGCTGATCTGCGCCCCGACGGCCCTTCACGAACACTATCTTTCCGCCGCGCTGGCCGCCGGCATCTCGACAGTGGTCTGCGAAAAGCCCATGGTCGGGGATGCCGCCACGGCGCGACGCCTGGTCAACGCCTATGGCGAGGCCGGACACTCGCTTTACGTCTACTACCCTCGCCGATGGATCAGTGATCTCCGCGGTCTTGCCGCCGAGATCGCCGCCGGGGCATGGGGGCGGCCCTTGGGTTTTCACGGTTGGTACGGCAAGGGAATCCTGACTATAGGCTGTCATTGCATCGATCTGGTACGCCAGTTGCTGGACCCGGTGGAGCGGGTCATGGCGTTGCCCCGGCACATAAGTGGCACCGCACCCAACGAAGTTACCCCGGATCTTCGTCTGACCCTTACCTCGGGTGTTTCAGGCATCCTGCAGTCCTATGACTATTCCCGCTACGCCTTGACCGATCTTGACCTCCTGTTCGAAGAAGGCCGCATCCGGCTGACTGACCTTGGATTCCGTATCCAGCGCTGGCGCCGCAGCCCCAGCCCCCATTTCGAGGGGTTCTTTGAATTGGCCTCCCATGGTCCATCCGAGACGGATTATGCGAGAGCCGCCCTGAGCCTGTGGCAACAGGTCAGCGACAATCATGGCCGCCTGACCGTGGTCGATGACGGCGATTGCATGATACTTGGCGTTATCGACGCGGTCGCCCGTTCCCTCCAAAGCGGGAGAGAGGAAAATGTCCATTCTGGCGATTAAGGGCGGCTCGCCCGTCCGTCAACGCCCCTTCCAGGAATACAATCCCTTCGGCGAGGCTGATCGCAAGGCAGTGCTGGAGGTAATCGACAGCGGGGTGCTTTCGGGCTTTGTCGGCAGCCGTTGCGACGAGTTCTTCGGCGGTCCCAGGGTGAGGCGCCTGGAAGCTGCCTGGGCCGAGGCCCACAGCATCAAGCACGCCGTCTCCTCCAACTCAGCGACCTCCAGCCTGGTGTCGGCCCTGGGCGCCTGCAAGATCGGCCCGGGCGACGAGGTCATCGTCACCCCCTTCACCATGAGCGCCACCATCACCGCCATCCTGTTCAATCATGCAGTGCCGGTGTTCGTCGATGTGGAGTGGGAAACCTTCAACCTCGATCCTGCCAAGATCGAGGCGGCCATCACAGATCACACCAAGGCCATCATGGTAGTGCACCTGTTCGGCCATCCCGCCGACATGCCGGCCATCATGGCCATCGCCAGAAAGCACAAGCTTTGGGTAATCGAGGACAACGCACAGTCGCTGGCCGCCACGATAGACGGTAAACTGGCGGGAACCTTTGGCGATATCGGAGTGTTCAGCCTCAATCGCCACAAACTGATCCAGTCGGGCGAAGGCGGCATTGCCGTCACTGACAACGATGAACTGGCGCTACGCCTTCAGTTGATCCGCAATCATGGAGAAAACGCGGCTTCCTCCTTTGGCCTTGCCGACCTCTCCCACACCATCGGTCACAACATGCGCATGACCGAGTTGGAAGCGGCAGTGGCCTACGAGCAGTTCATCCGCAAGGACGAGCTGATCGGCGGCATCATCGACATGGCCGCCCTGCTTGACCGCGAACTTGGCCGTCTGCCCGGCCTGGCCCCGGTTACCGTTCGCCCCAACGCCACCCACACCCGCATGCATCACACCCTGATTTATGACGAGACGGCAACCAGAGTTCCTCGCGACCTGTTCGTCAAGGCGCTGAATGCCGAAGGCATTCCGCTTTGGGGGGGCTATCTCTTCCCGCAGTATTTGATGCCTGCCTTGCAGCAGCAGGCGGTCTTCGGCCCCACCGGCTGCCCACTGCGCTGCCCCCATTACAAGGGAAAGCTGCAGGACTGGAAGCAAGGGCTGTGCCCGACGGCAGAGCGGCTGCATCAGGTGATGATCAATCACGACCTCCACCGCCCGCCCAATACCATGGCGGATATGGCTGATATCATCACCGCCTTCCACAAGGTGAGCGATAATCTGGATGAGCTGCGGAGCCTGGCATGAGTATTCTGCTGGTCGGTGAGGATCCGGGGGGGATCGATGTCATCGTCCCCATCAAACGCCGCCTGGATACACTTGGAATGGCCGCGCCGGTGATTTGCAGCGGCCCCGGCTGTCCGGTTTGGGAGAGGCACGGCATCGCCTTTCAAGACATCACCGACAAGGTCGCGGGGCAGATTAGCGCCGAGGAAGCCAGGAAACTGATCGCCGCCCACCGGCCGAGCATTCTGCTCACCGCCACCAGCTTTCCCCGCACAGTGGAGAAGGTGTTCCGCCGAGAAGCCCGGGCAACGGGTATTCCCACGGTGATGGTACTGGATGCCGACCGCGACGACCTTTACCGCTCGGAGCCCCAGGAACTGGCCTGCCGGCCTGATTTAGCTCTGTCCATCAGTGGGCGGATGACCAGCCAGTTGGAAGCGGCCGGCTATGCCAGGGTACTGACCACCGGCCATCTCGCCTTTGCTGATATCATTGCTTCGGGCAATGCGGTCAATCCCGTCGACTTGGAAAACTGGAAAAGAACAGAGCTGAATGTAGACCCGTCTCGTGAGCTCATCGTCATTTTTTCAGACAACATTACACAGGTGTTTGGAGCGGAAGGCGCGCTTACCGAGATAGGTTTCCACGAAGGGATTGCAGTGCGGGACTTGCTGAGAGCCATCTCGGCTTTAGCACGTGCCAGCCAGAGATCATTTGAAGTTATAGTTAAGCTTCACCCGAAAGAAAATTTTGGTGGTTTTAATGACATATTCGACGAGCTCTCTGATGAATATGTAAGATTTAAGGAGATATCACGCATCGACAATATAAGGTTGATTCTTTCTGCTGATTATATCATGGGCATGTTTTCAATTATCATGGTCTGGAGCGCCCTGCTTGGGCGACTGACTCTCAGTTACCAACCAGGGGCTAAAAAGAACACTTTCCTGGTTACCGCTCAGGAAAATGTTGTTCCCTGCTGTTACGATCCCTCCTCTCTGCCAGAAATGGTTCGATCCTTCCTGACCGATTCCGGGTGGCGGGCAAACTGGCTGGCGACACTGGCGAATTGGCGCCCTCCTACGGACGGATTGGATCGGGCCATGAACGAGATCCTCCGGCTCCACTCTCAAGGAACCTCGACGCCTTCGAGCCGATAAGGCGTCAACCCGGCTGGGCCCGTCGATCTTCTCGTGAAGAGATGTAATGTATTCTTGTTGGTCGTATCATAGGCGTTGTGATGGGTGCTCAAAATTTCCGGCCGGACGACGTTAGCTAGCGGAGTTAGTATGCCTCAGATGTACATCCATATTGGCCTTCCCAAGACCGGCTCGACTTTCCTTCAGCGGCAGGTTTTTCCCAAGCTGAACCTGCTTTTCCTTGATGACCCAAGGAATTCCCGCAAGAACCCTTCCCACATCTTCAACAAAATGCCGCCTCGGGAATGGACCGCCGCTGAGAAGGTCGCCATCAGGGACGAACTGACGGCCTTTGTTGATCAAGCTATAAAAGAAAATCCCGGTACGGAAAAGATCTTGTGGTCCTGGGAAGGCTTGGTCGGCGATGTGAACATGGGATATCTCAACCAAAATAATGTGGCCGACATATTGAAGGGATGCTTTCCTGAGTCAAAAATTATATTATTTTTGCGCCGGCAAGACAACTATGCTGAGAGCATTTATGTTCAAACAATTCACAACTACTCATGGGGAAAGCCTGATGATTTTATATTGAGAGATGATAATGGAAATTTTTGCCAGTTTCACTTCAACTCAGTGCGGCATAATCCTGTTTTGTCAGTAAACGACCTCGACTGGACGAATATCTGCGAGCTTTACTGGGACAGATTTGGCCGGGATAATATGCTCGTCATGCCGTATGAGGGTATGCGGGGAGATTATGAAGCCTTCATGGCGGAATTATACGCGTTCCTGGAAAGTACCCCCAACAGCCCCGTGGTAAGGCGGGAAGAAAATCGCTCCTACTCCCAGCATTCATTCCTCATCGCCCGCTTCTTGAACCGGTTCACCAGGGAGGGCGGATCAGGCTTCCCGCTCATCATCAACAAGCCATTCTGCAACAGGCTGTATCCCCATATCCACACCAACCGCCTCGCGCGATTGGCTTATGGAGTGCTGCGTCGCCTGGATTTACGCCGGATTCTGCAAGAATATGTCGATCGGCTGTTCTGGCAGCCAAACCATGCCTTTAGTGATTCGCTGAAAGAAGAAATTCGAAAGCATCATGGCGCCGCCAATCAGGCGTTGGATGCCAAGATTGGCGGAAAGCTCAAGAAATACGGCTATTACTAGAGCGGCTTCTGCTCGATCACGGTCATATCCAGCAGCGACGAAGTCGCTCTGACATTCGATTTGGATGAAAGCATCAATACCCGGGCTAATACCAGCCTGCGCTGACCGCGACTCATCGCAGTTTGGATAGGCCCGAAGGGCCGCGCCGCTTATGCGGCGGGAGGCAAGGGCGCTCGCGCCCGCCCGCCGATTGTGGGCGATCCCGGTGATCGGTTGCGGTCACTGGGATCTGGTATAAGCGTCGATCCGGGTTCCCCAGGCCAGACCGGGCGCGGATTCGACCTCGGCCAATCCCGCCGCCTTCAGCAATTCCGCCACCTCGCGGTGGTCCTGGCAGATCTCGTAATGGGGATTGAGCCAGTCGAAGGTGTCTAGCACCGTCCACTCGTATTGCTGCTCGCGGCTCAGTTCCGGCGGATGGGTGGCGCAGATGGGGACGAAGCGGGTGAAGAAACGCACCTTGGGGATAGCGCTCATCCGGCGGGTCAGCGGGAAGAACCAGCGCACCAGCGCCTCGCACAGAGCCAGCAGGCGCTTCTGGTCCCAATGGGGGGTCAGGCGGCGCAGGGCGTACTTGACCACCTCCAGTCGGCGCAGCGGGTTCTTCTCGTAGAAATTATAGGCCAGATGCCCGCCGGGCTTCAGCAGGGGCGGCAGGGCGCGCATCACCGCCGCCGGGTCGGGGGTGTGCTGGATCACCCCCATGCAATACACCGCGTCGAACACGCCGGGACGCAATGGCAGGTTCAGCAGGTTGGCCTGCAGCCAGGCCACCTCGCCGCGCTCCGGGGCGCGCCCCGCCGGTTCGTCGCAATTGGCGCGACAGGCGTCGATGGCCGCCGACAGGTCGCAGGCCACCACGCGGGCGCCCAGTTGGGCGGCCACGTCGGTGAAACGCCCGGCGCCGCAACCGGCATCGAGGATCAGCTTTCCCTTGATCCAGGCGGGGTCCCAGCGGGAATCCGCCAGGAAGCGGCGCTGGGACAAGGGATGACCGGACAGGCGGTCCACCTGCAGGGTGCGCCAACGGTTCCACTGCCAGCCGAAGCCCTCGGCATAATTCTCCGCCCCCTCCACGAAGCGGGGAATGCCGCGCACCACCGGCACGCGCCTGCCGCAGCCGGGGCACAGCAGGGCCTCGCCGTCCAGAACCAGCGGCGCGTCGCTCCGGCAGGATGGGCAGTGCAGCAGGTCCAGCAGCCAGGGGGCGATCACGGGCGGCCTCACGTCGTTATGAAAGCGGAATGGAGACGTCTGGCCCAGCCGCGCAGGGAGGATTCTCCCAGCCACTGTGCCACCGGCAC
Organism: Paramagnetospirillum sp.; assembly: GCF_058402745.1. Classification (NCBI taxonomy): domain Bacteria; kingdom Pseudomonadati; phylum Pseudomonadota; class Alphaproteobacteria; order Rhodospirillales; family Magnetospirillaceae; genus Paramagnetospirillum; species Paramagnetospirillum sp. Next base: position 211,291 of record NZ_JBZVFI010000018.1, read on the forward strand.
GAAGAATCCGGTCTTGGGGCGGTCCAGGATGGCGGCGGGCAGGGCCGGTTCGGCACAGGCGGCCATGTCGGCCTTCCCGGGCGCCCGCCCGGCGGCGCGCAGGTCCAGCACCGCGTCCAGGAGGGCGGTATCCACCAGCGGCACCCGGATTTCCAGGGAATGGGCCATGCCCGCCCAATCGGCGTCGCGCAGCAGCTGGTTGCGCATGTAGAACTGCATTTCCAGGGCGGAGATGGCCGCGACGGGATCGTCGAGACCGGCGGCGGCCTCCTTCAGGCGCAGGCGGGGGGCCAGGGCCTCAAGCCCGGCCCGGGCCATGTCCGGATCCATCAGACGGGGCAGTTCCCAGGGCATGAACAGGCCGCGCCGCAGCAGGTAGGCGTCCGGAAGGCGCCCTCCCAGTTCGATCAGCCCGGCAAGCTTGGCCCGCACCAGGGGCCCCGCCACGACGCGGAACGTCCGTCCGAGGCCGGGAACCGCCGCCAGCGGCCCCAGCAGCGACACCATGCGGGGAATGGCGGAGAAATTGTCGTAGCCGGCGAACAGTTCGTCGCCGCCCAGGCCCGACAGGGCGACCTTGAGGCCGGCTTCCCGCGCGGCGCGGGCCACGAACCAGACGTTGACGCCGTCGATGGTCGGCTGGTCCATGTCGGCGATGATGCGGTCGCGGCAGGCGGCGAAGTCTCCGGCGGGAATACGTCGGGTGATGTGTTCGGTTCCGTAACGGGCCGCGACCCGCTCGGCCAGGGGGGCTTCGTCCTTGGCCGTGCCGGCGAATTCCGCGAAGGCCAGGGTGACGCTTTTCAGGGCGCCGTGGCCGAGCCCGGCCGCCAGGGCGGCCAGGGTGGCGGAATCGCGCCCGGCCGACAGGAACACTCCCACCGGGACGTCGGCGATCAGGTGGTGGGCGACCGAATCGGCCATGGCCGCGCGCAGATCGATGCGGGGCGCCCGGCGTGGACGGCGCAGTTCGGCGCCAAGGTCGTAGAACCTGCCGTCGCGCCGCTCTCCATCCAGGCCGCGCCACAGCCACGTGCCCGGTGGCAGTGCCTGGATGCCGCGATACAGGGTATGGGGCTCGGGGACATGGCCCCACAGGAAGAACCCTGCGTGTCCGGCCGGATCGGGATCTGTGTCGATGCCGCCGCCGGCCAGCAGCGCCCTGACCTGGGAGGCGGCGCGCAGGCCGTCCCCGGTTTCGGCCAGATAGAGCGGTTTGATGCCCAGCCCGTCGCGAGCAAGGAGCAGTCCCTGCCGCTCCCCGTCCCACAGGGCGATGGCGAACATCCCCCGCAGGCGGCCCAGCATGGCCACGCCGTGGCGACGGTAAAGCTCGAGGATCACTTCGGTATCCGAGCCCGAACGGAACCGCGCGCCCTGTGCTTCCAATTCGCCTTTCAATTCCCAGTAGTTGTAGATCTCGCCGTTGAAGGCGATCACCGCCCGTCCATCGGCCGAGGCCATGGGCTGGGCGCCGGATTCGCTCAGGTCCAGGATGGACAGGCGGCGATGGCCCAGAAGGACCCGGCCCTCGGCCCCGCTCCAGGCGCCGCCGCCATCGGGGCCGCGCTTGTGCATGGCACCGGTTACCGCCGCCAGCCAAGGGGCGCCGGGCAGTGAAGAGCGGGACGTCAAATTGAGAAAGGCGGCAATGCCACACATGGAAAGCTACGCAGTTCACTCGACGGAGAATCGCCCACCAATAGCGGATTTTCCGCGGGTCCACCAGCCGCGCGCTCCGCTTTTGCCGTTGGACTCGCCTGCGGGTTCGGAATAAATATGGCGCGAAGATTCGGTCCGGCGGACGGGACGTGCAGGTGCGGTGACGAAAATCAGAGTTCAGTTGACACGGGCGCATATCGCCTTCACCCACGACATGGTCATGGCGGCGGCGTCGTTCCTGATATCGCTTTATCTTCGTCTGGGTGACGACATGGTTCGGCTGTGGACCGGCACCGACCTGTGGCTGGGAGTTCTGCTGTTCGCCGCCGTCGCCGCTCCGATCTTCCTGTCGCAGCAGCTCTATCGCGGGGTCTGGCGCTATGCCTCGGTCAATGATCTGATGGCGTTGACCCGAGCCGCCACCATGACCGTCCTGGTGTTCATGGCGCTGCTGTTCCTGGTGACCCGCCTGCAGACCCTGCCGCGCTCGGTGATGTTCATCAACTGGTTCGTGCTGATGGCATTGCTGGGTGGCCCGCGCTTTCTCTACCGATCGTTCAAGGACGGGCGCCAGCGGGTCCGGCACATGGCCAATTCGCACAATCAGGTGCCGGTGCTGCTGGTGGGGGCTGGCGACGAGGCGGAACTGTTCATCCGCGCCACCCGCAATCCCGAGGCCGAGTATCGGCCGGTGGGGCTGGTGTGTGAGCGCAACACCCGGGTGGGACGCAACATCCATGGCATCGACGTGCTGGGCAGCACCGACGATCTCGAGGAGGTGGTGGCGACCCTGCGGCGCAAGGGCCAGGCGCCCCAGCGACTGATCATCACCGACCATCGCATGGATGGCGCCGAGGTCCGCACCCTGCTCGACCTGGCCGACCGGCTGGGAATGGGATTGGCCCGGATTCCCCGGCTTACCGATCTCAAGGACGGGCTGACCGATGGCATCACCATCCGCCCCATCGCGGTGGAGGATTTGCTGGGCCGGCCGCAGGCGGTGCTGGACCGCGCCGGTATCTCGGCCATGATCAAGGGCCGGCGGGTTCTGGTGACCGGAGCCGGCGGTTCCATCGGCAGCGAGCTGGTGCGTCAGGTTTCCGACCTGGAACCTGCCCAGCTGCTTCTCTTCGATGCCTGCGAATTCAACCTCTATGAAATCGACATGGAGATCGCCCTGCGTCAGCCCGATCTGGAACGGGTGGCCATATTGGGTGATGTGCGCGACACGGCGCGGGTGCGCCAGGTCATGCTCGAGCGCTCTCCCGAGCTGGTGTTCCATGCCGCTGCCCTCAAGCATGTTCCCATGGTCGAGTACAATCCCGACGAGGGAATCCTCACCAATGCGGTCGGCACCCGTATCGTGGCCGATGCCTGCCGCGATGCCGGTGTCGGCCTGATGGTGCAGATTTCCACCGACAAGGCGGTCAACCCCACCAATGTCATGGGTGCGTCCAAGCGTATCGCCGAGATGTACACCCAGGCCCTGGACCTGGCTGGAGCCACGTCCGGAGGGACCCGCTACGTCACGGTGCGCTTTGGCAACGTGCTGGGCTCGACCGGCTCGGTGGTGCCGCTGTTCCAGCGCCAGCTGGCCAAGGGTGGGCCGCTGACCGTGACCCATCCCGAGATGACCCGCTATTTCATGACGGTGCGCGAAGCGGTGGAGCTGGTGCTTCAGGCCGCCGCCTTCGGGCGCGAGAGCAGCAACTACCGGGGGCGGATCTTCGTGCTCGACATGGGTGAACCGGTACGCATCGTCGATCTGGCCCGTCAGATGATCAGGCTGGCCGGACTACGCCCCGATCACGATATCCGGCTGGAATTCACCGGTCTGCGGCCCGGCGAGAAGCTGTTCGAGGAAATCTTCCACGGCGCGGAGCCGCCGATGCCGACCGAGCGTCCCGGCATCCTGGCGGCCGAACCCCGTGTGGTGCTGGTTGATGAACTGGGGCCGGCGCTGGACGATCTCGCCCTGGCCTGCGCCGCTCACCAGCCCGAGCTGGCGCTGGCGATCCTGCATCGTCTGGTTCCGGAATATTCCCCGGCGGCGAACTGATCTTGAAGGACGGGGCCATGACCCGGCGTATCGGCCTGATCGGCCTCGGCACCATGGGCCGCAATCTGGCCCTCAATTTGAGGGATCACGGCCTGGAGGTGGTCGGCTTCGATGCCGACGACGGCGCCCGGAGCGCTTTCGCGGCCGCCGGTGCCGGTCCTGCCGCGGCAAGCCTTGCCGCTCTGGTCGCCGCTCTCCCGCCGCCCCGCATTCTGCTGCTCCTGGTTCCGGCCGGCGCGGCGGTTGAGCGGATCAAGGATGCGGTTCGGCCCCTGTTGGCGGCGGGGGACGTGGTGGCCGATTGCGGCAATTCCCACTACGGCGATACCGGCCGGCGCTGCCGCGACTGGGCGGCGGACGGGCTTCACTGGCTGGGAATCGGGGTGTCGGGCGGCGAGCGTGGCGCCCGGCGCGGCCCGGCCATCATGGCCGGCGGCAATAGCGAGGCCCTCGATCGGATCGAGCCCTTGCTGGCCCCGGCGGCTTCCATGTCGGCGTCAGGTCGTTGCTTCGGCCGGTTCGGCGATGAGGGCGCCGGCCACTTCGTCAAGATGGTTCACAACGGCATCGAATACGCCGAGATGCAGCTGATCGCCGAGGCCTACCTGGTGCTTCGCCATGGCCTCGGTCTTTCGCTGCCGGCGCTCTCCGCGCGTTTCGCCCAATGGGCGGCGGGAGACCAGGGGTCCTATCTGCTGGAGATCACCGCGGCGATTCTGGCCGAGGGTGATGGCGAAGGCGGTGGGCCGCTGATCGATCGGGTGGCGGATGCCGCCGAGCAGAAGGGAACCGGCCACTGGGCCATCACCGCCGCCGCGGAATTGGGGGTGGCGGTGCCGACCATGGCGGCGGCGGTCAATGCCCGCCTGTTGTCGGCGGCCCTGGCGGATCGCGCCCAGGTACGCGAGCGGCTGGCCTCGGTCAGTCCCGGCGGTGTGGAGTGCGAGATCGATCAGGTGTATGCGGCGCTTCTGGCGGCGCGGCTCTGCGCCTTCGCACAGGGTATCGCCCTGCTGCGGTCGGCCCGGTCGGCCTTTGGCTGGGACCTTGATCCCGCCGAGGCGGTGCGGGTGTGGTCGGGAGGCTGCATCATCCGCACCCGTCTTCTGGCACCCATGGCGGCGGCCCTGGCCACCGGCGGCGAAGGGATCAATTTGCTGGCCCTGCCGGCCATGTCCCAGGCGCTCGACGATGCCGATGCCGGGTGGCGCCGGGTCGTGGCCTCGGCCAGCCATGCCGGATGGCCCATTCCGGCCCTGGCCTCGGCCCTGGCCTACCGCGACGGCTTGGCCATCGCCCGCCCGGGGAGTGAACTGATCCAGGCCCAGCGCGATTGCTTCGGAGCCCACGGCTATGGCCGCCTGGATCGACCCGGCCGCTTCCATTCGTCCTGGGGGGTTGATCCGTGATCCTGGTGATCATGGGGGTGTCCGGGGTGGGAAAGACGGTGATCGGCCGCCTGCTGGCCGAGGCGCTGGCGGTGCCCTTCCTCGACGGCGACGACTTCCATCCGGCGGCCAATCTGGCGAAAATGAAGGCCGGCGTGCCGTTGGACGATTCCGACCGCCTGCCCTGGCTGGCCATCCTGGCGCAGAAGTTGGGCGAGGCGGCGGCGGGGACCGGCCTGGTGCTGGCGTGCTCGGCCCTCCGCGAGGAATATCGCCGGATTCTGCTGGCCGATGTGGTGGGGCGGGCCCGGCTGATCTGGCTGCACGGGCCCCGGTCGCTGATCGCCGAACGCCTGGAAAGGCGGCAGGGCCACTTCATGCCGCCCGGGCTGCTGGCCAGTCAGTTGGCCACCTTGGAGCCGCCCGGGGCGGACGAAGCGCTGCCGGTGGATATTTCCTCGCCCCCCGCCATCCTGGTCGCCACCATCCTGGCCTCGCTGCGGGGCGGCAATGATGATTTCCTGCCCGGTCCCGGCTGTGCTATACCCCCGGCAATTTCCCACTTCTTCCGCCAGCCGGAGGCTCTCATGTCCGATTTGATGCCCGTTCGCCGTGCCCTGTTCTCCGTTTCGGACAAAACGGGACTGATCGAATTCGGCCGCTTCCTGGCCGGCCAGGGTGTCGAGATCCTGTCCACCGGCGGCACCTGCAAGGCGCTGCGCGACGCCGGCATCGCCGTCACCGAGGTCGCCGACCACACCGGCTTCCCCGAGATGCTGGACGGCCGCGTCAAGACCCTGCACCCCAAGGTGCACGGCGGCCTGCTGGGCATTCGCGGCAACGCCGAGCACGAGGCGGCCATGGCCCAGCACGGCATCGCCCCCATCGACCTGCTGGTGGTCAACCTCTATCCCTTCGAGAGCACGGTGGCCAAGGGCGCCGGCTACGACGAATGCGTCGAGAACATCGACATCGGCGGCCCGGCCATGATCCGCGCCGCCTCCAAGAACCACGCCGCCGTTGCCGTGGTGGTGGACGTGGAGGACTACGCCGTGGTCCGGGCCGAGATGGAAGCCAATGACGGCGCCACCTCCCTGGGCCTCAGGAAGCGCCTGGCCGCCACGGCTTACGCCCGCACCGGCGCCTATGACGCCGCCATCAGCCAGTGGTTCGCGCGTGAACTGGGCGACACCTTCCCCCGCCGCGTCGTCGTCGCCGGCGAGTTGAAGCAGTCGCTGCGCTATGGCGAGAACCCGCACCAGGCCGCCGCCTTCTACGTCACCGGCCACCAGCGCCCCGGCGTGGCTTCGGCGAAGCAGCTGCAGGGCAAGGAACTCAGCTACAACAACCTGAACGACACCGACGCCGCCTACGAGCTGGTCGCCGAATTCGACGAGCCGGCCGTGGCCATCATCAAGCACGCCAATCCCTGCGGCGTGGCGGTGGGCAAGGACATCGTCTCGGCCTACAAGGCGGCCCTGGCCACCGATCCGGTCTCGGCCTTCGGCGGCATCGTCGCCATCAACCGCCGCCTCGACGGCGCCACCGCCGAGGAGATCGCCAAGCTGTTCACCGAGGTGGTGATCGCCCCCGAGGCCGACGAAGCGGCCGTCGCCGCCTTCGCCGCCAAGAAGAACCTGCGCCTGCTGGTCACCGGCGGCATGCCCGACCCGTCGGAGGCCGGCATGACGCTCCGCCCGGTGGCAGGCGGCTACCTGTTCCAGACCAAGGACAACGGCCGCGTCATGCTGCCCGACCTCAAGGTGGTGACCAAGCGGGCGCCTTCCGAACAGGAGCTGAAGGATCTGCTGCTGGCCTTCCGCATCTGCAAGCACGTCAAGTCCAACGCCATCATCTACGTCAAGGACGGCGCCACCGTGGGCATCGGCGCCGGCCAGATGAGCCGGGTGGACAGCTCGCGCATCGCCGCCTGGAAGAGCCAGGAGGCGGCCACCGCCGCCGGCCTGTCCCAGCCCGGCACCATCGGCTCGGTGGTGGCGTCCGACGCCTTCTTCCCCTTCGCCGACGGCCTGCTGGCCGCCGCAGCCGCGGGCGCCACGGCGGTGATCCAGCCGGGCGGCTCCATGCGCGACGCCGAAGTCATCGCGGCGGCCGACGAGAAGGGCTTGGCCATGGTCTTCACCGGCATGCGCCACTTCCGGCACTGAGGCGGCGTGGCATCTTTGGAAGGAATGGGGGGACTGCCATTGGCTGACGCGAGGGATCAGGTGAAGAGTGTAATCGTCGCCGGCGGAGCCGGGTTCGTCGGCTCGTCCCTCGCCCTTTCGTTGAAGCGGGACCATGCCGGCTGGTGCGTGACCGCCCTTGACAACCTCAAGCGCCGCGGCAGCGAACTGGCCGTGGAGCGGCTGCGCCAAGGTGGTGTCGGGTTCATCCATGGCGACATCCGCAATCCCGAGGACCTGGAGGCGGCAGGCGCCTGCGACCTGCTGCTGGATTGCTCGGCCGAGCCCAGCGTCCATGCCGGCTACGGGGCCAGCCCGGCCTATCTCATCAACACCAATCTGATGGGGACCGTGAACTGCCTGGAGCACGCGCGGCGCTCGGGCGCCGCCGTAGCCTTCATCTCCACCAGTCGGGTCTATCCCATCGCCCCGTTGCGTGCCCTGCCCCTGTCGCCCGAGGGCGACCGCCTGGTCCTGCCGCCCGGCGCCGCCGGCCCCGGCTGGTCGGAAGCGGGCATCTCCGAGGATTTCCCCCTGGCCGGGCCGCGTTCGCTCTATGGCGCCACCAAGCTGGCCTCCGAGATGCTGGTGGAGGAATACCGCGCCACCTATGGGCTCAAGACCCTGACCTACCGCTGCGGCGTGCTGGCCGGGCCGTGGCAGATGGGCAAGGTGGACCAGGGCTTCATGGTTCTGTGGGCGGCCCGCCATCTCTATGGCGGCGGGCTGGGTTACATGGGCTTTGGCGGACATGGCCATCAGGTGCGTGACGTGCTGCATGTGGAGGATCTTTACGATCTGCTGGCGCTGCAATTGGCCGACCTCGATCGCTGGAACGGTTCGCTGTTCAATGTGGGTGGCGGCGCCGGCAATTCCGTGTCGCTGCGTGAATTGACCGCCCTGTGCGAAAAGGCGACGGGCCGCACGGTGGCCATGGGCAGTACGCCGGAAACCCGTGATGCCGACATACCCTATTATGTTACCGACAACGCCCGCGTCACCGCCGCCACCGGCTGGAAGCCGAAGCGGGACGTGCCGGGCCTTGTCGAGGATATCTGCCGCTGGCTGACGGATAATCGCGCCCGGCTTGAACCCATCTTGCGCTAAGGACGTCCATATGAGCGTTGCCATCGTCACCGGCTCGGCGGGTCTCATCGGTTCCGAGGCCGCCCGTTTCTTTCACGCCCAGGGGCTGGAGGTGGTGGGTATCGACAACGACATGCGCAGGGCCTTCTTCGGCGAGGGCGCCAGCACCGCCTGGTCGCTGGGTGAACTGACCCGCGACTTGACGGCCTATCGTCACGAGAGCCTGGACATTCGCGACGCGGCCGCCATGGACGCGCTGTTCGCCCGCTACGGCAAATCCATCGCGGTGGTGATTCATACGGCGGCGCAGCCTTCCCACGACTGGGCGGCCAGCGATCCCCACACCGACTTCACCGTCAACGCCAATGGCACGCTGGCCCTGCTGGAGGCGGCGCGCAAGCATTGCCCCGACGCGCCGTTCATCCACTGCTCCACCAACAAGGTTTACGGCGATACGCCCAACCGCCTGCCGCTGGTGGAGCGGGAGACCCGCTGGGAGCTGGACCCGGCCCACCCCTTCGCCACCCACGGCATCGACGAGAGCATGAGCATCGACGGCTGCATGCATTCGCTGTTCGGGGTGTCCAAGGCGGCCTCGGACCTGTTGGTGCAGGAATACGGCCGCTATTTCGGCATGAAGACGGCGTGCTTCCGCGGCGGCTGTCTGACCGGACCCAACCATTCCGGCGCCCAGTTGCACGGATTCCTGAGCTATCTGGTCAAGTGCGCCGTGACCGGCGACGCCTATACGGTGTTCGGCTACAAGGGCAAGCAGGTCAGGGACAACATCCATGCCTGGGACCTGGTCAACGCCTTCTGGCATGTGTTCCAGGCTCCGCGCTCGGCGGAAATCTACAATATGGGCGGTTCGCGGCACTCCAACTGCTCCATGCTGGAAGCCATCGCTTTGTGCGAGGAGCTGACCGGGCGTCCCATGAACTGGAGCTACGCCGAGGGCAACCGGGCCGGTGACCACATCTGGTGGATCAGCGACGTCCGGCGCTTCCAGTCCCATTATCCCGAATGGTCCTATCGCTACGACATCCGGGGCATCCTGGGCGAGATTCACGAGGCCATGGCCGAAAGGTTCGCAAGATGACCGAATCGGCCTTCCGCTCCCTGGCCGAGTGGGTGGAGGTCGGCGTTCCCGGCCTGCTCAGCGTGGTGATTCCGGCCCATAACGAGGAAGGCAACCTGATCGAGACGGTTCCGGCCCTGGTCACCGCCCTGGAGGCGGCCGGCATCGATTACGAGATCGTGGTGGTCAACGACAATTCCACCGATGGCACCCTGGCCGAGTTGCAAGGGCTGGAGGCGCGCTTTCCCAAGCTGCGCCATGTGGACAACACTCCGCCCAACGGCTTCGGCTTCGCCGTGCGGCGCGGCCTGGCCGAGTTCCGGGGCGAGGCGGTGGCCATCGTCATGGCCGACCTGTCCGATTCCCCCGCCGATCTGGTGGCCTATTGGCGCAAGCTGAACGAAGGCTATGACTGCGTCTTCGGCTCGCGCTTCATCAAGGGCGGCAAGGTGGTGGATTATCCGCCGCACAAGCTGGTGCTGAACCGGCTGGCCAACACCTTCATCCGAGTGCTGTTCGGCCTGGGCCTCAATGACACCACCAACGCCTTCAAGTGCTATCGGCGCGAGGTGATCGCCGGAGTCCAGCCCTTCCTCGCCCACCACTTCAACCTGACGGTGGAACTGCCGCTCAAGGCCATCATCCGGGGTTATTCCTACGCCGTGGTGCCCAATTCCTGGCACAACCGCAAGACCGGCGTGTCCAAGCTCAGAATTCGCGAAATGGGCTCGCGCTATCTGTTCATCGTGCTCTATTGCCTGATCGAGAAGTTGCTGTCGCGCGGCGACTATCGCCGCCCCACCTCGCGGACCGCCTGATGGCGTGGCCGCCATATCCCAACCGTATCCTGCTCGCCACCTCGGGCGTGGCGGTGGCGGTGGCGGCGTTGCTGATGGCCATGCGAGTGGGGACGGCCATTTCGTTGGGCGAATCCCGCCTGGTGGTGACCAGCGGCGCCGAGGAAGAGGCCGTGATGAGTCTCTTCCGGGCCATGACGGGCGAGCCCTACGCCGATCCTTCACGGCTGCCGTTTTCCGCCTCCTACTACAACTTCCTGTTCTACGCCGTGTTCGGCGGAATCGGCCGTCTGGCCAGTTGGGCCGGCATGCCCGTGGAATGGCTGCCGACGGTCTGGCGGCTGGTGTCCCTGGCGGTTGTGCCGGCCTGGCTGGGCGTGGCCTTGGCCGCCATGCGCATCTTCGTGCCGGTGACAGCGGATGCTGGCGTCCACGGCCATAACCGTCTCGCGGCACTGTTCGTGGCCGTGGGGCCGCTGGTCGGGTTTTGGGCGGTGTCATACAACCCGGAGCTGGCGGCGTCGGCCCTGTCGGCGGCGGCGCTGGTGGTGCTGGCGGCCCGTTATGACCGGTCACCCCTGTCGGCGGCGGCGGCGGCGGCGACCCTGTCCCTGGCGGCGTGGTCGTTCAAGCAATCCTATCTGTTCGCCGCCCTGGCCTTGGGTCTATTCCTCCTGCTGCGCAGAGACTGGCGCGGCGTGGTGCTGGTGGTGGTGTCGCACGCCCTGTGGGTCGCGGCGGTCATGGCCTTCGGATCGGAACCGTTCCGCCGGCAATTGCTGAGCCATGTGGAAATTCCCTGGGCCGGCTGGCAATTGGTCCGCAACCTTCAGAATTTGGGGATCAAGGTTCTGCCGTTCCTGGCCGGTGCCGCCCTGGCCTTGTTGTGGAGTCGCGGGCGAATGCCCAAGGACACACCGGGCCAGGTGGCGGCCCTGGGGCTGCTGGCGGCGCTTCCCGCCCTGCCGTTCAGTGCCAAGGTGGGGGCATCGGAGAACTATTTCTTCCTGCTCAGCCTGATGCTGGCGGTCATGAGCGGCCGCGCCACGGCCATCCTGGCCCAGCGGGGCTGGCCGCGCTGGCCCACCCTGATGCTGGCGGCGACCTGGCTGGTGGAGGCGGCGGCCTGTCTCGCCGTGGTGTCCGGCCGGCAAGGGGCGGTGTCCCTGGATGACATGCATCGCCGTCACCTGGCGCAGCGCTCTTGCGTCGCCGATCTGCCTGCTCCGTTCTACTCCACCGATTCCTACCTGGTGTTGCCGTGGATGCATTCGGCCGGACCGCATATCGTCCCCGCCTATTATTATGCAGACGACCGTCGGCGGAACCGCCCGTTCGAGAACGGTGGAATCGGCGGCATGATCGCCGCGTCGACCATGGCGTCGGTCGCCGTGCCTCATTCCGATGAGCCGCCGGTTGTGGATGGCGCCCCCCTCTCCCCATCTTACGTCAAGTTCCGCACCGATTGCGCCGGCCTGGACATCTGGGTGCCCGCCGGAAAGCGCTAGGAAATCTCCCTTGGATAGTCTCGCGTCACGTCTGAGCATCGTCATCCCCTCGTATCGCTCCTCCCACCTCGGCGACGTCGTGACGGCGCTGCGGAGCCTGGGGGCGCTGGAGATCCTGGTGGTGGATTCCTCGCCCGAAGCGCCGGTATTGCCGGAGGGCTGCCGGCTGATCCGGCCCACGGGGCGGTGTGGTGCAGGGCAGGCCCGCAACCTGGGCGCCAGGGCTGCCAAGGGCGAGGTGATCCTGTTCGTGGATTCCGACGTGGTGCTGCGGCCCCAGGCGCTTGAAGAGGTGCGGCACCATCTGGCAGAGCCGGTCTCCGATATCCTGTGCGGACTTTATCGCTGCGACGTCCCCGGTGACAGCTTTGCCAGCCGGCTGCAGAACCGCATTCTGGCCTACCGCCTCTTCCACCGCTGGCAGGGGCGGCCGCCTGTGGGCTCGTCGTCGCATTTCCTCATGTCCAAGGCCGCCTTCGAGCATGTGGGCGGCTTCAACGAGGCGCTGCCGTCCTACGAGGATATCGAGTTCTTCGTCCGTGCCACCGCCATGGGCCACACCCTGGCGACCTCGGAGCGGCTGGTGGCGGATCACCTCAAGGTCTTCAGCCTTAAGTCCCTGCTGGGCGATTACGGGCGCAAGACCTTCCAGGCCTACGGCATCCGCAAGGACCAGGCGGCCCTGTTCCGCCAGTGCGACGCCAATCTCGGCGCCATGATGATGGGCTCCTGGTTGGCGGCGGGGGTGCTGCTGCCCCTTTTCCTGCTGCTGTCGCCTTGGTTTTCCTGGGCGCTGCCGCCCGCGCTGCTCTGCGCCCTGGTTCCCTGCCTGGCCTGGCGCCCGGTCCTGGCCGCCGAGTCCCAGGCGTTCAGGTTGGCCGCCCTGGCGTGTTGGCCACTGATCGGCGCGGTGGTGTTCGGTGCCGCGGGATTGGCGGCACTGGTCTGGCATGCCCGGCGTGCGGCGAGGCTTCTGGTCGGCTGGTGGGACTATGCCCGTATCCTGGTTCGCGTCCTGCTGCGCACCGGGCGGCCGATCCAGCTGATCCAGTATGTGACGGCGCGCTGCAATCTGCGTTGCGAGCACTGCTTCTACAAGGAATCCCTCGAGGCGCCCAATCCCGGCGAACTGCCGTTCGAGACGCTGGACGCGGTGATGCGCGACACCGGGCCGGTGCTGTGGTTCTCCCTGGCCGGTGGCGAGCCTTTCCTGCGCAAGGATCTGGTCGAACTGATGCTGGCGGTGCGCCGCCATAACCGCCCCAAGGTCTTCTCCTTTCCCACCAACGGCTGGTACACCGAGCGGACCTTCGAGATGGTGCTGCGCTATCTGCAGCGGGCGCCGGGTGGCAACTTCATGCTGTTCTTCTCCCTCGATGGCCCGGAAGAGGTTCACGATTCCATCCGTGGGCCGAATTCCTATGCCAAGGTGCGAGAGACCATGGAGCGGCTGCGGCCGTTGCAGAAGCTCTATCCCCATCTGCATCTCAACGTGGTCACCACGGTGCAACCCGGCAACATGGCCCACTTTCCCGGCTTCATCGACCGGATCGCCGAGGAGTTCCGCCCCAACGCCATCTCCATCAATCTGTTCCGTCACCATTCCCTCGACCATCCGCCGCTGGCGCCGGGGCTGATCGATGCCTATTCCAAGGCGGTGGACGCGTACCGCGCCCTGCTGGCCCGAGGCGGACTGGCCCATTACGGTTTCACCGGCGGGCGGGTGCTGCGCTTGAAGGAGATTCTGCAGAAGGACCTGATCGAGCGGGTGGCGCGCAACAATGAATTCGTCACCCCCTGCACCGCCGGCACGCTGAGTTATGTCTCCATGGAGGACGGCCGTCTGCTGCCCTGCGAAATCCTGTCCGACAGCATCGGCAATGTGGGTAGCCGCCGGCTGGCCGAACTGATCCGCACCCCCGAGGCGGCCGAGCTGCGGCGCTGGATCAGGGACACCAAGTGCCGCTGCACCTATGAATGCGCCATGTCGAGCAACGTGCTGTTCTCATGGCCCATGACGCGGAGACTGATGGTGGCCTATGTCCGCGATCTGGTCCGATTGCGTTAACGGCCCTATTTCCGGCCGCGCAGCAGTACCACCCGTTCGAACCATGGAATGAGACGGCGGACGGTTCCGGCATCGACGAAGGCCGAAGCCAGGATCGAGGCGGTGCTGAAATAGCCCTGCTCGGGAATGTCGCAGCCCTCGCACAACGGCAGGCCGGTATACTCGAGGCGTTTAAGCTTGGCGCGCAGAGCGATCAGTTCCGCTGAATTCCACAAATCCTCCAGCGCGGTCTCGCGGGCATTGCCGGACAGGACCGCCGCATCGAAATCCATGCAGCAGAGTTGAAGCCGCCCGTCCCAGGCGATGGCCATCATGTTCCACAGCCAATAGCAGGGACGGGTATGGCGCAGGTTGTTGTCCGCGGCCGAATAGGTCTTGAACAGCGGCTTCAGGCGGAACGAGCCGATCTGACGGCGCTCCTCGGGCGTGAACTGATTCCGGAATGCCTCGATCTCGGGCTGGGTCCGGTCCGAGACGATCATCTGGAGTTCGATGTGCGTCCGCGCCTTCAGCTCTGCCCGCCGGGCCAGCAGCATGCGGATATTGACGACCAGCCGGTCGAAATCCCCGCCGACCCGGATGGATTCGTAGGTTTCCTTGGTGGCGCCATCCATGGCGATGATCAGATGGTCGAGGCCGCTGGTCAGAATCGCCGTGGCACTGCGTTCGGTCAGCGGCAAGCCGTTGGTGGAGAGCACCGTGGTCAGGCCCTTGCCGGCGGCGTAGGAGACGTAGCCGGGCAATTCCTTATGCAGGAAGCTTTCACCCGTTCCGTACAGGTAGACCAACTCGGCCCGTCCGGCGGCCTGGTCGATGATGGAACGGAACAGCGCTTCGTCCATGAAGCCCTTGTCACGGGTCATGGTCTTCTGGGGGCACATGACGCAGGCGAGGTTGCAGTGATTGGTCAGCTCGATAACGACTTCCTGGGGGAAGATCCGCCAGCGGGGGGCACCGGTGAAGTAACTGCCGATCATGCGGGCCCGGTTGATGAAGCCGCCGATCATGACTTGCGGGCTCCCAAACCCAGCGCCTGTCGGAAGGTCATGAAGGCGCCTTGGGCAACGGCGGCCGGCCGCGTCATTTCGTTCCAATCGACCATGTTGCAGAACGAGCAGAAACGGCAGGGCAGATCCGACGCCCGGTCCAGGGCACGGTCGAGACCTCCGTCGAAGACTGTGAGAGCCTTGAAATCCGGGCTATTCCACCAATGGGCACAGGGGAATACCTCGCCGTACTCATTGAAGTGGTACTGGAAGCGGCCGTAGGGGCAGGGCGTGGTGTAATAGCTCTCTTCGGGATCCCCTTTCATCACAACCCGGTCGAAGGTGGTGGGGTAGCCCATCATGTACTGCATGGACGCGTCGGAATTCATGATCCGGTCGTTGTTCCGGCGTGTCTGCGCCAGATTTCGGAAAAAGCTCCGCATGCCGTCGTCCGACAATTGCCAGCGGGCGGTCTCCTCGCGGCGGAATTCGGGCACGTCGATGCAAGGCGTGAAGGTCACGACCATGCGCCGCCTTTCGCAAAGGTCGAGAATGTAGCCGACCTGCTCGGCGTTGGCCCGGGTGACGACCACGTTGAGGCGGACGGGAATTCCCGCCGCCTCGGCCGCATCGATGGCCGTCAGGGCACGGGCGTGCCAGCCTTGTCCCCGCAGGAGATCATTGCTTTCCCGGTCGCCATCCAGGCTGATGGTAAGCTGCGACGCTTTGGCCAGGATTTCCAGCTTGCGCGGCACCAGCGCTCCATTGCTGGTCACGTTAAAGAACATGTCGCGGCGATGCAGATGCTCCACCACAGCATCGAAATGGGGGCTGAGCAGCGGTTCACCGCCCACCAGGGTGAAATAGCGCACGCCCCGCGCCACCAGATCATCGATCAGGTTCAGCCATTCCTCGGTGGAAAGCACCCGCTTGGACGCCGCCACACTGGCGTCGGCGGGGTGGACATCGCCGACATAACAATAGGTGCATCGCGCGTTGCATCGCGAGGTGAGGAACAGATTGGCGACCAGAGGCCGCGGTTCGGGCCGCCGCCCACGGGTCAGAAGGCCAGCCACCAGGCGGCCTCGTTGGCGGAGATTGCGAAGCAGCCAGCCCAGTCTCATGCCCGCGCGACCTTGGAGAAGCAGCACACGTGGCAAACCGGCGGCAAGTCGCTTCCGAACGCGTCGATGCGCCGCAACACCTCACCATAGGCGGGGGCTGCCAGGACTTTGCCCACCGAGTACCCGCTATCACGCACATTTCCCAGTCCCTGGGACTGGCAGGGGATCACCTGTCCGTCGGGCAGAACGGTGATCAGGGCGCGCGGCAGGGCGCACGGAGCATAGCCCTTGCGACCACCATTGGCGAGGAAGCGGCGCAAGGTGGCGGGATCGGAAATTCGCGGGAAAAGGACCACCGGACAGCGGCGGTTGTCCTCGTCCCACAATTGCGTGATCTCCTCGACGATCCGCTCGGGCTGGGCATAGGGATAGAGATGGGAATCGCCGCTCCAGATGCGCTCTGGGTCATTACAATGGAGCAGCGACCATTGGTGATGGCCGCCTTCCTTGCGCAGCGAGACATTGAGGGCGCTCGCTCCCAATTCCTCGGCGCAGAAGCGGCGGAATTCCGCCATGCGTCCGACCATGTCGTCGCTGAGCACCGTCTTGATGGAGATGGCCGGCCGGCGGCGGCCATTGCGCATGGCTTTGAGCCGTCGGAGATTGGCACACACTTTGTCGAACAATCCCGGCATGTTCCGGTTTCTATCGTGAGTGTCCGCGAAACCATCCAACGACACGGAGACATTGCGGACATGGGGTTCGGTCAGGATCTGGAAATGCTGCTCCTTCCATTGCGACGCATTGCTGTTGACCGTGATCAGATGGCGCCCTCGGGCAGCGGCGACGATCGGAGCGAACGCTGCGCAGATGGTCGGCTCGCCGCCGGAGAGTCCCAGCAGGGTCGGGGCGGGAAGATTTTCCACCACCTTGACCCATTCCTCGGCGCGGAAGGGCGCGCGGCTGGAATCCACGAAGGGGGCGATGGTGAGCGATTGCTCGCGCTGCCAGCAATAGCTGCAGTCCAGATCGCAGGCGCCCGTAATGTAAAGGAAGACGCTGAGCGGACGACGCAGCAGGAACGGCAGACGTCGCCGCGCATGGCCGTAGCGGTAGAGGAGTTCGTCGGATAGGGATTTGGAGATCATGGTGTTACGCAATTCCTTACGGCAAGCCGAAAGATGTGCATCTCGGGTCTCGCCGTCGCCGGGCTCCTGCCCGCCATGCTCTCGCCGTGGAGAGGCGACCATAGCAAACCCGAATGGGCGGTTCAATTCGCATGTTTTCTGTGGTTTTTCCCGGGCTGCGGCGGGGCGTCCGGTCGGGTTTTTCTTGCGGCGCCCGGACCGGATGGGCTAAGAACAACGGCGCTACTCCCTCGAAATTCTTTACGTTTCGGACAGCAGAGCAGTCTATGAAGGTTCTTCTTGTCCGGCATCGCTATGTCACCGTCATCCGGCCATTCGAGCCGTATGGCATGTTGACCATTTCAGCCGTGCTCAACGCCCTTCCCGGCATCGAAGCCAAGGTTTTCGATGCCAATACCGTGATCCGCGACTACACCGAGGATCAGGTTATGGCGCGGATCAGGGACGAGGCGCCCGACCTCCTGGGGCTGGCGGTCAACCTGTACAATGCGCGCGCCACCTATGACCTGATCGAGCGACTGCGCCGTGAGATGCCGGACCTGCCGGTGGTCTTGGGCGGCATCCATACCTATGACGCCATCGACGAGATCATGCGGGAATCGCGGCCCGACGCCATCGCCAAGGGCGAGGCGGAAATCCCCATGTCGCAGCTGGTTCAGGCCATGGGTGCCGAACGCGGCAAGGCGGCGCTGCGCCGGGCGGCGCGGGGAGTCGCCGGGTTCCAGGTGCTGAACGAGGACATGCAGGGCTTCACCGATACGGGGCGGGGTGCGCTGATTGAGAATCTGGACGAACTTCCGTTCGTCGATCCGCGCCAGATGAATATCGAGGATTTCGTCGCAAGCCCTAACGACCATCAGTTCAACACCAATATCGTGCTGTTCCAGCGCGGCTGCCCGTATTCCTGCTCGTTCTGCAAGGCCGACTTCATGGCCGGCAAGGTGCGCCAGACCTCTCCGGCAGTGGCGGCCCGCCACATCGCCTTCCTGGTCGATATCATCAAGTACGATCATATTTTCATCGCCGACAACAATTTCACCCTCAACAAGAAATGGGTGATCGCCTTCGCCCGCGAGATCGTGGCACTGGGGCTCGATAAGCGCGTGGCATTCGAGATCCAGACCAATATCCGCACCAAGATCGACGAAGAAGTTCTCGAGGCCATGCGCCTGGCAAACGTGTCGCGCATTGAACTTGGCATCGAGCGCCTGACCCCACGGGGCTGGCGCATGGGGGAAAAGGCTTTTGATCTCGGCGAGATGGAGCACAAGCTCAAGCTGATGAAGGCTTACGGCTTCGAGATTTTCACCAATATCCTGCTGGGCTTTCCGGAAGACGATCTTGACTCGGTCCGCGAGGAAAAAGCTGCCTTCATGTCCTATCGTGACTATTTTGGAGCAATCGGGGTCAAAATCTTCATTCCCATTCCAGGAACGGCCTTGCATCGGGCAGCCGACGAACATGTTCGCGAATGGTATCTGAAGAAGGATTTTCTCAAGATCCGCACTTCATTCTTCCAGATGTCCCTGTTCGATTTCGCGGCGGTGTATTTCGTCAATCCCTACCGTCTATCCCGCCGCCTGCTGCGTGAAATCGCCTTGATCCAGGCGATATTCCTCACTCATACCGCTGTACGGACCCACCCGCTTCTGCTGGTGCCGCGATTGGCCGAGATCGTGCTGAGTCTCCTGTCCCTGGCCCTCTACCGCATCCATCCCCGGCTGGAGAACATGGTGTTCGGTGCCCTGATGACCCTGCGTTCCAGGCTCCTCAACGTCATCTACACCAAGCTCTTCAATCGCAAGGGACGGCATTCCGCCGCAGTGGCGATTTCCTCGGAAGACCATGCGGCCTAGGCCAGGAATTTCGGCCGGCGTCACGGACAGTCGAGCCCGTATCGCGGCGTTTCTGTGCCTCTTCCTGCCCTATTGCGTCGTACTGGCGTTGGAACTGGCGGTTTTCGGCCGGAGTTTCACCGATATCGCGGCTCTGGACGCCAATATGTGGAGTCTGGTTGGCGGTCTGTCCTGGCTGTACCAGGATGTGCCGTTTTTGGGCCTCAATGCTCCGCAGGTGACCCATCATCCCGATATTCTGCTGGGGCAGGTGGCAGCGCTTTATCTTCGCTTGTGGGGGTTGCCATTCGCCGACCTGGGGCCGTTTTCCGGCTTTCTGATCGGTACTAACCTGTCGATGACCGCATTCCTGGCCGCAATTGCGGCCCATTTCGGGGCAGGGTTGCGGCTTCCCCCGATGGTTCTGCTGGGATTCGGTGTCCTGGGAGCCGTCCATCCCGCCAACTGGATTTTGTATTGCGACTATCCTTTCCTCACCATGATGGCCATGGCCATCGGCCTGGGGCTGGCGGCCAGCCTGGCGGGACAGACGGGGCGGGGCGGCGAGTTTCTGTGGCTGTTCCTGGTTGGCCTGGGCGTGGCTATCCATTTTCTCATGGTTTTCGTGGCGGCTGGTGCCGGGCTGGCCTTCCTTTGGGGGATGCGGCGTGATGGATGCCGCTTGCGATCGCCCACCGTGGAGCGTCTTCTCACCACTGTGGCACTGCTGCTCGGATTGGTCTTCGTTTTGGGTTTCGTATGGGCCGGAACGCCGGTTCTGGGCAAGCTGTCCGATTTTCTCCGTCTTCAGGTCGGCTCGCTTCGGCCCTATCGCCTTCCTGTTCTGATCGCGCTGCCGCTCGTGGTCATGGGGTTGGCGATGGTGACGGCCAGACTGGCGGGGTGGGTTAACGGCTCGACACCCGGTTGGCTCCTGGCGCGGCTGGCCTGTCCGGCCCTGGTGGGCTGGGCGATCGGGATGAACGTCGCCATACTCAACGGTTGGCAGCAGGCCCTTCTGGCCCATGCGGCGGGATTGGAGGCAAGGGCCAGTTGGCAGGATTTCCTGATTTATCTCGCGCCGCCGCCATTTGGCGCCATTCCGATTCTGCTCTGTCTTTCCGGCCTGGCCATGCTGGTGGCTCGCCGGGGGGATTATCGCGCCGCCGGCCTGGGCGGGCTGGTCTGCATTGCCGGTTGCGGGCTGGCCATCTGGTGGAACAGTGGCGGCGCCATGATTTCGGTGCTGGCCACCGATCACGAGAATGCTTTCCTGTCCCTCTTCATCCTTGGACATCTGATGTTTCCCATGCTGTTCGGCGCCACGCTTCTGGGGGGGAGCACGCTTCGCCAACCAAGTGTTGCCGCGGGAACCATCCTTGGCCTGTGCCTGCTGCTGTCGCTGGCCAGCAAGATCAGGGCGGAGCTGTCGATCTGGCCACATCTGTCGGCGGATCATCGCCTGGAGGCCGCGTGGGCCGTTCGCTCGGCCCAATTTCTTGAACGTTACCCCGAGGGTGAGGTGGTTTGCCTGGCGACCCGGCGGCTGGATCGTTGCGTGGCTGCGCAATCCTATGCCCGCATGGCCGAGGCCGTAGAGGGGTCTGCGCGCCTTGACCTGATGAATCGGCTGGCGGCAGGCCGAACTCGCTGGATCATGCCGGGCAGAGCCTGCGGTTCGGTGGAAGAATGTCTGGCCGCGGGGGAGGCGCATGGTCCCATCCTGGTGCTGGCCGAGGGCCCCTTGCCCCCGCCGGTCCGCGATGTGGCGATTCTGGTGGAGGGAGACGAGCATGGTGCCATCCCTCATGTTTCCGCCATCGTGCCGGGACGAACGGAGAAGGATCGATGAGCGCATCCAACCAGTCGTGCGGGTGCGGAGGGACGTTCCGCCAGTATCGGGCCGGCTATCACCGCTGCGGCCGCTGCGGCCTGTGGAGCCTGCTTCCGCAGCCTTCGGACACCCGCCTGGCCGAGATTTACGGATCCGGCTACTATCAGTCATGGGGAGAGGCCGGTGGCGATCACATGTCGCGGCCCACATACTGGACGCTGAAGCACGATCTCTTTCGACACCTGCTGAGCCGGGCAGGTGTCCGTCCGGGACCTGGACGGGCGCTTGATGTCGGCTGCGCGACCGGAGCGTGCTTATCGGTTCTGGGCGAGCTTGGCTATACCGCCCACGGTGTTGACATCAACCCCCATGCGGTGGAGGTTGCTCGTCGTCTGGTTCCCTCGGCGGTGGTGCATACAGGTAGCCTGGAGACCGCGGGTCTCGATACCGGCAGCTTCGATCTCTGCGTGCTGTCCGATGTAGTCGAGCATCTGCGTGATCCCTGGGCCTTCATGCGATGCCTGCGTGAGGTGCTGCGCCCAGGGGGCCGAGCGGTGATCCTGACGCCCGACGTGGGATCGCTGAGCGCCGCCATGATGCGGGGGGCTTGGCCGCACATCAAGGAAGAGCACCTCTTTCTGTTCAGCCGCACCAGCCTGGTCAAGCTGGTTCACGATTGCGGCTTTAAGGTGGTGCGGGTATGCGCGGCCTCAAAGCCCCTAACCTTTGACTATGCGGTGCGGCAGTTTGATGCCTATCCCCACCCCCTGATCTCGCCCGCCTTGCGGCTGCTGAGGCGAACGGTGCCCCACGGCCTGGCGCATCGCTCCATACCGGTTCGTATGGGCGAGATGCTTCTGGTGGCCGAGCGGATCAGCTAATCGTTGTGGTCCGGCGAAAAATGCCCAGGACATAGGACCCCCAGCCCACCGGCAGCGCACCGGGCCACCATCGGTCAACCAGCCGCAGGGTCTCGGTGGCCAGCCAGAATAGCGGCCAGAGCCTGAAGTGCCGAAGGAATGCGAGGCCATAGCGGGGGTTGATCCCCTCCACCAGGACCTGCTGGAAGCCACGCACGGCCAGTTCCCCGGCGACATTGCGATAGTCGAGCGCCTCCTCGTGCTCGTCGAAATAGACCAGTCTGGCCAGCGGAGAGGCCATGAACAGCCGCCGCGGCAGGAACAACCTGTTGGGTTCGAAGATCAGTATCAGACCGTCCTCGTCCAGCAGCCGGCAGGCCTCGTCCAGCGCGGCCTGGCGGTCTTCATCGCCGAAATGGTGCAGACTGACCCAGAAAGCGGCCAGTCCCATGGTTCCATCGGCGAGATAGGGGCGCCGTACGTCGCACCGCACCCGATAGAGCGTCGGGTCTGCATTGGCCAGGGCCCGCTTTGAAACGTCGCACACATAGGCTCTGGTACCGGAGGATCTCATGAATGCTCGGGCGAACCATCCCTCGCCGCCGCCGATCTCAACCCCCGTCCGGGTTCTTCCCAGAAACGGCATGACCTTGTCCAGCACCCGGGTGAACAAGCCCGGATGGAAATAGCAGACGCCTTCGATGGGCAGGCTGTCGAAGACCTCGGCCTCGTGGGCGGCACGCCCCTCAAGGCGGTGAGGGGCGATGAGGTCCGCGATGCCGTCAGAGACGGGATAGCAGGTGCCATCCGACGCCATCAGGCCGGACTCCCCCGATCTCAATGGAGCCCGATGGAGTGGATCGACCAGCCGGGCCAGACCCTCATCCTGCATGGCGGAATCCGCTTTCGGCCAGAAGATCGTCTATCTTGGCGGTCACCTCGGTCACGGTGATCCTGTCCATGCAATGGGCCGGGAAGCAATTTTCGAAATGCTTGTTGTCGATGGCCGTGAGGCAGGGGCTGCAATACAGCCCCTTATAGACGGTGCGGGCCATGGGATTGAGCGGCCCGTACAAGACCGGTGTTTCCGGTCCGAACAGCACCACTTCGGGAATACGGTAGGCGGCGGCAATGTGGGCGGGTCCACTGTCGTTGCTGACCATCAGCGCCGCCCCCTCGATCACCGCCAGGAGCGTCTGAAAATCCGTTCGCCCGGCCAGATTGATGACCCGATCCTGCAGATCCCCGACCATGGACTGAAGCAGGGCGACCACCTCCACCTCCTTGGGAGCCCCGATCAGTACCAGTGTCAACTCGGGGTACTTGACGGCCAGATGGCGGATCACATCGGCAAAGCGTTCGGGCTTCCAGGCGCGCAATGGGCACAGGGTCGAGGTGTTGGGATTGATGATGGCGTAGGGACCCGATTGCAATACCGCCGGCAGGGCATCAAGGCCGTGGGAGTTGTCGCGACGCATGCTGGGCAGGCTGGGGGGCTTGTCCTGCACCTGGGTGATGTCGATCTCCAGGGCTTCGGCCATGGCAAGGAAGGCGCGCGACACGTGCATGTAGTGATTGAGCGAAACGGGATGGGTCAAAAGTGGCGAGCGCAGGTTGAAATGCGCGAAGAAACCGACCCGGGTGCCGGCACCCGAAAGGGCTGACATCACCGCCGAAAAGCGTGAGAAGAATTCCAGGTCGATACAGATATCCGGCCTCAGGCGCCACAATCTGAATACCACCCGGGCGATGTCGGCCAGGAAACGGCCGGCGGAGCTGGGATCGATCACCAGAATCTCGTCGACCAGTCCAGAGATGTCCACCAACTTCCGCTGTTCGGGAAAGGTCACGAAGACCAGGCGTGCCGTCGGATACCCCGTCCGCAGCGCCTGCAGTAGCGGCAGTGCGTTGATGATACTGCCCATGCCGAGATATTTCTGCACCACGATGGCCTTGACTGGCCGTGGTGACCGATGCGATCCGGCACGCAATGCATCTGCGAGGGCCGTGACGGCGCGCAGTATGACCAGACTGACCGCCCCGGCGTAACGGTCGATGCGGCGCATGGTGCCAATAGAGATGGCCACGACCGTCGGCTCCTTTATCCGCTAGGGCGATAGAACAGCCGATAAAACATATCCTTCGCCCAGATTTCCAGCGGAAATGCCGTGAAATGGTGGCGCAGGCGCAGACGGGCGATGGGCTTGTACAAGGAGATGAAAGGCTGCATCGCCCGGGTCAGCCAACCGTTCCGGGCGAAATACATGTCGTACTTGTTATCGACGAAGTAGATGGCACAGTAGATGGTGTCCAGGAGACGGCGGCGCCTCTTGTCGATCCACGGGCATTTCTTGGCATTGTTCTCGAACTGGAGATCACCCCATTCCTCGAGGGTTGACGGCACGGGAAAGCCGGATTTGACGGCGCTTTCGAACAACTCGTTGCCGGGATAGGGGGTGTACTGATGGAAGCCGGAAATCTGGCAATTCCGGTTCTCCTTGGTCAGCTGCAGGATCAGCCGGGTGGACGCGGCGATGTCCTCTTCCGTCTCGCCAGGGATGCCGGAAAAGAAATTGTAGAGGGGAACCAGCTGGGGATGCTGCGCCAGTCGGCGATTGACCTCAATGGCATGCTCGGCCTTCATGCCCTTCTTCAATTCCTTCAGGATACGGTTGCTGCCTGATTCCACGCCGATATTCAGATGGCGGGTGCCAATGCGTTCGAGAAGGCCGATATCGTCGTCGGTGAGCTTGCGCAAGTCCGAGATGCGCACACCGCGGAAGCCCACCTTGATGTGCTTGGGCTTGGTGGCCTCCACGTGGCGCAGGATGGCCCGGGCGCGCTCCAGGTCAACGAAGAAATCATCATCGATGAACGACAGATAGCTGGGCTGGTAGCGGGCCAGGATGTCGTCGATTTCCGCGCAGGTATCCGCCACTGGGTCGGGGCGCCAGCGGATGTCGCCGACGATGGCGCTGTTATAGCAGAAGGTGCATTTGTGCGGGCAGTTGCGGCTGGTCATGATCGGGAAGACCCGCCGTTCGAAACCCGTGCGGGCATAATCGTCGATATCGACCAGATCGTAGGGGACCGGCGGCATCTTGCCCCAATTTCCGTCGTCGTCCTCGGCGTTGGATCGGGTCCTGCCGTCTTCGATCCAGGTCAGGCCGGGGACGTCGTCAAGGCGCCCGCTGCCATCCAACGCGCGGCTGAGAGCCAGGGCCGCGCGCTCACCCTTTCCCCGGATGAGGTAGTCCACCAGGGGATGGGCGATGGTCACGTCGGCTAAAATAGTAGGGTGAATTCCACCCCATACCATGGGTGCGGAGGAGTGTCGGCGAACAACCTGGGCCAATTGCAGCGCGTGCCAGATGGGCTCGCCGGTCATGGTGGTGAAGCCGATCCACAGGGGCGGGGATTCCTCGATCAGCTCCTGCAGCCTGGAATGGGTCCGGTTGAGGGTTACCCGTTGATCCAGAACCTGGACGTCATAGCCCTCGGCGACGAGCATGCGGGCCGTGTACAGCAGCCCCAGCGGCATGTCGCGGATAAACAGGTCGTATTTGCCGCAGGCCGGCTGGATCAGAATGATGCGCTTGCTCATGGCCGTCCCGTCGGCTTCAGCGGATGAAGGGGGTGTTGTTCCACCGGGACCGGCAGAACATCACGCCCGTTGATGGGAAGAAGGTACTCATCGACGTAATGCTGATCCAGCCCGATCAGGCAGACGGGAGAACGCTTCTTGTACTGGTCCCATTGCAGCATGCGGCTCCACACCGACTCGAGGCGTTCATCGCGCAGGTTGCCGTGGGAAATGAAGCTCATGGCGCATCCCTGGACGTCGCCATAGGGCGAGACCGAGATCTTCTCGTATCCTGCCGGGCAGCCCTTGCGCAGCGAGAGATTGATGGTCCAATCGGAGCGGACATGCGGATTGGCCTGCATGAAGGCATCCACCTCGTCCCATTCCTCAGGGGTCAGCATCTGGTCCTTGGCGCCATTCCAATTGCCCGCCGGCGTGGCCAGCGAGAACACGATGCCGATCCCCATATCCTCGGCATAGGACGTCAGCTGCCGGACCGATGCGAAATTGCCGTGGGCCACCACCACCGACAGGCAGACATCGTAGCCCAGGCCCTTGGCGGTCTTGATCGCCTCGGCCACCTTGGCGTTGTGGCCCTTGTGGTCGCGCTCGCGGTCGTTGGTCTCCGGGTCGAGGCTGTTCAGACTGAAATGGATCACCGACAGGCCCGCCTTGCGCAGGCGTTCCATCTGGACGGCGCCCAGCAGGATGGCGTTGGTGGTCATGCTGATGATGGTGTGCTTGGGGTCCAAGGCCGCGATAATGTCGGGCAGATCCTTGCGCATGGTGGGCTCGCCGCCGGACAAATGGGCCGTGAAGGCCCCAAGCGCCTTGGCCTGCTCCCAAATGGCCGCATACTCGTCGGGCTTCATCATCTGCCGGTCGTTGTCCACGATCTTGGTGGCGTAGCACATGGGGCAGTTGACGTTGCAATGGGGGGTGATGGCGAATTCGAGGGTTCTAAGAACCGGCCTGCCCAGCACCAGAGTGTTGAAATATCCCTGCACCAGCTTGGGCAGCACCCCGATATTGTTCCAGACAATGCTGGAATGGTAGACAAAGTGCTTGGCCTTCTTCAGCACGGTCATACGCGGCAACTCCGATCTCAGCCACAGTCCGGATTCGATGCGGCGCTAACATAGGCCCGTTCCGGGTTTCCCAGGTCAAGGGCATAATGCACCCCCTTGTGGCTGAATCCGGATCCGCGATGGCATGTGAGGATGCGCCGACCTGGTTTCAAGATAAAGCCCGCACCGCCAAGGTGCCCGCAAGGCCATTGAGTTATTATGGTTATTGTGGAGAAATGATGTATCGGCCACGATCTCGATGTGGATATATCAGTTCAAATATCTTTCACGAAATACGTGAAAAGGTGAGCAAATAATGCTTTTTACAGATCCGGTATTTATTTTCTTATTTTGCCCTGCCGCAATCATTATATTTCATGCCGCAAATGCGTGGCGGCCTGGGCTAGCTATCTGCTGGCTCGCCGGCGCATCGGCTTTCTTTTACGGCTGGTGGCGCTGGGAATCGCTTTTCCTGCTGGCCGGGTCCATTGGCTTCAACTACCTGATGGGACAAGTGATTGCGGGTCTGAAGGCTCCGGCGCAAACCCGCCTCCGCCATCTTGTCCTTGGAGCGGCCATCGGAATCGATCTGGTGGTTCTCGGCTACTTCAAATACGCCAATTTCTTTGTGCAGACGGTAAACGGCGTGGCGGGGACGGGATTATCCCTGGGCGACATCGTCTTGCCACTGGGAGTATCCTTCTTCACCTTCACCCAGATCGCTTATCTGGTGGATGTGGCCAGGGGGCAGGTGACGGGATCGCGCTTTGCGGATTACGTTCTGTTCGTCACCTATTTCCCCCATCTGATCGCTGGCCCGGTCATTCATCATGCCGAGGTGATGCCGCAATTCCGCAAGCCGCTCCAAGGCTCGGCCATGCCGGATCTCGCGGCAGGCTTGACCTTGTTTATCATCGGTTTGTTCAAGAAGACGATGCTGGCCGATAGCGTTGCCCCGTTTGTTGCCCCGACCTTTCAGGCCGCATCCAAGGGTTGGGCACTGTGTTTCGTGGATTCCTGGATGGCGGCCACTGCCTATGCCATGCAAATCTATTTCGATTTCTCCGGCTATTGCGACATGGCTATCGGCTTGTCCTTGATGCTGGGGATAAGACTTCCGGTGAATTTCAATTCACCCTACAAGGCCGTCAATATCTCCGAGTTTTGGCGGCGTTGGCACATGACGCTGTCGCGGTTCCTGCGCGACTATCTCTATTTTCCTTTGGGAGGAAACCGCAAGGGCCGGGGTCGGCGCCACCTCAACCTGATGATCGTCATGGTACTGGGGGGCGGATGGCATGGGGTGGGCTGGACCTTCCTGGCCTGGGGTGCGCTGCACGGTGCCTATCTGGTGGTCTATCATCATTGGGCCGAGCACATCCGCCCCAGTCTGCCGGCCAAGATGGTGTCGGGGAGGGTGTGGCGGGGAGCGGGCGTGCTGCTGACCTTCGCCTGCGTCACGCTGGCCTGGGTGTTCTTTCGGGCTCCGGACATCGAAACCGCGGGACGCATGGTTCACGCCATGCTGGGGCTGGATGGCCTGACGGTCCCAGGCCCCTCGGGATTGGCGCCCGCGTCCCTGGCGGGGAGGACGGTGGAGGCGCTGTTGGGACAGGGTAACCCCATGCCTTATGTTCCGCTTCAGGCGGTTTCCCGATTGACCGGCCTGCTGGCACTTCTATGGCTGCTGCCTAATTCCCAGCAGATCATGGCCTCGGCGCGGCCGGTCCTGGGGGAGATCGGGGAGGTGAAGGGATGTCTAACCTGGCGTCCTTCCCTTTCGTGGGGGCTGGGCATGGCGATCCTGGCGGGTGTGGCCATCTGGAACATCGACGTTTCCAGTGAATTTCTGTACTTCCAGTTCTGATGATGCCTTCGAAGTTCTATTTTCTCGCCCTGGCGGCGGTGATGGTGGCAAGCGGACTGGCCGTCCAGATGGGGGCCGGGGTGTTTGCCTGTTCCGCCGGCGGCTATGGGCCGGGGCGCTATCTCGGATATTGCGATCACAAGTATTACGGCAATTTCGACGAGAAGAACCGGTACTGGTCGTTTGATGGCCGATCGGCCGAAGCTCTGGCATCGGCCGAGATTCTCGTTCTCGGCAACAGTCGTACGCAATTCGCCTTCTCCAACGACGTGACCCGGAATTTTTTCGGATCACATGGGTGGAGGGCCTATGTCATGGGGCTCTCAGGGCGGAATTATGGCATCGCTGAAAGTCTTCTGGCGCGCCATCACCCCCATCCGCGCGCGGTGATCGTCAATGCCGATCCCTTCTATGCCCCCGGAGATGGCGGGATGCCGGGATTCGGTCCTTGGGAAAGGGCGCGCGGCTGGGGCCAGTGGTTGGCTCAGTCGGTTCACCGCCGGGTCTGCGGCCGGTGGGCGGAGTTATGCGGAGCGTCGCGGGCCGTGTTTATGTCGTCGGAAGACGGCACCTGGGTCCTGAACGAGGAGTGGCGGGTGGGGGCCATTCCGGCCGGAAGCTTCGGTGCCACGTCGGAGCCGTGGGACGATTCCGGAGTGGCGGGGCTGGCCAGGGAGATGGCGGACATGCTGGGGGTTGAGCCGGCCTGCGTGATTCACACCTATGTCCCAAGCGCCGAAACTCGCCCTTCGGCCGGTCGGGCTCTGCTGGCGGCGGGCTTTGTTTACGTGGAGTTGCCCTTGACCGGGCTGACGACCGTCGATGGCACCCACCTCGACCAGGAGAGCGCCCGGCGATGGTCGAAGGCCTTTCTGGCGTCCATCGAGCCCAGGCTCCGCCAGTGTCTCGAAAAGCGCTGATCTGATCGCGATCAGATTGGCTTGCGCGCCGAGATGAACCAGGAAAAACCCATGATCTCGCCCAGTTTCAGTTCCATGGGGGACTGAATGGGCCAGGGCTCGCCATAGACCAGGACGCCGCCGGGATGGGTGCCGTAACGCTTGATCTGGTATTTGCGATAGAGTCGGCCGAGCTTGGGCACCAGATACCAGAAGAAATCGGCCTTGCGATAGGTCAGACCCTCGAAGGCGGCGAACAGACGCCTGATGCCCGTAGCGGTGTAGCAGCGGGTGATGGGGTTGGCCACGGTCTGGCGATGCTTGCCGCCCCATTCGGTGGCCTTGCCCAGCCAATTGGGGTCGCGGAAGGCCTTGCCCATCAGGAGGCCGATGGGCAGAAACATGTTGATCCAGTAGTGCCACGAGCTCTTGCAATAGAGCATGATCACCGCTTGTCCGCCGGGCTTCAGGACGCGGAAAACCTCGGCGACGGCCCTTTCGGTGTCCAGGGTGTGGTGCAGGACGCCGTTGGAATAGACGATATCGAAGGTGGAATCGGCAAAGGGCAGGTTTTCCGAATCGCCGTTGAGGGCGTGGCACTGTTCCGCCCGCTCGCCCATCAGCCGGAACTTGGCCTCCGTGGCGCGGGCGCGGGCCGGGGTGATGTCCAGGCTGGTCATGTGGGCGCCATGCTTGGCGAACAGCGCGGAATGGCCGCCAGCCCCGGGGCCGATCTCGAGAACTCTTTTTCCGGCCAGGTCGGCCAGGGGCATCTCCACCACCGCCATATGGCGCCGGAAGCGGAACATGTCCTCGAGATCGTCGAGGGACTTGAACAGCGCCTCGCGGGTCAGCCCGGCATCCACATCCTCGTAGAGGGAATTGTACAGCGCCTTCCAGAAGGCCTGGATGTCCGTCTTGGCGGGAGCCGTCATTTATACCCTCTCAAAGCCCAGCAGGATGCAGGTGCACAGCCAGCGGTCGAGGGGTGAGGCCTCGATCAGCGGCTCGACCGGACGCAACATCCGGAACAGCCATTCCGGCGTCATGTCGGGAAAGAAATTGAACCGTTCCACCCGATAGGGCCGGAACCCGGCGGCGGCGAAGATTTTCGTCAGCTCATCGACCCGGAAGCTCTCCTCCCCGGCGGCGCGATAGCGGGGGGTGAGCTCGGCCAGCTTGCGGCCGAAATTGTTGCCGTTGGGCTCGAGAATCACCACCCGCTTGGCGACCTTGCCCAGGCAATTGACCACCGCCGGGGTGAAGCTCTTGATATGGTGGAGGATCGCCATCAGGAAGCAGGAATCATAGGTTCCCAGGGACTCCAGATCCATGGTGGTGATATCGGCCACGCGGAAGTCCGCATTGGCCGCGCCCTGGGCCCGGGCGCGGGCGATGGCTGCTTCGGACACATCGAAGGCCTCGACCTTGCCATAATGCCGGGCCAGCTGCTTCGCGGCGAAGCCGCCGTCGCCGCAGCCCAGCTCCAGGACCCGCCCATCGCCGGGGGTGCCCATGGCATCAGCCAGGGCCATGGTCTTGGCATAGACCCGTTCCATCACATGGCGGGCCACCACCGGGCTGGCGAACACCGCGTTCTCATAGCCCATTTCGCCGGCGCGTTCCCAGAAGGCGCGGGATTCGACGGTATCAACCATGAAGGCTCTCTCCGTAACGTCTGGCGCGCAACAGAGCGTCGAGATCGGCAAGTCCCTGATGGGAACCGACCTCGTAGAAGCGCTGGAAAATCTCGTATCCGGCCAGGTGCCCCTGCTTGACCAGGCTGCCATAGAGCGCCGCGAGATCAAAGGCCTGGTCATCGGGCCAGGCTTCCAGCGCCTCGGCCTTCATGACGCCCAGACCGTAATCGATGTGCAGCATGGCGGGCGTGCGATCCACCTTGTCGTAGCGCTGGATGCGGCCATCGCTGAACTCAACGTTGCTGGTGTCCCACAGGCCTTCATTGCGGAAGACGGTCATCAGGGCTGGCTGGCCGCTGGCCCGGAAGGCGGCGATCACGGCGGCGTAATCGATCTCCAGCCAGCTATCGCCGTAGAGAATCTGAAACTCGTCGCCCAGCAGGGGCAGGGCCTTGCGCAGCGCGCCACCGGTGCCCAGCAGGGGCTCGCCGTCCCAGGAATAGGCAACCTCCAGGCCGAAGCGGCGGCCATTGCCCACATGCTCCTCGATCATGTTGCCCAGATAGCCGGCGCAGATGACCGCGCGGCGTACCCCCTGACCGGCCAGCAACTCCAGCTGCCAGTCGATGAAGGGGCGCCCGGCGACCTCCACCAGGGATTTGGGGATGGTCTCGGTGATGGGACGCAGCCGGGTGGCGAGGCCGCCCGACAGGATGGCCACCGGCGGCAGATTCATTGGACGACCACCTTGGTGCCCTCGAAGTCGAAGCGCAGACGCACCTCGGACAGGCCGGCACCCAGCATGGCGTGGCGCAGCTTGATCTTGTTCTCGGTATAGAACATCAGGAAGCCGCCGCCGCCCGCCCCGATCAGCTTGCCGCCGATGGCACCGTTGGCCATGGCCAACCGGTACCAGTCGTCGATCTTCGGATTGGACATGCCACCCGAGCGTTGCTTCTTGTGCTCCCAATGCTCGTGCATCAGCGTGCCGAAGGTGTGCAGGTCGCCGGTCTCCAGCGCCTGCTTACTGCGCAGTCCAAGATCCTTGACGTAATGCAGGTTGGCGACCATGCCCTGGTCGTCCTTGCGGGTCTTGTCGTCCTGTTCCTTGAGGATCGACGAGGCCGAGCGGGAATAGCCGGTGAAGAACATCACCAGGCTGTCTTCCAGGTTGTGCTGGATCTCGTCGGACAGCGCCAGTGGCCGGGCTTCGACGCTGTCATCGGGATTGAAGGTGAAGGCCGTGATGCCGCCGAATGCCGCGATGTATTGGTCCTGCTTGCCGATGGGCTCGCCACAGCGGTCGATCTCGATGTGGCAGGCCTGTTCCGCCAGCTCCTGCGGGTGGATCAGGTTCTTCTGGTAGGTGTGCAGCGCCGCCAGCAGGGCGGTGGTGAAACTGCCCGAGGAGCCCAGCCCGGTACCGGCGGGAATGTCGGCCATGCTGGTCAGTTCCAGGCAGCGGCCGGGAATGCCCAGCAGGCCCAGGGATTCGCGCACGATGGGGTGCTGAAGCTCCGAGGCGTTGGCCACCCGCTCCATGCGCGAATACTTGACGATCAGATCCTCGACGAAGGTCTCGTGCAGGGTGATGTAGACGTAACGCTGAATCGCGGCGGCGATCAGGAAGCCGCCGTGGTCGCGGTAATAGGACGGCAGGTCGGTACCGCCACCGCCGAGAGTGATGCGCAACGGGCTGCGGGTGATGATCATGGGCGGCTCCGGGGGGCGTAGGCCTGTTCAATGATACGGTGCATGGCGACGGCGTCGTCGATGTCGCCCGAGGCGCGCCGGCCGGTGGCGATGGCGGCGGCGAAATCCTCCATCTCGCGATCCCATGACCTATCCGGGAACGGCCATTCCCAGGTGGTGGTCTCGGGCGGCCCCATCTCGGGGAGCATGCGATAATAGGTCAGGCGTTCGACGCCATAGCTTCCACCCAGGCCGTCGATCGCCAGCTTGCCGTCGCGGCCGCAGATCTCGAACGAGAACATGTTCTTCCATTCGGTCCAGGTGGCATGCAGCCAAGCCAGCGCCCCGCTGGTGGGCGAGCGCAGGGCGAGGAAGCAATTGTCTTCCACGTCGATGTCCCAGTAATAGGTTGGCACCGCCGCGTAATCCAGTTCCAGATCACCCAGGAACCAGCGTGACAGATCGATCAGATGGGTGCCCTGGTCGATCAGCTCGCCGCCACCGGACAATTCCTTCTTGCAGCGCCATTCCTGGTCATAGCCCACGCGGCCGCCATGCCCGTAGCGGCCGCGGATATACATCAACGGCCCCATTTCACCCGTATCGAAAATCTCTCGGGCCTTTTGCAGGGCGGGATGGAAGCGATGGTTGAAGCCCACCTTGACCACCACGCCCTTGGCCCTGGCGGCCTCCGCCACCCCGGCCACGTCGGCGCTGCTCATGCCCGCAGGCTTTTCCACCAGCACATGCTTGCCCGCCGCCACGGCGGCCAGGGAGATTTCAGCCAGGGCACCGTGATTGGTGGCCACCATGACCGCGTCAAGATCGGCGGCGATCACGTCCCGCCAATCGGCGGTCGCCATGGCCTTGTGCCGCGCCGCCAGGGCCTGGGCGCGGTCCAGGTCCAGGTCGGCGACCGCAACCACGGGATGCTTGCCCGCGGCATTGGCACGCTTTTGTCCGATCAGGCCGCAACCGATGATGCCGATACGCATGGGCTAATCGTTCCCCCAGGTCTTGCCGCGTTCCTTGGGCAGGATACGACGCAGCGTATAGATGTCGCCGCCATCCAGGTCGTCCTTGTGCTCGTGCAGGGTCTGCCACGGATCCCACACCGCCGCCAGCAGGCGGCCGCCGATACCGTCGCTTTGCGCCGAGGCGAGATAGACGCACAGCGAGGCCGGAACCTCCAGCGGCGTGCCGCCCTCGGCGCGGATCTTGACCATGCGGGCGTGGAAGGCCTCGCCCACCCGTTCGGGGCCGGCGTCGATGACCTGGTCCATCAGCCGGGTCGCCAGGGCGCCGGGGGCGATGGCGTTGACGTCGATGCCCAGATGCTTGACCTCTTCCGACAGGGTCTCGGTGAATCGTACCACCGCGGCCTTCGAGGCGGCGTAGGCCGACAGCCGGGGCAGGGGCTGGGTGGCGCCGCCGCCCGACAGATTGACGATCTTGCCGTAGCCCTGCCGCCGCATGAGGGGCAATACGGCACGGCAGGGATAGACGGTGCCCAGCAGGTTGATGGAGATGGCATCGGCCCATTCGGCCCAATCCACCTCGTCGATGCAGCCGGTGGGACCGTAGACTCCGGCGTTGTTGACCAGGACGTCGATGCGGCCCAGCGTTTGGGCGGCAAAAGTCACCAGGGCGTCCACCGAGGCGGGATCGGCCACGTCGGCGGTCTGGGCCAGAATCCGCTGTCCGGGGGCGGCGCGGGCGGCGAGGCGATCGCGAATCTCGGCCAGCTTGCCCTCCGAGCGGGCGCACAGCACCACCGAGGCGCCGGCGGCCACATAGGCCTCGGCGATGGCGACGCCCAGCCCATGACTGGCTCCGGTGATGATGGCGTTGCGTCCCTTAAGCGGCATGAGGTTCCTAACTCCTTGGCTCGGCAATGGTTCCAGTCAGCAAGGACCGGCGCATGGCCAGGGCGGTGCGCTGCCCTTCGGCGGCACGCTCGAGGGCGGCCAGCGGCTGTGCCTCGCCGCGGCAGCAGGCGAGGACGTGGCGCATCTCGGCCATGAACATCTCGTTGCGTTCGAACCCGGGAAACTCGGTCCGCTGGCGTCCGCCGTCGGCGACGTTGTCTACCACCACCGTGTTTTCGGCAAGACTCCATGTGACCACGCCGTTCTCGCCCCGCACCACGATGGAGGCCTGGGCCGGGCGCTGGACGAAGGAGGTCGCCAGGGTCACCGGCAGGGGCCGCCCGTCCCGGCGGCAATCCATCAAGGTGGTGGCGGTGTCCTCCACCGCCAGGTCGAGGGGGGACAGGGCTCCGCCCAGGGTCCACAGGCTTTGGGGCCGCCCGAACATCTCGACCAGCAGGTCCAGCAGATGAATCTCGGTGAGAATCACGCCGCCGCCCAGGTCGGCGCGGCCGGCATAGAAATCGGTGACGCTCTCATAGGGATGCCAGGCGGGCAGGAAGGAATGGGCCTCGGCCCGCACACCGTAGAGCCGGCCCAGAACGCCCGAGGCAACCACCTCCATCAGGCGGCGGACCGCGGGGTTGAAGCGCAACATGTAACCCACATGGATCGGCGTCCCGCTGTCCCGGACGGCGTCCAGGATGGCATCCAGCTCGTCATCGGTGGCACAGACCGGCTTTTCCAGCAGGGTCGGGATGCCGGCCCGGGCCAGGGCGATGGCCTGGGCGGCATGGACGCTGGTCGGGCTGGCGACAACCGCCAGAGTGGGGCGGAATTTCTCCACGGCCGTGGCGATGTCGGGGAAGGTCCGGATGCCGTATTTCGCGACGATATCGACGCCCATGTCGGCGCTGAGATCGGATCGGATTTCAAAAGCGCGGCCCAGATGCCGCACGGCCGCCAGTTCCGCATCGGGTTCGATCCGGCGCAGATTGCGCAGGTGACGCTGGCCGACACCGCCAAGGCCCAGGAACAACGCGCGCGTGGTCATCATCCCACCTCCACCGGTATGCCGCCGGCCAGGGAGTCCAGCATGGCCATGGCGATGTGATGTCCGTCCATGGTCTGGGCGAGCGACGGCTCGGGCGGTCTGCCTTCGGCCAGGGCCGCCAGGAATTCGGCCATCTCCGCCGCGAACATGGAATTGCGTTGGAAATCAGGAAGTTCGTAGATCTCTCGCTGGCCGGCCATCTCGTCGTCGAGGCTGACCCTCGCGGCCAGCAGGTCCCATTCCAGCCGGCCACGCTCGCCGTTGATGGCAAGGCGCCGCGCCGAGGGCCGTTCCACCATGGACATGTGCAGGCTGACCGGAAAGGGCCGCCCCTGTCGGCGGTATTCCAGCAAGGCCGTTACCGTATCGTCCACGTCGGGACCGCTGCCCGACAGACGGCCGCCGACACACCACAACCGCTCGGGCTTACCGAACAGCAGACCCAGCAGATCGGTATTGTGGGTTTCGCTCAGAATCACGCCGCCGCCCAGGTCGCGCCGTCCCAGATAGAAGGACTCGATGGGCTCGTAGGAATGGTTGCGGATCAGCCAGTTGTGGCAGATGGACTGGGCCGACAGCAAAGGCCCGATGCGTTCCTCCGCCAGCCATCGGGCCAGACGGCGGGTGGCGGGGTGGAAGCGCTGCATGAAACCGGCCATGACCGGCACGCCGCGCGCCTGGGTCTCGGCCAGCAGGGTTTCGGCCGAGGCCCGGTCGCAAGCCAGCGGCTTTTCCAGCAACAGCGGGATTCCCGCCTTCACCAGGGTCAGGGCGGTGGCGGCATGCAGGCTGGAGGGATTGGCCACCACCGCCAGATCGGGGCGCCAGTCCACACCCTGAGACAGGTCGGTGAAGCACTCGATAGCATATTTGGCAACGATATCGGTGGAATGGTCGGGAACCAGATCGTCGCCGATCTCGAACGTCCGGTCGCGGGTCCGGACCGCGCCGATTCGGGCATCGGGACGCTGACGGAGCAGATTGCGCAAATGGCGCTGCCCCACCCCGCCCAACCCTATGAACAGCGCCTTCATGACGGCAGCAATCCTTCGGCCTTCAGGGTGGCTATGGCGGCGGGCCAGAATGGCTCGTCACGGGTTCCCGGCATCTTGATGTAATCGGCGATAAAGCGGTCATAGACCCCGTCATCGATCGTCAGGTCGCGGGGAAGATCCAGACGGGCGGGGTCGTCGATCATCTGAACGCTTTGGCCCAGGGCTTCGGCATAGGCAGTCAGGGCGATCTCGTGCCACCAGTGGCGGGCCTGGCGGCGGGTGGCAAGGATCATGATCGGCTTGCGGAACATCACCGCCATGGTGATGGAGGTGCTGCGATGGGCCAGGACCAGACTGCTTTCCGCGATCAGACGGTCGGTCTGGCCCTTCAGGATGACGCGGTCGCCGAACAGACCCGGGCGCGATTCATAGTCGGAACGGGGTGAGGCGGCGATCACCACCGTCAGGCCCAGTTCGCGCTCAACCCGGTCGAACACGCCGCGCAGGGCGCCGTAATAATGGTCGGGATCTTCCGGCGGCTCGGCGTTGACGCCTGCCAGATCGCGGTGATAGGGCAGGTACTCGTCCAGGAAGACGGCCGTTCCGGTCGGCTTGCTGGCGGCGGCGGCAACCCGCAGGAAGCGGTCGTAATCCATGGAATGGACGAAGACCTGCCGGGTGGCGGGACCGGCATGGCGATTCAGCCCCACCGAGCGGGCTCCGCTGTAAAGAATGGCGTCGGCATGGGGAATCCCCAGCCATCCGCGCGGCAGCCGGGCGATCAGCGAATCCATGAGGTCGATATTGGGCAGTCGCTTGCAGATGTCGGCCAGCCGGGCGCCCAGACGGCCTTGCTCGGCGCGGAAACGGTTGAAGCCGGGATAGATGTTGGTGGAATGGGTGATCCACGGCCTCGCGGCCCCCGCCACAGCCCGGAAGATGGGCAGATTGCCGCGGGTGAAGCCACTGGTGCCGCATAAGCAGAGGATCAGGTCGGCGCGAGCCATCTCGCCCGCTTCTTCCGCCAGCATGGCGGTGCTTTCGATCCGCCGCAGCCGGAAGCCGGAAAAACCACCATAGGCCGAGCGGTCCTGTTCCAGATGGGGAAAGGACAGATCGGCGCATTCCAGCACCGTGACCGAGAAGCCGTGCTCCATCAGGCAGGCGATCCCCCAGCGGTCGAGATCACGGGGGGCCAATGCCGATTCGATCAGATAGACGATACGGCCGCCTACCACGTTGTTCGCCCGCCATCGGCCGAGATCACGGCGCCGTTCATGTAGCTCGAGGCGTCCGTGCACAGGAACTGGACGGCACCGCGGTACTCGTCCTTGCGAGCCATGCGGCCCAGGGGAATCAGCCGGCTCAGCTCGGCCACGAAGGCATCCGGCTGACCATTATAGACGCCGCCGGGGCACAGCGCGTTGGCGCGGACGCCGCGATCGGCCCAATAGGTGGCGAGATAGCGGGTCAGGCCGATCAATCCGTGCTTGACCACCGAATAGGTCACCGGCTTGACCGGCTGCTCGTCGGGCTCCAGGCCGGGCTTGCGGTACAGCCGCTGATCCGGCGCAATCAGCCCCAGATCCGAGGCGATGTTGAGGATCACGCCGCCGCCCTGGCGGGCCAGATGGGCGCCGACCACGCGCGAGCACAGGAAGGCGCCGGTCAGTCCCACCGCGATGTCCTGGCCCCAGGCCTCCAGGGGAAAGTTCTCCAGCCGCGACCATGACGGGGCGCCTCCGGCCGGCACCTTGGGGTCGTTGGCGGCGTTGTTGATCAATCCGGCCAGCTTGCCGTCGCACGAGGCCAGGGTTTCTGCCAGACCGGCCTCCACCGCCGCCTGGGAGGTGATGTCCACCCTCAGGCCGTGACAGGGAGCATTCCATCGGGCGGCGATGGCGGCCGCCGCCTCGGCCACGGATGGGTTGAGATCCCACAGTACCGGAATCCCTCCGATCTCGGCGATGGCGGCGGCGTGCTCGACCCCCAGCAGGCCCGCGCCGCCGGTGATGATCACCGCGCGTCCGTCCAGACGGAACCGTGACGGCGCGCTCACGTCATGCCCTGCGACTGCTTCCATTCTTCCCATTCCTCCGGGGTATCGATCTCCACCAGCCGTCGGGCGGTCTCGTCGTCCAGCATCACCGGCAGGGTGTGGGGTCCGATCAGCTCGCTGTTGAGCCCATCGACCGCTCCGGCGCGGCAGCAGGCCAGGTAGTGGTAATAACGCCAGGCTGGAGGCCGGTCCTGTCGGCGGAAGGCGTCATTGGGGATGTACTGGCTGAGGACGCGGCTCGTCTCGTCCCATTCCCAGCAGGTCCAGGGATGGCAGGGGGCGGGAATGAAGCTGAGCAGGCTGGGCGCATTCTCCTGCTCCAGCATGGCCCGCGCCCGGTCGAAATCGGCGCGGTCCTTATAGAGCACGGTCAGATAGAACAGCCACAAGGCATCGTCGTCGGCCAGTTTCATATCGTCGACGATGCGGCGATAGACCTGCTTGATGGAGACGGCCGGGCCGGCCAGTTCGGCGGGGCGGAGATGGATATCATAACCACGTCCGCGCGCCATCTCTTCCACCACCGG
This sequence comes from Paramagnetospirillum sp., assembly GCF_058402745.1. Classification (NCBI taxonomy): domain Bacteria; kingdom Pseudomonadati; phylum Pseudomonadota; class Alphaproteobacteria; order Rhodospirillales; family Magnetospirillaceae; genus Paramagnetospirillum; species Paramagnetospirillum sp. The sequence goes on from NZ_JBZVFI010000018.1 coordinate 250,101, forward strand.
ATCGTCGGTGGAGACGATCACCCTGGAAATCCAAGGTAATTGGGCCAGAAAGTCGGCGGTGTAGTCGAAGAAGATGCGGTTCTTGCCGGGAAAGCCCATGCTGCCGGCGCGGGCGGGGATGATGGCGACGTGCGTCATGATGCCTGTCCATCCGGCCAAAGCGCGGCCAGCCACTCCAACTGGCGGCGGAACACCGCCACGCCCTCGTCGTCGCGGAAGGCCTGCATGATGAAGGGGCCGCGAAAGCCGACCTGGGCGACACAGTCGATCACCGCGGCGAAATCGGCATCACCGGTGCCGAGCACGACCGAGCCGCCACCCAGGACGCGGTCCTTGATGTGAAGGTCGCTGATGCGGCGTCCATAGGCCGCGAACTCCTCGCGCGGCTTGAAGCCCAGGGCGGCGCTGTTGCCGATGTCGTAATTGACGGTGATCCGGGGTGACGGCAACCGCTCCAGCAGGCGGGCGAAGCGGACGGGGTCCAGATCGGTTTCCAGGGACAGGTTGAGCCCGGCTTCCTCGGCGGCCGGCAGGCAGGCTTCCAGCGCGAGGGCCAGGCGCTCGAAATCCCCATCATCGGCCAGCCGCGACTGATCGACGCAGGGCACAACCACGTCGGTGACACCGATCTCACCCGCCCGCCGGATCAGCCGCAGCATGACCGCCAGACTGTCATCGGCCGTTGCAGGCCGGTGCAGCGGCGCCTCCATGAAGTAGTCGGCGCAAACGGTTCGCACCGCCACGCCGGTCTGGGCGGTGGCCGCCAGGATCGCCGCCGCCCCATCACGGGCCAGCAGGGGGTTTTCCTCGGCTCCGTCGAAATCGAGAATGAACTCGATCAGCGACAGGCCCAGCGAAGCCGCGACGGGAAACTCGTCCCGCCAGTAGCCGCGCGGATGCGCCTGATAGCGGCCCTGATACTTGGGCAGCAGGCGCCCCTGCATGACGCCGATGGGGGTGGGCAACGGCATGGCGGCCAACCGGTCCTAGAGGCCCATGGCGGCGGCGGTGGGCTTCAGTTTCTCGCGCGCCTTGCGCTCGGTCTCGGTGACGCGCTTGACGCCGTCGCCCATGGCGCGCTCGACGGCACGGACCATCTTGACCAGCTTTTCCAGGCCCACCAGTTCCACCGAGGCGGCCTGGTCCGAACCGTACATGGCGCGATCCAGGGTGATGTGACGTTCCAGCGAGCTGATGCCCATGGCTGCGGCGGCGACGCTGACGGCGAGGCCGGTCTCGTGGCCGGAATAGCCCACATCGCAGCCATAGCGCTGACGCAGAGTGTCGATGCAGCGCAGATTGGCGTCGTCCACCGACATGGGGTACGAGCTGTTGCAGTGCATGATCTCGAAGGGGCACTTGGCGGCGCGGAAGATTTCCACCGCGGCGTCGATTTCGGCCAGTTCGTGCATGCCGGTGGAGATGAAGGTGTGCTTGCCTTCCTCGGCGATCAGCTTCAGCAGCGGAAAGTTGGTCAGCATGGCCGAGGCGACCTTGTTGTACTTGCAGTCGAACTGACGCAGAAAGCGCTGGGAATCCACGTCCCAGGCCGACGCGAACCAGGCGATGCCCTTCTCGCGGCAATAGGCGTCGATCTCGCGGTACTGCTCCAGCCCGAATTCCAGGCCTTCCTTCTGAGCGCGCTGGGTGGTGCCCCAGGGGCTCTCGCGCGGGCCGTCCAGGGTGGCCTTGTCATAGACCTTGTCGATGGTGCGCTTTTGGAACTTGACGGCATCGGCGCCGAACCGGGCGGCGCCGTCGATCAGCTTTTTGGCCAGGGCCATGTCGCCGTTATGGTTGATTCCGATTTCAGCGATGATGAAGACAGCCATCAGACGGCACCTCCGGGGCCAGTAAGGATATCAAGGAATTCGCGCAGCACGCCTTCGCCCCCCCTGGCGCGGGTCACCGCGCAAGCCAGGGCGAGAATCAGGGGATGGGCATCGGCCGGGGCGACGGGGAAGCCCACCAGCCGCATGGCCTCAAGATCATTGGTGTCGTTGCCCACATAAGCGGTCTTGGTCAGGTCGGCCCCGATCCCGGCGGCATACTTGGCCAGTGTGGTCGCCTTGTCGTCGACGCCCTGGATCACCGGAATTTTCAGCTTTGCCGCCCGTGCCGAGACCACGGGATTGGCCTCGGTGGAAATGATGATCTGACGCAGGCCGCGCTTGCGCAGGGCGGCGACCGCCATGCCGTCGCCGCGATGGCAGAATACCGCTTCGCGGCCGTCCTCGGAAACCAGGACGCGGTTGTCGGTCATCACCCCGTCGAAATCGTAGACAATCAGGTCGAGCTGGTCGAGCCGGGGGGCGGCACCGGACTTGGTCATTCCGTTCCTCGCGGCAGGCTGATACGGAGCAGTTTGGGATGCAGCACCCGCTCGGTCGGCAAGTGGAGGGCCGCGCGTTCGAAAGCGTCCAGCGGATGAACGAGGGCGGTGATCAGCACCGCGTCCACCTCGCCCAATTCGGCAAGGCCTCGGACCACCGGCAGGCCCAGCAAGTCGCCCTCCCGTTCTCCGTCGATGACCGCAAGAGGCCGCAGCGACAGCTCGCTGGCGCACAGAACCGCAATCTCGGTAAGGTCGGAGGCGCCGAAGAACGCGACCCGGGTCCAGTCCCGCTCGACGCAACGGCGCAGCAGGTCGGAATACTGGGTGCGGGCCTGGCGGAACAGGCTGAAGGATTGCGAGACGAATTCCGCCGTCAGCCGGCTCTTTTCCACGAAGCCGTGGGGCGTCAGGTAATAGGCGTAGCGTTGGGCCGGGACCTTGGAGATCTTGACGTAGCCCTTGCGGATGCAGCGTCCCAGATAGGCGTTGGCCAAGCCCAGGGCGATACCCAGACGGCTGGCCATGGAGCGCTGGCTGACCGTGGCACTGTCCTCGATCATGGACAGCAGCTGGAGGGTGATCTCGCTCTCGTTGTCGATGGCCATGAGGCTGGATGTGCCCAAGAAATTGCGCCCCCCCTTTACCATGTTCACGGCGTGAACGTCAACGAATGGAGCGCTTACTTCAGCCGGGCGGCCAGACGCCGCCCCAGCGCGATTCCGGGGCGTTCCAGGCAGAGATGAACCAAAGCGGCCAAAGCCAGCGCCAGCGCGATGTTGACGCCGGGCCAGATTCCGACGGTCCCGAACAGGCGGGGCACGACGGGGTGCAGCAGATAGAGGCTGTAGCTGATGTCGCCAAGGCGCCGGACCGGCCGGGCGTTGATGGGCATGAGCTTGCTCAGCACCAGGAAGACGACGAGGGCGAACAGGTGGTTTCCCACGAAGGAGGAATAGTTGTCGGCTCCGATCCACCCATCGCCGAAGACCAGGCGGCCGATGGCATACAGGATGCCGAAGGCGAAGACGCAGAAGGCCGATATGGTCCAAGGCTTCCAAAGCCGGTCCACGTCAAGGCGGTGGAACAGGGCGCCGATGAAGAAGATCGCCAGGAAAAGCGGCAGCGAGAACGGCAGCGACACCCCCGCGTACCGGCGGGCGGCGGCGGCGGCCAGGGCCAGCAGGAGCAGGATTCCCACCAGGACGGTCAACCGTCTGGCCGACCCCAAGATTCCCAATGGCGCCAGGATCGTGATCAGGACATAAAAGACGATCTCATAGAACAGCGTCCAGAATACGCCCAGCACGTCGGGCTGGCCCAGCGCCGTCTGGATCATGGTCAGGTTGGCCAGATAGGTCCATGGGCCGTAGGATCCGCCGAACGGCCCGCCCTCGACCAGCATGACCAGGAGCACCGCCAGCCAATAGGCGGGATAAAGGCGGAACAGCCGCCGCACCCAGAACCTCGCCACGGTGCGAAGCAAGGGCCGAGCGAGCGGCAGCTTCAAGGTCAGGGCGATGGAATAGCCGCTGACCAGAAAGAACAGAAGCACGCCGGTACGACCGGCGTCACCGACCCAGGGGATCGGATGCAACTCACCGACATGGTAGGTCACCACCAGCATGGCGGCGATTCCGCGCATGGAATCGAGCCAGCCGAGGCGTGGTGGCGTATCTGGCGCCCTGGTCGTGGCCGAGCACTCCGGGATCAGAGCTTGTAGCCAGCCGCCTGGGCGTCGCGATAGAACATCTTGACGGTCTCCAGCGAATACTCGGCCAGATCCTTGCCCACCAGCGCCAGCTTATCCAGGACGTCCTTGGTGGCGGTGATGATGTGGCAGCCGGTCTCGTCGGCCTGGAACACGTTGAGCAGTTCGCGCGGGCTGGCCCACAGCAGTTCGGCCTTGGGCTTGTCCTTCATCAGGGTCAGCGCCTGGGCCATCACGGGAACCGGATCGACGCCGGTATCGGCGATGCGGCCGGCGAAAACGGAAATCACGGCGGGAGTCTTGGCGTCCAGGGCCTCGGCCACCTCGGCCACCTGCTCCAGGGTCAGTATGGCGGTGACGTTCAGGGCCACGCCCTCGGCCGACAGTTTGCGGATCAGCGGCGCGGTGGATTCGCCCTTGGTGTTGGTCACCGGAATCTTGATGTAGGTGTTGCCGCCCCAGGAGGCGATGACCCGGGCCTCGCGTTCCATTTCCGCCAGTTCATCGGAGAAGACCTCGAAGGAAATGGGCAGATCCCCCACCGCCTGCAGCGCCAGTTTGGCGAAGGCGGCATAATCGTCGATTCCTGCCTTGCGCATCAGGGTCGGATTTGTGGTGAAGCCCTTGATCATGGGGTTCTTGGCAGCTTGGCGCATGGCCTCCACGTCCGCCCCGTCCATGAACAGCTTCACGCGCAAAGAAGAGACCTTCGACATGATGGATAGACCTTTTCGTCCGATATGGCCCTGGGCATATCTGCTCAGGGCGCTTGGTAGGCCAGTTGCCCCAGCCTTGTCAATGGCGACCGGAACCGACCGTAATCCAGCGCAGCCCGGGCTTTCCCCCCAGATTGGCCTCCAGGAAGCGGTTGGGGTCGATCACCAGCGGATTGGCCATGGCCGCTGCCGCGCGGCCGGCCTCCAGCTCGCGGAACTCGGGCCATTCGGTCATGACCACGGCCGCATCGGCGGCGGCCAGGGCGCAATCCATGGTCTCGGCCAGGGTGATGATGCCATTGAGCTCTGGCGGCAAGGCGATGACCGCCGGATCGAAGCCGACCACGGCGACGTCCTCGGCGGCCAGGGCGCGGGCCAGTTCCACGGAGGCGGACCGCCGCAACGTGTCGGTGCCCGGCCGATAGGCCAGCCCCAGAAGGGCGACCCGCTTGCCGCGAAGTTGCCCCAGTTCCAGCCGCAAACGCTGCAAGGGCCAGTTCTTATGGGCGGTATTGCTGGTCAGGACCGCGCCGAACAGGCGGCCCGGCAGGCCCAGACGGTGCTGCATGCCGTCCAGGAAGGTGACGTCGCGGGCCAGTGTCCCGCCGGCGAAGCTGCCGCCGGGACGGATATAGGCCTTGGGGCCGACGCGGGGTTCGCTTCGCAGCGCACGTTCCACTTCTCCGGCGTCGGCGCCCATGTTCTCGCAAATCACCGCCAGCTCGTTGATGAAGGTGACGCAGGTGGCGAGATAGGCGTTGAGCGCGTGCTTGCTCATCTCGGCGGATTCCACCCCGATCCACAAGACGGTGTCGCTGAACTTTGCCAGGACGGGGGCGATCACCGCGCGGGCGTGTTCATCGCGGGCTCCGACGATGATTCGTTCCGGCTTGCGGAAGGCGTCCAGCGCCTTGCCCAGGCGCAAATTTTCCGGGCTGTAGGCAAAGGAGGCCCTGCCCTCGGGACGCAGCCGGGCAAAGGCGGCCTCCAGGACCGCCGTGCTGCCCACCGGCAATTGCGACGAGATCAGCACCACTGCGCCATCGGCCAGATGGGGCAGAATCGCGCCGACCCGCTTCACCACGTAATCCACGTCGGCGTGGTCGTCGTCATCCACCGGGGTGTCCCAGGCAACCCAAACCAGATCGGCTCCGGTCACGGCGGATTCGAGGTCGGCGGTGAAGGACAGGCGGCCGGAATCGAGGCCGTCCTTGACCAGATCCTCGAGACCGGGTTCGAACAGCGGCGGCTTGCCCTGACACAAGCCGGCCACGGCGGCGCCATCATCGTCGCCTCCCATTACCGTGAAACCAGCCGAGGCCAGACAGGCGGCGGTCACCGAGCCCAGATGCCACAGGCCGAGAACGCAGATCTTCATGCCCTCTGCTCCAGGACCCAACGATTGGCCTGCAGCCATTCCAAGGTGCGGATCACGCCGTCGCGGATGGTCAGCTTGGGCGTCCAGCCCATGGCGCGAATGCGTGCCGTGTCGAGATAGATGAAAGGGCTGTCGCCGATCCAGCCGCGCTCGCCACCGGCATAATCCAGGCGCGGCCTCACCCCCAGGTGCTCGCAGATCCAGCCGATGGAATCGTTGACCTCGGTCCAGCCGTCCACCCCCAGATTGAGGATGTTCAGCGGGGCCTCCGAGCCGTCGATGGCGGTCAGCATGGCATCCAGGCAGTCCTGGATATAGAGGTAGGATTTGCGCTGCTTGCCGTTGCCCAGCACGTCGAGGCGGGTGGGATCGGCGAGAAGCTTGCGATAGAAATCGAAGACGTGGCCGTGGGTGTAGCGCTCGCCAAGAATGGAGGTGAAGCGGAAGATGAAACCCTGGAAGCCGAAGCCGGTGACATAGGCCGAGATCAGCCCCTCTCCCGCCAGCTTGGAGGCGCCGTACAGCGATGTCTGAGTGGGAAAGGGAGCATCCTCCGGGGTGGGAAACACCTCGGGCTCGCCATAGATCGAACCGGTGGAGGAGAAGGCGATGCGCCGCGCTCCGTTGGCTCGCATGGCCTCCAGAACATTGAAGGTCACGATGGTGTTCTGTTCCAGGTCGCGGCTGGGGTGATGAGTGCCGAACCGCACATCGGCATTGGCGGCCAGGTGGAACACGAAATCCACCCCCGCCATGGCCTCGGTCAAGCTCTTGGTATCCAGCAGGTCGGCTTCCACCAGGCGAAAGGCGGGATTGGCCAGGGCGCCTTCGAGAAACCGGATCTGGCCGGTGGACAGGTTGTCATAGGCGGTGACGCGATGGCCCAGCGACAGAAGGCGGTCCACCAGATTGGAACCGATGAAGCCGGCTCCTCCGGTCACCATGACGTGGCTGTGTTCCATGTCGTCTCCTCTTGAACTAGCAGTGGGTCAGGGTTTGCGCGCCACCGCGAAGCAACGGATGCCAAAGGGCAGCCGCGCCAGCCGCGCCAGCTTGGCCTCGATCCGCATCAGGGCGGTCAGCGGGCCGTTGAGGCGGCCCGACCGCTGATTGGCGCTCAGCGCTTGTTCCAATTGCGCCTTGGCGTCGGCCGGCGGCATTTTCTGGTGGCGGCGCTTGGTCCAGGCGAAGGGGGGATAGAGGAAGAAGCCCATGTGATTGGCCTCCTCCACGATCAGGCCCGCCTGTTCGACCAGGGCGACCAGATCCTTCAGATCATAGCGGCGGTGATGCATCCAGGCCTGATCGTAGAAGTCGAACAGATGCCGGCCGGCCGGCAGTTCGATCACCGTGATGCCGCCGGGCTTGAGCAGGCGGGCCATCTCGGCCACCGCCCGGCCATCATCCTCGATATGTTCCAGCACGTTGAGCGCCACCACCGCGTCCATGGAGGCGTCGGGCAGCGGACAACGGGTGAGGTCGAAGCGAAGCAACGGAACCGGGGGCAGCGTCCGGGCCAGTCGGACCAGCGGCTCCAGCACGTAATCGGAGCCGATGACGAAAGCCTCGGGCAATTCCCGGACCAGGTCGGCCAGCAGGTAGCCTGACGAGCAGCCCACTTCCAGGATGGTCGGCGCCCGGACCGGAAGGTGGCGCCTCAGCGCGGCCACCGCCCGTTCGCGCGAGGCGATCTCGATGAAATGGCGGCCGCCATGCATGTCTTCGAGCGAATCGGTGAATTCCTCGGTCCAGCCCGACAGGCCCACATCATAGGCCAGGACAGGCTCGCGGTGGTCACCGATCTGGAAGCCGCCGCCCAGCCATTCCGGAATCGGCCCGGTGGATTCGGTGGGAGGGAGCGCAAAGGGAAATGGTCGAGGCAATGAAGGCGACCCTACCGGCTGGGAAGCCAGGCGCCTCCGTAGCGCCCGTCCAAAGGGGGGTTATGCACATGTGGGGCGGCGATCGCAACCCCGCTCTCTCGCCGTGCGGGGCGTAAGCTCGGGGAAACGCTGCCGCCGTCACCGTCAAAGCTTGACTAAGCAAGTTTGGTATCAATATAAAAGCTCCTCTAATAGCCTTGAATATCCACACTGTTCTCGTTGGATTTATGTGGCGATACGAGAATTTGCTTCCTCTGGCGGTGGGCGGAGGGCTATATCCGTGTCGCTCTGAGATGGCCGAGGCGCGCCGGTTCCGCCGATCGGGCCGCAGGAAGGTGGTTTCGATGAAAATTACCCTGATTCAGACTCCGTGGTCGGACGCTTCGCATCGCGAGTACAAGGGTGTGGCCAAGCGCTATGCCCTGTATCCTCCGCTGGGGCTGCTTTACCTGACGGCGGCGGTGGAACGCAGCGGCAGGCATCAGGCCGACGTCATCGACCTCGAAGTCCGCAACATGCACATCGACGAACTGGTGACGCAGATCAAGGCCAGCGGGTCCGATCTGATCGGTTTGACCGTCACATCACCGGTGTTTCACCTGGGCCAGGCCCTGGCCGCCGCCCTGCGCGAGCGGCTTGATCAGCCCATCATCGTCGGCGGTCCTCACATCACCGTGGTCAAGGAAGAGGCATTCACCCCGGAATTCGACTTCGCCGTGGTGCAGGAGGGCGAGGAAACCCTGGTCGAATTCATGGACCAGTTGGAGGGGGGCAAGGATTTCGCCAGCGTGAAGGGCCTGATGTGGCGTGACGGCGAGGGCCGCATCGTCACCAACCCGCCGCGCGCTTTCATCAAGGATCTGGATTCCCTGCCTTTTCCGTCGCGGGAAAAGCTCGATCCCATGGATTACGTCTTCGAGGTTCCCAACCAGGGCGTGATTCCGGTGGCGACCATCGAATTGACGCGGGGCTGCCCGTTCAAATGCGTGTTCTGTTCCGAGCCGCTCAATACCGGACGCGGCCTTCGCAAGCGTTCGGCCAAGAACGTCGTCGACGAGATGCTGGACGTGAAGCAGCGGTTCGGCATCACCCATTTCATGACCCTGGATTCCACCCTTACTCTTAATCGCAAGCTGATCGAGAGCTTTTGCGAGGAGTTGATCGCTCGTGACGCCGGGGTGACCTGGGAAGGCCAGACCCGCGCCAATCTGGTGGATGAGGATCTGCTGGTGCTCATGCAGCGGGCCGGTCTGACCCGCATCAGCTTCGGCCTGGAAAGCGCCAACCGTGAGGTTCTGAAGCTGATGCGCAAGGAGGTGGAGCCCGAATCCATGCGCGAGGCCTATCGCCTGTGCAAGAAGCTGGGCCTGTCCACCTTGACCGGCGTGATGATCGGCAATCCCGGCGACACCGTGGAAACGGTGATGGAAACCGCGCGCTTCATTCGCTCCATCCCGGAAATCCGCTACGCGCCATGCGCCATCGCCATTCCCTATCCCGGCACCGAACTGGCCCAGATGGCGGAAAAGGGCATGTACGGTCTGAAGCTGCTGACCAAGGATTACGCCAAGTATTCCCGTTATGCCGGTGGCGTAATGGAAGTCAACGGCATGGGACCTGCCGAATTGTTGCGGCTTCAGCGCCACGCCTTGTTCGTGATGCATTCGACCCCCGGCAAGGCCATTGGCCTGATTGCCCATTTCGGGTTGAAGAACGTGCTGAGTATCGGTCTGAAGATGCTGAAGAGCGAGATCGTGACTCTGTTCGGCGGCAAGGAACCCATGCTGATGGACTCGGTGGCGGAGAACAACACCACCCTGAAAAGCCTGGGAACCACCTTCAAAAGCGACAAAGCCGCCTGACCCTGGAAGGAGCCGGCGAAAGCTGCTATTTATCGGCCTCCCTCCTTCAGGTGCTGAAGATTCTGATGGTTCAACCTGTCATTTCCGTCATTGTTCCAGTCTACAAGGAAGAGGACAACATCGTTCCCTTCCTTGAGCGGACGGTTCCGGTGCTTGAGGCCATCGGCCCTTACGAGATTCTGTTCTGTCTGGATCCGTCCCCGGACCGCACCGAGGAGGTCATCCGTCGCGAAGCCGCCACCAATCCCGCCATCGGGTTGATGGTGTTCAGCCGCCGCTTCGGCCAACCCGCCGCCACCATGGCCGGCATCCTCAATTGCCGGGGCGATTCTTGCGTGGTGATCGACGTTGATCTCCAGGACCAGCCCGAACTGATCACTCAGTTGCACGCCAAGCTGGTCGAGGGCTACGACGTGGTCTATGCCAAGCGACGCCGGGGCAGGAAGGGCGAAACCGCGTTGAAGAAGCTGGTGTCCTACGTGGGCTACTGGCTGATCAATCATGTTTCGGACGTGGATATTCCCCGCGATACCGGCGATTTCCGCATCATGAGCCGGCGGACCATCGAGGCCCTCCGCCACCTGCCCGAGCGGCACGGCTTCCTGCGCGGTCTGGTGGCCTTCGCCGGTTATCGCCAGACCTATGTGGAATACGACCGCGATGCGAGAGCTGCGGGAATCACCAAGTACAATCCGTTCACCGGATCGTTCAAGATCGGCTTCAATGGTCTGTTCGGCTTTTCCACGTTTCCGCTGGCCTTCATCCTGTGGCTCGGGGTGGTGGTCGCCACCTTGAGCTTCATCGTTATCACCCTGATGTTCCTGGCTCGCTTCGTCTTCGACGTGGATTATCCCCTGGGTGTTCCCACCATCACCGTGGGCATGCTGTTCATCGGCAGCGTCCAACTGGTGGCCATTGGCGTGTTGGGGGAGTATGTCGGCCGGGTCTACGAGGAGGTGCGCCACCGCCCTCTGTATATCGTCGATCGCACCGAGAATGTGGTGGTCCGCAATCCCTGGGGGCCACAACCCGACGTCCAGGCCCCGGCTGGACACAGTGAGGGCTCTCCGTGAGTCTTGGGTTCTTCGGTGTCTTGGATCTGACCCAGGCGCTGGTAAGTATTGCCGTCTTCCTGACCATTCGCCACAGGATGCCGGCTCCCATGGGCCGTCATGCCGCCGTGCGCTGGGCAATCCTCTGGGTGGTGGCCGCGACGGCTCTGTTCTGGGTGGCGGGCCCCTATTCCTTCGCCCTGCGGGCTTCCGAGCTTGATAGTGTGCCCTTGGTGGCGGTTCCCCCGCTTTTTCCGGGAGAGATGGGCTTCCTGCACAACTATGCCGGCGGTGTTGATGCCTACGGATTTGCCGTCAACACCGGGCAGTACCTGTCTCTGGAACGCGTGCTGTTCCAGATGCTGCCCCTTTGGCCGGCCTACGCCATCCACAAGATCACCCTTTACGCCATTTACATGCTGGGTGGGTACAAATTGGCCCGCGGTTTCGGCGGATCGCGTGAAACCGCACTCGCCGCCGGGGGGCTGGCGTCCATGGGAATGGGGGCGCTGAACTTCGTCACCGTCACCCATGGCCTGGCCTATGGACTGGCGCCGTTGATCGCTCACGTTCTGGTTCAAAGACTGGGCCGCCGGCGCTATTGGGCCGGAGTTCTGGCGGTTGGTTTTTCGCTGTCCATCAGCAGTTCCTTTCCCCATGCACTCCTGTCGGTGATTACGGCAACCGGTGTCGTGGCACTGTTGAATGGATTTGGTACGGCGGTGCGCATCATTCCCGCGCTGGCCGTGGTGGTCGGTCTGTTTCTGCTTAACTGGCACGAAACGGCCTATGCCATGGCTCTGCTCGGACCACACACCTTCAGAGGTGCCGAGATATCGTTTGCCGCCCCCGATATTCGAGGATTCCTGTCACAGCTTTTCAATCGTTACGGAGAATTCCGCGAGGTCACCGCGCTTACCGCGTTTGCCGTGACGATGATGCTCGTCCGGCGTTCTCCCCGGGCCGTATGGGTTGGCGGATTGATGGTCCTGTTCCTCGTGGCGGGGCCGGCTCTGGTCCAGGTGCCCTGGGACCGTCTGGGTCTTGGCATATTGCGGGGCTACAATTTCCATTACCTTCTGTTCGCCTTGCCGGTGGTGGCGGCGGCTGTCGCCGGGATTGCCGACCGGGAGTGCGCCCGGCCGGGGACTGTCGGTCCGGTAGCCACCATTGCCTTGACTCTTCTGCTGGGACGCTTCGCCTGGTCACAGGCCTACGAGGTGTCGGTATGGCTTGGCGATGGTGGACTTCAAAGTATCGTGGGGAGCCCGAATCTGGCCCAGCGCAGCTGGGCGCCGGACCCGACCACACGGGTGATATCCGTTCCCTACCGGCTGCCGACCGGTGCAGCGGCTATGGCGGGTCTCGAGACGCTGGACGGCACATTGCACCTTATGACCAGAAGCGCCGCTCTTTATTGGCAGAAGGGCATCAATGCGCCGACCTCCATCAGTGCGAGTGGCGGACATCTGACCCTGTGGCGGCTTCAGAAGATGGAAAAGTGCTGCCCCCACTATCGCTTGGCGGAGTATGCAGACCTCAACCTGCTGCGTGCCGCCAATGTAGGGATGGTGCTGTCGCGCCTGCCGCTCACGGATCCCGAGCTGTCCCGCGTTGATGGTCCGCCGGACGGCACGGTTCCGCCGCGGGCGGGGACTCCGCTCCCGGCGAGAATCCGCGAGTATATCCGCCTCATCGTCTCCCCCGATCCGCTGTACGTCTACCGTCTGTCGGATCCGTGGCCAAGGGTTTCAGCGGCCCGTCGTCTGGAGATCGTGCCATCGGGCATTTCCGAGCAGGACATGCTGGCCCATCTCAGTAAGCTTGCGGGAGAACGTCCCGCCGTCATACGTGCCGACGCCGCAACGTCGCTTCCCGCCGCGGGACGGATCGAGGTGCGGCGCTTTACCGTGATACGGGATGGCTTCGACATCGAAGTCGATGCCCCCGAAGCCGGAATCGTGATGCTCAATACTCCATATCTGCCGTTCTGGAAGGTCCGTGCCGATGGTGTGGAATTGGCCGTGGTTCCCGCCAACGGCATCCAGATGGCGGTTGCGGTTCCGCCGGGGGCAAAGCGGCTGGAGGCACGGTACGAACGCCCGCTGTTGCGGGAGCGGGCATGGGAAAAAGTAGCTCCCGCGAAGCCTTTGACGCACGCGTCGGCACCATGATAGCTTCCAGCTGTGCCGATTGAGCATGATTTTCTTGCACAAGGACGAGTCCCAGCCTGTGGTGGAGACATCTGATCAGCGGTCTGTTGCCCCCCCTGCCGGTAAGGCGAGAGTCGTCATCATCGACACCGGTGTCGCCAATAACCAGTCGGTTCTCAACGCCTTCGACTATCTTGGATGCGACACCCAGGTATCGGCCGACCCAAAGACCATCCGTGATGCGTCAAGGCTGGTTTTTCCGGGTGTTGGCGCCTTCGGGGCGGGAATAGGGTCGGTTCGCGCACGTGGGCTTGACGAGGTGCTGGCCGTCGAGATCACCAAGGGCAAGCCGATCCTTGGTATCTGTCTGGGATATCAAATGATGGCGGAAATCAGCCACGAAGATGGCGAGTTCCGGGGTTTGGGCTGGGTTCCCGGCCAGGTGGAGCGCATCGTGTCCACCAGCCCGGAGATCAAGGTACCCCATGTCGGCTTCAATACTGTGACTGCCCGTGCCGGCTCGCGGCTGTTCGCCGGGGTTGAGACCGCCGATTTCTATTTCGTTCACAGCTATCATCTCATCACCCGGCCGGAAATTGTTGCCGCCACTGTCAATCATGGCGGATCTTTGTGTGCCGCCATTGAATCCGACAACCTCATGGGTGTTCAGTTCCATCCGGAAAAAAGCCAGAGTGCGGGGCTGCGTCTGCTCCGCAACTTCCTGGCAATGGAATAGGATGCGGCGCCGTGCTGAAGAAACGCATGATTCTCTGCTTGCTGATGCGCAACGACGGCGTGTTTTGCAACAGCCGGGACTTCAACTTGCAGCCCGTGGGTGAGCTCGCCTGGATTCGGCGCTATCTCAGCTTTGATGCCATCGATGAGCTGGTGCTGCTCAACGTGGACCGCAAGCCCAAGTCGGTATCCGCCTTCGCCGCCCAGCTGCGCCAGCTGGGCCGGCTCTGCTTTGTTCCCATCGCCGCCGGCGGCGGGGTTTCGACCCTGGAGCATTTCGAGGAACTGCTGCAATCAGGGGCCGACAAGGTGGTGATCAACAGCCACGCATTCATCAACCCCGCCTTCATCACCGAGGCGGCGCGCCGCTTCGGCAGCCAATGCGTGGTGGTCTCAATCGATTATCGCGGCGGTTTGACCGGGTCCACACTCATCAATAACGGCCAGAAGCGTACCGGCCGTACTCCCCTGGACTGGGCCCGCGAGGTGGAATCCCGGGGCGCCGGCGAGATCTTCCTGACCTCAATCGATTGCGACGGCACCGGTACCGGCTATGATCTCGACACCATCCGCGCCATCAGCGAAGGGGTCAACATCCCGGTGATCGCTTCGGGCGGGGTCGGCGAGTTTTCCCATCTGGTTGACGGAATTGTCGAAGGCAAAGCCTCGGCCGTTTCGGCGGCCAACATCTTTCACTACATCGGCAACGGCCTGGAGAAGGCCAAGCAGTACCTCGCCAGCCAGGGTGCGGACTTCCCGATGTGGAATTTCATGTGATCCGGATATGAGTAGCGGAGAGTTGATTCGCGCCGACACCTAGCGAGCTGGCTTTGAGTTCTCAGGGAGCAGGACGCTTCTGGTATGGGCAGTGCGTCGCCCGTGTAGACTCGGAGTGCGATTTTGAGGTAGACCCCGGCCGTCTGCATTTCCTTCGCGTTCACGCTCGAAGGTGGCGTGGGGAATTCCGCGGGTAGCTTGGGTTTGATCCCAGATGACTGGAGGCCTTGATAAATGAGTGTTGATCCGGAGATGCTCTACTGTGAATCCTGCACACACCCTAATACAAGGCCAAGAATCCGCTTTAACAAAGATGGAATATGCAACGGCTGTGTCAGGACTGAAGAGAAAAAGTCGATAGATTGGAAGGAAAAAGAAAAAGAATTTAAGGATATTGTTAGCTCAATTATTGCAAGAAGCCCGGACAGGGAATACGACTGCATTATACCGGTCAGTGGCGGCAAAGACAGTACATTCCAGACTTGGTACGCAATCAACGTCCTGGGTGTCCGACCTCTGTGCGTCAATATTGCCCCATATCTTGAGACTGAAGTCGGCGTCAAGAATCTGCGTAATATTCCTGAAAAGCTCAAGGCTGATCTAATTTCTTTTACGCCAAATCAGCCGATTTTTACCAAACTGACGCGGATATTCTTCGAGCGCTATGGCGATCCCTACCCGCCATTCCTTTACCTTGTCTTCGCCATGGTCGCGCGAATTGCACTTCAGAAGAAGATTCCTCTGATCCTGTATGGAGAGAATGGCGAAACGGAGTACGCCGGTTCGGAAGATCCGGAGTTTCAGCTGTTGGACAACAAGGGAGTCACCAGCCGCATCAAGTCCGATAAGCGTGGATTTCTTGAGCCCAAGGATTGGGGTGAGTTCGGACTTACTCCAGGTGAAATCGCACCCTACCTGGATCCGTCGGATGAGGAAATGGCCACCATCGGACTCCAACGTCTGTTCTTCAGCGATTATACTCCATGGACGAACAACTACCATCTTCACGTTGCACTCAACTTGGTTGGGGGCTTCCAGATGGCAGAAAAGCGGGCGCCGGGGACTTTCACTTTTGGCTACAGCACCGATGACGATCTTTACGACATCTACATCTGGATGCTGTGGCCAAAGTTCGGCTTCTGCCGCGCGACCAAGTACACCTCCAAGGATATTCAGGAAGGCAAGATTACCCGTTCCGAAGCCATCAGCCTGGTCCGCGATTACGACGGGGAGTTCCCGTGGGAGGCCCTGGACCGCTTCCTCGCCAAGACGAAGATGAGTGAGGGTGAGTTTTGGGACGTCGTCTCCCGCTTTGTCGGCGACCATGATAATCTGGAGGCCGAAGCCAAGCGTAGTGGTGAACCGAAGAAGCTTCCCGCCTGGGAAAAAATAGGTGATCGTCAATGGAGGCTGCGCGCTACCTTGCATGGTCATGAGCGCATCCTGTCGCTGCCACTGCAGCGGCCCCTGGTCAATGAGTGATGGATCCGCTTCCGGTATTGGAGGCGGGACCAATCCGATTGGTGCCGCCTCACATCGCTTTTGCCGCGGATCTTTTCGACTACGGGTCCGATCCGCGGTTTCAGGCCTTTATCGGGTCGCAGCCCTTCAAGGTGATCGATGAGGCGGAGTCCTTTGTGCGGCGTCTTATGGACGACAATGAGCAGCTACGGCGACGCTATTGGCTGATCATCCATGAGAGCGAGGGGCGTGCCATTGGGTCACTAGGGTTCAACCTCCTTTTTCCGCACGAGCAGAGGATGGCGGATTTCGGCTACGGCTTGGCTCCGTCCTATTGGGGGAAAGGCTATTTCGCCACGGCCGCCAGGGCCGTTCTGCAATATGGGTTCACGACCTTGGGATATGACCGGATTCAGGTGATGACCCGGACCGAGAACGCGGCTTCGGTCATGGCGGTTCAACGCTTGGGATTCCAACCGGAAGGGATTCTGAGGGAATTCTACGCCACCCCCCAGGGTCGACGGGATTGCACGGTGCTAGGCTTGTTGAAGGCCGAGTGGATGGAGAGGCAATGAAATTCCGCAGACTGCTCAGGCCGGAACCATCCTTTCCTCTTCCTACAAGCCAGTACTGTTCCCACCTTGACCTCCAAGTGGAGACCATAGGTATCGCCGCCATCGAGCGGATGTTTGAGAAATTCAGCGCCATCCGGGATATTACCCGCGCTTTTGAAGTTTTTCTGGGCACGGCGGACGCCACGCTGTGCCTGAAGAAAGCCCTGCACGAGGTCTATGAGCGTGCTTTGCGCTCCTGGGGCCTTCGCCTCGCCAAGCCGGAGGCCGAGGGATTTGATCCGATAGACGTGGATTCCGGGCCGCTGGATCGCATCGCCCTCGCAGACTTCATCGCGCTAAGCCCCGAGGCGGCAGCCGTCGCCGGTGGTATCGAGCCCAGGGTCTCACGCTGGCATTTGCCTCTCGCCGCCTTGCTCTGGGGGCTGATTCTCTGTGGACGTGCATTCCTGATCCTGATCAGGCAAGGGGCCTGGAGGGTTGCACGGCGGCATTACACCTATGCCACCCAGGATTTCTGGGATCAGTCTCGCTGGCAGGAATTCTTGAATGCCGCCGGTCTGACATCACCGGCCCGCGACCGCTTCGTGGTGTTTCTCGAGCGCAAGGACAACGAGTCCCTGGCTCGTGCCGGGTTCCAGTGCCTGGATCCCGGCAAGGCCAGGGTTCCCATCTGGCGCTGGATACGGGAAGCGCTTCTACCGGCTCTAATGCTGACCGGACGTGTCTGGGCCATCATGTTACGCCATCTCAGGAACGACCACATTGTTTTCGCGGCGACGGAATGTCTTCACCATGCCGCCATCGCCCTGAACATTCAGCGCACTAAGTACGAAGTGTCTTTTGACTATTGTTTCGACATCGTCGAATACAACGCTTCACACGTTTTGAAGAGCCTCATTCATGGCCGGCAGGGTGGCCGCGTCGTGCGTCTGCCCTATACCGAGATCGATTCGTCCGGAGCGGCGACGGCCTATCTCGGTTTCGATGTGTTTTTTTCCGGAGGTCGGTATCTGCCAAGGAACTTTGGGGGAAGCTGGCGCAGTTCAACCAAGACCGTAGTGGTCGGCCAGATGCAAAATGACCGGCGCCGCAAGCGGCCCACCCAGGTGGATCCCGAGATTGGTCGAAGGATCGAAGCCGAACGTGCCGTGGGGCGGAAACTGGTCGTCTATTTTGGCAGCAGCACTGTCCCCGGGCTTGCGCGAGTGGAAAATTCCATTCTGGAGGCTATTTGGACCGTGGTCAGCCAGCGGACAGATTGTGTACTGGTCATCAAGCCGAAAGGCTCGAACCGCTTGTATGAAAGGCTGCGGGCCGCGCCAACACTCTCGGAAATGTTGTCGTCACCCAAAGTTATCCCCTTGATGTACAAGGCCGACGGCGTGGAGGTGTGCCCCGCCGCCTGGCTGTTCGAAAGAATGACACTCGGGACGACCATCCCCGGCACAATACAGATAGAAGCCTTGCTCAAGGAACGGGTGGTGCTGTCGTATTATCCCCTCGAAGAAAGGAGGGAACTGCCCGCCCTTTTGTGCGACCGCGGCTTTCGTTTCAGCGACCTGGAGTATTTTCGCCAGGCGGCTGGCCGTTGTCTCGACGGAGACGGGCCGGCAATCCCTTCAGAGTGGTTGCAGGAAGCCTTCGATCCGTTCAACGATGATGATGCGATCGGCCGGATGTTCGCCGCGCTGTCATAGCGGGGGTTGCCTGGCATCGGCTCGACATGACCGGCGCAACCGGGCCATCTGGTCGAAACCCCGGTCCCATGGATCAATATCCGGCGCTCGAGATCCAGTTCAGGCTGTCGCTCAAACCAGACTCGCCAAAAGGGCATCCCACGCGCCTTGTTCGGCCTCACGACGGAAGCGGCAAGAACCGAGCCTAGAATGTCCTAGCGCGGACCAGATCGGCGCTCATGCGGGTCTGGCGCAGATACTGGGCCAGCACGTGCATCAGCGACTGGTGGACGTCCTCGACCACGCCGTAATTGTCTGATTCCACGTGCAGGTTGACGTCGGCCATGGCCGCCGAGCGTCCTCCGGAAAAGCCGGTCATTGCGATCGTGGAAAGATCGTTCTCCCTGGCCCACTGCAGGGCGCGCACCACGTTTTCCGAATTGCCCGAGGACGAGATGGTGATCAGCAGATCGCCGGGCCGCGCCGCCAGGGCCAGTTGGTGGCTGAACACGTCGCCGTAGGAGACGTCGTTGGCGATGGCGGTCAGAATCTCGATGTTGCACGACAGGCTGTGCACCCTGGGCCTGAGGCCGGTATCGACGGACAGGCCCCTGGAATGATCACAGACCAGATGATTGGAAATGGCCGCCGAACCACCGTTACCGCAAGCGTAAACCACGGCGTCGCGCTCGACGGTCGCCGACAGCAGGGCCTGCGCACGGTCCAGGGCCTCGGCGGATACCGAGGCGGCGGCGGCGGCCAGGGCATCGCGGTAATCGCTGAAGAAGGCGGCGATGGTGCCGTACTTTTCGGCGGGAAAGCTCATTCCTGGGGCCTTGTGCTGGAGTACTGCCAGCAGCCATACCCCAAAGCCGATTTGGAAACAACCTCTTCGCCACTTGGTGCGCGGCTAGCGCCGATGGTATGAAGAGCCGTCCGAAACTCCCCCGGAAGTCTGCCGTCCATGTCTCAGTTGCGCCATCGCCTCGCCCGCCCCTGGGCGGCCGCCAGCCGATTGGCCAGCCGCCTGGTACCGCCGCCGGACGGCGCCTTCCGCATCCTGATGTTCCACGACGTCCCGGCCAAGGAGCGGCCGGCCTTTGCCCGGCTGGTGGACCGCCTGGCCGAGGCCGGCCGATTGATCACTCCCGCCGAGGCCGAGGCGCTGCTGGCCGGGACCCTGACACGCCGTTTCCCCGCCCCGCCCTGTCTGCTCAGCTTCGACGATGGCTTCGCCTCCAACGCCGAGGTGGCAGAGGCCATCCTGGCGCCCCTGGATGTCAAGGCGGTGTTCTTCGTCTGCCCCGGCCTGATGGACCTGCCGCCCGAGGCCCAGGCGGAACGGGTTTCCGCCAATGTCTTCCGCAGCCTCAGACCGGCACCCGAACCCCTGATGGATTGGGCCACGGTCGAGACGCTGGCCCGGGCCGGCCACGCCATCGGCAACCACACCCTCCACCATCTCCGCCTGTCCGCCCTGGCCCCTCCCCAGGCGGCCGAGGAAATCGGCCGGGCCGCCGAGATTCTGAGCCGGCGTCTCGGCCCGACACCGTGGTTCGCCTACACCTTCGGCGACATCGGCAGCACCGACGCCGCCGCCCTGGCCGAGATCGGCCGTCATCACCACTATTGCCGCTCGGGCGTGCGGGGGCTCTGCCATCGCGGACTCCACCCCCTGACCCTGCGCGGCGACCAGGTCGGCCTGGACGGCCCGGACGCCTGGCGTCAGGTCATCGTCGAAGGCGGCCTCGACCCGCTATACCGCCGGCAGCGACGCATGCTCGACGCCATGGCCGATCGGAGTTAAGAAAGCGCCATGAAGCAGATCATCCAAAGCGCCAAATCCGGCAAGCTGTCGCTCAAACATGTCCCCGAGCCCCACGTGCGCTCCGGCCACCTGCTGGTGGAGACCCGCGCCTCGCTGATCAGCGCCGGCACCGAGCGCATGGTCATCGACTTTGCCAAGAAGAGTCTGGCCGCCAAGGCCAAGGCGCGGCCCGACCTGGTGCGCAAGGTGGTGGACAAGGCAAGGCGCGACGGCATCCTGGCCACCTTCAAGGCGGTGATGGCCCGCCTGGACGAGCCGCTGCCCCTGGGCTATTCCGCTGCCGGAACGATATCCGCCGTGGGTGGCGGCCTGGAAGGCGCCTTCACAATCGGCCAGCGCGTCGCCATGGCCGGGGCGGGCCTCGCCAACCATGCCGAGCTCAACGTGGTGCCGCGCAATCTGGCCGCGCCCATTCCCGACGACGTTTCCGACGAGGAGGCGGCCTTCGGCACGGTGGGCGCCATCGCCCTGGCCGGCATCCGCTCCCTGGGGGCGCAGCTGGGCGATGTGGTCGCCGTGCTGGGCGTTGGGCTGGTGGGCCAGTTGGCGGTGCAGCTTCTGGCCCTGCAAGGCGCCCGCGTCATTGCCGTCGACGTCAACCCCGACCGGCTGGCCCTGGCCAGGGCCATGGGGGCCGAGCTGACCTGGAGCCTGGACGAACCCGGCCTGCCGGACGCGGTGGCGGCCCTGTCGGGCGGGCTGGGCTGTGATTCCGTGCTGATCGCGGCGGCCACCGATTCGTCCGAGCCCCTGGCGCTCGCCGCCGAACTGGCCCGCGACCGTGCCCGCGTGGTGCTGGTGGGCAAGACCGGAACCGAGTTCGACTACGCCGCCTACATGAAGAAGGAGCTGACCCTGTCGGTGTCGCGTTCCTACGGTCCCGGCCGCTACGACGAGGAGTTCGAGGGCCGGGGAATCAAGTATCCGGTGGGCTGGGTGCGCTGGACCGAGACCGAGAACCTGCGCGAAGTAATCCGCCTGATGAGCCCGTCTCTGCCCCGCCGCCTGAACGTGGGCGCCCTGATCACGCATCGTTTCGACTTCGATCAGGCGGAGGAGGCCTATCGCCTGGTCACCGGCGGCGAGCAGCCGTCGCTGGGCGTGGTGCTGCGTTACGCCGGCCGGCCGCAGGCCGCGCCCGCCTTCGCCCCCGCCGCCCCCTCCGGCGGCAAGTGTGTGCTGGGCGTCATCGGCGCCGGCAATTTCGCCCGCACCGTGCTGCTGCCCGAACTGGTCCGGCTGCCCGGCGTGGAGTTCCGCACGCTGTGCACCCAGCGCGGCCAGACCGCCGAGCACGGGCAGCAGACCTTCGGCTTCGCCCACGCCACCACCGATGTCGATGCCGTGCTGAACGATCCTTCCATCAACGCCGTGCTGGTCGCCACCCGCCACGGCAACCACGCCGAGATGGTGGCCCGGGTGCTGGCCGCCGGCAAGTCGGTGCTGGTGGAAAAGCCCCTGGCGCTGGACCGCGGGCAGCTGAACCGGGTGATCGCGGCGCGCCAGGGCTCGGCCGGCTTCTTCACCGTGGGCTTCAACCGCCGCTTCGCCCCCATGACCCGGAAAATGGCCGCCCACCTGGCCCGCCATCCCGGCCCCAAGGTGGCGGTGCTGCGCGTCAATGCCGGGGCTCTTCCCGCCGAAAGCTGGGTCAATGCCGCCGAGGAAGGGGGCGGACGCATCCTGGGCGAGGTCTGCCATTTCGTCGATCTGGCCCGCGCCCTGATCGGCGCTCCCATCAGGACGGTGCAGGCCGACGCCGCCCGGGTGACCCATGGCGTGTGCGACGATCTGTCGGTGTCGCTCTCCTTCGCCGACGGCTCGCTGGCCACCATCATCTATACCGCCCAGGGCGACACCTCCGTTTCCAAGGAACGCTTCGAGTGTTTCGCTGGCGGAACGGTCATCGCCGTGGACAATTTCCTCTCCCTGTCGGTGACCCAGGGCGGCGCCACCAAGGTGGAAAAGTGCCTGGGCCAGGACAAGGGCCACAAGGCCGAGCTGGCCGCCTTCGTCCAGGCGGTGACGGCCGGTGGCCCCGCCCCGGTGGATGAAGCCGAACTGGTCGAGACCTCGCTCGCCACCATCGCCGTGCTGGATTCGCTGGCCCAGGGCCGGCGAATCAGCCTGGAGGACTAGACATGGCCGAGGCCTGGCAGGCGGGCATGGTGGCCGGCGCGGCCACCTTCGCGGCCACCATCGTCTCGACCCGTCTGGCGCTGTCCTGGCTGCGCCACAGGCAGATTCTCGACCATCCCAACGAGCGCTCCAGCCATTCCCTGCCCACCCCGCGCGGCGGCGGCCTGGGAGTCACCCCGGTGCTGGCGGCCGGCCTGATCCTGGCGGCCTATGCGGTCCCCGGCGACGCCACCCTCCTGGCGGCCGGCGCCCTGATCCTGATGGCGGTATCGTGGCTGGACGACCGCGGGGGCCTTCCCCCCCTGCCCCGCCTCGCCGCCCAGGCCGCCGTCATTACCGCCACCCTGATCGGACTGGAAGGCGGCATGGTTTTCGGCGGCATGCTGCCCCTTTGGGCCGACCGGGTGCTGGTCGGGCTGGGCTGGCTGTGGTTCGTCAATCTCTACAACTTCATGGACGGCATCGACGGCATCACCGGGGTGGAAAGCGCCGCCATCGGCCTCGGCATCGCCCTGGTGGCCGCCATCAGCGGCGACGGCGCCCTGTTTCCCCCCGCCATGATCGTCGCCGCCTCCGGGCTGGGCTTCCTGGTGTGGAACTGGCACCCGGCCCGCATTTTCCTGGGGGATTCCGGATCGATACCGCTGGGCTTCGTGCTGGGCGGCCTGCTGGTCCATCTCGCCGTCCATGGACAGCTCGTGGCCGCCCTGATCCTGCCCGGCTATTACGTCGCCGACGCCACCATCACCCTGCTGTGGCGCCTGAAGGACGGCGAGCGGATCTGGCAGGCCCATCGCCGCCACTTCTACCAGCGCGCCGTGCGCGGCGGACAAAGCCACGCCCGGGTGTCCGGTGCCGTGGCCCTGGGCAACGGATTGCTGGTGGCCTGCGCCGCCCTGGCGGCGGCCGGATTCCCCCTGGGAGCGGGCGTGGCCGCCATCCTGGTGGTGAGCGGCATGCTGACCCTGTTCACCCGCTGGGCCGGGGGGATTGCGCGATGAAGGTCCTGATCACCGGCGCCAACGGCTTCGTCGGCAAGGCGCTCGGCCTCCGCCTGCTGGAGGAGGGTCATTCCGTCTACGGAGCGATCCGCCCTCAGCGCCACCTGCCCACCGGCATCGAGGCGCGGCCCGCCGCCCCCCTGTCGGCCCAGAGCGATTGGAGTACGGCCCTGGCCGGCTGCGAGGCCGTGGTGCATCTGGCGGCCCGCGTCCATGTCATGCACGACACCGCCACCGATCCCCTGGCCGAGTTCCGCGCCGCCAACGTCGCCGGCACCCTGCGGCTGGCCGAGCAGGCGGCGGCGGCCGGACTGCGCCATCTGGTGTTCCTGTCCTCCATCAAGGCCAATGGCGAGGAGACCTTCGGCATTCCCTTCGGCCCCGACAACGCCGCCCCGGTGGATGCCTACGGCATTTCCAAACTGGAGGCCGAGCAGGGTCTGGCCGCCCTGGCGGCGCGCACCGGGCTGGCCGTGACGGTGCTGCGTCCGCCCCTGGTCTACGGGCCGGGAGTGAAGGGCAATTTCCGCTCGCTGATCGGGCTGGTGGACCGGGGAATTCCCCTGCCGCTGGGCGCCATCCACAACCGCCGTTCGCTGATCGGCCTGGACAACCTGACCGACGCCATCCGCGCCTGCCTGGACCATCCGCCGCAGGCCGGGCAATGCCGCGTCTTCACCCTGGCCGACGGCGAGGCGGTGTCGTCGCCGGAACTGGTGCGGCGGATCGCCCGCGCGCTGGGCCGCCCCGCCCGCCTGCCGCCGGTTCCCGTCGGCCTGATGCGTCTGGCCGGCCGGCTGACCGGCAAGGCCGCCGCCGTGCAGCGCCTGACCGCCTCGCTCGAGGTGGATTCCGGCGCCATCGCCGCCACGATCGGCTGGTCGGCCCCCCTGACCCTGGACGAAGGGCTGGACGCCACCGCCCGCTGGTGGCGCAACAAGGAGACGAGGTCATGAGCGCCCCCATTCCGGTGATCCTGTCCGGCGGAGCCGGCACCCGCCTGTGGCCGCTGTCGCGCGAACTGATGCCCAAGCAGCTGCTGAAGCTGACGGGCGAGCGCACGCTTTTGCAGGAAACCGCTCTTCGCCTCGACCAGCCCCCGGTGGTGGTGTGCAACCTCGAGCATCGCTTCATCGTCGCCGAGCAATTGCGCGAGGAAGGGATCGAGCCGCGCGCCGTGGTCATCGAGCCGGTGGGCCGCAACACCGCCCCGGCGGCGGCGGTGGCCGCCCTGATGCTGGTGGAAAGCGACCCCGACGCCCTGATGCTGCTGATGCCGTCGGATCATCTGATCGCCGATACCGCCGCCTTCCGTCGGGCGGTGGAGACGGCAATCCCCCTGGCCCGCCAGGGCCGCATGGTGACCTTCGGCATCACGCCGACCGGCCCCAACACCGGCTATGGCTATATCAAGCGCGGCACCCCCCTGGAGGGCGGCTTCATGGTCGAGCGCTTTGTCGAAAAGCCCGACCTCGCCACCGCCCAATCCTACATCGCCTCGGGGGATTACACCTGGAACAGCGGCATCTTCCTGCTGCCGGTCGGCCTCTTCCTGGCCGAATTGGACCGATTCGCCCCCGGAATCAAGACCGGCTCGGCCGAGGCCCTGGCCCGGGGCCAGCGCGACCTGTTCTTCTTCCGCCTGGACGAGGCGGCCTTCGGCGCCCTGGATAGCCGCTCCATCGATTACGCGGTGATGGAACCGTCCGACAAGGTGGCGGTGGTGCCGGTGGACATGGGCTGGTCCGACATCGGCTCGTGGTCGGCGCTTTGGCAGGAAAGCCCGCGCGACGCCGACGGCAACGTCGTTCAGGGTGACGTCCTGGTGGTGGACAGCGCCGATTGCTATCTGCGCAGCCAGGACCATCTGGTGGCGACGGTGGGGGTTCGCGACCTCGTGGTGATCGCCACCGACGATGCGGTGCTGGTGGCCGACAAGAGCCGCGACCAGGAGGTCAAGGCCATCGTCGAGGCCCTGAAGCGCGACGGCCGCCCGGAGGCCACCCAGGGCACCCGCGGCTGGCGCCCCTGGGGCTGGTACAAGACCATCGAGCAGGGCGAGCGCTTCAAGGTCAAGCAGATCCACGTCGATCCGGGTTCCAAACTGTCCCTGCAAAAGCATTGGCACCGCTCGGAACACTGGGTGGTGGTGCAGGGCACCGCCCTGGTCACCTGCGGCGACAAATCCTTCGTGCTGAGGGAAAACGAATCCACCTTCATTCCCGCCGGGACCAACCACCGCCTGGAAAACCCCGGCAAGGTGCCGCTGTGTCTGATCGAGGTGCAATCGGGCGAATACGTGGGCGAGGACGACATCGTCCGCATCGAGGACGATTACGGGCGCTGAACCTCAACCCAGAGCGATGGCAAGAACCCTGCGGGCATGGGCGAGATCAAGGGTCAGCAACAGACCCCAGCTGACGAAGCTGGTGGTCAGGAGCATACCGACGGCCCGCGCCGACCTGGAGGCGTCCAACCGGTCCTGAAGCTGGGGAGCCATGGCCCGCATGGCTTGGCGCCAGCCCATCCACAGGCTGAGTCCCGCGCCATGGTACAGGCCGTACAGCACCCAGTTCAGGGAATCGCCGTGCCACGTTCCGATGAACAGGAAGGTGACGAAGATGCTGAGCATGGCCCCGGCCACCGGCGGCAGCGACGGCAGGCGGACCGCCAGGACGCGGACCAGGGGGTAGAAAATGTGGTCGCGGCACCATTGCGATAACGAAATGTGCCAGCGATTCCAGAAATCCTGAATGCTGACCGCCGCCAGGGGAAACTGGAAGTTCTCCGGCATCCGCACCCCGAACAGGGCCGAGACCGCGATCACCAGATCGGTATAGCCGGCGAATTCGAAGTAGATATAGGCGAAATAGGCGTAGACGCCCAAAATCGCCTGCCAACGCTCGACACCGGCCATATCGGCGGGAATGCCGGGAATCGACCAGTACCAGGCCAGCCGGGACAGAACCACCAGCTTGATGGTCCCGGCGGCGAGGCGGAAACAGACGGCATGGAGCTCCGCCCGGTCGAGGGGCTTGGGGCCGGAATCCATATCCTTGGCGAAGGCGGCGAAACGGTTGATTGGGCCAGCGATCACCGGCGGGAAATACAGGAGATAGGCCAGGGCCACCGCCGGGCTGAAGATCTTGGTCCGTTCGGATCGCGCCGCCATCAGCATGTCGACGGCGCGGAAGCTGGCATAGGACAGGCCGATCCAGCCGGCCAGGGCCAGGCCGCGCAGGGTGGGATGCTCACCCACCAGGGCGGCGGTGTAGTTGGGATAGCGGAACACCATCATCACCGCCACCATCAGCACCACCGCCGCCAGCAATATCTTGCCCCGGCTGGGCTTGGCGACACGGCGGACCAGCAGCGCCATGCCGATGGCCATTGCCGCCCAGGCGGCGAACCAACCGCCGTAAACGGTGAACGACAGAAACTTCCACAGAAACACCAGGCTGATGGCCGACAGGGCCAAGGCACGGCCCTCGACTCCCAGGCGGGGCGCCGCAAGGCGATAGCCCAAGGCCAGGGCCACGGCCAGCCCCAGGAACCACAGATTGAGCAGCGGTGTCACGAAGCCTCGTCGGAGATCAGGGCGTGCGCCGCCTTGCGGTCGATCTTGCCGTTGAGATTGCGGGGAAAGTCGGACACCTGAATCACCCGCCGGGGCAGCATGTAGGCGGGCATGGTCCGGGCGCAATGGGCCAGCACCGCGTCGGCATCAAACGCGCTTCCCGGCTCGACGGCCACCAGGGCGACGATTTCCGGCTGGTTCCCGTCGAGGAACAGGGCGATACCTTCATGCACCCCCCGACAGCCGTTCAAGGCGGCCTCGATCTCTCCCAGTTCGACCCGGAATCCCATGACCTTGACCTGGGAATCGGCACGGCCGACGAAATGGATGCGTCCATCCCCGTCCTTCCACGCCAGATCGCCGGTATCGTACATGCGGGCGGCGAAATCGGCCTTCAGCGGATTGCGGCGGAAGGCCCGCTCGGTCAGGTCGGGACGGCGCCAATACCCGTCGGCCAGTTGGGAGCCGCAGATCATCAGCCGCCCCACCTCGCCCGGCACCGCAGGTTCGTCACGGTCGGGATGCAGCACCAGCAGCTCGCTGTCCCTGGTCTCCACGCCGATGGGAACCGGCTTGTCCTCCTCGAACGGCGAGTCCACCCCGATGTTGTGGACGGTGCAGACGATGGCCGCCTCGGTGGGACCATAGAGATTGTAGATCGGCACATGCGGCTGATGCTTGCGCCAGGCGGCGGCCATGGCCGGAGTCAGCGGCTCGCCGGCGAACAGCGCCGCCCGCAGATCGGGAAACGGCCCGGCCGCCAGCTGGCGGGACTGCAGCATCAGGTTGATGACGCTGGGCACCGAGAACCACAGCGACACCCGCCGCTTGCGGATGAAATCGCCGGGAAAGGCGCAGTCACCCTTGCGCACCAGGGGCAGAAGCGTCGCCCCGGCAAAGGCGGCGCAGAAGATGTCGAACAGGCTGACGTCGAAGCTGAGGCGGGAATGGTTGGACAGCCGGTCGGCGGGGCCGATGGCGAAGTGATCCACCCCCCAGACGATGGTGGATTTGACCGCCCGATGCGACACCATCACCCCCTTGGGCGTGCCGGTGGTGCCCGAGGTGAACAGGATATAGGCGAGGTCCTCCTCGATATTGCGACTGGGCGCGGCAAACGGTACCGCCGCCTCGATCTCGGCCAGCCCGGCCACCTGGGCGAAGCGATCGCCGGCCCCGGATTGCTCCAGGGCGGCGCGGGCCTCGTCGGCCGTACCGTCCAGCAGCAGGAACAGGCGTGGCTGGGCGCTGGCCAACAATGCGGCCGCCTGGGCCGCCGACGCCAACAATTCACGGGTGCAGGCAAAGGCCGCCGCTTCGGCTTGATCCAGTATGGCGGCGATGCGCTGCGCCGGATAACCGGGATTAAGGGCGACGAAGGCCGCGTCCGCCCGCATGATCCCATAAATTCCCTGACAGGCCTCGATGCCGTTGTCGGCCAGCAGCGCCACCCGATCATGACGGACCACCCCGGACGTCCGCAGCAGAGTGGCGATCCGGTTGAGGGTTTCGGCCAGGGCGCCATAGCTGACCTGGCGCTCACCCACCTCGATGGCCGGGTGATCCGGGCGAGTTTCAGCGTGATACAGGATCGCGTCGTGCAGCAGCCGGAAGCTCACTTGCTCAGCCGTCCTTCCTCATCCAGAAACGAAAGAATTGCCGCCACCGAAGTCAGCTCTCCGAACAGTTCGGCGGGAACCTCCTCGCCCATTTCCTGTTCCAGAGCCATCATCACGTGAATCTGCGACAGCGAATCCCAGTTCCGCAGAGTTCCCATGGCGGATTCAAGCGTCACGGTCTCGGCCCTCAGGGCCTTCTTGATCATGGCGATGACATCGTCGGCGGTCATGTGGCTCTCGAATTGGTTAGCGACTGGCTTCTTATCATCGCTCCGGGTCCAGTGCCACCAGCGCGTTGAAATCGCCAAACCGGGCTGTCATCCGGTCGTGGAGATCGCGGATATCCCGCCGCGCGGAGTCCAGATCCAGCAGATGACCCGACAGGTAGAGAACCTCCCATATCCGCCAGAACGCCGCCCCCGCCTTGCCGGCCAGCCGCTCCTCGCCCGCCAGTTGTCTTCCGTAGCAGTCCATCAGGATGGACGCCGCCCCGAGATGGAAGGCGACATAAGGGTGGCGCAGCAGGTCCAGCCCGGCCGGATCGAAGCCGCGCCAGAACGTGGGCCAGTCGCGTTCTGGCGCGATGGCGCAGTTGGAGTGCCCTTCATGGCTGGCCTGGGCCATGTCGAACACCGACATGGGCACCACGCCCGAGACCTCGCCCTCGATGGTGAAGACCGGCGCGAAGGGATAGGTGCGGCAATGAAGAGGCCGGCGCCGCACTCCGTCGCATCGGCCCAGCAACCCACATTGGACGGTGATCGCCGACAGCGCCCGGCCATCGCCAAGGTCCAGCGCCAGACGGCGGATACCCGGCTCGCCAAAGCCGGGAACCTCGCCTCGGGCGGCCAGATAGGCGAACTCCCGCTCCATGTAGAACAGCGTGACGCCAGTACTCCGAATCAGCCGGAACGAGCCTTCCGGCAGTTTGGGATCGCAGCAATGCCCACCACCGCAGCGCTGCCAGCAGGCGGGCGCCTCCACATATTCGCGGGACAGCAGCGCCTCCCAATCGGGATCAGAAGCGACCATAATACACCGTCACCACGTCACCGGCCGTCAAGCCGAACAGATTTCGGTTGAGGATCAGCGACAAAGTCACCGCCAGGGCGGCACCCGCCGCCAAGTCGAGCAGCCATGGGCGGCGGGCGAACCACGTCGCCACTCTCTTGCCGTCTACCATGGAATGCATCCTCCTGAGCGGCCATCATAGTCAATGCATCGCCTGGCCTCGACCATGGGCAGCCCGGCGGACGATTTCGCGTCCGCCCGGGGATGCAGGCCTCCGAGCACACCCTCCCGGCGCAAGGCGTCCAGCAGCAGCAGGCTCTGCCGATAGCGACCGATGATGTTGGCGTTATAGCCGGTCGCTATGAAGGGTGGGGTGCTGCACCCCTGGTTATCGGAACGACAGGTCAGGGCAAAATCAGCAATTCCGAGATTGTGATCAACGGTATGGTCGATGAAGACCGGCCTCCAGGGTGCCAGCCATTCACGGATACGGTCCATGTAACGCGGCCTGAACTCGGCGGCATGGGCGGTGGGCGGCACGCCCAGCATGGGCTGGCCGTAGATCACCAGTCGGGCGCCCCGCGCCTCGGCCACCGCCGCCAGCATTTCCAGCCACAGACGCTGTGCGTCGCGTTCAGGGCCGTCGAGATAGTCCCTGTTGTCGAAGGGCTCCACCAGGGCGCGATAATCCGGCCGGCCGGTCATGGCCATTGCCCAGTTCAACTCGCGGCGAATGCCCTCGTCACGGCGCAAGGTATCGGCGCCAAGGGCGACCAGGGGAAGATGGAGTAATCGGGCCGAGCCGCCGAGAATGGTATTGATTCCCGCCTTGGCCCTAACCAGGACGAATTGCAACAGGGAGCTGAATGACGCGTCGTCGGACAATTGCGTCTCGGCGGCGTTGAGGGTTGCCGCCCAGGGGGCCTCGATGGTGGCCGCCTCCGAATGAAGGGCCTTGCGCCAGTCGGGATGGCGCCGCTCGCCTTCTTGAAATGCCGCGCCGCGCCGCAACGTGTCGCCAAAGGCCCGGATGGATGGAGCGGCCTGTGGCAGATCGGCCTCCATTCGCTCCAGCGCGGCGACCACTTCCAGGGCGTCATCCGGCCCAAGCGCCGTGGAGAGGCCGAGACCATTGATGAAGATGATCGAGCTCAAGCCCGGAACACGGGAGGCGTACCACAGCAATTGGGCCTGATGGGCCAGATTGGTGTTGGGGGCCGAGATATCGAAGAAACCATCGTCCCGGCCGCCGTCATAGGCGGTGCGCAGAACATGGTTCAGCACATTGCCCAGCCAGGCGGACACTTCGTTGCGCGGCGGGATGCCCGGCTTGTCCATGTCGTTGGCGACGATGGGCAGCGACACCTCGCAGCTGCCGATGATCACATGTCGCCGCGCCGGCCCGAGCCAGGGCGAGAACGCCTCGGTCCGCAGCATGTCCTTGCGGCTATAGGATGCCGGCGCCTGGGTATGGGAGAACGGCAAACTCGCCACCGCCGTAATTGCCGCCACGGCGCAAAAACCTGCGGCCATCCGGGCAAGAGTGGCAACGGGTGGAAACGAGGGCATCCGGCATCCGATCCTGGAATCCGTCGGTAATCGCCGGGAAGGTAGCATAATCGGCCTCGGGGGCAATAGGGCGGCCGGCCCTATAAGCCCCCATAGGCCGCCACGGCCCGCTCACCGTAATCGGACCAGCCGAATCCAGCCTCCACCCGCCGCCGGGCCGCCTCTCCCATGGCGCGGCGGCGCTCCGGCGCGGCGGACAGGTCCGCCAGCGCCTGGGCCAGGGCGTCCGCATCACGCGACGGCACGATCAGGCCCTCGACGCCGTGGGTGATCAGGTCGGCAGCCCCGGTCTCGGGCGTCGCCACCACCGGCAGGCCGGCGGCCATGGCCTGCAGCAGGGTCAGCGGCAGCCCCTCCTCCAGGGATGGCAGACAGAAGATGTCGGCCTGGGCATATTCGGCGGGAAGCGCCCCGCCCGGCTTCGGCCCCGCCACCTCGGCGCCACCCTGGGCGAGCAAGTCCTCCATTCCGGCCTCCACCGGCCCCACCAGCCGCACCGCGCATGTGCCGGCGAGCCGCCGCCCCGCCTCCAGCAGCGACGGCACTCCCTTGCGCAGGCCGACGCGACCGACGAACAGCACGCGCGGAAGCTTGCGAACCGGCCGCCCGGCCGGTGGGGCAAAGCCGCTCAGGTCGACGCCATAGGGATTGATCGCCAGCCGCCCGGCGGGAATACCCCGCGCCAGGAAGGTGTCGCGGGCAAATCCGGTGGGGACGCAGATCAGGTCGGCGGCGGCGTATTCCGCCTCCTCGCGGACAATCATGCGCGGGTCCACGCCGGCCGAGGGCAGGCCGAAGCGCCCGGCCTCGGCGGCCAGCACCTCGGCCTGATGACGGATGTGGCTGGAGCCGCGTTCGATCACCAGCTTGAAGCCACGCACCCGCGCCGGCTCCATGGCCTCCAGGGTGGCGCCGCTCCAGCCCACCAGGATGCCCGGCTCCTTGGGCAGGTTGGCGGCGACGAAGCGGGCGAAAGCCCGGCCGATGAACAGGTCCGGCGACGGCACCAGCGGCAGACGCCGCAGCGCCTCCAGCCAGGGAGCCGTCCGTGCCGGCAGGTCGGCGGGCAGGAAGCGCCGCACCGCGAAGGCGGGATAGGTGGTGAACAGGCGCTCCAACCGGTCCCGGCACCACATCTCCCGGGCCAGGTCAAAGCCGTGGAAGCGGCCGTGCACGGCGACGCTCACCTTCATTTCAGCCCCTCCACCGCAGGACCAGGATGGCCAGGGTCAGGAACGCGGCCACGCAGGACCCCGACAGCGCCCAGGCCACCCGCTCCACCTCCTGCGCCCCGCTCCACCAGAAGGGCGCCAGCGGCAGCAGGAACGCCGCGTACTGGACGAGGCGGGCCACCAGCAACAGCCGCACCCGGCGGGCCGCCACCGTGTAGGAGCGCAACACCTCGAAGGGCAACACCGCGACGATGACTCCCACCAGGGCGGCCAGGATGGCGGCGGCGGGGCCCCAGGCCGGCCCGAAGATCATGGGGACCAGGGGGTCGGCCCACAGCCAGACGACGACCGCCGCCACGCCGAGCGGCAGGGCCAGCAACAGCAATGCCTTGCGGCACCCCGCCTGGCGCACGGTTTCATCGTCCTGGCGGGCCAGCCAGGTGAACAGCACCCGCGACGTCACCGGCTGGAGGAATTGCTGCGGCACCACCGCCAGACGATTGGCCTGATAGAACAGACCGGCCCCGGTCAACCCGCCGACGGCGCTGACCACCAGCAGCACCAGGCGCTGGAAGCTGCCTTCCAGCATGCTGTCCAGCCAGATGCCCCGCACCCTGCGCAGAGTGTCGCGCCATTCCCATGCGGCGGGCCAGTAGGGGCGGTAGAAACTGAGGGTGCCCATCCATCCCAGGACCGCCAGCCCGGCCAGGGCGATGAACATCTCGCGGATATAGATGGTCGCCGCCCCCATTCCGGCCACGACCAGCCCGATGGCCAGCAGGTGGCCGGCCACGCTGGCGCCGGTCTCGATCAGGGCCAGCAACCCGTACCGCATGGAACGCTCGAAGAAGGTGCGGTTGTGGGTGCTCCAATGGACGATCAGGACGGCCGCCACCAGCAACAGGTCCGAGGGATGCCAGACGTCGCTGGTGCCCAGCCAAAGGACGGTGATCAGCCCCGCCGCCAGCGTCTCGATGCCCAGCACCGAAAACAGGCGGCGACGGACC
This sequence comes from Paramagnetospirillum sp., assembly GCF_058402745.1. NCBI lineage: Bacteria > Pseudomonadati > Pseudomonadota > Alphaproteobacteria > Rhodospirillales > Magnetospirillaceae > Paramagnetospirillum > Paramagnetospirillum sp. Next base: position 283,335 of record NZ_JBZVFI010000018.1, read on the forward strand.
TCCGGGGTCAGTTCGGCCTCGGAACCGCCCAGGACCTGGGTCCCCACCCTGAGCGAAATCAGCGACAGAATCAGCCCGGCACCCGCCTGCACCACGGCGAAGCGGCCGAAATCGGCGGGATCCAGATATCGCACCAGCACCAGGTTGGCGGCGAAGGCGATCAGCGCCTGGACCACCGTTCCGCCCACCAGGAAGGCACCGCTGAGGGTGAGCTGCCGCAGCCCGGCCATCTCAGGCGATCCTCTCGAAACGCCAGTCCATTGCCGCCCGCTCGCCGGTCAACGGTATCTCCAGCCGGATGCAGCGGGTCGGACTCATCTCGTGGAAGCGGGGCGCATAGCGGGACTGGTCCAGACACACCGCCAGCCCGTGGGCGGTAAAGCGCCAGAGGCGGCCGCCGGGCAGGGCCAGCCGCACTCCCTCGCCCTCCGGCTCGGCGGTCACCGAAGGGTGCAGATGGAAACGGACGGCCAGACGGTGAGCGGACCCGGCACCGGCGCGATACACCTCGTCTTGCCCCGCCAGGGCCGATTCGGATAGCTCGAGCCGGCGGCGATGAGCAAGGCCGAGGCGCGCCCAGCCGTCGAACTCGCCCACGAAACGCCCGCCCTCGGCCGAGGCGGAAAAGCGTCGGGGCCGGCGGCCCAGGCGGAAGGCACCGTAGACCTCGGCGCTGTCCCCGTCATCCACCGTCAGGGTGGAGTGGAACGCGGTCCCCCGGAAGCGGTTGCGCCATTCCGGGTCCTGATAGACGTAGGTCCCGCAATTGACCACCAGGGGGTGATCGCCGTCATACAGCTCGAAGGACAGGGTGTCGGCATGGGCGTGAGCCGGCAGGTCGTCGGGGCAGCAGGGGCCGCAATCGACCATCAGCCGGGCGGCTCCGGCCTCCAGCCGCCAGTATCCCGCCTCGGGCAGCGCGGCGGGCGCCGCCGCCTCCACCTTCTCGGGCCCATCCACGGTGCCGTCGTTGAACTGGGCCAGGGCGCCGGGCGCCATCAGGAAGAAGGCCGCCGCCGGACGCATGCGCTCCACCGCTTCGGTCAGGAAGGCCGGTATCGGCCGCCCGGCGGCGGTGAACAAGGTGCAAAGCTCCTCCAGATCGGCCAGGACCTGAAGATGATAGCTGGGCGAGCGCTCGTAATGGCAGCCATCGGCCAGGATCTGGCGGCGCGATTGCCGCTCCAGTTCGTCCACCGCCCGGCGCAATCCAGCCGAGTGACCGGGCAGGCACAGGGCGGCGGAGATGGCCGCCTTGAGATTCTTGATCAGGTGGTTGCCGCCCACGTCGCGCTCCCACACCCGCTCCAGATGGCGGGCCTGACGGTGCAGGGAGCGGTGGAAGGCGGCGATGAACTCGGGCGACGCGCCTTCACACAGGAAGGCCGCGTGGGCCAGCCAGGAGACGAGGCGAAGGGACAGGGGATAGGGATGCCACGCCACCGGATCGAAGCGATCGAAGCGGGTCAGCCAGTCGGCCACCAGGGATCGGGCCGGCTCCCGTCCCGCCTCGCCCAGGGCCTGCAGATCCGCCAGCCATTCGAAGTAGTGAAGGGTGAACCGCCACAACAACGGCCGCGCGGCGTCGTTCCACGCGTCGGGCGGCCCTTCCAGTCCCACCAGCCGGGTCCGGCCCGTCAGGATCAGGCGTCCAGCCTCGGCATCGCCGCCTTTGGGCGATGGCGGGGCCAGAATGGGGGCGGCGGTGTCGTTGCCGAGGCCGGCGGATGCGAAAGCGCCGCGAAACCACGGCAGCCGCGCCCGGTACCACAGGCGATGCGCCACCTGGGAGGGCCGCAGATGCCTGAGGGTCCGCCACAGCCTCATGGGCGCCGCCCGGCCGCCACGCGCTCGAAGATGGCGATCAGCCGGTCCACATGGGACGCCCAGGTGAAGGCCTGTACCACCCGTTCGCGCCCCATCCGCACCATCCTGCCCCGCAGTTCCGCGTCGCCGTCCAGGCGCCGGACGCACTCTACCAAGGCCGATGGGCGCAGGGGATCGAAATACAGCGCCGCGTCGCCGCACACTTCCCGATTGACCGGGGTGTCGGCCGCCACCACCGGCAGGCCGCTGCTCAGAGCCTCGACCATGGGATGGCCGAAGGTCTCGGAGATGGAGGGAAAGACGAAGACGTCATGGCCGTGATAGAGGCCCGGCAGGTCCTCGTAGCGCCGCCGCCCCAGTTCGACCAGGCCGTCGGCTTCGGCCTGGCGGAGCAGGATATGGTCGTGGACGCCGCCCAGGAAATCGCGGGTCTCGGCGATCCCCATCGTGATGGTCGCCCGCGCCTCGATTCCCTCGGCCAGCAAGTTGCGCACCGCCTGACATATCAGTCCGGGCTGCTTGTGGGGATAGTAGACCGAGACGTAGAGCAGCCGGAGCGTCCCGTCGCCGCGCCAGGCCCTGGGCGCCTCGCGGGCGGGCGTGAAGGCGTCGCTGAGCGTCCCATAGGAATTGACCTCGACCTTGCCCTCCAGATCGGGCGCCCAGGCCAGCAACATGTCGCGCATGGTGGCGGTGGGAGTGATCACCAGATCGGAGTTGCGCGCCGAACCGATGATCAGGCGGCGGCGGATTCCCCGTTGCAGGCCGGCCACCGGCCCCTGTTCCGGGGTGCAATTGGCCAGATAGTAGGGATCGAACAGCCCGCCCTCGCGCACCAGCAGAACCTGCGGCACCGGCGAGCGGAACAGTCCGAAATTGGCCGAGGAGAACAGCACGTCGGGCGCCAGGCGCTTGACCATGGCCCGCCAGGCGGTCTGCTCCCACAAGAAGCGCCGCAGCGGCCGCAGGTCCGATGCCGCCAGCCGCATCACCCCCGGCCTCTCGTCGGGAAAGCGGGCGGAAACGGCGAAGGTGGAGTTCACCCGCCGCTCGTTGAGGCTGGCCAGCAGATTGCGGGTATAGGTGACGATGCCGCCCATGCGCGCGGAAATGGCGTTGACCAGAATCTTCATGACGGCGGCTCCTGCAAGGCCGGGTGGCCGAGGATGGTCTTCAGGCGGGTCGGGTGATCGTGGGCGTCGGCCAGCATCCGGCGGCGGCCGGCGGCGGCGGCGGCAAGACGGGCGGGTTCGTCGCCCAGCCAGCGCTGACATTGGGCGATCAGCTCGGCGTCATGGGCGAAGAACGCCGCCTCGCGCCCTTCGGCGAGCAGACGCTCCGCCTCGGGGGAACGCTCGTGCAGCATGAAGCCGCCGCAGGCGGGAATTTCGACGGTGCGGCAGGTCTGCAGGTCGCGGTTGCCCTTGCGCAGGAAGCCCAGATTGATGCGGCTGGCCGACACCACCCGGGCGTAATCCTCGTCATAGACCGGCCGGTCCTCGATGACGAGACCGGGATGCGCCCCCGCCATGCCCCGCCAGCCGTTGCCCCAGACCCGGATCCGGAAGCCGGCCTGAGCCAGGGCCAGAAGACTGCGGGCACGCGGCGCCTCGCAGGTGCCCACGAAAGCGATGTCGGCGCCGAACCGCCGACGCTCGTCCTCGGACAGTTCCATGGGCCGGTGAAGATGGGGATCGAAGGAATTGTCCACGAACAGCGCGCGGCGCACCCCCAGGGAGGGCATCTCGTCGGCCCGGGTGTTGAAGCTCTTGGTGGTGACCCACAGGTCGAACAGCCCCAGCGCCCGGTCCAGCTGCCGCGAGCGGTGCACCGGGTTCATCATGTCGTCCTCGGAATACCAGACCAGGCGGGCCGAGGGGCGCGCCGCCTTGACCCGGCGCAAGGTGGAGGCGGCGATCATGGGGGCCGCCTCGATCCACACCACGTCGCAGCTCCGTTCCGCCGCCCGCAGCACTCCTTGATTGGCCCCGGCCGGATCGGCGGGAAGGCGCAGGCGATAGCGCAGCCGATCCATCAGGCTCGGGCGGTCCTCGTAGGTGGCCCCGGGATTGTTGATGGGCACCATGGTCACCCGGTGGCCCAGTTCGGCGAAGGCGCGCGCCCGCTGCGGCGTGCGGCTGCCCATGATGGTCTGGCCCACCAGGATGATCTCAGCGCACATGGTCCAGGGCCTCGCGCAATCCGGCCAGATCGGCCTCGAAATCCCAGACGGCGATGCGGGTCGCCGCCGCGCGGCCCAGTTCTGCCGAATTCTCCAGGACCCTGGATAGAGCCTCCGTCAGGGCGGCGGCGTCGCCGGCGGGGAACACCGCGCCGCAGGTTTCGTCCACCAGGTCGCGGGCGGCGCCCACCTGGTCGCTGACCACCACGGCGGTGCCGCAGGCCATGGCCTCGTTGACCGCCAGGCCCCAGGGCTCGGCCTCGGAAGGCAGCACGAAGGCGTCGGCCAGGGCGTAAAGGGCGGGCAGTTCGGACTGGTTGCGGAAACCGGCGAAGATGATCCCCGTGGCCCGGCGCGCCTCCAGCTCCGCCCGCATCTCACCATCGCCCACCATCAGCAGCACCGACCGGGGCGAGGCCATCCTTTCCCAGGCGTCCAGCAGCAGATCGGGACGCTTGCGCCGCTGGAACTTGCCCGCGAACAGCACCACCCGGGAACCTTCGGGAATTCCCAGCTCGCGCCGCAGCCCGGCCAGGTCGGCGGCGGCGGCCCGCGCCGCGAAGGCGACGTTGTCCACGGCATAGGGAACCATGAACACCCGCCCCGGCTCCACGCCGCGGCGCAGATAATAGTCGCGGTTGGCCGCGCCGATGGCGAGAAAGGCGGCGCAGCGCCGGAACACCCAGGCCAGGAACCGCCGCTTGGCCCAGCCGCGCAGCCCCCTTCCGTCGGGCATGGCCTGATCCTGGTTCTCGCCGCGCATCAGCACCGGGCGGCCCTCGACCCTGGCCAGGGCCAGGGCGCGCAGAAGCATGGACGAGCCCCAGCCATGCAGCCAGACAACATCGGCCTTGCGGATCTCGGCCCGAAGATCGGTCTCGGCCAGGGCGGCGCTGTCATAGCCCCGGCGTAGCGGCACGTCCCAAGCCAGACGGACCCCGAAACCGGAATCGAAATATCCGCCTTCCGTATCGGTCCGCTCGAACACCACCCGAAGGGCGACGCCGGGCTCGGCCGCCAGCCGGGCCAGCAGCGGCGCCTGATACTGGATGGGATGACTGACCAGATACAGCAGGCGGACCGGCCGGCTCATCGCGCCGCCTCGGCAAGGATCGCCGCGGTTCGCCGCGCGGTGATCTCCCACGAGAAATTACCGGCCCGTTCCAGCCCTCGCCGGCCCAACTCGTCCCGGGCCGCCGCGTCCCCCAGCAGGTCGATCACCGTGCGGGCCATGGCCCCGGCATCCAGCGGATCGAAATACCGGGCGCCGTCGCCCGCCACCTCGGGCATGGCCGAAACGTTGGAACAGACCACGGCGGCACCGCAGGCCATGGCCTCCACCAGCGGATTGCCGAAGGTCTCCACCGTCGAGGGGAAGACGAACAGGTCGCATCGGCGATACAGATCCACCAGTTCCCGCGGCGAGACGCCGCCCAGGAATTCCACCGCGTCCGCCAGGCCATGCCGGGCGACGGCCGCCAGCAATTCTCCGTGATACTCGGCATCGACCAGTCGCCCGGCCACCACCAGCCGTGCCCCGGGATGGGCCGCCCGGATGGACGGCAGGGCGGCGATCAGGGTGTGCAGGTTCTTCTGCACGTAGACGTCGGACACCGCCAGCAGCATGCCCGGCACCCTCCCCACCGACGGATCGGGGGTGAAGCGGGGATCGACGCCGTGGTGAATCACCTCGATCTTGCGCCCGAACCAGTCGGGCAGGCCGAAACTGAGGGCCTTGCGGGCATAGGCCGACACCGCCACCGCCCGCCGGCAGCCCAACAGCGACACCATGGTCGCCAGGGCGAGCCCGACCCAGTACAGCCGCTTGCCCATGCGCTGTTCCCGCTGCACCACCGCCAGGGAATTGCGCAGCACGATCACCGGATTGGGCGCCAGCAACGGGCCGTAATTGGCGGGCGAGAAGGTGACGTCGGCGCCCATTTCATGGGCCAGGATGGGCAGCGAGATTTGCTCCCAGGCCAGCAGGCGCAGGAAGCTGGCGCGGAATTCCAGCAGATGCAGCCTGACCCCTTCCGGCGGCTCGCCGAACAGCTCGTACTGGTCCACATGAAGGAAGAGATGGAGCTCCAGGGCCTCGGCCTCGGCCAGCGGCGCCAGGATATTGCGCAGATAGGTGACGCCGCCGCCGCTCTTGGCATGAAGCGCGTTGATGATCACCCGAATCTTGCCGTTGGATCGAAGTGAACCGGCCATCACAGCTTCTCCTCGATTGCCGATTGCAACCGGGCGATGAAATCCGGCCTTTCGCCATTGCTGAACGGCAGGCGCAGCAGCATTTCCCCCAGCCGCAACGGCAACAGCAGCACCTGAACCAGTGCCGCTCCCCACGCGCCGCGCGCCCTGTGCCCCATCACCGCCTCATAGTGGATGATGACGGTGCGCAGCGCCACCAGCGGCACGACCGGGCCGGGCAGGCGGCGCAGAATACCCATGTGGCGGCGCAGGATGGCCAGCGAACACTTCACCTTGCGGCCGATATTGCTGGTGATGCCCTGGGGCGCCAGGGTATAGCGCAGCAGCGGATCGGCGAAGGTCTCGAACCGGCTCCCCGCCCGGGCCAGCACCGCCAGCCACAGCTCGTAATCCTGGGCCGAGCGCAAACCGGTATCGAAGCCCCCCACCGCCAGCACCGCATCCCGGCGCACCACCACGGTGGACGACGAGACGAAGCCCCGCAGGAACAGGGTCCGGTAGGGATCCGCCGGATTTTTCAGCCAGCGGGACCGGCTGTCGTTCAGCGTTTCACCCTCGGGACCCACGTTGAACAGATTGTGGGAGCACATGACCAGACCGCCGGCTTCCAGCACCGCCATGGAGCGTTCGATCTTGGCGGGCAGCCACTCGTCGTCGGCGTCGAGAAAGGCCAGCCAGGTTCCCTCGGCCGCCGCCACCGCCCGGTTGCGCGCCGCTCCCGCGCCCTGGTTGGCCTGACGGAACAGGCGAAGGCGCACTCCGTTCATGTGCGGGGCCAAGGCGCGCACCGCGTCGGCGGTGCCGTCGGTGGAGCCGTCGTCCACCACGATGACCTCCAGGGGCCGCAGGGTCTGCGCCGCGATGGACGTCAGGGCGCGGGCCACCGTGTCGGCATTGTCGTAGGCGGGCATCACCACCGAGACATCGGCGAATTCAGCCATGTCAGAGCCTTTCCACCATGATCTCGCCCCGCCAGGGCAGGGAGGCCTCGACGGCGGTCTCGATGCGGGATGCGGACTCGCCCTGACCATAGGCCTGCCAGGACAGGGCCGGAACCACCGCCAGTTCGGCACCGGAGACGGTGATGGCGAAGCCCGCGCCGCCGGCATCCCTCAGCACCAGCCGCCCGCCATCCCGCTCAACTCCCATGGTGGTTTGCAGCCGCCGCGTCACCCGGTGGCGGCCACGGCCCTGGATTTCGTCGGCGATCACCAGCCTTGACCCGGCAAAGCGCCATTGCCGCCGCCATGCCCCCACCCCGCCGAGGCGGGAGAACCCGTGGCTTTCCAGGACAATACCGTCATCGCGGCGCTCAAGCCGGGGCGGCGGCCCGGCCATGCGACGGCGGAATTCCGGGTCGAAATAGGGCTTGTTGGGGCCATAGGGATCGGCGCCGTCCACCGACAGCCCGTTATGGGCGCGGGCCGAAACGTATTCCTCCGCCTCGCCGGCGATGGCATAGGAGCCGCGCCCGGGATCGACGAAGAGTGGCCGGCCGCCGTGATGCAGCTCGAACGAGCCGCAATCCTGGTGACCGTGGCCCGGCATGTGGCTGAAGCCTTCGGGAGAGGCATGCCACAGCCCGCTCCATTCCCCCTGGTCGAAGCGCCGCCAGCCGTGGGCGGCCAGGGATTCGGCCTCCACCGCCCGGCCCAGGCGCTCCTCCAGGGCGGCGCGATCCTCGGGCGCCAGGCGCCCCATCCAGCCGCCGTGCCGATCTCCGCCCGGCAGCAAACCGAACAGATCGGACGGCGGGCAATCGGGCGACACGTCGCCCACCAGGGGAAACCGGCCGGGCAGGGTGAAATGGGGCAGCACGGCCAGGGCGGCGTCGAGCACCCTGGCGAATTCACCGGCCTCGGAACGCCCGGCGGCACGCGCCGCCAGCCAGATCTCGGCCCAGGAGCGGGTCAGCAGCAGGTGGTAATGGGTCGAGCCCTCGCGCAGCACGCCGGAGGGCTGGAAGATGCGGCGGCCCTCCTCCAGCAGGATGCGCGCCCCCGCCTCCGTCGCCCGGGGCAGGCCGAGGGCGAGACCCAGCAGATAGAGACCACGCCCGTTATTGGCCAGATGGTTGGAGGAGTGGTGGTCGCCGAAATATTCCAGCCCGGCGGCGATGGCGGGGGCATGGGCGGCCAGGCATTCCAGCGTGCGGCCGGCCGGACCCGGCAGGAAATGGCGGCGCGCGAAGCCCAGCAGGTTGACCGCCCGCTCGGCCGCCGTATAGGGATGCCAGGCCCACGAGCCGTCGGGTGTCTCGAACCGCTCCATCCAGGCCGTCCACACGGCGTTCACCCAACGGGGATCGTCGCCCTCGGCCATCAGGGGCACCCAGGCGAAGCGGTGCAGGCTGAGCCGGGTCTCGATGTCGTCGAAATGGCGGGCGACCAGTTGGGCCGCGTCGCCCGTGACGGTGGCCCCGGCCAGCCGCAGGACCGCCGGTCCGGCCGGCTCGCCATCCGGCGCGGGAGCGAACGCGGCGGATGGGGCTTCCAGGGGAAGTCCCGGCCATCCGTCCCCGAGATAGGGGGGGCGATGGGCGGTATAGGGGGGCTCGCCCGGACTCAGGCGCAGGGCGCGCAGGGCGACCCAGCGGCGCAGCACCGGGTCGGCGGCCAATTGACGTGCCTTGCGGACAAGGGAAGCCAGCATGAAGGATCAGCGCCCGACCAATTCACCGGAATGACGCGGGCTCCCCGCCCACGTCTAATCCAGTTCGAAGGCGTTCTTATAATCCAGTTTGAGCGCGGGGTCCTGCTCCTCTTTGCGCAGGAAGCAATTGCCCACCACCAGCACCTCGATCTCGCTGCCCATGAAGCAGCGGAAGGCGTCCTCGGGGGTGCAGACGATGGGCTCGCCCCGGACGTTGAAGCTGGTATTGACCACCACGCCGCATCCGGTGCGCGCCTTGAAGGCCGAGATCAGGGCGTGGTAGCGGGGATTGGTGTCGGCGTGGATGGTCTGGACGCGGGCCGAGTAATCCACGTGGGTCACCGCCGGAATGGCGGAACGCGGCACGTTCAGCTTATCGATACCGAACAGCTTCTGCTCGTCCTCGGTCATGGCGCGGCGATGCTTTTCCGACACCGGGGCCACCAGCAGCATGTAGGGCGAATCGCCGTCCAGGTCGAACCACTCGGCCACATCCTCGCGCAACACCGACGGGGCGAAGGGGCGGAAGCTTTCCCGGTACTTGACCTTGAGATTCAGGGTCTTCTGCATGGAGGGAGACCGGGGATCGCCCAGGATGGAACGGCCGCCCAGCGCGCGGGGGCCGAATTCCATGCGACCCTGCATCCAGCCCACCGCCTTTTCGTCGGCCAGGGCCTGGGCGGTGGCCTCGATCACCGCGTCGTCGCCCATCACCTCGAATTTGGCGCCGGCCTTGGTGAGACGCGCCTCGATATCCGCCTGCTCGAACACCGGGCCGAGATAGGAGCCCTTCATGGCATCCTTGCCGGGCGTGACGCTGCGGGGCTGGCCCTTGTGGATGTGATAGCCGGCCAGGGCGGCGCCCAGGGCACCGCCGGCATCGCCGGCCGCCGGTTGAATCCAGATGTTGTCGAAGATGCCTTCGCGCAGGATCTTGCCGTTGGCGACGCAATTGAGCGCCACGCCGCCGGCCAGGCACAAATTCCTCGCCCCCGTCTCCTTCCTGATGCCGTGGCACAGCTTGGAGACGATGATCTCGGTGACCTCCTGGATGGAGGCGGCGATGTCCATGTGGAACTGGGTCAGCTGGTCCTTGTCGGCCTTGCGCACGGGCTGGCCGAACAGCGCCGAGAAGCGCTGGTTGGTCATGGTGAGCCCGGTGCAATAGTCGAAATAGGACTGGTCCAGGTGGAAGGAGCCGTCCTCCTTCAGGTCCACCAGATTGTCGAGGATCACCCGGGTGTATTTGGGCTCGCCATAGGGCGCCAGGCCCATCAGCTTGTACTCGCCCGAATTGACCTTGAAGCCGGTGTAGTAGGTGAAGGCGGAATAGAGCAGCCCCAGGGAATGGGGGAAGTGCAGTTCCTTGTGGATTTCCAGCCGGTTGCCCGAGCCCATGGCCAGCGAGGTGGTGGTCCACTCGCCGACGCCGTCCATGGTCAGCACCGCCGCGTCCTCGAAGGGTGAGGGAAAGAAGGCGCTGGCCGCGTGGCTGAGATGGTGCTCGGCGAACAGCAGCTTGTTCATCCAGTCGAAATCAGGCGCGAAGCGCTTGAACTCGCGGGACAGCAGGTCCTTCTGGAACAGCTTCTCCTTCAGCCAGACCGGAATGGCGGTCTTGAACGAGGTGAACCCCCGGGGCGCGAAGGCCACGTAGGTTTCCAGCAACCGCTCGAACTTGAGGAACGGCTTGTCGTAGAACACCACGTGATCCAGGTCGTTGAGGCCGATTCCGGCCTCCGCCAGGCAATAGGCGACGGCGTGCTCGGGAAACGAGGCGTCGTGCTTCTTGCGGGTGAAGCGCTCTTCCTGGGCCGCCGCGACGATGCGGCCGTCCTCGACCAGGGCGGCGGCGCTGTCGTGGTACAGGGCGGAAAGGCCGAGAATGCGCAAGGGCCCGCCCCCTTTTAGAACAGGGTGTAGATGAAGGGCGCCACCGCCGAACCCTGCGACAGCACGATCAGCCCGCCGAACACCACCATCATGATCAGGATGGGCAGCAGCCAGAATTTCTTGCGCTCGCGCAGGAACTGCCAAAGCTCGATGAGGAAGCTCACAATCGGTCTCCTAGAACTGGCGCCGCATGGTTTCGGGCGCCGGGCCCGGCGGGGTGCGGTTGATCCAATAGCTGGCGGCCTTGTCGTCACGGGCCAGGCGCAGCGGGTCCTTGCCCAAGGCGCGCATGATCAGGGCGATGGGCGTCACCGTCACGAAGAACAGCAGCCCCATCACCAGCGGCGTCACCACGTGATGCAGCGCCATGCCGACCAGGAACCACAGCTTGTTGAGGGGCTTCAGAGCCTTGGGGTAAACGAAGGCCACCAGCAGGAAGGCGGCGGCCACCGCGCCGGCCCACACCCGAATATCGCCGCCGTCCTTCAGAGGAAACAGCGCGACGATGGCGAACACCACCGCGAAGACCAGACCGAACGACCGGTCCGAGCCCATTTCCACCGCCCGCGCGTGGGAGCCGCCGTCGATGCCACCTTGTGATCTGCTCATGCGCGAAAACGCCCGCTCGGTAGAATGTGCCGGACTTCTACCACAGTCGTCACCACTGCGGCAAACCGCTCAGGCCGGGGCCGAGATGGCCTCCACCTGATCACAGAGCGCATGGCCGATCAGGATGTGCATTTCCTGAATGCGGGCGGTGACGCTGGACGGCACGATCAGCAGCGGATCGGCCAGCCCCACCATCTTGCCGCCGTCGCGACCCGAGAAGCCAGCGGCCACCAGACCCATGTCGCGGGCGACCGCCAGGGCGGTCAGCACGTTCGGGCTGTTGCCCGAGGTGGTGATGCCGATGGCCACGTCGCCGGGCCGGCCCAGCGCCTCGATCTGGCGCGAGAAGATCTCCTCGTAGGAGAAGTCGTTGGCGCAGGCGGTCAGCAGCGAGGTGTCGGTGGTCAGCGCCACTGCCGCCAGGGCCTTGCGGTTGTAGCGGTAGCGGATCACCAGCTCGGTCGCCAGATGCTGGGCGTCCGCCGCCGACCCGCCATTGCCGAAGAACAGGATCTTGCCGCCCGCAGCCAGGCTGTCGATGCAGGCCTGGACCAGACGCTGGAAGGGCTCGCGCACCGCCGCGCCGGTAACGGCCAGCGTCTCGGCATGCTCGGCGATCTGCTGATCGAGAAAGGAGGCGAACTTCATGGCGCGGCCCTCATGTCGTTGATGCCTTTCCCTTAGCCGTTCCCGCCCGGCACCGCAACACCCGACTCGGTCAGGGTGCGCAATTGCCGATTGGCGACCATGATCATGGAAAGATCGATATGGGACGCGGCCTTCAGTTCGGCCAGCAGTGTCTCGGCCCGCTCCACCGCCGCCCGGTTGGCTTCGACCCAGGCCTGAACCGCCCCCTCGGCGTCAAGGCCGGGATAGGAAGCCGCCACCACGCTGGTGATGTCGCGCTGATGGCCGTAGAGGTCCTCGATGGCCGCCGCCGCCGCCAGCTTCAGCCAGTGGCCGCGCCCCGACAGCTTTTCCGCCGAAGCCCGCAGCCAGCCCAGCGAGAACCGCGCCCCCACCGCGAAATAGAGGCGCCCCGCCATCTCGATGGTGAGGGTCTGGCGGGTGGCGATGCGCAGGATGTCGGCGGCCGAGGCCAGCACGATCAGGTTGCCCACCCGCTGGGCCAGGTCGTGGGGCACCCCCTGGCCGACGAAATGCTCGATGCGGGCCAGCACGGCCGCCGCCGCGTCGGGCGGCAGGATGGCCGGAACCGCGCCTTCCAGCGCCTTGACGCCGGGCGACAGCTCGGCGATGCCCGCCCCCAGGGCGAAGGGGGACGGCATGGAGCGCAGCACCCACAGGGTGGCGCGCTCCACCAGCCGGTTGGCCTCCAGCTGCATGGCGGTCTGGGCCGAGGCCGGCACCTTGCCGTCCAGCTCCTCGATGGCCCGCCACACTTCCCGCATGCGGAAGGCGTCGCGCGCCACGATATAGGCCCGGGCCACCTGGGCGGGAGGATGGCCGGTGGTCTCCATCAGCTCCGAGACGAAGGCGCCGCCCACCCTGTTGACGATGGAATTGGTCACCACCGTGGCGATGATCTCGCGCCGCAACCGGTGGCGTTGTATTTCGTGTCCGAAACGATCCCTGAGCTGGGTGGGAAAGTAGTTGGTGAGATCGATGGCCATGAAGGGGTCGTCGGGCAGCTCCGAGGCCAGGATGTGGTCGTAGAGCCAGATCTTGCCATAGGCCAGCAGCACCGCCAGTTCGGGACGGGTGAAGCCCTGCTTCCTCGCCGCCCGCTCGGTCAGCGTTTCGTCGGTGGGCAGGAACTCGATGGCCCGGTCGAGGCGGCCGCTCTTTTCCAGAAGGCGCATGAAGCGCGCCTCGGCGTCCAGCAGCTCGGGCCCCTGGGCCTGCAGCATGGAAAGCGCCTGGGTCTGGAGGTAATTGTCCCGAAGCACCAGGGCACCCACCTCCTGCGTCATCTCGGCCAGCAGGTGATCGCGCTGCTTGGGCGTCAGGTCGCCGGCCGCCACCAGGTCGTTGACCAGGATCTTGATGTTGACCTCGTGGTCCGAGCAATCCACCCCGGCGGAATTGTCGATGGCGTCGGTGTCGATGCGCCCGCCCTCGCCGCCCGCCCCTTCTTGCGCGTATTCGATGCGGCCCAGCTGGGTGAAGCCCAGATTGGCGCCCTCGCCCACCACCTTGGCCCCGATCTCGGCGCCGTTGACGCGCAGCGCGTCGTTGGCGCGGTCGCCGGCATCGGCGTTGCTCTCGCCCGAGGCCTTCACGTAGGTGCCGATGCCGCCCAGGAACAGCAGGTCCACCTTCGCCTTCAGCAAGGCGCGAATCAGTTCGGTCGGGGTCAGGCTGTCCGCTTCGATACCGAAACGGGCCTTGGCTTGCGGACTGATGGCAATGGTCTTGGCGGTCCGGGGCCAGATGCCGCCGCCGTCCGAGATCAGCGAGGTATCGTAATCGGGCCAGGCCTTGACCGCATTGAACAGCCTCTCCCGCTCGGCGAAGGTTCTTTGCGGGTCCGGATCGGGGTCGAGGAAGATGTGGGCGTGGTTGAAGGCGGCCACCAGCCGGGCATGGGGCGAGCGCAGCATGCCGTTGCCGAACACGTCGCCCGACATGTCGCCCACCCCGATCACCGTGAAGTCCTGGCTCCTCGTGTCGATGCCCATCTCGCGGAAGTGACGCTCCACCGCCACCCAGGCGCCCTTGGCGGTGATGCCCATCTTCTTGTGGTCGTAGCCCTGGGACCCCCCCGAGGCGAAGGCGTCACCCAGCCAGTGGCCGTATTCCAGCGACACCGAATTGGCGATGTCGGAGAAGGTGGCGGTGCCCTTGTCGGCGGCCACCACCAGATAGGGGTCGTCACCGTCCTTGCGCACCACGTCGCGGGGCGGCCGCACTCCCTCCGGAGTCAGGTTGTCGGTAAGGTCGAGCAGGCCCCGCATCAGGGTCTTGTAGCACTCGATTCCCTCGGCCAGGATCGCCTCGCGCCCGCCGCCGGTCGGAGGCCTCTTGACCACGAAGCCGCCCTTGGCCCCCACCGGTACGATCACCGCGTTCTTGACCATCTGGGCCTTCATCAGGCCCAGGATCTCGGTGCGGAAATCCTCGCGCCGGTCGGACCAGCGGATGCCGCCGCGCGCCACCTTGCCGCCACGCAGGTGAATGGCCTCGACCCGGGGGGAATAGACGAACACCTCGACCATGGGCCGGGGCGCCGGCAATTCGTCCACGGCCCTGGAATCCAGCTTGAAGGAGAGGTAGGCCTTGGGCCGACCGCCCGGATCGGCCTGGAAGTAATTCGTTCGCAAGGTGGAACGGATCAGGTTGAGGAAGCGTCGCAGGATGCGGTCGTCGTCGGCGCTGACCACCTTGTCCAGCCCGGCCAGCAGGATCGCCTCGGACGCCAGCGCCTGGCCGTGATCCCCCTTGGGATCGAAGCCGGCGAGAAACAGCTGGACAAGGGCGGCGGCCATGTCGGCGTTGCCGGCCAGGGCCTGCTCGATATAGGCCTGCGAATAGGTGATCCCGGTCTGGCGCAGATACTTGGTGTAGGCGCGCAGCACCATGATCTCGCGCCACGACAGGCCGGCGGACAGCACCAGACGGTTGAAGCCGTCGCTTTCCGAATCGCCCCGCCACACCGCCGCCAGGGCGTCGTGGAACAGCTCGCGCCGCTCGGCCACGTCGAGCGCCGATCCGTCGGCGCTTTCCACCTCGAAATCGTGAATCCACACGCTTCCCTCGCCGCCATCGGGAGTGACCTCGTGGGGGACCTCGGCGATGACCACCAGCCCCATGGCCTCCAGCATGGGCAGGATGCCCGACAGGGGCACCGGATGGCCCGAGCGGTAAAGCTTGAGGCGGCCCTGGCGCGGCTCCGCCTCCACCGGGCGGTAGAGATTGAGGACGATGTCGCCGCCCGCCGCCGCCTGGATGCGGCCCACGTCTGCGACCGCCGCCAGCGCGCTGTGGCTTTCCCGATAGGAAGCGGGAAAGCCCTTGCCCCAGCGGCGCGACAGGGCCAGCCCGCCGGCCTCTCCATGGGTCTGGATCAAGGCGTCCTGCAGGTGCTCGTGCCAGGTCCTGGCCGCGTCGGCGATGCGGGCCTCCAGCGCCTGGGAATCCACCTTGGGCAGATGGCCGGGCGTGGTGCGGATGATGAAGTGCAGCCGGGCGAGCGGCAGGTCGGCCACCTGGGTGTAGAAGGCATCCAGCGTGCCGCCCACCGCTTCCTCCAGCATGGCGGTGATGGCCAGACGCAGCGGCGTGTCATAACGGTCGCGCGGCACGAACACCAGGCAGGAGACGAAACGCTGGAATTCGTCGTTCCTGAGGAACACCGCCACCCGCTGGCGGTCCTGCAGGTGCAGGATGCCGATGCTGGTCTCGAACAGGGCGTCCTCGGACACCTGGAACAGCTCGTCCCGGGGATAGGTCTCCAGGATGTTGGTGAGCGCCTTGGCGTCATGGCCGGACTTGTTGAAGCCGGCCCGGGCCTCGACCCGGGCGATCTTGCGGCGCAGCAGGGGAATCTGGGCCGGACGGTCGTTGTAGGCGGCCGAGGTGAACAGGCCGAGAAAGGCGTGCAGCCCCACCACCCTGCCCTTGGCGTCGAATTGCTTCAGACCGATGATGTCCATGCGCACCGGACGGTGTATCACGGCGTGACGCGCCGATTTGGTGACCATCAACGGATCTGGGCGACTGACGAAGGCGCGCAGCTCGGCGGGCATGGCGGCCAGGGTCAGGGTGTCGTCGAACACATGGGCCTGGGGGTCCGAGAGGATGCCCAGCCCGCTGGCCGGGTCGGCCACGACGCCCTTGGCGAGGTCGAAGCGGCGATAGCCCAGGAAGGTGAAATGGTTGTCGGCCAGCCATTCCAGGAAGGCCAGGGCTTCCTGCTTCTCGTCGGCCGGCACCTTGGTCGCGACCGTCTCGAATTCCGTCACCCCCCCCCACAGGGTATCCAGCATGCGGCGCCAGTCGGCGACCGCCAGACGGACCTGGCCCAGCACGTCGGCCAGGGAGGCGGCCAGCTCCATCTGGAGTCCGGCCGGCTGGCGGTCGATCTCCACATGCATCACCGATTCCTGCAGGGCGCCGTCGCCGTTGGCGGTCACCCGGACCAGCCCACCGCCCCCATCGCGATCGACCCGCACCACCGGATGGACCAGCAGATGCACCTTGATGCCACGCCGGGCCAGTTCCATGGCCACCGAATCCACCAGGAACGGCATGTCGTCGTTGACGATCTCCACCACCGAATGGCTGGAGACCCAGCCGTGGCGGTCGAGGTCGGGATCGAACACCCGGATGGACGGCGCGCCGGGCCTTCGTTCGCGCATGAAGGCGAACAGGCCGAGGGCCGCGCCGTAGACCATCTCCGGCTCGGCCTCGGCCAGATCTGCCTGGGGAATGCCGGCCGCATAGGCGCGGATCAGGCGCTCTGCTCCCACCTTGGCCAGGGAATCAGACAATTCGGCGATGCGCCGGTCCAGATAAACCGAGATGTCCATGGCCCGTCCCCCCTTCACCGGCAGAGTCTGCGCCTGCCTATGAGAAAAGAATGGGGGGCTTTCCTGGTTTCTACAAGACTCAGGTGGAATCGAATAGTGTTCGTATTCAGCGCTCTATTGTGCGAGCGCCATCAGGCGGGGGGCAAGCCATGCTGCAATGCGGCGATTTCCCGCCGGCGTGGTGTGAACCCAGTCGTAGAAATCGCCGTCCTCGAAGGTCAGTTCGCCACCCAGATCGAGGCAAACCGCCTTCGCCCTGGCACAGGCCGCCATGGCCCTGCGGTTGAAGGCCGTCTGCATGGCCCATGCGCCGAAATCCACCGAGCCCGGCGACAGCGCCCGTCCCAGGGGCTGTCCCGCGGCGGTCACCCGGTAGTCGGAGCGGCTTTGGGTGACGATCACCGCTTCGGCGCCCATGGCCCGAATGCGGGCGATCAGGGCCTCGACCCGCTGTTCATAGGCGCCGAGCAGGGCCGGATCCACCGCCTTGTCCGGATCGGGTGGCGACCCGGCGACCCAGGGGCCGCGCGCGTATTCGGTTCCGCCATGCACCACATGGGCCTTGCGGGCCTTCAACGTCCCCTGAACGGTGGTCACCACCTGAACCAGGGCGGAATGGTTGACGATGTAGCGCTCCACCCGGCGCCAGAGCGAGGGCGACGCCATGTCGTCCCATTGTTGCTGCCCGTCCAGATGCGCGTCGTTGACGCCGATATAGGCCAGGACGTAGCGGGGCCTCAGGCCGGGGATCTGCGACAGCCAGCGATCGAAGGCCCGCAGGTGGCCCAGCGTGGACTGGCCGTCGATGCCGGCATTGACCACCACCTTGCCGCCCAGGTCCCGCGCCAGATGATCCTGCCAGGTCTGGCCGTCGCCGATGAATCGCTGGTCGGTGGTCGAGCCGCCGATGGTCAGGATGTCGATGGCGCCAGGATCGGCGTAGGACCCGCGCAGGCCCCAGCGATCCCGGGAATAGACGGCATCCTTGGGGCCGCCATAAAGGCCACTGACGTCGAAGACCCGGCGAACGTCGCGGGGGATGTTCATGGTTCCCCAGTTGGGGCCGAACAGCCAGCTGCCGAAAATCAGCTCGGCGAGCAGCAGGCCTGCCAGCAGGATGGCGGCGTTTATGCCGAGGACCCTGATCATCGCCGGACCACCGCAACCATGATCATCGTCTCGCCGCCGCCCGGGCGATCATCATCAAGGCCCGGGAGGTGATCTCGGCGGCCGGCATGCCGGTGGTCTTGCAATCCACCTCGGCCTCGGTCAACAGATCCAGCGCCTTGCCCAGCCGGTCGGCGGGCCAGCGCGACAACTGGCGCTTGAAGCGGTCGGCGGCCTTGAAGATCACCGGCGGCTTCAGGGCCGCCATGGCCTGATCGGTGGATTTTCCCTGATTCATCAGCCCGGCGGCCAGATGCAGGCGCTGGAAGTGCCGCGCCACCGAACGCAGCATGCCCACCGGCTGGTTGCCTTCGCGCAGCAGCCGGTCCAGGACCCGCTGCGCCCCGGCATGGTCGCCATCGGCGGTGGCCAGCGCCAGATCGTCGAGGCCGAGCGCGGCGGTATCGCCGACGCAGGCAACGGCGTCCTCCAGGCTCACCCGGCCGGGTCCGCCCATGTAGAGGGCCAGCTTGCCCAGCTCGGCGCGGGTCAGGCGGCGGTCGCCGCCCAGATGGTCGGTGAGATACGCCATGGCGTCGGGTTCGGCCATCAGCCCGGCGGCCTTCAATTCGTCCTGAATCACCCCGGCCAGCGAGCCGCCCTCGTCGCCGTAACAGGCCAAGGCGGCGGCGTTGTCTGCTCCTTCGAACAGCTTGCGCAAGCTGGAGCGCGGCCCCAGTTCGCCGCCTTCGACCACCACCAGGGCGTCACCCATGGGCCGCGCCAGGAAGGACGATACCGCGCCGCTCTGGCCGTCGCCGGCGTCTCGCACCACCACCACCCGCCGTCCACCGCCCAGTGCCATGGCGGCGGCCTCGTCGGCCAGCCGGGACGGAACCTCCTTCAGCGCCGCCGGCGTCAGCTCGGCGACCCGGAAGGGGTCGGAGACATCGGCAACCACCGAGCGGACGAGTCGCTGGACCCTTTCGCGCACCAGGCCGAGGTCGGGGCCGAACACCAGCACGGCACGGACGGCTGGGTCCGGCGTCTTGATGAACGCCTCGGCCCGCGATCCGGTCAGCTTCATCAGCGGGCCTCGCCCTGGACGTCCCGGAAAATGGTCTGCCGACGATAGCGTTGGTCGTTGGGATTGGCCTGATAGCGCTGAATGGCCACCGCGATCCGATTGCGGATGTCGTCGGCCAACTGGTTGAGCGCCCGCTCCTCGGCATCGCGTTCGGTGGCGACGCTGGCGTAGCGCGGTCCCAGATGGTCGAAATAGACGGTGGTGCTGACCGAATCGCCCAGGATGGTTCCCTTGCCGCTGTTCAGCTGAATCTGAGCCGACATGGTGAGATTGGCGACCGTGGCGTAGGTATCCTTGCGGAAGCCCAGATTGTTCACGGTCTCACCCAGCCGGACCTCCAGCGTATAGGCATAATCCACCGCCTCGCCACGCGGCGACAGACGCTGCACCAGGGCGTTGCGCAATTGCTGGCCGATGCGGTCCTTGATCGGCTCGATGCGGATGGCGGCCAGATCCGCGTCCGCGCCGGACGCGGCGCCGGACGGCGTGCCGTACATGGGCCTGAAGCCGCAGCCCGTCGGGCCCAGCGCCAGGACGGCGAACAGAAGAAGCGCTCTAGACCACCACATTGACGATCCGATTGGGCACGACCACGACCTTGCGCGCGGGTTTACCCGACATTGCCGAAATCACCTGGGGTTGCGCAAGCGCCGTCTGCTCCGCCAGGGCGGCATCGGCATCCTTGGGCAGCTCGATGGTGGCGCGCAGCTTGCCGTTGACCTGCACGGCGACGGTGACGCTGTCCTCCACCAGCAGGGCGGGATCGGCCTCGGGCCAGGCCGCCTCGGCCAGCAGGCCGGCACCGCCCAGAGCCAGCCACATCTCCTCGGCCAGATGGGGCATCATGGGGCCGATCAGGCGGGCGGTCGCCTCCAGACCCTCGCGCAGAACCCAGGCGGCGCCGGCATCGCCGGCCGGCAATTCGCCCAATCCGTTGGTCATCTCGCGAATGCGGGCCACCGCCTTGTTGAAGTGGAAGCGCTCCAGGTCCTCGCCCACCTGGGCGATGGTCTTGTGGACCAGACGGCGGACCTTGGCCACTTCGGGCGACAGGTCGGGCATGGGCGTGCCGGGAGCGGGCAGTTCGGCCGCCGCCACCATGCGCCACAGCCGGTTGACGTAGCGCCAGGCACCGTCGATGCCGGCCTCGGTCCAGTCCAGGTCACGCTCGGGCGGCGAATCCGACAGCATGAACAGCCGGGCGGTATCGGCGCCATAGCCGTCGATGATGCCGGCCGGGTCCACCACGTTCTTCTTGGACTTGCTCATCTTCTCGGAGCGGCCGCCGGTGACCGGCGCCCCGGTTTCCACGTGGATCAGCTTGCCGTCGGCGCCGCTGGTCACCTCGGTGGGGTAGAGCCAGGCGCCGTCCTGGGACCTGTAGGTCTCGTGGCAGATCATGCCCTGGGTCAACAGGCCGGCGAAGGGCTCCTTGACGTCGAGATAGCCGCAATCCTTGAGCGCCCGGGTGAAGAAACGGGAATAGAGCAGGTGCAGCACGGCGTGCTCGATGCCGCCGATATACTGGTCCACCGGCATCCAGTGATCGGCGGCGGCCTTGTCGAAGGCCACGTCGGCGCGGTCGGGCGAGGTGTAGCGGGCGAAATACCAGCTGGATTCGAAGAAGGTGTCGAAGGTGTCGGTCTCGCGCCGGGCGGGCTTGCCGCAGCAGGGGCAAGCCACGTGCTTCCAGGTGGGATGATGGTCGAGCGGATTGCCGGGCTTGTCGAAGCTGACGTCCTCGGGCAGCACCACCGGAAGCTGCTCGGCCGGAACCGGCACGGTGCCGCAGGACTCGCAGTGGATCACCGGAATGGGGCAGCCCCAGTAACGCTGGCGCGACACGCCCCAGTCGCGCAGGCGGTAATTGATGGTGCGCTCGCCCCGTCCCATCTCCTCGATGCGGCGAATGGCCTCGGCCTTGGCCTCGTCCACCGCCAGACCATCCAGGAACCTGGAATTGATGGCCTTGCCGTCGCCGGTATAGGCCTCGCCCCTGGCGATGGCGGCCAGCACCGCGTCCTTGTCGGAAGCGGGCTCCACCACCTGGGTCCAGCCCAGGCCGTACCGGTTGGCGAAGTCCAGGTCGCGCTGGTCGTGGGCGGGACAGCCGAAGATGGCGCCCGAGCCGTAATCCATCAGCACGAAATTGGCGACGTAGATGGGCAGCGTCCAATCGGGGTCGAAGGGATGCACGGCCCGAAGGCCGGTGTCGAAGCCCTTCTTCTCGGCGGTCTCGATGGCCGCTTCCGAGGTGCCCATGCGGTTGCATTCGGCGACGAACTCGGCCAGCGCCGGATTGCCCGCCGCCAGCTCGGCGGCCAGGGGATGGTTGGCGGCGATGGCGACGAACTTCGCCCCGAACAGGGTGTCGGGGCGGGTGGTGAAGATCTCCAGCCGATCGGACCGGCCGGACAGGTCGAACATCAGCCGGGCCCCTTCGGAGCGGCCGATCCAGTTCTCCTGCATCAGCCGCACCCGTTCGGGCCAGCGCTCCAGGGTGGCGAGCGAGTCCAGCAGGTCCTGGGCGTAATGGGTGATCTTCAGGAACCACTGGGACAGCAGGCGCTTTTCCACCAGGGCGCCCGAGCGCCAGCCGCGCCCGTCGATCACCTGCTCGTTGGCCAGCACGGTGTTTTCCACCGGGTCCCAGTTGACCCAGGATTCCTTGCGGTAGACCAGCCCGGCCTCGAGGAAGTCCAGGAACATCTTCTGTTCATGGCGGTAGTATTCGGGCTCGCAGGTCGCCACTTCGCGCCGCCAGTCATAGGACAGGCCCATGGACTTCAGCTGCTCGCGCATGGCGGCGATGTTCTCGCGCGTCCACTTGGCGGGGTGGACGTTGTTCTGGATGGCGGCATTCTCGGCGGGCAGGCCGAAGGCGTCCCAGCCCATGGGGTGCAGGACGTTGAAGCCCCTGGCCCTCTTATAGCGCGCCACCACGTCGCCCAGGGTGTAGTTGCGCACATGGCCCATATGGATGCGCCCCGACGGATAGGGGAACATCTCCAGGACGTAGTATTTGGGCTTGCCCGGCACGATCTCGGCCTCGAAGCAGCGCTTCTCCTCCCAGGCCTTCTGCCAGCGGGCTTCGGTTTCCTTGACGTTGTAGCGGTCGCCGCTGATGCCATCCGGGCGCGACATGGGCCTATCCATTGCTTCAAGGTGGGGATGTGACGGGATCGGGGCGGCGCGAGGGGCCGCCCCGATCTCCCGTTATTGCGTGGGCTCGCTCGACACGACCCGCAGCTGCCGGGCGCGGGTCAGGATCGAGTTCTCCAGATCGACGACCATCTTGGGATCGACGCGCACATCGACCCAATTGCCCGATCCGTCGCGCACCTGCTTGAACAGCGACACCTTGACGCCATCGGCGCGCAGCGTCCTGTCCAGGATGAAGACGTTGACCTTGTACCGCTCGCTGGGAGTCTCCGGCAGCTGGTACCAGTCGGTGATGATGGTGCCGCCGAAGGCGTCGGCGGTGGTGATGGGCATGAACGAGACGGTGTCGAGCGACGCCCGCCACAGGAAGGCGTTGACGCCGATTCCCACGCCCTCGCCCTCGGGCTTGCTCTTGCCGAACAGGCCTTCCGGCCCGAAAATGGTCTCGCGCTTCTCGTTGGACATGCGCGGCGCCGACTCACCCCTGTCCTTATCGGGATAGACCGCCTGGGTCTTGTCGCAGGCCGACAGAAGAAGAGTCGCGCCGATCACCGCCACGGCACCCGCCAAAATCTTTCCGCCCACCGAAATCTTCCTCGTCATCACCGTCATCACCCCGCCACGCCAGCGCGCGGCCTGTTGGCACGCGAAAGTCCTCCGACGGCAGGGACCCGCCGTCGCGACAGGCAACAATGCTACGAGAGGCGCCCACCCTGCAAGCGGTAACGCCGGCAAGACCTCGACATCACCTTGTGTTGCATCCATGCCACAGTGCGGAGTTTTCGATACAGCACCCCGGCCGCCTTGCTTGACTGTGGCGGCCCGCCATGGCGTGATGGCGACCGTTCGTTCATTTGGATAGCGGGTGCGGCCATTGGGGGTCGTCGTCGCAAGGCCAAAGAGAGGAGATACCATGAAGAAGATTCTTTTGACCAGCACCGCGCTGGTCGCCGCCGGCATGATCAGCGCCGGCGCCGCTTCCGCCGCTGAGAAGATCAAGCTGAACCTCGGTGGCTTCTCCAAGTGGTGGGTCGTCGGCGCTTGGCAGGATAAGTCCTTCCAGGACGGCATCGCCGTGCAGAGCAACAACGTCGGCGCCGGCACCAACGGCAGCGGCGTGCAGCGCCAGAACGTCGACGTCAAGGGCTTCAACCTGATCACCTTCTCGGGTGACACCGCTCTGGACAACGGCCTGAAGGTCGGCGTCATGTTCAGCCTGGTGGCCGGCGGCCACTCCGATACCGTCACCGACGTGATCGACAACGCCTACTCGTGGATCGAGGGTGGTTTCGGTAAGGTCCTGGCCGGTATGCATGCCAACGGCACCGCCCTGCTGCACGTGCAGGCTCCCGACGCCGCCGCCAACTTCACCAACGGCGGCGTGATGATGGGCAACTGGGCCATCACCAAGCCGACCGGCGTGATGGGCATGAACCAGCGCGTGGGCTACACCTCCTCGTCCAACACCACCGCCATCATCAGCGATGACAAGGCCGAGAAGCTGACCTACGTTGCTCCGTCCTTCTACGGCCTGACCGTCGGCGCCTCGTACATCCCGAACGTCGTGCGCAACGCCACCGGCACCTCGCTGGGCGCTCACACCCGCGGCAACGGCTCCGACCGTCTGTCCGCTTGGGGCGGCGGCGCTCTGTACGCCAACACCTTCGGCCCGGTGGGCGTGAAGGCCTCGGCCGGCTATGTGTGGGTCGACCTGACCGCCACCGGCGGCGCCGAGAAGGCCCTGACCCAGCAGGCTTACGGCGCTCAGCTGTCGTATGCCGGCTTCACCCTGGGTGGTTCGGTGCAGCGCGCCTCCGACGACCGCAAGCAGGGCGGCGTCACCACCGCCGTGCTGACCAACACCTCGCAGGTTGGTTCCTCCGGTAAGGGCGGCGCCGAGATCGACTTCGGCGGTATCGCCTACGACGTGGGTCTGCAGTACGCCTCCGGCCCGTATGCCGTGTCGTTCGCCTACTTCCATTCCTCGGTCGTTGGTATCACCAACAGCACCCTGCGCAATGGCAAGGACGACACCATCGACGCCTACCAGGCTTCGGGCAAGTACAACCTCGGCCCGGGCGTGGACGTCCTGGCCTCGGTCGGCTACATCGAGTACAAGGACCAGCGCCATGGTCTGAGCGGCGTGACCACCGCCAACAACAACCAGTACTCCAACTCCGGTTGGACTGCCATGACCGGTCTGTCGCTGTCCTTCTAATAGGACGTCGACATCTCGACATGGGGAGGGCGGCTTCGGCCGCCCTCTTGCTTTTGTGAGCCCGCCATGACCACCCCCAGTTTCGAACAGGCCGTGCTGTTCATGAGCCAGGGCCGGCCGGCCGAGGCCGCCGGACTCGCCGAGACCCTGCTCGCAACCCAACCCGGCAACGGCCGCCTGTGGCATCTGCTGGGATGCGCCCGGCTCCAGCTGGGCCAGGCCGACGACGCCGTCCGGCATATCCGCCAGGCCATCGCCATGGACGATTCCAACCCCGCCGCCCACGCCAATCTCGCCCGCGCCCTCATGGCCCGGAAGGAATCCGCCGCCGACCGGGACGGGGCGGAAGCCGCCATCCGCCGCGCCATCGCCGCTGCGCCATCCGACCTGTCCTTCCGCCTGACCCTGGCCGAAATCCTGCAGGCCGCCCGCCGCTATCGGGACGCGGTGGCGGAACTGCGCCGGGCCCGGGAGCTGGCTCCCGGCCACCCCGACATCGCCGCCACCCTGGCCTCCGCCCTGCATCTGGCCGGCGAGGCCGACGAAGCCCTTTCCCTGTGCGCCCGGGTCCTTGCCGACCATCCCGGCCATGTGGGCGCGTGGATCAACAAGGGCAACGCCCATCTGCTGAAGGGCGAGGTGGCCGCCGCCCGCGCCGCCCTCGACCGGGCGGTGGATCTGGCCCCGGACAACGCCCAGGCCCGCTTCAACCGTGGCTTCGCCGCGTTGCGCCAGGAGGATTACGCCACCGGCTGGGCCGATTACGAATCCCGCCACGCCCGCCCCTTCGCCCTCCTGCCCGACCGTCTGGAAGGCCGCACCCTGTTGATCGACCAGGATCAGTACGCGGGCGATACGTTCCAGTATGTCCGCTTCGTCCTGCCCCTGCTGGAGCGGGGAGCCCGCATCATCCTGTCCCTGCCGGCCCGACTGGGTGCCATGCTGGGCCGGTGTTTCGCCACCCATCCCAGGCTGGAGTACCACGTCCTGGGAGCACCGGAGCCCGCCTGCGACCACAAATTCGGCATCGCCAGCCTGCCGCTGCTGCTGTGGCCCACCGAGCCGTTCGGCGCCGGCCGCATTCCCTATCTCCGGGCTCCCGGCGATGCGGTGGAGGCCTGGCGCCGCCGCATCCGCCGCCCCGGACGGCTGGCGGTGGCCATCAACTGGCAGGGCAATCCCGGTTATGATCTGGATCATTTCCGCTCGGTGCCGCTCGACCACCTGGAACCACTGGCGGCCGTGGCCGACCGGGTGGATTTCTTCAGCGTCCACGGTGGCGATGAACAGGTCGAACGGGCGCCCTTCCCGCTCAATCCGCTGCCCAAGGATTGCGACGCCGAAGGCGCCTTCCTCGGCACCGCCGCCCTGATGCAGGCCTGTGATCTGGTGGTGTCGTCGGATACCTCCACCGCCCATCTGGCGGGAGGATTGGGCTGTCCTCTATGGCTGATGGCCTCGGCCTATCCCGAGTGGCGCTGGCTGGATGGCCGGGCCGATTCGCCCTGGTACCCCACCGCCCGGTTGTTCCGCCAGCCCAACGTGGGCGACTGGCGGCCGGTGGCCGCCGCCATCGCCGAGGGGCTCAGGACCCTGTAAGACCGCCGATCGCCGCCATGCCCGCCGCCCCCTTCAGGTGCCTCAGGCGATGGCGGGTCATGCCGCCCAGCGCGATGACGGGAATTCTGGCCCGTTGCGCCCACAGACCGAAACGCACCGGCCCGATGGTGGCGGCGCCGGGATGGCTGGCGGTGGGAAACACCGGCGACAGCAGGGCGCCATCCGCGCCGAGATCCCTGGCCCGTCCCAGGGCCGGAAGACTGTGGCAGGCCACCAGCAACAGGCGACGGCGCCGCCAGACCCAGCCCAGGGCTCCGGCCAGCACGCCATGACGGGCCATGCCCTCGGGCAGATGAAGGCCGTCCGCCCCCAGTTCCGCCGCCAGGCGCCAATCGCCCGCCACCAGCAGCACCAGACGGCGGCGGCGGGCCAGGGCGGCCACCGCCTTGGCCAGCCCCTGCCGCCTTTCGGTTCCGTAATGACGCAGGATGACCCCGGCCCCCGGCGGCAGATGCTCCATGGCCGCCCGAGGATCGGGCAGTCTTGCCTCGTCGGTCACCAGGAGCAGCCAGCCGGAGGGATCGCGGGCGGGCGTGTTGAGTCGGGAGCGGCGGTTTGCTACGGTCATGGCCGCATTCTAACGGAGACCCGCCCGTCTTGTCCGCCGTCACCGCCGGTCTTCAGGCCATTCGATCCCGTATCGCCGCCGCCGCGCGGGGGCGTACCGTCACCCTGGTGGCGGTGAGCAAGACCCACCCCGCCGAATCGGTGCGCGAGGCGCTGACCGCCGGTCAACAGGTGTTCGGCGAGAACCGGGTGCAGGAGGCCAAGGCCAAGTTCCCCGAGCTGCGCAAGGACTTTCCCGACCTGCGGCTTCATCTGATCGGCCCCTTGCAGACCAACAAGGTGCGCGACGCCGTCGCCCTGTTCGACGTCATCGAGACCATCGATCGTCCCAAGCTGGCGCGCGCCGTGGCCGACGAGATGGAGCGCAGCGGCCGCCGGCCGCTCGTGCTGATCCAGGTCAATACCGGCCGCGAGCCGCAGAAGGCCGGAATCGACCCCGATCAGCTGGACGCCATGGTCGCCATCTGTCGCGACCAGTACCGGCTGCCCCTGGCCGGGCTGATGTGCATTCCTCCGGCGGAGGAGGACCCCGCCCCCCATTTCTGCCTTCTGGCCGGCCTGGCGGCCCGCCACGGCCTGGAGATCATCAGCATGGGAATGAGCGGTGATTTCGAGACGGCCATCGCCGAAGGCGCCACCCATGTGCGGGTGGGCTCGGCCATATTCGGCCATCGGAGCTGACCATTACTGTTCGGTAATGGTGTTCTGGGGCGAATGGCCCAGGCGCGAGGTCTTCTCGTACTTGTCCATGGCCTGCATCATGGAGGCGGTGAACCAGTCCCCGGATTGCGGGGCGGCAGCGCCCCCCTTGGTGGACGCGTCCGCCTGGGCGGCCACCATCTGCTGCGCCATGGCCGCCGAGGCGGCGCGCTGGGCATTGGGGCGATGGCCGGCGATGGGCGCGTTGGAGCGGTAGCCGGTGCTGGATACCGTCGTTCCGATGGCCGGCGGCCCCTGGGTGGCCAGCGGCGTGGTCCGCCCGGGAATGGGCATCAGCCGGGATTCGCGACCCAGCGGCATGGGGCGGTTCGCGGCGTTGGCGACCTGTTCGGTGGCGGACTGAACGGAAGCGGCATTGGTCGCGGCGGCAACCGGCCTGGGGGCGGGAGTGGCGGCCGGCGCGGCATCTCCACCCACCAGATCGGTCATCAGCAGCGGCTGGGCCTTGGCCGCGTGGTCGGCTTTGATGTCCGCCGCCTTGGGCTCGGCGGCGGCCAGTACCTGACCCTGCTGCGGCACGGAGGCATCCAGGCGGGCGGCCGGGGTTTCGCGGGTCGGAGCGGCCTCGCCGGCGGCGGCCAGGGCGGTGCCGGTACCCGTGGCGGCCGGCTCGTCGTCGCGGAACAGGGCCAGCACGTGGCCGCCGGCGTCGTGGCCGGTGGATTCCTCCAGGACGCAATTGGCCGCCGAGGCGAGCAGGCCCAGCGGCCCGCCGAACAGGGTGCCGCCCACCAGACGGGCGGCGACGCCGATCTTGTCGCCGGTGGCCTCGCGATAAAGGTTATTGACGATGGGGATGTGCTGCAGCGGATTGATGACGTCGAGGAAATCCCAGAAGGACGCTTCCTCGTCGCCCTCGGCGAACATGGTGAGCTGCTTGGCATCGGGGGTGGACCGTGCCTTCGAGGCGTCCGCCGCCGTCACCGCGTTCTCGGTGGGCAGGGTCGGCACCAGCGTGTCCATGGTCAGGCTGGACGGCTGGTAGGAAGACACGGCGGATAGCGACATGGCGCACCTCGGAGAAAGGACGCCACACTCTTTGCAACCCTAATGCCAGTTTTACTATATTGAAAACACTACGTTTTCCCCTGGATTCGCCCGGCAGAAGCCACCATGGGGCAAAAACCGGACGGCAATTCCTGCCGGGAGGATGATCAGAACAGATGGCCGCTGCGCGTCGCCTTGGTGCGCAGGTAGCCCTGGTTGTGATCGTTGGAGGGGAAGACGTGCGGCACCCGCTCGGTGACCTCGAC
Source organism: Paramagnetospirillum sp. (assembly GCF_058402745.1). NCBI lineage: Bacteria > Pseudomonadati > Pseudomonadota > Alphaproteobacteria > Rhodospirillales > Magnetospirillaceae > Paramagnetospirillum > Paramagnetospirillum sp. The sequence goes on from NZ_JBZVFI010000018.1 coordinate 311,938, forward strand.
GCCGTGGCGGGCCAGGGCGTCCACCTTCAGGGGGTTGTTGGTGAGCAGCCGCACCCGGCCGATGCCCAGCAACCGCAGCATCTGGGCGGCCGGCAGATAGATGCGCTCGTCATCGTCGAAGCCCAGTTGCAGATTGGCGTCCAGGGTATCGAAGCCGTCGTCCTGCAGCTGATAGGCCCGAAGCTTGTTGACCAGCCCGATGCCCCGACCCTCCTGGGCGAGGTAGAGCAGGACGCCGCTGCCGGTCTGGGCGATCTCGGCGATGGCTCCCCTCAGCTGGTCGCCGCAATCGCAGCGCAAGGACCCCAGCAGATCGCCGGTGAAGCATTCGGAATGCAGGCGGGTCAGTACCGGCTGGTCGGGATCGGGATCGCCGATGACGATGGCCAGATGCTCGATGCCGCCATCGGAGGGACGGAAGGCGACGATGCGGGCGTTCTCGGCATTTTCCAGGGGAACCCGGGCCTGGCTCACTTGCCGCAGCGAGCGGGCGGCATTCTCCTGGTAGCCGGTGACCTCCACCGCCGCCACCCGCACCGCCTGGGTCGGTGAATTGGTGACCAAGGCCAGGACCGCGGCCGGCAGCAGGCGGGCCAGCTTGGCCAAGGCGACGCAGGCCTCGTCCAGACCGCCGGCGCGATGGGCATCCAGGCCGGAAAAGGCCGGCATGGGCAGCGAACGGGCGCCGGGATCGGCCAGCCAGGCGATCGTTGCCGTATCGAAACCGTTTGCGGCACTGACCCGGAATACCCCGGCCTCGGTATCGCCCAAGCCCAGCACACCGGCGCGGCGGCCGGTCAGCGCCAGCAGGGCGCCCGAACCGCCGGCCGCCACCAGCAGGCCGAGGCTTTCATCCGACACCGCCTCGGCCGCCATCATCAGCGCCGAGCCCTCGGCGTGCTCCACCAGCACCAGCCCGCCGCGGCGCAACTCGGCGATGGCGCGATCCACGGCGATGAGCGAGGGAGGAGCCGCAAGTTCCGGCTTGGGTGTGGTATCGAGGCTTCGGGTCATGAACGGGCTTTGATTTTCGGCCGGCCGGAACCATACAGCCTTTGAAATGGAAAAGCCAATCCGACTCGCTGGGCCCCGGCCCCGTCATCGGACCGCCATCGCCCGGCCATCGCCAGGACACAAAGGGGTGTGATATAGGGGGAACAGTCGCAAGGGCCGGACATGACATCAGAATCCCGCATCCTCGTCGCCATCGCCGACGCCCCCTTGAGCCAAGGCGTCGCCGGCCATCTGCGCCAGGTCGCCGGCTGGTCGGTGACCCAGGTCACCGAGGCGGCCGGGGTTTTGGAACAGGCCCCGAACCATCACCTCGCGGTGATCGACGAAGCCCTGGACGGCCCGGCCATCTGCCTGCAGCTGCGCGAGGCCGGAATCGGCTTGCCCCTGTTGCTGCTGAGCGCCGCCTCCACCGCGCGCTGCTGCGGCATCGAGGCCGTGCTGCCCAAGCCGCTGCGCCTGCCCGTGCTGGCGGCCCGCATCCGCGAGCTGCTGGCCCGGCCGGCCGGGCTCGCCATCGGACGCTGGCAATTCGACGAGGGCCGCTCGGTGCTGAACGGCGCCGCCGGCGCCATGGTCCGCCTGACCGCCAAGGAAAGCGCCATCCTGGCCCGGCTCCACCGCGCCGCCGGCCAGGTGGTGCCACGCGAGACCTTGCTGGACGAGGTCTGGGGCTATGGTGCCGGCATCGACACCCACACCCTGGAGACCCACATCTACAAGCTGCGCCGCAAGCTGGGCGGCGGGGTGCTGGTCAGCGAGAACGGCGGGTATCGGCTGGAAAAGAAGTAAATCGGGATTTGAGCAACAGATGCATCGGTGGCTCATTTTCCAACCTATCCGCCTACAGGTCGAAATCCACCATCACCGGCACGTGATCCGAGGGCTGGGTCCAGGCGCGGGCTTCGCGCGCCACCAGGGTGGAGCGCAAGGTGGGCGCCAGGGCGGGGGTCACCCAGACATGGTCGAGCCGCCGGCCACGGTCGTTCTTCTGCCAGTCGGGCGAGCGGTAGCTCCACCAGGTGAACAGCTTCTCCTCGGGCGGCACGAAATGGCGCACCGCGTCGACGAAGGGCACCGAGGCCTGGAAGGCGTTGAGCAGTTCCACCTCGACGGGGGTGTGGCTGACCACCTTGAGCAGCTGCTTGTGCGACCACACGTCGCTTTCCAGGGGCGCGATGTTGAAGTCGCCGGCCAGGATCGCCCGGGACTGGGGCGTGAAGGTCGCCGCCGCCCAATGGGTGACCTCGCGCACGAAATCCAGCTTGTGGGCGAACTTGTCGTTGATTTCCGGGTCCGGAACGTCGCCGCCGGCCGGGATATAGAGGCAATGCACCTCCACCCCGTTCTCCAGGCGCGCCATCAGGTGACGGCGGTCGTCGCGGCCGCAGCGCGACAGCGGCCGGACCTCGGCCAGGGGCAGTCGCGACAGGATGGCGACACCGTTATAGCCCTTCATGCCGTGGAAGGCGACGTGGGGAAAGCCCATGGCGCGGCAATCGTCCAGGGGGAACAGCGGATCGTCCACCTTGATTTCCTGCAGACAGACGATGTCGGGGTTCATCACCGACGCCACCTGCCGCAACAGGTCGATACGCAGGCGGATTGAGTTTATGTTCCAGGTGACGAGACGCAAGGCGAGGCTACTCCGGCTTGATAGGGGCATCATGCCTCCCGACGAGCCCCATGGCGAGGAGGCAAGCGCAAGGCGCGCCGCGCCTTATGGCGCGAAAGCCAAGCGGCCTGCAAGGCCGCGCCCGGCGAGTGAGGGAGATATAAACGAAAAGGGCGCCCGGTCAGGGGGGTAACCGGGCGCCCTATTGCTCCGTGTGGAGCGCGGGGTGGCAGGGGAAACCGACCCCGCAGGGCCGGACCATTGCAGTCTCGGCCGTGCTCCTTGGAATCTGGGGAGTCGTTTCCCCCTTCACAGGTGCACTTGACGCATGGTGGCCATGCGTTTGACGCATGGCTCAATTGCCGGTGTTGAGAGTGGGCGCCGCGAACTTGGGATTCTTGAACTCGAACAGCTTGGAATCCAGGGAAAGGCCGCTCTGGGCCTGATAGAGCGACACGGTGGTCACCTGATGCTGGGCATCCTTGACCTGCCATTGCCGCAGCGCGAAGGGCTTGTCGGAGAACACCAGGGTGATCTCTCCCGCCGCCGCGTCGTCGGCCTCGACCATGGAGATGCGCACCACGCCGGGCTGGCGGACCACCCGGGTGACCGCCACGTCGCCGCCGTCCAGCTTGACACCCTGGCGCACCAGGATGCCGGCGGGGGTGGAGCCCAGGGGAATGTAGCTGGGCTCGCCCAGCTGGCTGTCGTGGACGATGAGGAAAGAACCGTCGGCCACCACCAGCAGCGGGCTGGGCGGATCGTATTGCAGCCGCAGCCGGCCCGGCCGCGACAGATAGGCATCGCCCTCGACGGAGGCGCCGTTGGGCGAGACCTGGAGGAAGCGGGCCTTCAGCGTGGTGACGCCGTTGAGATACTCCTCGGCGCGGGCGATGTCGGCCTTGTCCTGGGGGGAGAGCGGCGTACGGGCCGGCGGGGCGGCGTTGGCGGGCGCCGTCAAGAGGCCGAACAGCAACGCCAGCACGCCGATCTTCAATCTACCCATCATCTCTCAGTCCCATTCCGTCCGATGCCGCCGGCATCATGGTTCACCACGAAGACACGAAGAATGTGGAAGAAATATGGTCTTCATCCTTTCCTTCCCGTCTTGGTGCCTTCGGGGTGAAATTTTCTTTCCTCAATACTCGACCCCGGTGCGGGCCAGCACCTCGCGCTTGCCCACATGGTTGGGCTTGCCCACCACGCCCTCGGCTTCCATGCGCTCGATCAGGCGGGCGGCGCGATTGTAGCCGATCTGCAGGTGGCGCTGCACGAAGGAGGTGGAGGCCTTGCCCTCGCGGCAGACCAGGGCCACCGCCTGGTCGTAAAGATCGTCGCCCGAGCCGCCGCCACCCTCGCCGCCCATGCCGAACTCGGCCTGCTCCTCCTCGGTGACCGCCTCGACGTAAGCGGGCTCGCCCTGGCTGCGCAGGTGATCCACCACCTTCTCCACCTCGTCGTCGGAGACGAAGGGGCCATGCACGCGGGTGACGCGGCCGCCCGAGGCCATGTAGAGCATGTCGCCCTGGCCCAGCAGCTGCTCGGCGCCCTGCTCGCCCAGAATGGTGCGGGAATCGATCTTGCTGGTCACCTGGAAGGAGATGCGGGTGGGGAAATTGGCCTTGATGGTGCCGGTGATGACGTCCACCGAGGGGCGCTGGGTGGCCATCAGGATGTGGATGCCGGCGGCGCGCGCCATCTGGGCCAGGCGCTGGACCGCCGCCTCGATGTCCTTGCCCGCCACCAGCATCAGGTCGGCCATCTCGTCGACGATGACCACGATGAAGGGCAGCGGCTCCAGCGCCAGGGTCTGCTCCTCATACAGAGGCTTGCCGGTGTCGGGATCGAAGCCGGTCTGCACGGTGCGGGTCAGCACCTCGCCCCGGTCGCGGGCCTCGGCCAGACGGTGGTTGTAGCCGGCGATGTTGCGCACGCCCAGCTGGCTCATGGCGCGGTAGCGGTCTTCCATCTCGCGCACCGCCCATTTCAGCGCCACCACCGCCTTGCCCGGCTCGGTGACCACCGGGGCCAGCAGATGGGGAATGCCGTCATAGACCGAGAGTTCCAGCATCTTGGGATCGATCATGATGATGCGGCACTCTTCCGGCGTCAGGCGGTAGAGCAGCGACAGGATCATGGTGTTGATGGCCACCGACTTGCCCGAGCCGGTGGTGCCGGCGATCAAGAGGTGGGGCATGCGGGCGAGGTCGACCATCACCGGCGCGCCGCCGATGTCCTTGCCCAGCACCAGGGTCAGCTTGGCCGAGGCCTTCTCGAACTGCTCGGCGGCCAGCAATTCGCGCAAGAATACGGTTTCCCGCTTCTGGTTGGGCAGCTCGATGCCGATGACGCTGCGCCCCGGCACCGTGGCGATGCGCACCGAAAGGGCGCTCATGGACCGCGCGATGTCGTCGGCCAGCCCGATCACCCGGCTGGTCTTGGTGCCCGGGGCCGGCTCCAGCTCGTACAGCGTCACCACCGGGCCGGGACGGACCTTCACCACCTTGCCGTTGACGCCGAAATCCGACAGCACTTCTTCCAGCAGACGGGCGTTCTGGGCCAGGGCATCCTGGTTGATGCGGGTCTGCCCCTGGTCGGGGGCGGGAGCCAGCAGGGTGAGCGGCGGCAGCTGGTAGCCCGAGCCGGGCGGCGGCGCGCCCAGGTCGAGGGTGCCCTGGCGGGCGGCGCGCTCGCGCTTGCCCGGGGTCACCGGCGGGCGCTTGGGCTGGACCAGGGAGCCGGCCGGCCGGGCCGGAGCGGCGGCTTCGTCGAGCGGTGGCGGCACGAAGGGATCGTCGTCCTCGTCCTCGTCGGGCGGCAGGGGGGTGGAAAGCGGCTCGGCGCGCGGCGGCACCGGGCGCAGCACCGGGTCCACCCGACGGATGCCGGGTTCGGGCTCGGCGAAGGGATGGGCGCGCAAGGAGGAGGCCGCCTGACCGGCGGCGCTGGCCATGTCCAGCGACCGGCGCCCCAGTCCGGCCCATTCGGCGCCGGTCAGGCCCAGCACGAACACCGTCGCCCCCAGGGCGACCAGCAGGGCGGCGGGACCGGCGATCCAGGCGAATTCGGGCGGCAGCAGCAGGCCGAGGCCCTTGACCAGCAGCAGGCCCAGCGCTCCGCCGGGACCGGCGGGCAGCGAGGGAAAGGCGGGCAGGGGAAGCGCCGCCAGGGCCAGGCCCCACAGCACCATGGCGGGCGGCAGGACCATCAGGCGGACCACCCAATGCCCGGGCAGCCGCACCCGGATCAGCACCAGCAGACCCCACACCGCCCAGGTCAGGGCGAGCAGGGCGCCGCCCCAACCCACCGCCTGGAACAGGAAATCGGCGAACCAGGCGCCGGGACGGCCCAAAGCGTTGATCACCGGCCCGCTGGCGGCGGTGTCGAAGCTGGGGTCATGGGAATCGGCGGTACCCAGGGCGGCAAGACCGGCCAGCCCGAGGGCCAGCAGGGCGAGGCCGCCCAACTGGGTCAGGCGGCGGCGCAGGAAATCCACGGTCCCGCGCGGCAGGAACCCGCCCGACGGCATGGTCTTGCGCGATGGAGCCGCCATTGTCCCTCCTATCCTCCCAGAATTTCCGCCATCCGGGACAGCGCGCTCTCCGTGGTGGCCAGGTCGTGGACCAGGGCGACGCGGATGAAACGGCTGCCGGGATTGCCATCCTCGGAATCCTCGGCGGCGAGATAGGCGCCGGGCAGCACCCGGATGTTGCCCTCGCGCCACAGCTTGACCGCCGCCGCCTCGCCGTCGCCCACGTCCAGCCACAGGAAGAAGCCGCCGGCCGGGCGGTAGAAGCCGAAGCGGCCACCCAGAATGCGTTCGGCCACGTCCAGCTTGGCGCGGTAGAGATCGTTGCTCTCCACCACGTGGGTCTCGTCCCGCCACAGGGCGCTGGCGACGGCGGCGATGGGCAGCGGCGTCGCCGCTCCGCCATAGGAGCGCAGACGGGCGAAGGCGTGAATCACCGCCTCGTCACCCACCACCACGCCGGAGCGCAGGCCCGGCACGCTGGACCGTTTCGACAGCGAATTGAACATCAGGACGTTGGCCAGCCCCTCGCCCAGGGCGGCGCAGGTGGCCAGCACGCCGGGAGGCGGCGCCTTGTCCCAGATCTCGGAATAACACTCGTCGGCGGCCAGCACGAAACCGTGGCGGCGCGCCGTCAGCACCTGGCGCTCCAAAAGCGCCGCGTCGGCGACCATTCCTTGCGGATTGGCCGGGCTGCACAGATAGGCCAGGGCCGTGCGGTCCAGCAGGTCGGACGGCAGGGTGGAGTAATCGGGCTGGCTGGCCGGACCCTTGGCGCCGGGCACGAAGACCGGATGGGCTCCGGCCATCACCGCGGCGCCGGCATAGACCTGATAGAACGGGTTGGGCAGCAGCACCAGCGGCCGTTCTCCGCCCCGGTCGCCGCACACCGTCTGGGCGATGAGGTAGAGCGCCTCGCGGGTGCCGGCCACCGGCAGGATGGCCTTTTCCGGATCGATCAGCCCCTCGGGCAGGCCATAGCGCCGCCCGGCCCATTCGGCCACCGCCCGGCGTAGCTCGGCCGGGCCGTTGGCCGGCGGATACTTGCCCCACAGGCCCGCATTGGCGGCCAGCACCTCGGCCACCATGGCGGGCGGCTTGTGCTGGGGCTCGCCGATGGACATGACGATGGAATCGGGCCCGGCCGGCGCGCCCAGCAGCTTGGCCAGCCGGGCGAAGGGGTAGTCGGGCAGGCCGTCGAGACGGGCGTCGAGATGGGGAGCGATGGTCATGTCTTCTGTACGGACCGAGGCAAACGTTGATGGAACATTCATTACCTCAATTTGCCGCCCGGCCCAAAGAGAAAGGGCGCCGGGTTTCCCCGACGCCCTTCCTCAACCTCTCTCCCGCGGCGACGGGTCGAGGCCTTGAGGATCTTAGTGGACGGTCTCGCCGTGCAGGGCGATGTCCAGGCCCTCGCGCTCTTCCTCGGCGGAGACCCGCAGACCCATGACCATGTCGATGGCCTTGAGCAGGATGAACGAGACGACCGCGGTGTAGACGCCGGTGATCAGCACGCCGTAGATCTGCTTCATCACCTGGCCGGCATTGCCTTCCAGCAGGCCGGGGGTGCCGCCGATGGCCTCGACCGCGAACACGCCGGTCAGGATGGCGCCGACCACGCCGCCGATGCCGTGCACGCCGAAGGCGTCCAGCGAGTCGTCGTACTTGAGGGCATGCTTGAGGCCGGTGGCGCCCCAGTAGCAGACCACGCCGGCGATCAGGCCGATGACGATGGCGCCCTTGACGTCCACGAAGCCGGCGGCGGGGGTGATGGCGACCAGACCGGCCACGGCGCCCGAGATGATGCCCAGGGCGGACGGCTTCTTGCGCAGCAGCCACTCGGCGAACATCCACGACACGGCGGCGGCGGCGGCACCCACCTGGGTCACGGCCATGGCCATGCCCGCACGGCCGTCGGCGGCCACGGCGGAGCCGGCGTTGAAGCCGAACCAGCCCACCCACAGCAGCGAGGCGCCGATCATGGACAGCGACAGGTTATGGGGAGCCATGTTGTCGGTGCCGTAGCCCTTGCGGGGGCCGATGACCAGGCAGGCGACCAGGCCGGCGATGCCCGCGTTGATGTGCACCACGGTGCCGCCGGCGAAGTCCAGCACGCCCATGGCGCCCAGGAAGCCGGTGGCGGTGCCCTTCTCGTCCATCATCCACACCCAGTGGCAGATGGGGGCGTAGACCACCAGCAGCCACAGGCTCATGAACACCAGCATGGAGGAGAACTTCATGCGGTCGGCGAAGGCGCCGGTGATCAGGGCCGGGGTGATGATGGCGAAGGTCATCTGGAACATCATGAAGACCGATTCGGGGAAGGCGTTGGGCAACGCCAGGGAACCCTTCTCCATGCCGGACAGCAGGAAGCGGTCGAAGCCGCCGATGAACGGGCTGGAGCCGGTGAAGGCGAGCGAGTAGCCGACGATGACCCACAGCAGGGTGATGACGCAGGTGATGGCGAAGCTCTGCATCATGGTGCCCAGCAGGTTCTTCTTGCGCACCATGCCGGCATAGAACAGCGCCAGGCCGGGAATGGTCATCAGCAGCACCAGGGCGGTGGAGGTGAGCATCCAGGCGGTGTTGCCGGAATCCAGCACCACCGGGGCGGCGGCGGCGGCCGGGGCGGCGGCCTCCTCGGCGCCCGCGACCGAGGCGAGAAGCGTAAGGCCGAGCGCGGGGCCTACGCCTAACAGGACGGACTTCAAACGATTGCTCATGGTTACCCCCGAAGCGGCTCAGCGAATGAATGGTTTGATCGGCCCTTGATGATCCTCGGGCACGATCGACTGCCCTCTCAGTAACAAGAACCGTGCCAAGTGAGGAATTTCGGGGGAATCATGCCGCGAAAAGCAGGCAACGCGCGGCATTAGGGCGCCAATGCCCAAAAATAATGCCGCAATGACTGGCCCTGTCTAGAAAATAGGCAGTGATTTTCAATGCTGTATCCGCCTTGCAGGACTCAATGCTCAGCCTCGTGTCAGGCTGCGGCGGTACTCCTGGAACAGGCGGGCGCAGGTCAGGTCATTGCGCAGCTGAATGTCGGCCTGCACGTGCCCCAGCATGTCGTTGATGTCCGCCCTGATGGCGGCGCAGTCATGTTCGGAAAAGCTCATGGCGGTGGCGAAGACCCGCCGCGCCTTGCTTGGCGCCTCGGGCTTGATCAGTTCCATGTTCTGGGGATGGAAGGCAAAGCCGAGAAACACCAGGGTTTCCGCTTCTTCCACCCGTTCGCGCATGGCCGCCAGGGAGTCGTGGTCCTCGGTCTGCTCGGTAAACGTCTTGATCTGCGAGGCGATGGCGAGTAGGTCACAGCCGCCCCGGCTATTCCCAAACGGCACGGGTCTTCCGCTATTTTGCCAGGACAGCAACCCGGCAACGCCATAGGGATGATAAATGGCGGCATCCCGGACAATCGCCTGAGCCTCCTCCTTGCCAAGTTTATAATAATTTTTGATGGCATGGGCAAGATAATGCTCGATGCATCTATCATAATTAAACGTAATAAATGATACATTATTAAGAATATTACTAGTTTCATTTCTACTGAGTTGCTCGGATGCAATCTTAAAGAATTCTGAAAGCCATTTATCTTCTACCTGATTAAAATCTATCGTATTTTTTTGCTCATCTTCCTTGAGAAGGCTTTGGCCCTCGGCATCCAGAATCGACTTGACGATAGCCAGTTTGGCGCACAGGGCGATTTGCGGATCATCCCGGTGCGCATCCACATAATTGTCGATGGAAATCGCCTGCGGCATGGCATCGCGGATGGCCCAGCCGGCATGTATGAAGGGGTTGATGTCGCCCCGATGCCTCGTTTGCGGATCCACGACCGAAGCGTAAAGTGCCTGGGTTATAGAATGATCTCCGGACTCTTGGTTGTAACCATCCGGAAAGCGAATATCCAGCCGCTTTGCGATATCGGTCTTCAATTGGCTGCCGACCGGCAGGCCGAATTCGGTGCTGGCGCCGGCTCCCACGATGAAGACGGTATTGGGCTTGAACATCGCATGTTCCCAGAGTGATCGAATTTGGGAGGAACTGTATCAAAAGGCGATTTTACCACAAGGTATTACGCTGAAATTTAGTGGCCACCTTGAAAACCACCAAGGCACCAAGAACACCAAGAGGGCAGAGCCAAGGGGTTGCCTTCGCCCTCCTCCGTCATGGCCGGTGAAATAATTGCTTTCGCGGATGGGCGTGGTTACGCGGGAAAGCCCGCGCAAGACGAAAATGGAAAGGAGTCCTCTTGGTGTCCTTGGTGTCTTGGTGGTGAATCATCCTCACAATTCAGCGGACCTAAGCTCACGATCGAAGTGCAACACCCGCTATAATGGGTGCTGCGATGGGACAACGATACAATCAGCTCAGTCTGGATGAGCGGTGCGAGATTTACCGTCTGCATGCAGACGGTAAATCTCGGCGAGCCATTGCCCGGGCCTTGGGCCGGGCGGCGTCAACAATCAGCCGAGAGCTGGAGCGCAACAGTGGCGCCCAAGTCGGCTACAAGGTGGATTGGGCGATGATCCAGGCCCGCGCCCGGCGGCGGCGCAAGCTTTACAAACTGGAGCGCTCGAGCGCGCTCAGGAAACTGACCTTGGACGGCCTTGCGATGGGATGGTCCCCGGAGCAGATCGCCGGGCGGCTCGAGCTTGAGCAAGGTAGGCCGGTGATCAGCCACGAGTCAATTTACCGCTACATCTACTGGCGCGTGAACAGCCACAAGGACTATCTGCACCGGCTGCTGCCGCGCGCCAAGTTTCAGCGTGGCTGGCGTGGCCGCAAGGGCGGCAGCTCGGTGCATTTCATTCCCCAGCGAGTGCCGGTAGCCGAGCGTCCCGCCGAGGTCGCCGACCGGCGCCAGACCGGCCACTGGGAAGCCGATCTGATGCTGTTCTCCCGCTATCGCCAAGCCGTCCTGGTGGCGCACGAACGTAGCTCGCGCCTGCTTCTGCTCCGGCATCACCTCAGCAAAGCCGCCGAGCCAATCGCCGACAGCCTGACCGCCATGCTGCGGCGATTTCCTGCCGAGCAGCGCCGCACCATCACCTTCGATAACGGCTCTGAATTCGCGGCCCATCGCCGCCTGAAGACAAGGCTTCGCATGAAAACCTATTTCTGCGATCCCCATAGCCCCTGGCAGAAGGGCGGCGTCGAGAACGCCATCGGGCGAATGCGGCGGGGACTGCCGCGAAAAACAGATCTCGCGGCAGTTTCCCAGGCCGATCTGGACGACCTGGCCATGGACTACAACCTCACCCCGCGAAAGTGCCTCGGATATCGAACTCCGCTTGAGGCTTTCCTCGGAAAAGCCATCGATCTCGGTGTTGCACTTGAAATGTGAGTCCATCGGATCGCATTACCGTAATGTGATCCGGACAGCAAGAAGCCCGGAAGAATTGGGCCTTCCGGGCTTCGAGGGCTTGCACCGCTGGGCAGATGTCAAAGCGCTTCCGCGTTGCTTTCGCCGGTGCGGATGCGATAGGCCTGCTGGATCTCGGTGACGAACACCTTGCCGTCACCGATCTTGCCGGTGCGGGCAGCGGTCTGGATGGCTTCCACCACGCGGTCCACCAGATCGTCGTTGACGGCGACCTCGATCTTCACCTTGGGCAGGAAGTTCACCACGTATTCGGCGCCGCGATAGATTTCGGTTTGGCCCTTCTGGCGGCCGAAGCCCTTGACCTCGCTCACGGTCAGGCCCTGGACGCCCAGCGGCGTCAGGGCCTCGCGAACCTCGTCGAGCTTGAAGGGCTTGATGATGGCCATGATCAGCTTCATCTTGGGGTCCCCATGCAATTCCAGGGATCCGTCGTCCCGGTGCGGAATCCGCCGATGACCTGGCGGGCCGGAAAAACGAATCACGGTTGATCGGTCGCAAGCCTTCTTGCGAATGTTCCGCTTCCCCTTCCCATTCAAGCGGCATGCCGAAATCGCCGCCTCATATGAAATTGATGGAAAATACCGTTTTGCCAAGGTGTTGGCACGGGCAGCCGGCGAAGACCCGCTCGAATCTTGGGCGCTTTTGCACCCCGTTTGCCTGTTTCCTCGGCGATTGCCTAATCCATTGCCCCGCTTGCGCCCGCCGGCCGGGGGTGGCAGAACAAATTCCATGAGCAGTTCCTCTCCCCTCCGGGTCGATATCCTGATCAATGGCGGCGGGCCGGTCGGCGCCCTGCTGGCCGCCGTGCTGGGTCGCGCCGGCATCCGCGTCGCCGTGGTCGAGGCGGCCCCGCCCGAGGCCCTGGCCCGGCCCGGTTCCGACGCCCGGGCCATCGCCATCGCCTATACGGCGCGCAAGGTGATCGCCGCCGCCGGGGCCTGGGACGGCATGAAGGCCGAGGCGGGCGAGATCCTGGAGATCCGCGTCACCGACGATGGCTCGCCGCTCCATCTGCATTACGACCACCGGGACATCGGCGATGATCCCCTGGGCTGGATCGTGCCCAATCCGGCCATTCGCCGCGAGATGCTGGCGGCGCTCGTCCGCGCGCCCTCGGTCGCGCTGCTGGCCCCGGCGCGGCTGAAGCGCCTGGAGCGTCTGCCCCACCGGGTCGAGGCGGAACTGGAGGATGGCCGGGTCGTCCACGCCGCCCTGGCGGTGGCCGCCGACGGGCGCGGCTCCCTGCTGAGAAACCAGGCGGGCATCAAGGTGACCCGGCGCGACTACCATGAAAGCGGCATCGTCTGCATCATGGCTCACGACGTGCCCCATCACGGCATCGCCCACGAACGCTTCCTGCCCGCCGGCCCCTTCGCCATCCTGCCTTTGGCGGGCAACCGCAGCGGCATCGTGTGGACCGAGGCCAACGACACCGCCGCCGCCATCTGCGGGCAGGACGACGAGGCCTTCCGCGCCGAACTGGCCGCCAAGGTCGGCGGCTTCCTCGGCGACATCGCCGTGGAAGGGCCGCGCTTCCACCATCCCCTCACCCTGCAATTCGCCGAGAGGATGATCGACCACCGCCTCGCCCTGATCGGCGATTCCGCCCACGGCATGCATCCCATCGCCGGCCAGGGCATGAACATGGGCATCCGCGACGTGGCCGCCCTGGCGGAAGTGATCGCCGACGCGCTCCGCCTCGGCCTCGATCCCGGCGGCCCCGACGTCCTGGAGCGCTATCAGCGCTGGCGGCGCTTCGACACCATGCTGATGCTGGGCCTCACCGACGGGCTGGACCGCCTGTTCTCCAACCACGTCGAACCGCTGAAGCACCTGCGGCGCCTGGGCCTGGCCGGCGTCCACCAGCTGGGCCACACCAAGCGCTTCTTCATGCGCCACGCCATGGGTCTGGTGGGCGATCTGCCGCGCCTGATGAAGGGCGAGCGGCTTTAGGTCCCCCGAATCAACCGCCAGCGGCGCGGCGCACCGCATCCGCGTTCATCCATGTTTCCTGGATCGGGTGATCCGGTCGGGAGAAGCCTACACCCCGGTCTTGGGCAGCATGTGGCCGAGCTTGCGGCCGCCGAAGATGTGGATGTGCAGGTGGGGCACTTCCTGGTGGCCGTTCTCGCCGATATTGCTGAGCATGCGCCAGCCATCGGCGGTCACCCCGGCCATCTCGGCCACCTTGCCCACGGCGCGCACCAGCCCGGCGATCTCGGAATCCGAGGCATTGGCGGCGAAATCATTCATGGAGACGTAGGCACCCTTGGGGATCACCAGAATGTGGACCGGGGCCTGGGGATTGATGTCGTGGAAGGCCAGGGTGTGCTCGTCCTCGTGCACTTTCTTGCAGGGGATTTCCCCGCGCAGGATGCGGGCGAAGATGTTGTTGGAATCGTAGGCCATCTCTCTCTCCCTTGCCGACATCGTCACTTCTTGGCGCGCGACTTCTTCTCGTCGATGCCCGAGGTGCCGGTGCGCCGGGCCAGCTCGGCCCACACCTTGGCCGGCTCGACGCCGCAATCGGCCCACAGCACCAGCAGGTGATAGAGCGTGTCGGCGCTTTCGCCCACCAGCTGCTCCTTGCCTTCCGACAGGGCGGCGACCACGGTCTCCACCGCTTCCTCGCCGAACTTCTGGGCGATCTTGCCGCGCCCGCGGGCGAACAGTTTGGCGGTATAGGACTTGTCGGGATCGGTGCCCTTGCGGCTGGCGATCACCGTGTACAATTCCTCGAGAATCTTGCTGTCCTGCGCCAACGCACCCTCTCTTTGGATTTTTTCCAGACCGTCATGTTCGCTTGCGGTCGTACTAACAGATGAATATCGGCCTGTCACGCCTTCAGGGGCGGACGGGAATTCCGGCGGCGCGCATGTGGGCCTTGGCCTGGGCGATGGTGTAGGTGCCGAAATGGAAGATGGAGGCGGCCAATACGGCGGTGGCATGGCCGTCGCGGATGCCTTCCACCAGATGGTCGAGATTGCCGACGCCGCCCGAGGCGATCACCGGCACGGTGACGGCGTCGGCCACGGCACGGGTCAGCGGGATGTTGAAGCCCTGCTTGGTGCCGTCGCGGTCCATGGAGGTGAGCAGGATCTCGCCCGCCCCGTATTCGGTCATGCGCCTGGCCCATTCCACCGCGTCGATGCCGGTGGGGTTGCGGCCGCCATGGGTGAAGATCTCGAACTTGTTCTCGGCCACCTGCTTGGCGTCGATGGCCACCACGATACACTGGCTGCCGAACTTCTCGGCCGCCTCGCGGACGAATTCCGGGCGATGCACGGCCGCCGTGTTGATGGAGACCTTGTCGGCCCCGGCCAGCAGCAGCTTGCGGATGTCGTCGTTGACCCGCACGCCGCCCCCCACGGTCAGCGGCATGAAGCATTGCTCGGCGGTGCGGCGCACCACGTCGTAGATGGTGTCGCGGTTCTCGTGGCTGGCGGTGATGTCGAGGAAGGTCAGCTCGTCGGCGCCGGCCCGGTCGTAGAGCTTGGCCTGCTCCACCGGATCGCCGGCGTCGATCAGGTCGACGAAGTTGACTCCCTTGACCACGCGGCCGTCCTTGACGTCCAGGCAGGGAATGATGCGCATCTTGAGCATGGGCTTAGGCCTTCAGCAGCGCGATGGCCTGGGCCACGTCGATGCGCCCGTCATAGATGGCGCGGCCCGAGATGACGCCTTCCAGCTTGGGATAAGCCTTCAGCGCCTTCAGATCGTCGAGCGACGACACGCCGCCCGAGGCGATCACCGGAATGGAGATGGCATCGGCCAGGGCCGCCGTGGCCGCCACGTTGGGGCCGGCCAGCACGCCGTCGCGGTCGATGTCGGTGTAGATCAGGGCGGCGACGCCGCAATCCTCGAACTTGCGGGCCAGTTCCAGCACGGTGAGGTCCGAGGTCTCGGCCCAGCCTTCCACCGCCACCTTGCCGCCCTTGGCGTCGATGCCCACCGCCACCCGGCCGGGAAAGCGCTTGCAGGCCTCCTTGACCAAGGACGGGTTCTTCAAGGCCACGGTGCCGAGGATCACCCGGCGGATGCCGCGCGCCAGCCAATCCTCGATGGTGGCCATCTCGCGGATGCCGCCACCCAGTTGGACCGGAACCGAAACGGACTTGAGGATGCTGTCCACCGCGGCGCCGTTGACCGGCTTGCCGGCGAAGGCGCCGTTGAGGTCGACCACATGGATCCACTCGGCTCCGGCGGCGGCGAAGTCGCGGGCCTGGGCGCCGGGATCGGTGTTGAACACCGTGGATTCCTCCATCAGGCCCAATTTGAGCCGAACGCAGGCGCCGTCCTTGAGGTCGATGGCGGGAAACAGGAACATCTTAGGGAGTCCACGTCAGGAAGTTGGAAATCACCTTGAGCCCCGTCACCTGGGACTTCTCGGGATGGAACTGGGTGCCGACCATGTTGTCGCGCCCCACCACGGCGGTGACCGGCCCGCCATATTCCACATGGGCGAGGCGATGGGCGGGATTGGCCGGCTCGAACTTGTAGGAATGGACGAAATAGGCGTGGGCCTCGGCGTCGAGGCCGGCCAGCAGCGGATGGGACAGCCCGTCGGGCACCAGCTGGTTCCAGCCCATGTGCGGCACCTTGAGCCCCTGGTCCTCGACGCCCAGCGGCACCACCTCGCCGGCGATCCAGCCCAGACCGGCATGCATGCCGTGCTCGCGGCCGATGCTGGCCATCAGCTGCATGCCGACGCAGATGCCGAAGAACGGCACGCCGCGCGCCAGAACCCGTTCGGTCAGGGTCTCGGCCATGCCGGGAAGCGCCATCAGGCCGGCGCGGCAATCGGCGAAGGCGCCGACGCCGGGCAGCACGATGCGCGAGGCGCCCTCCACCACCTTGGGGTCGTTGGTGACCGCCACGGCGAGGTCCAGGCTGGCCTCGGCCACCACCCGCTCGAAGGCCTTGGCGGCCGAGCGCAGGTTGCCCGAGCCGTAATCGATGATGGCGACGGTACCGCTCACAAAGACCCCCCCAGCGTCCCCTTGGTGGACGGTACGGAATCGGCCTTGCGCGGGTCGATCTCCATGGCGTCGCGCAAGGCGCGGGCCAGGGCCTTGAAGCAGCTTTCGACGATATGGTGGTCGTTGTCGCCGTACAGGCATTCCACATGCAGGGTCGCGCCGGCCGCCCCTGCAAAGGCCTGGAACCATTCCTTGAACAGCTCGGTGTCCATGGTGCCCAGCTTGTCGCGGCCGAACTTCACCTTCCAGATCAGGTAGGGGCGGTTCGACAGGTCGAGCGCCACCCGGGTCAACGCCTCGTCCATGGGGACATAGGCCGAGCCGTAGCGGGCGATGCCCTTGCGGTCGCCCAGCGCCTGGTTGACCGCCTGTCCGATGCTGATGCCCACGTCCTCGGTGGTGTGGTGGGCGTCGATGTGCAGGTCGCCCTTGGCCTCCACCTCGAGGTCCATCAGCGAGTGCCGGGACAGCTGCTCCAGCATGTGGTCGAGGAAACCGACCCCGGTCTTGACGGCATACTTGCCGCTGCCGTCCAGATCGACGGCGACCTTGATGCTGGTTTCGGTGGTGTTGCGCGTGATGGCAGCCTTGCGCATGGGGCCCTCCATAATCCGTCCCGTTGTGTATCAGGAATGGACGTTCCTTGCCAGTGCGAGCGTCCGCACGCCATGGGTGAGCGCCGTCGAAAGTCATCTTTCGTCGATTGCCTGATACCCGTATCCTTTGTACGCTTCGGCCATTCGCTCGTTGATCGAACGCAGAGGGGGCATCGGAATGCGATCAGGACTGAGGGTGATGGCCGTTTCGGCTATCGCAATGCTTGGGGCGTGCGCCACGCCCAACTATCCGCCGGAGCCCAAGGAAGCGCCCGCCGCCCCCGCCACCCAGCGCCAGGCCCAGCAGGCGACGGCGGCCCAGCCCGTCGAGACGGCCAAGATCCTGAAGCGCAAGATCGCCATCGGCCGCTTCAGCAACGAGACCCGCTACGGCCGCACCTTCGTGCGCAGCGAGAGCGGCGACCCGCTGGGCAAGCAGACTTCGGACATGCTGGCGTCTCGCCTGGTGGAATCCGGCGCCTTCCTGGTGTTCGAGCGCCCCGACCTGGACAAGCTGGTCAAGGAACAGGCCCTGAGCGGCGGTTCGGGGGCCGACATCGTCGGGGTCGACACCCTGATCCTCGGCTCGCTGACCGAATTCGGCCGCTCCACCGTGACCCGCGGCGGCCTGCTCAGCAATACCAAGCTGCAGAAGGTGGACGCCAAGGTGGAGATCCGCCTGGCCGATCCCAGAACCGGCCATGTCTTCTTTTCCGCCTCGGGCCGGGGCAGCAGTTCGTCCGAAGCCGGCGAGGTGTTCGGCTTCGGCTCCCAGGCCGATTACGACGGCAGCCTCAACGACAAGGCCATCGGCGCCGCCGTTTCCGACGTGATGAACGCCCTGGTGGTCAAGCTGAAGGAACGCCCCTGGCGCACCGACATCCTCAAGGTCGAGGGCTCGCGCCTCTATATCAGCGGCGGCGTCCGCCAGGGCCTGAAAATCGGCGACCTGCTGACCGTCATGCGTCCCGGCGACAAGGTGAAGAGCGGCCAGTCCGGCTTCAACATCTCGCTGCCCTCGGCCGAGGTCGCCACCATCAGGGTGGTCGCCCAGTTCGGTGAAAGCGATACCGACGAGGGCTCGGTGGCCGAACTGGTTTCCGGCTCCCTGGCCGGCCAGCCGGCGGCGTCGCTCTATATCGCCGAACGCAAGGGGGGCTGATCATGAAGCGCATCCTCACCATCGCGGCGGTCGCCGCCCTGGCCGCCGCCTGCTCGCCGGCCGAGCGGGTCGAGATCGTCGATGACCGCCCCTCCCTGGAGGTGACGGGAGCCGCCGCCGGGGCGCGGCTCTACGTCGACGGCCTGGACATGGGACCCGTCGGCCAGCCGCTGCTGCTGGAGCCCGGCACCCACATGGTCAAGGTGGTCGGCCCCAAGGGCGGCGCCTATTCGGAAAAGGTGTTCGTCAGCGGTCGCGGCCTGCGCAAGCTGGCGGTGCCGGCGGGAGCGGCGGAATGATGCGCCCCCTGCGCCACGCCGCCCTGGCCGCCGCCCTCTGCCTGGCCGCCTGCGCCCCGCAGCAGGACATCTTCGTCTGGGGCACCTACGACCAGTCCCTGCTGGACTTCTACGAGGATTCCGCCAATTCCGACAAGCTGACCAGCGAGCTGGAGCGCCTCACCGTAGCCTACGAGGATTCGAGCGTGCCCGAGCTGGGCGAGGTGCTGGCCCGCGCCTCGTCGGACGATCGCGATACCCGCCGCAAGGCCCTCATGGAAGCGGTGGACGCCTTCAAGCCCATGGAAGTGGGCAAGGCCAGGCTGGCCCCCGGCCTGACCGCCGAGCTGGGCTACCTCTACATGCAGGCCGGCGCGCCGGAGAAGGCGGTCGCCCTGTTCAAGCGGGAAAAGCGCACCTGGCCGGAATCCGCCTATTTCATGGAGGTGATGATCCGCGTCGCCGAAGGCCCGAAAAAGGACGCGGCCGGCGAGTCCAAGGTGATCGAGGCCGAGGCCGCCCGCCTGCGGGCCGCCGAACAGGCCAGGGAGAAGAAGAAATGATCCGCCGAATCCTGGTCGCCATCGCCCTGATGGCCGGGCTGTCCGCCTGCGCCGTTCCGAGCCCCAAGAACTACGAGGCCTTCGCCGCCGCCAATCCCTATTCCATCCTGGTGGTGCCGCCGGTCAACAAGAGCGTCGACGCCATGGCGGGGGAATACCTGTCCACCACCATCGCCCGGCCCCTGGCCAACCGCGGCTATTACGTCTTTCCGGTCAATCTGGTGCGCCGGGTGCTGGAAGACGACGGCCTGCCCGATCCCGAAATGGTCCACGACGCCGACCCCGCCCATGTGGGCCAGCTGTTCGGCGCCGATTCCGTGCTCTACATCACCATCGAGAAGTGGACGGCCAAATATCTGGTGGTCAACACCTCGGTGGAGGTGGACATCTCCTACAAGCTCAAGGAGACCGCCACGGGCGCCACCATCTGGGAGCACCGCCAGGTCGCCCAGTACCAGACCAACCAGGGCGGCGGCGGCGGGATCGCCGGCCTGGTCGTCCAAGTGGTGGCGGCCGCCATCGCCAAGGCCAAGCCCGATTACATCGGTCTGGCCCGTCAGGCCAACCGCGCCGCCTTCTCCACCCCGGACCAGGGATTGCCCCCCGGCCCCCATTTCGTTCAGCGGGCCACCGAGAAGGATATGGCCAAGCCTTGAATTTAGGGACTCGGAGAGGAGCGGGCCTTTGCTATGATGCCCGCCCCTCTCCCCTTCGGGTCCGCCTCATGTCCGACACATCCCTTCCTTCCTGGCACGGCACCACCATTCTCTGCGTGCGCAAATCGGGGCGCGTGGTCATCGCCGGCGACGGTCAGGTCAGTCTCGGCGCCACGGTGATCAAGGGCAACGCCCGCAAGGTGCGCAAGGTGGGCGGTGACGGCATTCTGGTGGGCTTCGCCGGCGCCACCGCCGACGCCTTCACCCTGCTGGAGCGCCTGGAGGCCAAGCTGGAGAAGCATCCCGGCCAGCTGACCCGGGCCTGCGTCGAGCTGGCCAAGGACTGGCGCACCGACCGCTACCTCCGCCGCCTGGAGGCCATGATGGCGGTGGCCGACAAGGACGTCTCGCTGGTGCTGACCGGCCAGGGCGACGTGCTGGAGCCCGAGGACGGCATCATCGGCATCGGCTCGGGCGGCAATTACGCCCTGGCCGCCGCCCGCGCCCTGATCGACGTGGACGGCATGGACGCCGAGGCCATCGCGCGCAAGGCCATGAGCATCGCCGCCGGCATCTGCGTCTACACCAATGGCAACATGATCGTGGAAAGCCTGTGATGAGCGCCGCCGCCTTCTCCCCCCGCGAAATCGTTTCGGAACTGGACCGGTTCATCGTCGGCCAGAACGACGCCAAGCGCGCCGTGGCCATCGCGCTCAGGAACCGCTGGCGCCGCCAGCAATTGTCGGAGAGCCTGCGGGAAGAAGTCCTGCCCAAGAACATCCTGATGATCGGCCCCACCGGGGTGGGCAAGACCGAGATCGCGAGGCGCCTCGCCCGCCTGGCCCAGGCCCCCTTCCTGAAAGTGGAGGCGACCAAGTTCACCGAGGTGGGCTATGTGGGCCGCGACGTGGAGCAGATCGTCCGAGATCTGGTGGAAGTCGCCATCCTGATGACCCGCGAACGCCTGCGCAAGCAGGTCACCGCCAAGGCCGAAATCGCCGCCGAGGAAAGGCTGCTGGATTCCCTGGTGGGCGAGACCGCCGGAGCCGACACCCGTCAGAAGTTCCGCAAGATGCTGCGGGAAGGCAGCCTGGATTCCAAGGAGGTGGAGATCCAGGTGGCCGATTCCGGAACGGGCGGCATGCCGGCCTTCGACATGCCCGGCATGCCCGGCTCGCAGGTGGGCATGATCAACCTGTCGGACATGCTGGGCAAGGCGTTCGGCGGCGGCCGCACCCGGCCGCGCAAGCTGCCGGTCAAGGAGGCGCTGGACGCCCTGACCAATGAGGAATCCGACAAGCTGCTGGATCCCGACAAGGTGGTGAAGGACGCCATCTGGTCGGTGGAGAATCACGGCATCGTCTTCATCGACGAGATCGACAAGATCTGCGCCCGCTCCTCCGAGCATCACGTGGGCGGCGACGTCAGCCGAGAAGGCGTGCAGCGCGACCTGCTGCCCCTGATCGAGGGCACCACGGTCGCCACCAAGCACGGCTCGGTGAAGACCGACCACGTGCTGTTCATCGCGTCGGGCGCCTTCCATCTGGCCAAGCCCTCGGACCTCTTGCCCGAGCTGCAGGGCCGCCTGCCCATCCGCGTCGAGCTGAAGGCGCTGTCGCGCGACGATTTGATGCGCATCCTCACCGAGCCCGAGGCCAGCCTGCTGAAGCAGTATCAGGCCCTGCTCGCCACCGAGGAGGTGAATTTGAGCTTCGAGCCCGGCTCGGTCGAGGCCATCGCCGACCTGGCCGCCGAGATCAACGCCACGGTCGAGAACATCGGGGCGCGCCGCCTGCAGACCGTGATGGAGCGCCTGCTGGAGGAAATCAGCTTCACCGCCCCCGACCAGCCCCCCGGCACCAGCATCGCCATCACCGCCGCCATGGTCCACGAGCGGGTGGGTGAACTGGCCAGGAAGGCCGATCTGGCCAAGTTCATCCTGTAGCCGAACACCGACTGCTCATTGCGGAGGCGGAACGGAAAGGGGCGGTCACGCCACCACCGCCGCCGCCTTGGCCCCCAGGGCCCGAAGCGCGTCGGCGGGCGACAGGTGGACCTGGACGCCCCGACCGCCGCCGTTGATGAACACCTTGGAATGGGACAGCGCGGCCTCCTCCATCACGGTGGGAGCCGCCTTCTTCTGGCCGAAGGGCGAGATGCCGCCCACCACGTAGCCGGTGGCGCGCTCGGCGTCGGCCGGCTTCATCATCTGAGCCGACTTGGCCCCCAGGGCGGCGGCCAGCTTCTTCATGGAGACCTCGCGATCGGAGGGCACCACCACGCAGGCGGGCTTGCCGTCGGCCAGCACCATCAGGGTCTTCAGCACCATGGCGGGATCGGCGCCCAGCGCCTCGGCCGCCTGCATGCCCACCTTGTCGGCGCTGCCGTCATACTCGTAAAGGCGGACCTCATAGGCGATTCCCGCCCTGTCGAGAGCCTGGGTGGCCCGCGTGGTCTTGGACATGAGGGTCAGCCGCAGCCGCAACCACCGCCCGACTTGGACCCGCCGCCCCCGCCGCAGCCATGGGCCTTGGGCGGCGGCACCTTGCTAAGCGCCGGATCGCGCGACAGGCCCAGCGCCTCCAGCTCGGCCAGGTAATCGGCCCAGATGGCGTCCTGGTTGGCGCCCAGCGCGTAGAGGTAGTCCCACGAATAGATGCCGCTGTCGTGCAGGTCGTCGAACACCAGCTTGACGGCGTAATTGCCCACCGGCTCGACGCCGATGATACCCACATGCATGCGGCCGGAGACCAGCTGCTTCTGGTCGGGGGAATGGCCCTGAACCTCGGCCGAGGGACTTTCCACCCGCAGCAGTTCGGCCGGCAGCACGAAGGTCCTGCCGTCGGAGAAGGCGACCTTCAGGGTGCGCGCCGCCTTGTCCACCTTGATCTCTTCCGGCCAGGGCCGTTCGGCGGGCATGGTCATCGCGCGTCTCCCTCGATGGCGCGGGCTTCGTCCACCAGCATGATCGGAATCCCGTCGCGGATGGGATAGGCCAGACCACCCTTGTCGTCGATCAGTTCCTGGGCGGCGGCGTCATAACGGAGCGGCGCGTGGGTACCGGGCGCCACCAGGATGTCCAGCAGCTTCGTATCGAAGGCGGAAACACGCTCGGGCATGGGAAACGCTCCTAATGGATCGAGGAGCCGCCGCTTTCGTTCAGCAGCTCCCGTTGGATCAAGGTGGTCATCAGGCGGCAGCGCTCGGCATGGCTGGCCGCTTCCAGCAGGGCCTGCTTCTCCACGGGGGCGAAGGGGCAGGCCATGGCCAGACGGACGGTGAGATCGGCGTCGTCGGCCTTTTCCAATTGGGCAATGTCGGCCGACATGCCAAGCCCCCCCAGATAGGCGCGCACGATGGAAAGCAGCCCGCGCCGGTCCACCGGGCCGGTGTCGCTGCCGTCCAGGTCGGCGGCATAGGGAATGTAGTCGGTCCGCACCCGGCGATAGCCGGCGCGGCCCTCCACCTCGCCGGCCAGCCGGAAGCGGCAGATGCCGGCGGCGGTGATCAGGTAGCGGCCATCCCCGGTCTCGCCGAAGGCGGTGATGCGCGCCAGGCAGCCGGTATCGTAGAGGCCGGGCACCGTGCCGCCCAAATCCTTGTCGTCGCGCGGCTGCACCAGGCCGAACAGCCGTCCCTTGCCCAGCGCGTCGTCGACCATGGCCAGGTAGCGGGGCTCGAACACCATGAACGGCGCGGTGCCCTTGGGCAGCAGGATGGCCCCCGACACCGCGAAGACCGGCAGGTCGCGGGGCAGGTCGTCGATGCGCAAGGGACGGTCGGCCTGCATGCTTGCCTTACGAGAACAGCAGGGTGGACAGCCGCTTGCGCCCCGAGACAGTCAGCGGATGGGTGGGGCCGAAGGCCTCGAACAGCTTGACCAGCTGCTTGCGCGCCGCGTCCTCGTTCCAGGCGCGGTTGCGGCGGAACAGTTCCAGCAGTTCGTCCACCGCCGCCTCGCCCTCGCCGGCGGCGTAATAGGCCAGCGCCAGATCGTAGCGGGCCTGATGGTCGTCGGCATCGGAGGCCAGCCGGCGGCGCAGTTCGGCGGCCTCGCCCACGCCGCCGGCGCTCTTGGCCAGCTCCAGCGCGGTGGCCACGGCGGCGATTTCGGGATGGCGGGCCATTTCGGGAGCGAGACGGGCCAGCATGGACTCGGCCTGGGCGCCCTGGCCCACCGCCATCAGGCAACGCAGCAGCCCGGCCATGGCCGAGGCGTTGTCGGGGGCCTCCTGCAAGATCTGGTTGAAGATGCCGGCCGCCGTCTGGGGATCGCCTTCCTCCAGCACCTGCTTCGCCTCGGCGATGTAGTCGTCGATGGTCGGCCCCGCGCCGCTGCCGGCGATCAGGCGCTTGACGAATTCCTTCAGCTGGCTTTCCGGCTGGGCGCCGGTGAAGGCGTCCACCGGACGGCCGCCCTTGAAGGCGTAGACGGTGGGAACCGACTGGATGCGCAGCTGCGCCGCCAGGTCCTGGTTCTTGTCCACGTCCACCTTGACCATGCGCACCGCGCCCCTTGCCTCGCGCACCACCTTTTCCAGGGCGGGCCCCAGGGTCTTGCACGGGCCGCACCACGTCGCCCAGAAATCGACGATCACCGGCACCTTCTTGGACATCTCGATGACGTCGGCCACGAAGGTGGCGGTGGTGGCGTCCTTGATCAGTTCGCCCGGCGCTGCCGGGGCGGCGCCCTGGGCTCCGGAATTGAAGATCAGGTCCATGGTGTTTCGGTCCCTCGAGGTGGCGGGTTCGACCCGCAATAGATGGACCGTTGCCGCCGCTCTGGCAAGTCCAAACCCGGCGGTTGGCGGGCCTGGAAAAAAGCCTGCGAAAAAGTGCTTGCGTCGGCCAATTCTTTTCGTATTATCCGGGCCTCGCCGCTGGAAACGGCAGCGGGAACGCCGGATTGAGCGGGCGTAGCTCAGGGGTAGAGCACAACCTTGCCAAGGTTGGGGTCGAGGGTTCGAATCCCTTCGCCCGCTCCAATCGGACCACGAAGTAAGGCCGCGGGAAACCGCGGCCTTTCGCGTTTCGGGGCTCGCCTCACCCCTCGAGCGCGCGCAGCTCGGCGTTGGTGTAGCGCAGGCGGCTGGCCAGGATGCTGGCCAGGCTTTCCATCAGGTTCATGCCCGCCTTCTTGTGATGCTCGGCGAAAAGGTCGAAGGCCTTGCGCGACAGCACGTAGAGATGGGCCTGGGTGAAGGCCACGGCGTCGGCCGAGCGGGAATCGCCGTCGAGGAAGGCCATCTCGCCGAAGAACGCGCCGCGGCCGAAGGTGGCGATATGCCGGACATGGCCGCCGGACAGCGGCAGCACGATGCGCACGATGCCCTTGCGGATCAGGAACAGCTCGTCGCCCTGGTCGCCGATGGAGAAGATCTTCTCGCCGGCGGGAATCACCCGGACCTCCATGCTCTTTTCCAGCTCGTCCAGGGTTTCCTTCTTCCGGGCCTTGAACAGCTCGATCTCGGCCAGTTCCAGCAGGGCTTCCTCGTTGGTGGCCAGGTCCGCCTCGGCGATGATGCGGTCCTCGACCCATTCCATGGCCTGGTCGGCCTCGCCGAAGATGCGCACCGGCTGGCCCGATCGCACCACCCCGGTCTGGTCGAAGTACTTCTCCATGTCCTTGCCGCTGGGCAGGTGCTTGGGAATCTGGCTGAAGATCAGCACGCCTTGGCGCTCGGCCAGGATGTCCCTGATCTGGTCGAGCATGTGGGCGGCGGTGATGTCCACCGACTGAACCCGGCGCATGTCCAGGATCAGGTATTTGCGGGTCTTGAGGTCGTTCTCCAGGGCGTGGAACAGCTGGCTGGTGGTGCCGAAGAACAGGCTGCCCTGCAGTTCGGCGATGGCGGTCTGGCCGCCCCGCTCGGCCAGGATGTCCATCTCGTCCTGGGTGCGGACCCGCTTGGAGAAGGACTGGTCGCCCGAGGCGATGCGGCGGACCACCGAGCCGTGCACCTGCTCGCGGATGAACAGGACGATGGCCAGCACCACCCCGACACCGGAGGCGACGATCAGGCTGATGGACAGGGCGCAGGCCACCACCGCGGCGATCACCACGAAATCCATGATGGTGTCGCGGGATTTGAGGAAATTCAGGCTGTGCCGGTCGATCATGCGCACGCCGATGACCAGCAGGATGCCCGACAGCGACGCCACCGGCACCCACGAGATCAGATTGGCCAGCAGGACGAAGGCGATCAGGGCGGAAACGCCTTCGACCAGCCCCGACAGTCTGGTCTGGGCGCCGCTGGACATGTTGACCAGGGTGGCGCCCATGGTGCCGGCGCCGGGAACGCCGCCCGACATCCCGGCGGCCAGGTTGCCCAGGCCCTGGCCCATCAGCTCGCGGTTGGAATCGTGGCGGGTGCGGGTCAGGGCGTCCAGAACCACGCAGGTCTTGAGCGTGTCGATGGACAACAGCACCGCCAGGGTCAGCGCCGGAATCAGCAGATCGCGCAGGGTGGAAAGCCCCAGCTGTCCCAGGGCCGACCAGCGGGCGGCGAAGCTGTCCACCAGGCTGCCGCCCTCGCCGCCCAGGGCGCCGACCACGAAGCCGTTGCCGGCCAGCGTCATCAGGGCGGGATCGAACAGGCCGAGCAGGAGGTAGGTGAGAATGCCGGCCAGCAGGCCCAGCACCGGGGCGGGAACCTTCTTGGTCACCTTGGGCGCGGCCAGCATCACCACGATGGTGGCGGCGCCCACCAGCATGCCCTGCCAGCGCCACAAGGAGGGCGACATCAGCGCCTCGCCGAACCTGACGCCCTTGGGCGTGCCGAGGAAGCGCGGCAGCTGGCTGCCGATGATGATCAGGCCGACGCCCGACAGATAGCCGCTGACCACCGGATAGGGCATGTACTTGATCAGCCGGCCGAGCTTGAGCACGCCCATCAGCAGCTGCAGACCGCCGGCCATCAGGCCCATCAGGGCCAGCAGCAGAAGGCCCAGCTCGGGACTGCCGCCGCGCGCCACGTGATCGATGGCGAAGGCCGACAGCACCGCCGCCGCCGGGGCGCAAGGCGCGCTGATCAGCCGGTTGGTGCCGCCGAACAGCGGCGCCAGCAGGCCCAGCGCCACGGTCCCCAGGATGCCGGCGACGGCGCCCTGGGCCCCGTACTGGCTGCCCAGGGCCGAGAAGATGGTGACGCCGAAGGCGATGGCCGAGGGCAGGGCCACCAGCATGGCCGCCGTACCGCCCCAGAGGTCACCGGACAGAGTGGCGGACTTCAAGGTCTTCATCCCGCATCTCCCACCCTCGATCCATACAAAAGTAGACTGAATCACTCCCTGCCGAAAGTCGGAATGAATAGGCCGTTCCGGCTGCCTTTTCCCCTCGACAAGAATTCGGAGAGATCGGACACTTCGCCGAGATCGGCGATACTGAAGGATGGGCGTGGGATGGCCAGGATCATCGGTCCCGAGGGCTCAACCGATTGTTCCTGGACATTGCGGCGCCTTCCGGGGCGCGCGGCCCTGGCGCTGGGCGCCCTTTTGCTGCTGGCCTCGGCCACGGCCAATGCCCAGCCGAGGCCGAAGGACGCCTTGCAGGAGGCCCGGCAGGCCATCGCCCAGGGCGAATTCGAACGCGCCTTCGACATCGCCCGGCAGGTTCAGGAATCCCTGCCGCCCAATTCGCCCATGGAGCGCCGGGCCGGACCCGTCGCCCTGTCCGTCATGGCCAGCGCCCTGGCGGCGCGGGGCCGCGCCGTGGAAGCCGAGGCGCTGTTGCGCCGGGCCGGCGATTCCCTGGCGGCCCGTTTGGGCGACAGCGCCGGACCGGTGATGCGAATCCGCGCCGACGACGGCACCTTGCTGCGCCGCATGGGACGGATCGCCGAAGCGCGGGAGATTCTGGGCCGGGTGCCGTTGACCGGCGACGAGGAAGGCGCCACCCGCCACGGGCTGCGCGCCAGGCTGCAGCTGGCCGATCTGTCGCGAATGGTGGGCGACCGCAAGGGCGCAACGGCCATGATCGAGCAGGTTCTGGCCGCCGCCGGCACGGATCCGGCACTGGACGGACCCCGGGCGGGGGCCGCCGCCATGCTGGCCAGGGTGCTGTCGGAAGAAGGCAGGATCACGGAGGCCTATGAACTGGCCCGCCGCTCCCTGGCGGCGCGCGAGCAGCAATTCGGTGCTCAGGGAATGCTGACCATCGTGACCCGGGCTCAGGCCGGAGCCCTGGCCCTGCGCTTGGAACGCAAGGACGATGCCGAGCCCCTGCTTTCCACCGCCCTGGCCGATGCCGAGAAGGTGTTCGGCTCCAACAGCGACTATTTCGCCACCATCGCCCAGGATCTCGCCGATCTGCGCGAGCAGCAGCGGCAGTTCGAGACGGCGGCGGTGCTGCACGGGCGCGCCGCCGCCGCCGCCCATTCCTCCGGCTCGGATCTGCAGGCAGCCAATGCCGACCGGCGGGCGGCGCTGTATTTCCAGCGCCGCAATCAGCCTGACAAATCCCTGCCCTATTTCCGCGGCGCCATCACCCGGCTGGAACGGATCTTTTCCGGCGCCCGCTCGCTGGACGAGGGTTCACGCCAAGGCCTGACCGACCGGTTCTCGGGGCTTTACACGGATTTGCTGGGCGTGCTGGCCAGCCTCCACGCCGCCAATCCGTCGGGCGGCCATGACCGCGAGGCCCTGGCCGTTTCCAGCCAGGCGCAGAGCCGTATCTTCACCGACCTGATGCGTCAGGCCGATGTGCGGCGCTTTTCCTCCGACCCGCGTTTCCTGGACGGGAAAGAGCGCCTGGAACAGGCCCGGCAGCATCTGGCGCATTTGCGCGAAAGCAATGCGCTGGCCGGACTGGACGGCGGCGAGGCCGACATTCCCCAAGCCGCCGCCGCCGAGCTGCAGGCGGCCGGGGCGGAGGCCAAGGCGGCCGAGGACCACATGTGGCGGGATTTTCCCCGTTTCATGGAACTGGTCCAGCCCCGCCCGGTCACCGTCGACGACCTGCAGCAGCGGCTGCTGCGGCCCGGCGAGGCCCTGATTTCCACCGCCACCTTGGCCGACGTCACCCTGGTGTTCGCCGTCACCCGCGACTCCTTCCGCATGGTGGCGGCCCCGCTGGGGCGAAAGGAGGTGGACGCCTCGGTCCTGGCCCTCCGATCCGCCATCGAGACCGCGTCCGAGGGAACCAGGGAGGCCTTCGCCGCCTTCGACCCGGCCCTGTCCCACACCTTGTACCGGACGCTGGTGGCGCCGGTGGAGGCGCTCCTGGCTGGGACGTCGCAGGTCTTCGTGGTCACCGACCATTCGCTGCAGACCCTTCCCTTCGAATTGCTGGTGACCCAGTGGGGCGAGGCGGAGAACAAGGCGTTCCAGGCCGCCCGCGCCGCCGGCCCTTTCCTGGCGGAATACGCCACCATTCCCTGGCTGGCCAACCGCTACCGCTTCGCCTATCTGCCCAGCCTGGCCGCCCTGGCCTCGGAACGGCTTTACGCCCGCAGCCCGGGCAATGCCTCGGGCCTGGTATCCTTCGCCGATCCGGTTTTCGCCCCTGCCGGGGGTTCCACCGCGCTGCCGCGCCTGCCCGAGACCGCCGCCGAAGCCCGCGCCATCGCCCAGGCCCTGGGCGGCGACGCCCGCCTGTACCTGCGCGCCGAAGCCAGTGAACACGCGGTCAAGCGCACCCGGCTGGACAAGACCCGCTACCTGCACTTCGCCACCCACGGCCTGCTGTCCGGCGAGTTCCTGGCCCTGGGCGGCGATGACGCCGCCACCGCCCACCCCCAGCCGGCCCTGGCGCTCACCATGGTGGGCGAGCTCAACGGCGAGGACGGTCTGCTCACCATGCGCGAGGTGATCGAGGAGCTGAAGCTGGACAGCGATCTGGTGGTGCTGTCCGCCTGCAACACCGCCGGCGAGCCCGGCCGGGCCGGAACCGGCGAAGGCTTCGCCGGATTGACCCGGGCGTTCATGTTCGCCGGAGCCCACGGCCTGGTGGTCAGTCACTGGAGCGTGGAAAGCACCTCGGCCCACGACCTGATCACCACCACCTTCCGCCGCATCGCCGAGGGCGACCGGCCCCTGGCGGCGCTGGAAACGGCGCGCCACGCCCTGCGCAGCCAGACGGCTCCGGGGTCGCGGCCCTTCGTGCCGGCCCATCCGTTCTTCTGGGCGCCCTTCGTGTATGTGGGCAGCTAGCAGACCCGCAGAACGCCGGCGAAAAACCGCGCCAGACCCCGGTAATCGTCGAGCGGCAGGATTTCGGCCACGTACTGGTCCGGCCTGACGACGATCAGACAGCCCTTGTCCCGGTCGATTCCCCGCATGTCGTAGATGTGCCGGCCGCTCTTGAAATCGGGGCAGAACACCTTCTCGTAATCCTTCAAACCGTATCGCCCCTTGGCCGGAACCAGCAGGGGATGGAGGGTTTCGAGCCGCATGTCGCGGTGGGGCGTCTGAAACACCGCCCGCAGGTCGATGATGGATTCCACGTCGCCGCCCGGAGGCGTATGGCGGCGCAGCGGCGAGCCGGGATCGCCGTCCAGGAATTCGCACAGGGCGCGGATGCCGCAATCGGATTCCATGGGCGCTGCCCTTCCGGCGAAGGCGAAGACCCGCCAGCGGCCGTCGGCTTCGATACAATGGCCCAATTGCATGGGCTTGGCGTCGGCCAGCCGGATGACCGGGGCGGAGTGAAAGCGCATGCCGAGCACCTGGCCCCTGGCCAGATGCTGGTGCGCGCCGTCGCCCACCAGGACGGAAGGCTTGTAATGGGTCGCCGTTCCGGCTGTGAAACGACCGAATTGGGTGAAGTAGCGCTGAAACTCCGCCGGATCGACGCCATCGGGATTATCCGCCGATTTCGGCTTGGCGCTGAACATCCGGGCCAGTTCGCGGTCGAAGTCGATGAGCTGTCCGGCGATGTCCTGGCGCTCGGCCGAATAGGTGAGCAGCAATTGGGCATCGGCCCGCCCGTCGAGCACGTGAGCCAGTTTCCAACCCAGGTTCCAGGTATCGTTGACCGAGGTGTTGAGACCCTGGCCCGCCTTGGGGCTGTGGGTA
Source organism: Paramagnetospirillum sp. (assembly GCF_058402745.1). NCBI lineage: Bacteria > Pseudomonadati > Pseudomonadota > Alphaproteobacteria > Rhodospirillales > Magnetospirillaceae > Paramagnetospirillum > Paramagnetospirillum sp. The sequence goes on from NZ_JBZVFI010000018.1 coordinate 342,732, forward strand.
TGGCAGGCGTCGCCGGCCAGGAACACGCGGGGCGCCCGGCCGGGCTCGGCATCGTCGAAGGCGGTGGTCAGACGCTGGCCGATCTCGTAGACGCTCCACCAGGCCACTTCCTTCACGTCGATGGCATAGGGCCGCATGATGCGCCTAGCGGCGGCGACCAGATAGTCCGAGGTGACGCTGTCGCGGGAAATCCGCTGGTTTTCCTTCAGCTTGTCCAGCTCGATATAGAGCCGCACCATGTACCCGCCTTCCCGGGGGATCACCAGCATGTTGCCTTCGTTGCCGGAATGAATCACCGCCTTCAGCCGGATATCGGGAAAGTCGGTCACCGCCAGCACGTCCATCACGCCCCAGGCCTGATTGAGCGCGTCGCCCACCAGTTCGCGGCCGATGGCCTGGCGCACCGTGCTGCGCGCCCCGTCGCAGCCCACCACATAACGGGCCCTGACCGTTTCCAGGGTCTTGGAGGTCTGGGAATGGGTCACCGCCCGCTCGAAGGTCAGGGTCACCGGGTAGTCGGCCGCGCTCCGGTCCACCTCCAGCCCGATCAGCCGGCGCGAGTAGAAAGGCTCGATTCGGGCCGGACTCTGACGCATGACGTCGAGGAACATGTCGTGGATGCGCGCCTGATTGATGATCACGTGCGGCATTTCCGACAGGTCGTCCTCCACGTCCTGGATGCGGTCGCTGCGCATGATCTCGTGGGGGGCGTCGGGATCGGGCTTCCAGAAGGTGACCTCGTTGACGCCGTAGGCTTCCTGGATGACCTGGTCGGCGAAGCCGTAGGCCTGGAACATCTCCAGCGTCCGGCACGCCATGCCGTCGGCCTGGCCCACCAGCAGCCGGTCGTCCTTCAGATCGGCGATACAGGTCCTGATTCCGGCGAACTTGGACAGCAGGGCCGCCAGATTGAGCCCGGCCGGGCCGCAGCCGACGATCATCACGTCCACCTCGGCGGGCAGGGGACGCTTGATGGGCGGCGGCACCACCCTATCCTGGGGATCGGCGAAGCGGGGGTCGCCGGGATGAAATCCATCCAGATGGAACTGCATGCGCGCCTCCCTCGATCGGTGCCAGTGAAGCACAGTTGATCTCCGCGGACCAGGGTCCGGGGCACAAATCCCTTTGCCCATTTCCACCGGACCCGCCAAAAAGGGCGTCGGAAACCGTGACTGTCTTTCCTTACCGGAGTGCCTGATGGATCATTGGCGGCTGATACCGGATTTCGGCAACCTGACCGGCTTCGCCCAGGTCCTGTTCGCCGTCATCGTCCTCGTCCTGGCCGGCAAGGCCATGGTGCGCGACCGTCACGGCGTGGCGGTGCAGTTCATCGCCGGCTGGGGGGCCTATGCCGTCCTGATGACCCTGTGGGGGATCGTCACCGCCGCCTCGTTGCGTCTGCCCGCCACCGCCTTCCTGCTGGTTTCGCTGGCGGGCTTGGTGACGGCCCTGCGGGGAAAGGGCGGCAAGGCCGATCTGGCCGAGGCCGGGCGCATGGCCCTGGTCGCCGCCCCCCTGCTGTGGGTGATGGCCGACATCCTGCCCTCGCAATCGGACAACCTGGCGGTGATGTTGCCCAACACCGCCTATATCTTCGATTGGGGGCATTTCCCCACCCAGGACGGGCCGCCCGTCTATACCGACGTGCCGGTGGCGCCCTACAATTTCCACCTGCTGTCCTTTCTCGGCTCGCTGGCCGGCAACGTCTACGCCCCCAACTCGCCGTCCCTGGTCACCGTCTTCCTGCATCTGGCCGCTGGCCTGCTGTTCGCCACCGCCCTGGCGGACGGCAGACGTCCCGGCCTGGCGCTCGCCGCCCTCGGCCTGGGTCTGGCCACCGCCCTCAATCCCGGCTTCGTTCCCCGGGTCAGCCTGGCCGGCTATGGCGAGGCGCCCCTGGCCATCACGCTGCTGTTCTCGGTGTGGCTGGCCCTTTCCGTCATGGACGATCTGGCCGAGGGCCGCCGCCCCGATCTGCTGCCCCTGATCCTGGCCCAGATCACCCTGATTCTCATCAAGCAGCAGGGAATCGGGCTGTTCACCGCCCATCTGGGCGCCATCGTGCTGGTCGGCGCCCTGGATCGCCGCATCGGGTGGCGGCGCGCCGCCGTCACCCTGGGCGGGGCCGCCCTGCCCGCCATCGCCCTGTATCTGGGCTGGCGGCTGTACGTGGGCAGCGCCTTTCCCGCCGGCGAGCTGCGCGCCATGCCCCTGTCCCAATGGCAATGGCATCTGCTGCCCGAGATTTTCCGCGACGTGGGCCGGGTCATCCTCCGCCACGCCCCCTATTTCGTGTTCCTGGGACTGGCGGCGCTTCTTCTCGTCCGGCGGCCCGGCTGGCTGGGCGTGCGGAGCCGCCGCGCCCTGGGGATCACCCTGGCGGCCGCCCTGTTCTACAATGGCTTCCTGATGCTGACCTTCGTCGGCCACTTCAAGGGCGAGCACTCGTTCTTCCGCTACAACACCCATCAATCCATGATGCTGGTCCTGGCCCTGGCCCTGGCCGCCCGCGACCTGTGGACGCGCTTCGGGGTGTCCGATTCCGTGGAGCGGCGCGCCGGCCGGGCCGCCCTGGCGGTGATGCTGGCCGCCCCCCTGGTCACGGCGCCGCTGCTGCGCTTCGACCGCGACATGCCGCAGCCTCTGCTCCATGGCCTGGCCGACCGGATCGGGGCCGAGATCAGGCCCACCGACCGGCTGGCCCTGTTGCTGCCGGGCGACAACAATTCGGTGCGCGACGCGCTCAGCTCGCTGCTGCGCTTCGCCCCCGAGCGCCGGCCCCTGCTGGACATCCGGGCCTGGTATTCGTCGGATCGGGCCGCCCTGGACGAAGCCGCCCGGGCGGGCTACCGGGTCGCGGCGCTGTCATGCACCGACGGCAACACGCTCGGCCTGCCGGCCAAGGCGGCGGCCCTGCTGGTTCTGGGCGAGAACGGCTGGACCGCCGCCAGGGTCTGGCCCTATCCGCCGCCGCCCAGGCGGACCTGGTGGAACTGGACCGCCTTCATCGCGTCGGAGCCGTTCTGCCTGAAGTAGGGCAGAATCAAGCGCCGCAGCACTTCTTGAACTTCTTGCCCGATCCGCAGGGGCAGGGATCGTTGCGGCCGGCCTTGACCGCGACGCGGCGCTGCTCCACCGGCGCGCCGCCGATGCGGCCCGAGACGTAATACCAGCGGCCGTCCTCGCGGCGGAAGGTGGAGAGCTCGCGATGGGCCTCGTTCTTGCCGTCCATGCGGAAACGGGCGGTGAAATCCACCGTTCCCTCGTCGTCTCCGTCCCCACCGCCGCTGGTGCCGTGAATGGTCAGGCCCAGCCACTGGGACGACCTGGCCCACTTCTCGGTGTCGCCGCGGTGGAAATCGCCGCGCTCGTCGGGGGCCAGGGTATCGTGCAGGTAGTCGATGGCCGCCACCGTGAAGGCGGCATAGCGCGAGCGCATCAGCGCCTCGGGCGTCGGCGGCAGGGCCTTGCCCAGGATGAAGGGTTCGCAGCAGGAATCGTAGGACTGGCCGGAGCCGCAGGGACAGGAGGTCATGCTTCACTCGATCGGATGAATAGGGCGGGAATGGCCGGAAGAATGGCTGGCGTCAGGCCGGGGCGCAACACTTCTTGTACTTGCGCCCCGAACCGCAGGGACAAGGATCGTTGCGGCCGGCCCTGACGGCGGCCCGCGCCGGCTCGGACACGCCGGGTGGAGCCACCATGCGGCCGTTGACGTAGTACCAGCGGCCGTCCTCCCGCCGGAAGGCGGAAATCTCCCTGTAGGTCTGGGTACGGCCCTCCATGGTGAAGCGTACGCTGAATTCGATCACACCGGTGGAATCGCCGCCCCCGCCCCCTTCGACGGAGTGGATGTCCAGCCCCAGCCATTTGGCGGAATTGGCCCATTTCTCGATCATCGGGCGATTGACGTTGTGCCGCTCCTCGGGAGCGCGCCCGTCGCAGATGTAATCGATGGCCTTCACCGTATAGGCGCTGTAGCGCGAGCGCATCAGCGCCTCGGCGGTGGGCGGCAGGACCCTGCCCAGAATGAAGGGCTCGCAGCATTCGGCGAAAGCCGCACCCGATCCGCAGGGACAGACGGCCATTCAGAACTCGATCAGGTTGGAGAATGTGAAGATGCCGATGACGGCGGCCAGATAGAAGGCCCCACCCACCCCCAGCATGAACAGCACATTGCCGGCGGTGCGCAGCGGGTGCATGTGGCGGTCGCGGTTGATCCGGTCCATGGACCGGCGCTCGAAGCCGCCGACGATGGTGACGAAATGGCGCCCGCCGAAGAACGGGAAGGTGATGCGGATGTTGATGGGATGCTTGCGCCAGCTGATGGGCTTGGCGGCATTCCACAGGGCGGCCCGCTGCTCGGCGGTGAAGGATTCGACGACGTCGTCGGGCAGATTGGCCAGCAACGCGTCAAGCGATGCGTTCTCTTCGGTGTTCGCCATCCCTCGTCTCCCCCGGATTCTTCCGTGCCGCCCACCTATACTACAAAGGCGGGCGGCGTCTTCATAGAGGGGAGATCAAGGAGTCCTTCAGCCCCTCGAGCGCCGGGCGCGGGCTGATAGCCCGCTTGGCTTCCGCGGCATAAGCCGCGCGGCCCCTTGGGCCTGGCCAAATCTCGGCAAGCAGGGGCTCGTCGAGATTTGGCCTACACCGTGTCCAGATCCTCGACCGACCGGTCGGGATTGCGCGACAGGCGGGCCAGGATGTCGTCCAGCTGTTCCAGCGACCCGTAGGAGACGGTCAGTTCGCCACCCTTGCCCAGCGAGCGGATCGCCACCTTGCACCCCAGCTGGGCGGTGAGGTCGCGTTCCAGCGCCGCGATGTCGGGGTCCTTGGCCGCGCCGGCCGGGCGGCCGCCATTGGTCGGCTTGGCCTTGCCCTCGTCGTTGACCAGCTTCTCCGTCTGCCGCACGTTCAGCGCCCGGGCCACCACGTCCCGGGCCAGCCGCAGCGGATCGGCCGCGGTCAGCAGGGCGCGGGCGTGCCCCGCCGTCAGTTCGCCCTTTTCCAGCATGGTCTTGACCGGATCGGGAAGCGCCAGCAGGCGGATCATGTTGGCCACGTGCGAGCGCGACTTGCCCACCGCCTTGGCCAGTTCCTCCTGGGTGTGGGAGAACTCGTCCATCAGGCGGCGATAGCCGTCGGCCTCCTCCAGCGGCGACAGGTCCTGGCGCTGCAGGTTCTCGACCAGCGCGACCTCCAGGGCCTCGCGGTCCGAGAGTTCGCGGACGATGACCGGAACCTCGTGCAGCTTGGCCCCTTGCGCCGCCCGCCAGCGCCGTTCGCCGGCGATGATCTCGAAGCGGGCCGGATTGCCCGGCAGCGGGCGCACCAGCAGCGGCTGCAGGATGCCCTTTTCCCGCACCGATTCCACCAGATCGGCGATGCGGTCCTCGTCGAAGGTGCGGCGCGGCTGGAACTTGCCCGGCTGGAGATGCTCCAGCGGCATGGTCCGGAGGCCCTTGATGGCCGCCTGGCCTTCCGGCCCGGCGGCGGCGGCGCTGGTCACCGCCTGGATGGCCGAGGCGGCGTGATCGCCCAACAGGGCGGACAGGCCGCGCCCCAGGCCCTTCTTCTTTTCGTCAGCCAATTTAAACCTCTTGGTTTGCCCTCAGTCGCCGGGCGCTTCGCTAGGCTCTCGCGGCATAAGCCGCGGCGCGCATTCGCGCTTGCCTCCTCGCCCCCGGCCCGTCGGAATTAGGCCCTCAATTGCCGTTCGCGTTTGAGCACTTCCGAAGCCAGATTGATATAGGCCTCGGCCCCCGTGCACTTCATGTCGTAGAGCAATACCGGCTTGCCGTGGCTGGGAGCCTCGGACACCCGGACGTTGCGCGGAATCACCGTCTTGTAGACCTTGTCGCCGAAATACTCGCGCACGTCGGCGGCCACCTGATCCGACAGGTTGTTGCGCTTGTCGAACATGGTGAGGATGATGCCCTGCAGTTCCAGGCCGGGATTGAAGGCCTGGCGCACCCGCTCGATGGTCTTGATCAGATGGCTGACGCCTTCCAGCGCGAAGAACTCGCATTGCAGCGGCACCATCACCGCATCGGCCGCCACCAGGGCGTTCAGCGTCAGGAGATTGAGCGACGGCGGGCAGTCGATCAGCACGTAGTCATAGGCGGAAAGCGACCCGGCCAGGGATTCCTTCAGCCGGTTCTCGCGGCGCTCGAACTCCACCAGCTCGATCTCGGCGCCCGACAGGTCGACGCCCGACGGCACCAGGGAGAGCCCCGGGATGGAGGTTTCGATCACCGCATCGGCCAGGGCCGCCTCGCCGATCAGCACATGATAGGAATTGACGTCGCGGGCCGAACGGTCGATGCCCAGCCCGGTGCTGGCATTGCCCTGGGGGTCGAGATCGATGATCAGCACCGTCTTTTTGGTCGCCGCCATGGCGGTGGCCAGATTGATGGCGGTGGTGGTCTTGCCCACGCCGCCCTTCTGGTTGGCGACGGCGATGACGCGGGCGCTGCTACGGCTGGGCTCGGCCACGGGATACCTCACGCAGATGAAGGACAAGACCGCCGGGATCGGTGAGCGAAGGCACCCGGCTCGCCGTGATATTCCATTCTTTCGCACTTGCGGTCAATTCGTCTTCCGCCCCCCTACCCTTCAGGAAGAGACATTCTCCCCCCGGGGCGAGATGGGGAAAGGCCCAACCCAGCAGGCGGTCCAGCGGCGCCAGGGCGCGGGCCGTCACCACGTCGGCGGAAAGCGACGGCACCTGCTCGATGCGCCTGTTGACCACGGTGACCGGCGTTTCGGTGACCCGGGCCACCTCGCGCAGGAAGGCGCATTTGCGGGCATCGCTTTCCACCAGATGCACGTCGGGCGCCCCCATCACCGCCAGCACCAGTCCGGGAAAGCCGGCGCCGCTGCCCAAATCCACCAGGCGCCCGGCCTCGGGCCGGATCAGGGGGAACAGCTGCGCGGAATCGAGGAAATGCCGCGACCACAAATCGGGCAGCGTGTCGGGGCCCACCAGATTGATGCGGGCCTGCCACTTGACCAGCAGGTCGGCATAGAGGCGCAGACGGTCGAGTGTTTCACGTGAAACACCAGATTTTGTCATGAACGTTTCGGGACTCATCAAGCGAGTCTCCATCCTGTGGTTTGTTTCACGTGAAACACAAAATCTAGGAGGCCCTTTTCACAAATCCCAGCAATGCCGTCACCGCCGCCGGGGTGATGCCGGGAATGCGGGAAGCCGCCGCCAGGGTGGCGGGCCGGGCTGCCTTGAACTTCTGGCGCACCTCGTTGGACAGCGAGCCGATGGCGTCGTAATCCAGATCGGCCGGCAGGACCAGACCCTCCTCGCGGCGATAGGCGCGGATGTCGGCCTCCTGGCGGTCGAGATAGCCGGCATACTTGCCCTCGATCTCCAGCTGCTCCGCCACCGCTCCCGACAGCTCGCCCAGCTCGGGCCACACCTGGGCGAGCCGGGCCAGATGGAGATCGGGATAGGCCAGCAGGTCCCAGGCCGAGCGCACCACCCCATCCCGGTTGATCTCCAGCCCGTGCCGGCGCAGCATGTCGGGGGAACCCTTCAGGGTGTGCAGCATCTGCCGCCCCCGCTCCAGCCCCGCCGACTTGACCATGAAGGCGGCCCAGCGCTCCGACCCGACGCACCCCGCCTCGCGCCCCCTGGGGGTCAGGCGGAGATCGGCATTGTCGGCCCTGAGCAGCAGCCGGTACTCGGCCCGCGAGGTGAACATGCGATAGGGCTCGCTGGTGCCCAGGCTGACCAGATCGTCGACCATCACCCCCAGATAGGCGTCGGCCCGGTCGAGAACCAGCGGCGCCGACCCGCCCAACTGGCGTGCCGCGTTGAGCCCGGCCAGCAGGCCCTGGCCCCCCGCCTCCTCGTAGCCGGTGGTGCCGTTGATCTGGCCGGCCAGGAACAGCCCGGCCACGGCGCGGGTCTCCAGCGAGCGATGCAGCGCCCGGGGATCGACGAAATCGTATTCGATGGCATAGCCGGGGCGAATCACCCGGCACCGTTCCAGGCCGGGGATGGTGGCGATCATGGCCAGTTGCACATCCTCGGGCAGCGAGGTGGAGATGCCGTTGGGATAGACGGTGTCGTCGTCGAGACCCTCGGGCTCCAGGAAGATCTGATGGCGCTCGCGGTCGGCGAAGCGCACCACCTTGTCCTCGATGCTGGGGCAATAGCGCGGACCGGTGCTCTGGATCTGGCCGGAATACATGGGCGCCCGCCCGAGGTTGGCGCGGATGATGGCGTGGGTTGCGGGCGTGGTGGCGGTGATGCCGCAGGCCACCTGCGGCGTGGTGATGCGCTCCGTCAGGTACGAGAACGGCACCGGCGGGTCGTCCCCCTCCTGACGGTCGAGCGAGTCCCAATCGATGGTCCGCCCGTCGAGCCGGGCCGGCGTGCCGGTCTTCAGCCGGCCCAGCGGCAGACCCGCCCGCTCCAGCGCCAGGGACAGGCCCAGCGACGGGGCGTCGCCCACCCTTCCCGCCGGCCAGGTCTTCTCCCCCAGATGGATCAGGCCACGCAGGAAGGTGCCGGTGGTGATCACCACCGCGCCGCAGGAAAGCGTCGTGCCGTCGGCCAGCACCACGCCCCGTACCCGGCCATCCTCGATGATCAGGTCCTCGGCCGAGCCTTCCCGCAGGGTCAGGTTCGCCGTCTCGTCGAGCAGAGCGCGCATGGCCAGGCGATAGAGCTTGCGGTCGGCCTGGGCGCGCGGCCCCTGCACCGCCGGTCCCTTGCTGCGGTTGAGGATGCGGAACTGGATGCCGGCGCGGTCGATGGCGCGGCCCATCAGCCCGTCCATTGCATCGATCTCGCGTACCAGCTGGCCCTTGGCCAGACCGCCGATGGCCGGGTTGCAGCTCATCTCGCCGATGGTCGCCAGACGCTGGGTGAGCAGCACGGTGCGTGCCCCGAAGCGCGCGGCGGCGCCCGCCGCCTCGCACCCGGCATGGCCCGCCCCGATCACCACCACATCGCAAGAACTTGTTTGTTTCACGTGAAACACACCATATCTAGGGGGACTCACTTCCCGATGCAGAACTCGTGGAAGATCACGTCCAAAATCTCGTCCACATCCACCCGCCCGGTGATCCGTCCCAGCGAACGGGCCGCGAGACGAAGGTCCTCGGCGGCCATCTCCACCCCCAAGGCGGGATCGAAGCGCGACAAGGCCGACACCGCCTCGGCCACCGCCACACGGTGACGCTCGCGGGTCAACACCGGGGCCGAGCCCACGGCGAAGCGGCTCTCCACCACCTGGGCCAGGGCGGCAACCAGATCATCCACGCCCTCGCCCCCCTTGGCCGACAGGGCCAGGACCGGACGGCCATGGATACCGGACGGAACTTCGCCCACCATCAGGTCGCGCTTGTTGAGCACCACCAGGGTGGCGTCGTCTATCATTTCCAGCGTGGCGGCGTCCAGATCGGGATAGAGCGATCCGTCGAAGACGCAGAGCCGAAAATCGGCATGGGCGGCGCGGGCCTCGGCCCGGCGCACCCCCTCGCTCTCGATTTCGCAGGCACTGTCCCTCAGGCCGGCGGTGTCGGCGACGATCACCGGCCAGCCCGCCAGATCCAGATGTACCTCGATCACATCCCGGGTGGTGCCGGCCTGGGACGAGACGATGGCGGCCTCCCGCCCGGCCAGCCGGTTCAGCAGGCTGGACTTGCCGGCATTGGGAGCGCCCAGGATGGCGATGTGGATACCGTCGCGAAGACGCTCGCCGCTCCGGCGCTCGTCCAGATGGCCCGCCATCTCGGCCCGCAATGCCCGAACCTCTTCCACCGACTGCTCTGCCAGGGTGTCGGGGATGTCCTCGTCGGCGAAGTCGATCACCGCTTCCAGATGGGCCATGGCGCGGATCAGGCCCATGCGCCATTCCTCCACCAGCCCGGCCAGACCACCGTCCAGCTGCCGCAGCGCCTGGCGCCGCTGAGCCGCCGTCTCGGCGTCCACCAGGTCGGCGATGGCCTCGGCGCGGGTGAGGTCGAGCTTGCCGTTGAGGAAGGCCCGGCGCGAGAACTCTCCCGGCTCGGCGGGGCGCAGGCCCAGTTCCCCCAGCCGCTGGGTGAGCGCCGCGGCCACCGCCCTTCCGCCATGCAGGTGCAGTTCGGCCACGTCCTCGCCGGTGAAGGACTGGGGGGCGGGAAACCACAGGACCAGACCATCGTCGATGGCCTCGCCGCCCGCATCGCGGACGCGGGCGCGCACCGCCTTGCGGGGCTCGGGCAGACTCTTGCCGGTCAGGGCCTGGAGCGCGTCGCCCGTCCCCTCGCCCGACAGCCGCCACACCGCCACGCCGGCGCGCCCCGCGGCGCTGGCAAGGGCGTAGATGGTGTCGGACATGGCCGGGCGGTCAGGGCGTGGGGGCGAGCATCAGACGCTCGACCCGGCCGCCCTTGACCACATGGGTGTCGAGGATCTCGTCGATGTCGGCGATGGTGTTGAAGCTGTACCAGATGCCCTCGGGATAGATCACCATCACCGGCCCCTGGCCGCAGCGGTCGAGGCAGCCGGCCGAGTTGATGCGCACGTCCTTGAGGCCGAGCTTCTTCTGCGCGCTCTTCATGTGCTCGCGCAAGTCCTCCGACCCCTTCTGGGCGCAGGAGCCCCGCTTGTTGTCGTCGGGCCGGCGGTTGGTGCAGATGAAGACGTGGACCCGGAAAAAGTCGGGGGGATCGCTGGGCAGACGGCTCACTTCTACTTCTCCTTGGGTCGCTGGCCGCCAGTGGAGAACTGGGACCAGAACATCTTCTGCAATTGCTCCATGCCCTGGACGCCGGCGGGCAGCCAGACCTTCAGCATGGTCTCCGGCTCCATGGCGTGCAGGCTGGCGGCCATCTGGTCCTGAATCTGCTTCATCAGGGCTTCCTGCATGGGCTTGACGTCGGGCAGGCCCAGGAAGGTCCGCGCCTCCTCCGGCGTACAGTCCACATCCACGGTAATCTTCATGTCGTCCTCGTCTTGCGCTCGGCCCCCATCCACCCAAACTAAGCATTAGCCTTTCCAGACGCAATGTCCCGCCGTTCAAGGATCACGGAATGTCCCACAATCGACTGGCCGCCGAGACCAGCCCCTACCTGCTGCAGCACGCCCACAATCCCGTCCACTGGTGGGCCTGGGGACCCGATGCCCTGGCCGAGGCCAAGCGCGCCAACAAGCCGATCCTGCTGTCGGTGGGCTATTCCGCCTGCCACTGGTGCCACGTCATGGCCCACGAAAGCTTCGAGGACGAAGGCATCGCCGGGCTGATGAACCAGCTGTTCGTCAACATCAAGGTCGATCGCGAGGAAAGGCCCGACCTGGACGCGCTGTACCAGAACGCGCTGGCCCTGATGGGCCAGCACGGCGGCTGGCCGCTGACCATGTTCCTCACCCCCGATGCCGAGCCGTTCTGGGGCGGCACCTACTTTCCCGCCACGCCGCGTTACGGCCGCGCCGCCTTTCCCGACGTGCTGGAAGGGATCGCCCATACCTTCCACCGCGATCCGGAAAAGATCGGCCACAATGTCGGACGCATCCGGGAGGCGCTGGAAAAGATGGCCCGCTCGCCCGGGCCCATGGGACTGGACATGGAGATCGTCGATCTGGCCGCCAGCCAATGCCTGCGCCTGATCGATTTCGAGGACGGCGGCACGGTGGGCGCGCCGAAATTCCCCCAGCCCGGCCTGTTCCGTTTCCTGTGGCATTCCTATCTGCGCACCGGCAATTCCAGCCTTCGGGATGCGGTGACGGTGACGCTGGATCATATCTGCCAGGGCGGCATCTACGACCACCTGGGCGGCGGCTTCATGCGCTATTCCACCGACGAGACCTGGCTGGTGCCCCATTTCGAGAAGATGCTCTACGACAACGCCCAGCTCGTGTCGCTGCTGACCAAGGCGTGGAAGCACACGGGATCGCCGCTTTACCGCACCCGCGTGTTCGAGACGGTGGGCTGGCTGCTCAGGGACATGAGCGCCGAGGGCGGGGCCTTCGCCGCGGCGCTCGACGCCGACAGCGACGGCGAGGAAGGGCTGTTCTACACCTGGACCTCGGAAGAAATCTCCGCCCTGCTGGACCTGGAAACCGCCTCGGAGTTCTGCCGGCTGTATGGCGTGCAGCCCCATGGCAATTGGGAAGGCCGCAACATCCTTCACCGCAACCATCCCAGGGGCGGCGGAGACGATGGCCCCCTGGCGGCGGCCAAGGCCGCCTTGCTGGCCGAGCGCGACAAGCGGGTGTGGCCGGGCCGCGACGGCAAGGTGCTGGCCGACTGGAACGCCATGATGATCGCCGCCCTGGCCGAGGCGGCGCTGGCCCTCGACCGCCCCGACTGGCTGGCCGCCGCCGAGCATGCCTTCGAGATCCTTGTCCAGAAGATGACCCGTCCCGACGGACGCCCCGCCCATTCGCTGTGCCAGGGCCGCGCCGAGACCGCCGCCGTGCTCGACGATTACGGCTGGCTGATCCTGGCGGCGCTGGCGCTGCACGAGATCACCGCCCGTCCCGATCATCTGGACCGGGCCAAGGCCTGGGCCGGGCAGGTTCACGCCCATCATTGGGACGAGGAGGGCGGCGGCTATTTCCACTCGGCCGACGATGCCGTCGACGTGGTGATCCGCACCAAGCCGAGCTTCGATTCGGCGGTGCCCAGCGGCAACGGCATGATGGCCGAGGCCCTGGCCCGGCTGTGGCTGGTCACCGGCGACGAATACTGGCGCGAGCGCGCCGGCGCGGTGATCGATGCCTTCGCCGCCGCCATTCCCGACCAGATTCCCCACATGACCTCGTTGCTCGAGGCCTTCTCCATCCTGGCCGAGCCGCTGCAGGTGGTGATCGTCGGGCCTTTGGACGACCCGGGCGGCCTGGCCCTGCTGCGGGCCTTCGCCGCCACGCCGCTGCCGCCGGCCTCCCTGCTGCGGGTCGAGGACGGCACGTCCCTGGCCGCCGGGCATCCCGCCCATGGCAAGTCGCTGGTGGAGGGCCGGGCGGCGGCTTATATTTGCCGGGGCTCCACCTGCAAGGCGCCGGTCACCGATCCCGGAGAGCTGGCCGCCCTGCTTCGCGAGAAATAGGACCAAGATGCCGCACCTCGCCTTCAATTCCCCCATCGGGCCGCTGGCCCTGTTCGAGGCCGATGACGCCATCGTCGCCCTGGACTGGGGCTTTCTGCCCGAGAACGACGAGACGCCCCTGCTGCTGAAAGCCCGCGATCAGCTGGAGGAATATTTCGACGGCAAGCGCACCGTCTTCGACCTGCCGCTGGCACCCCACGGCACGGCGTTCCAGCAAAAGGTCTGGGCGGCGCTGTCCCGGATTCCCTTCGGCCAGACCCGAAGCTACGGCCAGCTGGCCGAGGAATTGGGCACCGCGCCGCGCGCGCTGGGCGGCGCCTGCGGCCGCAATCCCATTCCGGTGATCATTCCCTGCCACCGGGTGCTGGGCGCCAATGGCGCCATGGGCGGCTATTCCGGCATCGACGGCATCGAGACCAAGCAATTCCTGCTGCGCCACGAAGGAGTATCCCTCAAGTGAAAACCCACGCCATCCGCATCCACCAGCCCGGCGGTCCCGAGGTCATGGCCTGGGAAGAGGTCGAAATCCCCGCTCCCGGCCCTGGCCAGGTTCTGCTGCGCCAAGCGGCCGTGGGCCTCAACTTCATCGACGTCTATCACCGCACCGGGCTTTATCCCGCCCCCCTGCCCTTCACCCCCGGCCTGGAAGGCGCCGGATTGGTCGAGGCGGTGGGTGATGGCGTCACCGAGTTCAAGCCGGGCGACCGGGTGGCCTACGCCAATCCGCCCCTGGGGGCCTATGCCGAGGCGCGCCTCATGCCCGCCGACCGGCTGGTGAAGCTGCCCGAGTCCATCGACGAGCGCACGGCCGCCGCCATGATGCTGCAGGGCATGACCGCCCAGTATCTGCTGCGCCGCACCTACCGCGTGCAGAAGGGCGACACCATCCTGATTCATGCCGCCGCCGGCGGAGTGGGGCTGATGGTCTGCCAGTGGGCGAGGCACCTGGGGGCCACCGTGATCGGCACGGTGGGCTCGGAGGACAAGGCGGACCTGGCCAGGGCCCATGGCTGCGATCACCCCATCCTCTACAAGTCCGAGGATTTCGTCGCCCGCGTGCGCGAGATCACCGGCGGCGAGGGCGTGCCGGTGGTCTACGATTCCGTGGGCAGGGATACCTTCCTCAAATCCCTCGACTGCCTGCGGCCCCTGGGCATGATGGTGTCGTTCGGCCAAAGCTCGGGCAAGGTCGAGCCCCTGGATACCGGCCTGCTGGCCGCCAAGGGTTCGCTGTTCCTGACCCGGCCCTCGCTGATGGCCTATACCGCCAAGCGCTCGGATCTGGTGGAATCGGCCGGGGAATTGTTCGAGGTGGTGCAGAAAGGCGTGGTCAAGGTGGAGATCAACCAGACCTATGCCCTGAAGGACGCCGCCAAGGCCCATGCCGATCTGGAAGCGCGCCGGACCACCGGCTCCACTCTCCTCTTGCCGTGAAGGCCCTTCCGAAAGGATAGTAGACTCCGGGTTCGGGGTTTCACCCGGGTTGGAGGGAAGGCGTGTCCAAGATCGGCAATACTGTGGTGACGATGGTCAGTCTGGCCTGGATGGCCTGGGCGGGCTGGGACCAGTTCGCCAATCTTCCCGCCGGCACGGTGGAGAACCACTCGTCGGAGACGGTCAAGGAACGGCTGCGCGACTGCTCGGGCACCTTCAAGCAACGCTATGAATGCAAGAACGCCGTGGTCATCGAGACCGATCGCAATTCGTTCTTCAACATGCTGGGCCGTATCGCCATCGTGGTGGTGCCGCCCATGCTGCTGGCCGGCGGCCTGCATCTGTGGCGGCGCCGCTCCGACGACGACGGCCCCTCGGACGATTTGCTGAGCCAGAGCCACCGGCGCCATCACCGGCGGCGGACGTCGGGACATCATTGAGACCAAGAAAAACGCCGGTCCTTCGACCGGCGTTTTTCTCTCCATCGTCATGGCCGGGCTTGACCCGGCCATCCATGGGCCCCCGGGTCAAGCCCGGGGGTGACGGTTTCAATCTGGATGCTACGAATTCATCGCTTCGAAGAAATCGCCGTTGTTCTTCGAGTGCTTGAGCTTGTCCACCAGGAATTCCATGGCATCGACCACGCCCATGGGCATCAGGATGCGGCGCAGCACCCACATCTTGGACAGGATGCCCTTGTCCACCAGCAGCTCTTCCTTGCGGGTGCCCGACTTGGTGATGTCGATGGCCGGGAAGGTGCGCTTGTCGCTGAGCTTGCGGTCCAGGATGATTTCCGAATTGCCGGTGCCCTTGAACTCCTCGAAGATCACCTCGTCCATGCGCGAGCCGGTGTCGATCAGGGCGGTGGCGATGATGGACAGCGAGCCGCCCTCCTCGATGTTGCGGGCCGCGCCGAAGAAGCGCTTGGGGCGCTGGAGCGCGTTGGCGTCCACGCCGCCGGTCAGCACCTTGCCCGAGCTGGGCACCACGGTGTTGTAGGCGCGCGCCAGACGGGTGATGGAATCCAGCAGGATCACCACGTCGCGCTTGTGCTCCACCAGACGCTTGGCCTTCTCCAGCACCATCTCGGTGACCTGGACGTGGCGCGACGCCGGCTCGTCGAAGGTGGACGAGATGACCTCGCCCTTCACCGAGCGGGCCATGTCCGTCACTTCCTCGGGCCGCTCGTCGATCAGCAGCACGATCAGGTAGACCTCGGGGTGATTGAGCGAAATGGCGTGCGCCATGTTCTGCAGCATCACGGTCTTGCCGGTGCGCGGCGGGGCGACGATCAGGGCGCGCTGGCCCTTGCCGATGGGAGCCACCAGATCGATCACGCGGGTGGTGAGATCCTTGCGGGTGGGGTCCTCGATCTCCAGCTTCAGCTTCTCGTCGGGATAAAGCGGGGTGAGGTTGTCGAAGTTGATGCGGTGGCGGACCTTTTCCGGGTCCTCGAAATTGATGTTGTTGACCTTGAGCAGGGCGAAATAGCGCTCGCCGTCCTTGGGCGCCCGGATCTGGCCGTCCACCGTGTCGCCGGTGCGCAGGCCGAAGCGGCGCACCTGGCTGGGGCTGACGTAGATGTCGTCGGGGCCGGGAAGGTAGTTGGCCTCGGGGCTCCTGAGGAAACCGAAGCCGTCCTGCAGGATTTCCAGCACGCCGTCGCCGTAGATGGGCGTGTCGTTGTCGGCCAGCTGCTTCAGGATGGCGAACATCATGTCCTGTTTGCGAAGCGTGCTGGCGTTTTCCACCTCCAGCTCTTCGGCAAAGGCCAGGAGTTCGGCCGGGCTCTTCTTCTTCAGGTCCTGCAGGTGCATGGGAAATATCCGTCGGATGAATGTTCCGCGCGAACGATCGGCCTAAGGTGGGACGGGTCCGACTGTAGAGCGGACCGGCTGCCGATCAGGCACGGATGCTGATGATCCGGCGCGGAAGAAGGATGGTGGGAAACGGGCGTGTTGGCCGCCCTGGAAGATTTGCTAGAGCATTAGCCAAAGCCGGCGGCGCTGTCAAACCTGATTATCAGAACGGCTTCACGATCACCACGATGACGATGACGATCATCAGCAGGGTGGGGACTTCGTTGATGACGCGGTAGAATTTCTCGGATCTGGTATTGCGGTCCTCGGCGAAGGAATCCTTGCAGCGGGCCAGGAAGAAATGGGCGACGGTCATCCCCACCACGCAGGCCAGCTTGAGGTGGAACCAACCCTGGGAGAACAGGCCGCCATCCACCGCCATGATCAGGCCGAGCGTCCAGGCCAGCACCATGGCCGGAGTCATGATCGCCTTGATCAGCCGGCGCTCCATGATCTTGAAGGTTTCCGAGGCCTCCGAGCGCGGCTTGACGCCGGTGTGGTAGACGAACAGGCGCGGCAGATAAAGCAGTCCCGCCATCCACGAGATGATGGCGATGACGTGCACCGCCTTGATCCACAGATAGGCCGATCCGCTCAGCATGCCGGGCAACTCCGCCCAAGATGTTTGCAGGCCTGGCCGGTGAAGGCCTGGGGCCGGTGAACCACGTCGGCCAGTCCGCGGACGAAGGCGGGATGGCAACCCAGCGCCGGCACCCGCACGTAAGCGGGAATGCCCAGGGTATCGGCCTTGTGGCGGTATTCGATGTCCAGTTCCACCAGGGTCTCGGAATGCTCGGAGACGAAGGCCACCGGCACGATCACCACCGGCACGCCATCGCTTCCGGCGCGTTCCAGCTCGGCCTCGGTGCTGGGACCGATCCATTCCATGGGACCGACCCGGCTCTGATAGCAGATGGCCCAGTCGAGATTGTCGATGCCGGTGGCGCGGGCCACCGAAGCGGCGGTCAGCTCAACCTGGGCCTGATAGGGATCACCCTTGGCGATCACCGATTTGGGCAGGCCGTGGGCGGAAAACAGGATGCGCGGCTTGCCGGCCGAAGCGGCCTCGCCGTATCCCGTCCTGGCCAGATCGGCCATGGCCGCCACCAGCCCCGGCTCGGTGGGATAGCAGCAGGCGAGACGGACCGGTGCGACGAGACCCTGCTTCCTCGCCTGGGCGTGCCATTCCTTCAGCGACGACCCGGTGGTGGTGGTGGAGAACTGGGGATAAAGCGGCAGCAGAACCACTT
This sequence comes from Paramagnetospirillum sp., assembly GCF_058402745.1. Taxonomy (NCBI): domain Bacteria; kingdom Pseudomonadati; phylum Pseudomonadota; class Alphaproteobacteria; order Rhodospirillales; family Magnetospirillaceae; genus Paramagnetospirillum; species Paramagnetospirillum sp. The sequence goes on from NZ_JBZVFI010000018.1 coordinate 360,337, forward strand.
CGTCGGCACCCCATTCCTTGACGGCGGACACCGCCTCATGGGTGAAGGGATGCCAGTAGCGCATGGCGATGAAGCACTTGAAGCCGTCCCCCAGCACATGCTCCAAGGCCCTGGCCTGCGCCTCGGTCTCCGGCACCAGGGGCGACCGCCCGCCCAGCATCTGGTAGATGCCGCGCGCGGTCGGCGCCCGCTTGGCCGAGATGTACTTGGCCAGCAGCCAGCGGATGGGGCCGGGCGCCCCGATGATGGCCGGATCATTGAACAGGTTGAACAGGAACGGCTTCACCGCCTCGAGCGAATCGGGTCCGCCCAGGTTGAACAGAACGACAGCCGTCTTTCTGCCGCCGGCGGTGCTCATCCCTTCCAGCCCTTCACCCGCTCGGCGAGGCGTGCCACGTTGTCCGGCGGCGTCGGCGGAGTGATGCCGTGGCCGAGGTTGAAGATGAACGGTCCCTTGGACAGCGCCCTGAGCACCCGATCGATGCCGGCATCCAGCGCCTCGCCGCCCGCCACCAGCAGGATGGGATCAAGATTGCCCTGCACCGTGCAATGGGGCTGCAATTCGGCCGCCGTCCAGTCCAGCGGCACCGAGGGGTCGAGCGAAACGCCGCTGACCTTGGTCTCGGCCACATAGCGCTTGTAGAGCACGCCGGCTCCGCGCGGAAAGCCGATCACCGGAACGCCCGGCCGCTCGGCGCGGATACGCTCGACCAGGGCGCGGGTCGGGCCGATCACCCATTTGTCGAACATGTCCTCGGGCAGCGCGCCGGCCCAGGTGTCGAAGATCTGGATGGCCTCGGCGCCGTTGTCGATCTGGCGGATGAGATAATCACCGGTGGCCTGGACCAGCAGGTCCATCAGGCGGGCGAACAGCTCCGGCTGGCCGAACATCATGCCCTTGGCCTTGGCGAAGTCCTTGGAGCCGCTGCCCTCGATCATGTAGGTGGCCACCGTCCAGGGCGCGCCGGCGAAGCCGATCAGGGCGGTGGTCTCGGGAATGGCGGAAGACAGCTTCCGGACCGTCTCGTAGACCGGGGCGAGATGGTCGTGCAGGCCCGAGAGGTCGAGACCGCTCAGATCCTCTGCCGAGCGAATGGGCGTCAACACCGGACCTTCGCCTTCCTTGAAGGCAACCTGCTGCCGCAACGCATCGGGGACCACCAGGATGTCGGAGAACAGGATGGCGGCGTCGAAGCCATAGCGCCTGAGCGGCTGCAGGGTGACTTCACAGGCGAGATCGGAATTGTAGCACAGGTCGAGGAAGCTTCCCGCCTCGGCACGGGTGGCGCGGTATTCCGGCAGGTAGCGTCCGGCCTGGCGCATCAGCCAGAACGGCGGAGGGGTGAGGGTCTCGCCGGCGAGGGCGCGGAGGAAGGGCTTGGACGGGCTGGACACGGGCGTTTCCTCGGAGCTGGGGGCCTCGCAGGCTGGGGATGGCTCTCTCTTACAGACTTTAAGGTTTAGAGAAAAGGTTGCTGTGGTCTGTTGATGCCTGTGGAAAACGGGGATTGGACATTGTGCCAAAGCCATCCACAGGCTTGTTCTGATTTCGACCCATCGGCGACCCACTTGTGGACGAGTGCGGTGCAACAAGGTTAGCTCGTTGTTATTTCAGGCATTCATCCCTTGGGGAAAACGGGGAAATCGAGTGTGACGGACGCGGATTCACGCTATTGTCGGTGAGTGCGGAACGGTTTTGGACATGGGGGGATGTGCCTCCATGGAATCGGGGCCAGCGGGGAGCGTTTTCCCGCATTTCGCCAGGACCCCCCCTTATCCACGGACTTGCGGGTTATCCACAGCCATGCGGAGCTTTCACCTTCACCTCGTATCCGACGCCACCGGCGAGACGGTCACCTCGGTGGCCCGCGCCTGCCTCGTCCAGTTCGAAGGCGTGCAGCCCATTCAGCATAACTGGTGGCTGGTCCGCACCCAGGGTCAGGTGGAGCGGGTCATCGCCGGCATCGAGGACAATCCCGGCCTGGTGCTGTTCACCCTGGTGGACGGCGCGGTGCGGGGTGTGCTGGAGGAGGCCTGCCGCCATCGGGGCATTCCCTGCATCTCGCTGCTCGATCCGGTGATGGCGGGTCTGTCGGCCTTTCTCGACCTGGAGGTCACCGCCCTGCCCGGCCGCCAGTACCAGCTGGACGCCGAATATTTCCGCCGCATCGACGCCATGCAGTTCACCCTGTCCCACGACGACGGCCAGCTGATCGAGATGGTGGATCAGGCCGACATCGTGCTGGTCGGCGTTTCGCGCTCTTCCAAGACTCCCACCTGCATGTACCTGGCCAATCGCGGCCTGAAATGCGCCAATTATCCCCTGGTGCCCGGCGTGCCTCTGCCACCCGAGCTGGAACGGGCCAAGAAGCCGCTGGTGGTGGGCCTGACCAAGGACCCCAAGAGCCTGTCCGACATCCGCCGCGCCCGGCTGCGCCTCCTGAACCAGGAAGAGGAAGCCGATTACGCCCAGTTCGAGAAGGTCAAGGAGGAGGTGCAGCAGGCACGGCGCATCTTCTCGCGCCTGGGCTGGCCGGTGGTGGACGTGACGCGGCGCTCCATCGAGGAGGCCTCGGCCGCCATCATCCAGCTCTACGAGCGCCACCAGGAAAGGAACGGCGTCAGGAACGGCATCAAGGTGGAAAGCGCGCCCACATGATCGTTCTCGCCTCGGGCAGTTCCGCCCGTGCCCGCATGCTGGCCGATTCCGGCATCGCCTTCACCGTCGACGTGGCGGCGGTGGACGAACAGGCGGTCAAGGACTCGCTGGCGACCGAGACCCGCAATCCCGCCCGGGTGGCCGAGGTGCTGGCCGAGCTGAAGGCGGCGCGGGTCTCGTCCCGTCATCCCGGCGCCCTGGTGATCGGCGCCGACCAGATGCTCGACTGCGACGGAGCGTGGTTCGACAAGCCGGCCGACCGGGCCGCGGCGCGGGACCAGCTGCTGGCGCTGCGCCACAAGACCCATCGCCTGACCAGCGCCGTGGTGGCGGTCCGGGACGGCAGACGCGTCTGGCACCACACCGAATCCGCCAAGCTCACCATGCGCAATTTCAGCGAAGCCTTCCTCGATCGCTATCTGGAGGCGGCGGGCGAGGCGGTGCTGTCCTCGGTGGGGGCCTATCAGCTGGAAGGCCGGGGGGCCCAGCTGTTCCTGACGGTTGAAGGTGACTTCTTCACCATCCTGGGGCTGCCGCTGCTGGCCCTGATGGATTTCCTGCGCGAGAACGGAGAACTGGTCCCATGATCGTATCGGGCAAGGCCAGACTGGCCGGGGTGCTGGGCTGGCCGGTCTCCCATTCCCGCTCGCCCCGCCTGCACGGCTTCTGGCTGGAACGCTTGGGCATCGACGGCGCCTATCTGCCGCTGGCGGTGGCGCCCGAGAACCTGGACACCGTGATCCGCGCCCTGCCCCGCATGGGCTTTGCCGGCGCCAACGTCACCGTGCCCCACAAGGAGGCGGTGATGCGGCTGGTGGACCGTCTCGATCCCCTGGCGGCGCGCATCGGCGCGGTCAACACCCTGGTGGTCGGCGCGGACGGCTCACTGGAAGGCCGCAACACCGATGCCTACGGCTTCTTCGAGAATCTGCGCCAGGGCTGCCCCGCCTGGGTGCCCGCCTCCGGCCCGGCGGCGGTGATCGGCGCCGGCGGCGCGTCGCGCGCCGTGGTGGCGGCGCTGGCCGATGCCGGGGTGCCGGAAATCCGCCTCGCCAACCGCTCGCGTGAACGGGCGGAAATTCTGGCCGCCGAACTCGGCGGCCCGGTCCGGGTTGTGGAGTGGTCGGAACGGGCGGAGATGCTGGAAGGCTGCGCCCTGCTGGTCAACACCACCACGCTGGGGATGGCCGGTCAGGCGAGTTTGGACCTGGACCTCGCGGCCCTTCCAACCACCGCGTTGGTCAACGATATCGTCTATGTCCCGCTGGAAACCGATCTGCTGGCCCGCGCCCGGGCGCGGGGCAATCGGACAGTGGACGGGCTGGGCATGCTGCTGCATCAGGCGGTGCCGGGATTCGAGGCCTGGTTCGGCCGGCGGCCCGCAGTCACCGACGAGTTGCGGAGCTTCGTCCTGTCGTCATGAAGATCCTGGGTCTCACCGGCTCGATCGGCATGGGAAAAAGCACGGCCGCCGCCATGCTGCGCCGCCTGGGCGTGCCGGTGCACGACGCCGACGCCACCGTGCATGCGCTGTTCGCCCCCGGCGGCAAGGCGGTGGCGGCGGTGGAATCCGCCTTCCCCGGCGTGGTCAAGGACGGCGCGGTGGACCGGACCGCGCTGGGCGCCCGGGTGTTCGGCGACGATGGGGCGCTGAAGCGGCTGGAAGGCATCGTCCATCCCCTGGTGCGCGCCGCCGAACGCGACTTCCTGGCGCGGCATCGCCGCCATGGCACGCCACTGGTGGTTCTGGACATCCCGCTGCTGTTCGAGACCCATGGCGAGGATCGCTGCGACCTGGTGGCGGTGGTCAGCGCGCCGGCCTTCCTCCAGGCCGCCCGCGTGCTGGCCCGGCCCGGCATGACGCGGGCGCGCCTGGACGCGGTGCTTGCCAAGCAGATGCCCGATGAGCAAAAACGCCGCAGGGCCGACGTAGTGATTCCCACCGGATTGGGGAAAGGCCCGGCATGGAAGCGGCTGAAGGCCTTGGTGCAAGAAATGCGGGCTTGCCGCCCGCACCCGCTTGGGGCCAAGGGCCCCAAACCCCATCGATGAAATGAAATGGGGTCCGGGGCATTGGCCCCGGATGGGTTCGGGCGATAGCCCGATAGTTATTGATGAAAGGGCAGAACCCATGCGCGAGATCGTGCTCGATACGGAAACCACCGGCTTCGACCCCTTGAGCGGGCATCGGCTGGTGGAAATCGGCTGCGTCGAGCTGTTCAACCACCTGCCCACCGGCAACGTCTTTCACCGCTACTGCAATCCCGAGCGCGACATGCCGGAGGAGGCGTTCAAGGTCCACGGCCTGTCCGCCGAGTTCCTGGCGGACAAGCCGCTGTTCGCCGAGATCGTCGCCGACTTCCTGGACTTCATCGGCGACGCGCCGCTGGTCATCCACAATGCCGAATTCGACATGCGGTTCCTCAACGCCGAGCTGGCGCGGCTGGGCTTTCCCGCGCTTCCCATGAGCCGCTCCATCGACACCGTGCTGATGGCGCGCAAGAAGTTTCCCGGCGCCCAGGCCAACCTGGACGCGTTGTGCCGCCGCTTCGAGATCGACAACACCCATCGCACCAAGCACGGCGCGCTGCTGGATTCCGAATTGCTGGCCGAGGTCTATCTGCAGCTGATCGGCGGCCGCCAGCCGGGCCTCGAACTGGGTGGCGGCAAGGGCAATGGCGGCAATAACGCGGCCAATGCCTCGGCCGTCCAGGTCACGCGGGAGTTCCGCGCCCCCCGGCCCCATGCCCCGACCGAGGAGGAAACCGCGGCGCACACGGCGTTCGTGGCCAAGCTCAAGAACGCCGTGTGGCTGCGGGACTAGGCTTCCTCTTTCCGTCATCCCGGCCTTGAGCCGGGATCCAGGAGTCGTTCCCTCGGAACTTTGACCCCCTGGATCCCGGATAGCGCGTTGCGCTTCCGGGATGACGAGATAAGGGAATTAAGCCTGACCGGCGGCCTGCTGGGCGTTCATCTCTTCCACGCGGGCGCGGTAGAGCTGGACGAAATCCAGCGGCTGCAGCAGCAGCGGCGGCAGGCCGCCATCGCGGGTCATGTCGGCCACGATGTTGCGGGCGAAGGGGAATAGCAGGCGCGGGCATTCGATCAGCAGGACCGGATGAACCTGCTCTTCCGGCAGGTTCAGGGTGAACACGCCGGCATAGGCCAGTTCCAGGATGAACAGCGCCTTGCCGTCCAACAGGGCCTCGACCTTGAGGTGCAGCACCACTTCGTAGGCGTTGGCGCCCACATTGGCGACGTTGACGTCCACGTGGATCGGAATCTCGGGGTTCTTGCCCTGCATCTCGATGAAGGAGTGGGGGGCGCCGGGAATCTCGAAGGACAGGTCCTTGATGTACTGCATGTTGACCTGCAGCTGGGGCAGATCCTCGGACGGCGTCTGGGCGTCGGTCATGGTGCTCTCCGCAAGGAATGGCTGGCTAGGGGCGTAGCACGGACACCCTTACGGCTCAAGCCGCTTGTGATCCGGAGACGGAGACGGGCCGGGTTCCGGCGGAATGATCTCGTATTCGCCATCGATGACGGTCGGTCCGGCATGGGGCGCCGCGCCCGGATTTCCCACCACGACGCGGGCCGCCACCAGTCGCAGCAGCAGCAGGCGCACCGGCCGCAACATCACCAGAACCGCCATGGCGTCGGTGATGAAGCCGGGCAGCAGCAGCAGGAATCCGGCCAGCGCGATGCACAGCCCGTCGAACACCGCCGGTCCCGGCGGCTCGCCCCGCGCCATGCGGGCCCGCACTTCCAGCGCCATGCCCAGGCCGCCATGCCGCAGCAGGACCGAGCCGGCCAGGATGGCCAGGACGGTCAGGGCGACGGTGGCCAGGCCGCCGATGATGTCGGAGACGTGGATCCACACCATGATCTCCGCCACCGGCAGGGTCAGCACTCCGACCAGGAACACCCAAGCCATGCTTGCTCTTTCTCCCAACCCGCCTTATGTCTTTGACTGGACTAGCGCTCTACCCTACCTCGGACTGGCCTGATGAACGACGGCTATCACCTTCTCGACATCGTTTTTTTCGCCATGGTCGCCGCCTTCCTGGTGTTGCGCCTGCGTAGCGTGCTGGGCAAGCGCACCGGCGCCGAGCGTCCACCCGAGCAGTGGAGCCAGCCGGAAGCCGCCGCCGACAACGTGGTGGATCTGCAAAGCGTCCGCCGCTCGGCCGCCGAGCCGCCGGCCGAGACGCCCCTGGGCCAGGGTCTGGCCGCCATCCGCGCCGCCGACCGCGGCTTCGACCTGGACGTGTTCCTGGGGGGAGCCAAGGCGGCGTTCGAGATGATCGTCATCGCCTTCGCCCATGGTGACAAGGCGACGCTGCAGCCCCTGCTGGCCCCCGACGTCTACCGCCATTTCAGCGACGCCATCGATTCCCGGCGCCAGCACGGCGAGACCCTGCAGACCGAGCTGGTGGGCATCCGTTCCGCCGAGCTGGTCGAGGCGGGGATGGACGGCCGCTTCTCCGCCATCACCATCCGCTTCGTCAGCGAACAGGTCAACGCGCTGCGCGACGCCAAGGGCGAGGTGGTGGAAGGCAATCCCGAGCGGGTCATCGACGTGATCGACCTGTGGACCTTCCGCCGCGACACCCGCTCCACCGATCCCAACTGGGCGCTGGCCGCCACCCATACTCCCGAGTCATGAGGAAGGGGGCCGCCGCCGTCCTGGTGCTGGCCGCCGCCCTGGCCGGCTGCGCCACGCCGGAACCGCCGCCCGCGCCGCCGCCCGGCGGCCCGGACCGCATGGTGCTGCAGCCCGTGTCCTTCGACCGGCTGCCCGGCTGGTCCCAGGACGACATCGCCCGGGTGCTGCCCGCGCTGCAGAAATCGTGCAACCGCATCACCCGGCTGCCGGTGGACAGATCCATCGGCTTCGAGGGGGTGGGCGGCACCGCCGCCGACTGGTATTCCCCCTGCGCCGCCGCCCAGCGGGTCGCCTCGGGCGACCATGACGGCGCGCGAACCATGTTCGAGACCTGGTTCACCCCCTGGCAGGTCACCAATGAAGGACGTGCCGACGGCCTGTTCACCGGCTATTTCGAACCGGAGATCAGGGGCTCGCGCCAGCGCAAGGGCCCCTATGTCCACCCCATCCACGGCAAGCCCAACGATCTGGTGGTCAGCGGTTCGGGCAAGCCCGGACCGGACGAGCAGATGATCGGCCGGATGGAGAACGGCAGGCTGGTGCCCTATCACACCCGCGCCGAGATCGAACGGGGCGCCCTGGCCGGCAAGGCCCCGATTCTCGCCTGGACCGACGATCCGGTGGATCTGGCCATCATGCACATCCAGGGTTCGGGCCGGGTGCGCCTGGACGACGGCACGGTGATCCGCCTCGGTGTCGCCGGCAGCAACGGCCACAAGTTCGTCGGCATCGGCAAGGTGCTGAAGGACGAGGGCAAGCTGGGCTCCGACACCTCCATGCCCGCCATCCGCGCCTGGCTGAAGGCCAACCCCCAGGAAGGCCGTACCCTGCTGGCGCGTAATCCCCGCTACATCTTCTACGGCCTCAACGCCACCACCGACGGACCGTTGGGTACCGAGGGGGTGGCGCTGACCCCCGAACGTTCGCTGGCCGTCGATCCCCGCTTCGTGCCGCTGGGCGCGCCGGTGTGGGTGGACAGCACCGATCCGGCCGGCCGGCCGCTGCGCCGCATGATGATGGCCCAGGATACCGGCGCCGCCATCAAGGGTCCGGTGCGCGGCGACGTGTTCTGGGGGGCGGGTGAAAGCGCCTTCCAGATCGCCGGCAAGATGAAAAGTCCCGGCCGTCTGGTGGTGTTCCTGCCCAAGGCCCGCTCGCCCCGACTCGCCGGGAGGTAGGGGGCCGAGAGGTAGGGGTTGCCTTCCTCGGCAGGCTTGTCCATCCTTCGCATCGGAATGATCACAGGGAGTGGATCGCGGCGATGAGCCGGTTGCTGGCCGAATGGCGGGAACGCAAGGGACGCGAGGAGGAGCAGCTGCACGAGCAGCTGTGCGCCGCCATCCGCAACGGCCAGGTCCAGGTCTATACCGATCCCCGCCTGCTGGATTTCCAGGGTTCGCCGGTGCACCAGCATTGGGACCACCTGCTGCCCCTGACCATCGAATCCACCCTGGCCCTGTTGATCCTGCTGGCGACGGGCGTCGCCACCGGCATCATCGCCATGACGTTGTGCGTGCTGGCCCATCTCTACGGCAACAAGTACTACGTGGCCTGGCGGCTGAAGACCCGGGCGCTGGCCTATCTGATGGGTAATTACCAGCAATTCGTCACCCTGTGGCAGCTGGGCGGCATCGCCCTGGTGGTCAAGGGCGTCAACGAGGCGCCCTGCCTGGCGCCCAAGGGCGACTGGCGCAAGTTCATCCGCCGCAATCTCGGCGAGGCCGAGGCCCAGGCGCCCATGGCCAACGCCCCGGTTCCCGCCGGCCCCCGCATGACCGCGCCGCCCGCCCAGCCCGCCGCGCCGCCGCCGCCGGAACCGGCGGTGGAACCGCCGCCGGCCACGGTGGTGGAGACCGCGCCCCTGGCCGATGCCATCCAGCCCGAAATCATGGTGCCGCCCAGCCCCAAGCCCGGCGACCGCTGGGCCTCGGTCACCGACGAGGACGCGCCGCGCGACGAGGTTCTACCGAAGGCATGAGGGCCCAAATATGAGCCCGAAGCGTCTGGTCGAGCCGCGCCAGCCCCGCCGCCGGGTGGTCAGCGCCGACGAGATCCGGGTGTGGAAGGCGGTGGTGGCCGACGCCCGGCCGTTGCCCGGCCGCTCTCCCCCCGCCGAGCCGCCGCCCGGTGCCGAGACCGGACCCGAGCCGGTGGCCTCGCCGCCGCCGCCGCCCGGCAATCCGCCGGTCCGCCCCTCGGCCCATCCCGCCCCGCCGCCCCGTCACGGGCATGGTGAACTGCGCCACGGCAGTTCCCCCGGCCTGGACCGCCGCTCCGCCGAACGTCTGAAGAAGGGCGAGATGGAGATCGAGGCCGACATCGATCTGCACGGCCTGACCCAGGACATGGCCCACGCCCAGCTGCTGGCCTTCATCCAGCGCTGCTGGTCGGCGCAACGGCGCTGCGTCCTGGTGGTGACCGGCAAGGGGTCGCAGGGTCACGGAATCCTGCGCGCCCAGGTGCCGCGCTGGCTGAACCAGAGCCCCCTGCGCGAGCGCATCCTGGGATTCTCCTACGCCCAGCCGCGTCACGGCGGCGACGGGGCGCTGTACGTCCTGATCCGCAGGCAGCGGGCATGACTCCGTTCGGAAGTAAGATCCGCGCATTGCGCGACGCCAAGGGCATTCAGCTGCGCCAGATGGCCACCGACCTGCACATCTCGGCGGCCTATCTGTCGGCCCTGGAGCATGGCCATCGCGGCCGCCCGGCGCCTGGGCTGGTGATGCAGATCTGCGGCTATCTCGGCTGTATCTGGGACGAGGCCGAGGAGTTGAAGACCCTGGCCGAGCTGTCCCATCCCAAGGTGACCCTGGACACCTCGGGCCTCAGCCCCGCCCATACCGAACTGGCCAACCGCCTGGGCCAGACCATCCGCGATCTGCCGGAAGAGACGGTGGCGCGGCTGCTGAAGGTGTTGGGGGAGTCCTGAAGCTTCTATGGCCGGAGAGCTTGGCCTCCGCCGAGATCACCACAGAGGCACAGAGAAAAAGAGAAATGGTTTTATACCGGCCGTCATTTGACCTGACGTGTCATCCTGACGACCGCAGGGAGGAAGGATCTTTCAGTTGCAAGCGGTTGCCACCATGGTGTGAAAGATCCCTCGCCAAGGCTCGGGATGACAGGAAGAGTCGGTTCTTTCGGCGAACGGTTTTATTCCTCTGTGCTTTCTCTGAGTCTCTGTGCCTCTGTGGTTCAATCCACTATTTCAGCTACGAAGTCGTCGTCGCGGGGCGTCCTGGTGGTTAGCTGGCCCGATCATCTCAGCCGGAACACCCGTTTGTCCGGCCGCTCCAGCCGGCCTTCGGCCACCAGGGCGGCCAGGGTGCGGTACAGTGCTTCGTGGGTGAGGCCGATGTCCCGGGCGGCGACGGAAAGGGGGCGGTCGAGGGCGACGGCATCCTCGGCGGCGCCCAGCTGGGTCAGCCAGGCCACCACCCGGTCCCGCGCCCCGGGCAGGCGCATCACCTCCTGGTGGCCGCGCAGCCTCTGCACCTCGCGGGCGAGATAGGCGGAAAAGGCCAGGTTGAGATCGGGATGGGCGCGCAGGTAAAGCAGCATCGCCGCCTTGGGGAACACCCGCACGCGGGCGGCGGTCTCGGCCACCGCGTCGCAATGGTAATGGGAGGCGAACAGGGCGGCTTCGGCGAACAGCGAGCCGGCCCGGGCCACGTGCAGGGTCACCGCCGAACCGTCGGCACCGAAGCGGGCGAGGCGCAGGCGGCCCTGCTCCACGTGAAACACGGCGCGGGCCTCGTCGCCACGCCGGAACAGGGCTTCGCCCGCTTCCAGACGGCGCGATGATCCGCGGATACCGCCCAGGACCTTGCCCCAATCGTCCATGCCGTTCTCCCGCTTATGATCGGGATCATAAGCGGTTTATCCGGAATTGCCTATTGCGAGAGACGTCGCCCCGGGAGGACCCCATGATCAGCGCGGCCATTTCGCCTTGCTGACTCCGAAACGATCCTCTTATTCCGTGGCTTCCAGCCCACGGGCCGTTTCCAGCAGGACCTGACGGATGTGATTGACCTGGCCGACGGCGGGCTGGGGCAGATCGCCCAGGGGCCGCATCATGCAGGCATGCCAGACCCGCTGGCCTTCCGGCCCGTCGAGATAGACGCGCAGCAGCTTCAAGGCACCCTGCAGGGTCTTGACGGTGCGGCTGTCGGCGTAGAACTGGTCCCATGTCAGGTTGTTGCCGTGAACGACCATCAGCGCCTGGATGATGGTGCGGCAATGGCGCTCGAAGGCCTCGAAGCGCTTGTCCAGGGCGTGTTCCAGGAATTCGAAGTAATGGGGCAGATAGCCGCGTTGCAGGACCATGCCGTCGCCGGCCAGCAGATGCTCGAAGGGCCGCACCATCAGGCGATGGAACGGGTTGGCGCGCGCCCCCACATTGCCCTTGGGCATCTGGTGGGCCTTGCGGCACGCCTCTTCCTGGCGGATGTAGGCGGCGTCCAGCACCATGCTGCCGCCGCTGATCAGGGCGGCGATGCGCTCCAGGTCATGCAGGCTGACCGTGCCGTCCCTGGCCTTTTCCCGGACCAGGGTCATGATCACGTCGGTAACGATCATGGCCATGTCGTGGCAACGCCGCTTGTCCGTGGCCGACCCACAGCCCTTGATCGGTGCGGAGACATTCATCGGGTATGAACCCCATTTCTCACCGGCTGTTCGAGCATGAGGCCGGGCACGCAAAAGGCGCAATGCCCACAGAGGTCATAGGGCAACAGGACTCAGACAGCGCGGCCGGGCATCAGCCTTCGGTATGAGAGCGCCTCGGCCACCTGCAGGCGGCCCACCGTCTCGGCGCCCTGGAGGTCGGCGAGCGTCCGGGCGACGCGCAGCACCCGGTGCCAGCCGCGCGCCGACAGGCGCATGCGCTCCGCCGCCTCGGTCAGCAGCCGGCGCCCCGCCTCGTCCGGAGAGGCCACCCGCATCAGCAATTCCCCATCGGCCTCGGCATTGGTGCGGATGGCGGCGTCGCGGTAGCGGTCCAGCTGCAGGGCGCGGGCGGCGGCGACCCGGGCCGCCACCTCCGCCGATCCTTCGGCGGGTGGCGGCAGGGAGAGGTCGGCGGGGCTGACGGCGGGGACTTCCACGTGCAGGTCGATGCGGTCGAACAGGGGGCCCGAGATCTTGGACTGGTAGTCCTGGCCGCATTTGGGGGCCTTGGAGCAGGCCAGCGCCGGATCGCCGAGATGGCCGCAGCGGCAGGGATTCATGGCCGCCACCAGCTGGATGCGGGCGGGATAGGTGACGTGGGCGTTGGCGCGCGCCACCACGGCGCGGCCGGATTCCAGGGGCTGGCGCAGCGCCTCGAGGGCGGCTCTCTGGAATTCCGGCAGCTCGTCCAGGAACAGCACGCCGTTATGGGCCAGCGACACCTCGCCCGGCCGGGCCCGCATGCCGCCGCCCACCAGGGAGGGGACGGAGGCGGAATGATGGGGGTCGCGGAAGGGCCGCCGGGTCAGCAGGCGACCCTCGGCCAGTTGCCCCGCCACCGAGTGGATCATGCTGACCTCCAGCGCCTCGGCGGGCTCCAGCGGTGGCAGCAGGCCGGGCAGGCGGGCGGCCAGCATGGACTTGCCCGAGCCGGGCGGTCCCATCATCAGCAGGTTGTGCGCCCCGGCGGCGGCCACTTCCAGGGCACGCTTGGCCGTCTCCTGGCCCTTGATGTCCCTGAGGTCCAGATGGGCCCCGTCCTCCTCCATGCGCTTCGGCGCGGGGCGGGCCAGGATCTGGCTGCCCTTGAAATGATTGATCAGGCCGAGCAGCGAGGGGGCGGCCAGCACCTCCACCTCGCCCGCCCAGGCGGCTTCCGAGCCCTGGGACAGGGGGCAGATCAGGCCCCGGTCGCTGGCATTGGCGGCGATGGCGGCGGGCAGCACCCCGGCCACCGGCGCGATGGAGCCGTCCAGCCCCAGCTCGCCCAGAGCGACATAGCCGGCGATCTCGTCGGCGGGCAGCACCCCCATGGCGCCCAGCAGGCCCAGTGCGATGGGCAGGTCGAAATGGCTGCCCTCCTTCAGGAGGTCGGCGGGGGCCAGGTTGACGGTGATGCGCTTGGGCGGCAGCGCCAGGCCGATGGCGTTGAAGGCGGCGCGCACCCGTTCGCGGCTTTCCCCCACCGCCTTGTCGGGCAGCCCCACCAGGGTGAAGGCCGGCATGCCGGCCGCCACCTGCACCTGGACGTCGATATCGAGACAGTCGATGCCGGAAAAGGCGACGGTACTGGTGCGGGTGGTCATGAAGCATCATCCCGGTGAAAACGGGCAATCATAGCCAGTGCATGCAATCGACGCTAGCGAGGTCGCGCACCCGGCCGCGACCGGTTCCCTACAACCTGGGGACGAGTGCGACTCAGGCCCCGGCGGTTCCTCGCCGGGGCCGGTGGATTCGTTTCGCCCGCAGGCGCGGGGGAAGTCCCTATGGCCGGCTCGGTGGCATTCCTGCCGGCGGATTCCTCGGCGGCAGGGGGCGGGAGGCCGGCCGCGGCCGGCGCGGCCGGGGCATGGTCGCCGGGCGGGGGTCCTCGGCGGCGGGTGGCGTTCCCGACGGCCGCCGCCGGTCCGGCTGCCGGTCCGGCCGGCCGGGTGATCCGGTCGGCAAGGGGACGGGGTGATGGGGCGTGACCGGCCGGCGCGGTCGTCGCCACGCCTCGAACGGCATTCCGGGAGGGTGGCAGGGACCGGTGAGGTCGGGTGGAGCGAAAATGAGCCGTTCTCCTAAAACGGGTCACCAATCGGCATCCGGTCATCGGAGATTTGCCGGGAGGCGAAAGGGAGGTGAGCGGCCGGCGGCGGTCGATGACGGAGAATATAGGAATGAATGCCGATCATGTACCGCCGGTCCGGAGGGACGTCGGAGGTGAAGGCAGGGACGGCGGATGGCCCGGCCCGGACGACAACCGCGAATGCAGTTGAAGGGCCGCCGGGGGCGGAATTTCCCAACCACAAATGCAGTCGCAGAGCGGCGACGAGGCGGCGCTCAACTGCATGCGTTGATCGCGCGCCAACAGCCTCATGGAATATCAGATGGTTATGGCGAGTTATGAAGATGCCCGGCGAGCTTCGATGGCATCCCAGATCAGCCCTTCGATGCACACGCCATCGAACCGATCGATCTGCTGGATGCCGGTGGGGGAGGTCACGTTGATCTCGGTGAGGTAGTCGCCGATGACGTCGATGCCCACGAAGATGAGGCCGCGCTCCTTCAGCGTCGGGCCGATGGCGGCACAGATCTCCCGCTCGCGGGGGGTCAGCGTGGTGGGCTTGGCGGTGCCGCCGACGTGAAGGTTCGAGCGGGCCTCGCCCTCGGCCGGCACGCGGTTGACGGCGCCCACCGCCACGCCGTCCACCAGGATGATGCGCTTGTCGCCCTGGCGCACCTCGGGCAGATAGCGCTGGACCATCACCGGCTCGCGGTACAGCTGGGTGAACATCTCCAGCAGGGAATTGAGGTTCTCGTCCCCGGGCAGCAGATGGAAGACGCCGGCGCCGCCGTTGCCGAACAGCGGCTTGACGATGATGTCCTTGTGCTCGTCGCGGAAGTCCAGGATCTGCTCGCGGTCCGAGGTGATCAGGGTCGGCGGCATCAAATCGCCGAAATGGGTGACCAGCAGCTTTTCCGGGGCGTTGCGCACATGGGTGGGGTCGTTGACCACCAGGGTGCGGGGATGGATGTGGTCCAAAAGGTGGGTGGCGGTGATGTAGGCCATGTCGAAGGGCGGGTCCTGGCGCATCAGGACCACGTCCATGTCGGTCAGCTCGACAATCCGCGCCTCGCCCAGGGTGAAATGGTCGCCCCTGACCCGCCGCACCGACAGCGGCCGCACCCGGGCCAGGACCTTGCCGCCCCGCAGCGCCAGGTCGCGCGGCAGGTAGTGATACAGGACATGGCCTCTCTTCTCCGCCTCCAGCGCCAGGACGAAGGTGGAATCGGCATCGATGTCGATGGACTCGATGGGATCCATCTGGATGGCGACGGCAAGGCTCATGACGGGGTCCTTTTCAGTTCAGGCGACGCTTCAGCTCGGCCAGCAGAGCCAGGGTACGGGCCTTGGCCTGGGCGCTGGGGGTGCGGGCGAGGAACTGCTCCAGCGCGGCGATGGCCTGGGCGGCATGGTCGAGCCGCATGTGCATCAGCCCGGCCTCGCGCCACAACAGGCAGGTCTCGGGTGCCACCAGCAGCAGCGATTCCACCATGGCCAGGGCGCGATCCACGTAGCCCAGGCGCAGCAGCCGCAGCTTGGCGGCGTTGCCGAGCCTGAGCAGCAGGTCGCGGTTGCTCATGGCGGCGTAATGGGCGGGCTCCAGCTCGGCGTCCAGGCCGGCGGCGGCCTTCAGCATGGCGCGAAGATCGGGGGCGGTCAGCGGCTGGCCGCCGCCCAGGGGATCGACGATCACCCGGCTGCCGCCGGCGAGCCCCAGGCGCAGCAGGAAATGGGCGGGAAAGGCCAGTCCCTCGGCCACCATCCCGGCGCGCCGCGTCACCGCCAGGGCGAGCAGGCCGAGGGCGTCGTTGCCGCCCCGGCGGCGATCCATCACGGTCAGCAGATCGAGGTCGCCGAGATCGTCGTCGTCTCGCTCGTCACCCTGGAAGCGGTGGCGGCGTCCCAGCAGCTGGAACAGGGCGAGCGCCAGACCGTCGGCGTCGGGGCAATTGGCCGCCTCCTGCCGCAATTCCCCGGCCATGTCGTCGAGCAGGGTCAGATAGGGGCCGATATCCAGCGGCGCCCCTCGCCCGGCGCGGCCCAGGGCGGCCAGCAGCAGGGCCGGTTCCGCCGGGTCCAGGTCGCGGTCCTCCAGCCGGCCCAGGGCCGTCAGGCGTTCGCGCACCCGGGCGGCGGCCTCGCTCATCAGCCGCCGTTCCGCCGGGGATCGGACTTCAGGCGCACATGGCTGATCACCCGCTTCACCCCGCTGACGTCGCGGGCATGGGCGATCACCCGATCCAGTTCGGCGCTGTTCTGGGCGATGCCCAGCAGATAGACCACCGAATCGGTGACGTCGACGATGTAGTTGATGTTCTTCACCTCGCCGTCGGTGAGCAGCCGGGCCTTGAGCTTGTTCTGAATCCACAGGTCTCCCGCCTGATCCCAGCCGGATTCCCCGCTTGGGACCACCTTGACCTCGTTCAGCACCTCCTTGACCCCGCCCACCTGCCAGGCCAGCCGCACCGCGTCGGCGCGGGCCTGCTCGGTGGGGACCATGCCGGTCAGCATCACCCGGCCTTCCGAGATGTTGAGGGTGACCTTGCGGTACATCTCCACATCCTTCTGGAACCACAAGTGATTGATTTCAGCCCGGATTTTCAGATCATCCACGGCACCGTCCAGGCCGCGCTCCTCGGCGGCGGCCACGCCGGCCGAGGCGCCGGCCCCCACCACGGTGGCGGCACAGCCGGACAGCGTTCCGCCCAGGGCGGCGATCAGCAGGGCATTGAGCAGCGGACGCAAGGGGATACTCCATTGATGGACGGCGGGAGATTTCGTTCCCCAGTGTACGGCGGGCGGGAGTCGCTAATCAATTCTCCAGGCGTCGGGGATGTGACGGGGCAGGCGCCAGGGGGCGACCAGCACCACGTCGAAGCGCACTCCCCCTCCCGCCAGCTCGGGCCGCCGGGCCAGGAAGGCGGCGGCGGCGCGCTCGATCCGCTGTCGCTGGAAAGATGTAATGGAATCAATGGCCTGGTTCAGGCTTGCCCGATTCTTGACCTCGACGAAGACCACCAGATCGCCGCGGCGGACCACCAGATCCACTTCGCCCGCCCCCGATCCCCGGCCGGATTTCAGGCCTTGGGCGAGGATTCCATAGCCCTTGAGACGTAAAAACAGGGCGGCGATCCGCTCCGCCATCCGGCCGCGCCGTTGCGCCGCCTGACGGGAGGGGGAACGGCCAGCGGAATTCATTCCTCGTTGCCCCCTCGGAACAGTCGCAGCGCCTTGGCGTAGACATCGCGCCTCGGATGCCCGGTTTCCGCCGCCACCAGGGCACTGGCATCCTTGATGGAAAGGCCTTTTTCTACTTCAGCGCGCAATCGGCCCTCCATGTCCGCTTGGGTGACGGGGCCGCCGGCACCGGGTCCCGCCACCACGATGGCCACCTCTCCGCGCGGGGGGGTCTGGGCATAGCGGCGGGCCAGTTCGGACAGGCTGCCCCTGGCCACCTCCTCGTGCAGCTTGGTCAGCTCGCGGGTGACCGCCCCCATCCGGTCCCCCAGCACGGTGACCATGTCGGCCAGGGACTCCCCCGTCCGGTGGGGGGATTCGTAAAACACCAGGGCGGCGGGGACCTGGGCCAGGTCCTGCAGCGCGGCGCGGCGCGCCACCCCCTTGGCGGGCAGGAAGCCGGCGAAGAGGAAACGCTCGGCGGCAATTCCTGATAGTTGTAAAGCCGTCAAAACCGCCGAAGCACCGGGCAGGGCGGTGACCGGGATATCCGATTCGATACAATCCCGAACCAGCTTGAATCCCGGGTCCGAGACCATGGGCGTGCCGGCGTCGGAGACCAGGGCGACCACCTCGCCCCGGCGCAGGCGGGCGATGAGGGCGGGCCGCGCCCTGTCGGCGTTGTGGTCGTGATAGGGAGTGAGCGGCGCCTTCAGGCCCAGCAGCTGCATCAGCTTGCCGGTGACGCGGGTGTCCTCGCAGGCCACCAGGTCGGCATGGCCCAGCACCTCGAGGGCGCGCAGCGTGATGTCGCCCAGATTGCCGATGGGGGTGGCGACCAGATAGAGCCCGGCGCTCGGTTTACTTCCGCGTGCCCAGGGTCTACCTTTCGGCTCTGCATCGCCGCCGGGCTCCAAGGCCCCGGTTCCGTCGTCCGAGGAGGCTTGTCTTGCGCCATTTGGGCTTTTTCCGGCGCCCCGCCCCGTTCCTGCCATTGCTTGCCGCCATGCTGATGGTTTCGGGCTGTCAACAGGCGTCAGAGTTATCACCTTGGCTCGGCGGAACCAAGCCCGCTCCCCAGGCGCAGCCGGTTCCGGCCCCCGTTCCGGTTCCGCCGCCCGCCGCCGCCAAGGCGGCTCCCGTTCCGGCTCCGGCCGCCCAGCAGCCCGCACCGGCCGAGCCGCAGGTGGCCAGCCTGCCGCCCGCGCCCCCATCGTCCATGCCGGCGTCCCCCCGGGCGCTTCATCAGGGCGAGGTGCGCGCCGCCTTGCTGCTGCCCCTGTCCGGGCCGCAGGCCGCCATTGGCCAGGCCCTGTCCAACGCGGCGCAGCTGGCGCTGTTCGAGATCGCCGATTCCCGGTTCAGCCTGATTCCGCTGGACACCAAGGGCACCGCCGAGGGCGCCGCCGCCGCCGCCCAGGCCGCCATGGCTCAGGGCGCCACCATCGTGCTCGGTCCGGTGTTCAGCTTCGAGGTCAAGGCGGCGACACCGGTGGTGCGCGATCAGGTGGTTCCGCTGCTGGCCTACACCACCGACCGCTCGGTGGCGGGAAGCGGCGTCTATGCCCTGGGCTTCCTGCCCGGTCCCCAGGTGGCCCGCGTCCTGGCCCATGCCCGCGAGCAGGGATTGCGGCGCATTGGCGTGCTGGCCCGCTCCGACGATTACGGCCGGGCCGTGGCCGATGCCGCCAAGGAGGCGGTCGCCGTTCAGGGGCTGGAACTGGTGGCTGTGGATTATTACGATCCCGCCGCCACCGATTTCACCCAGGTGGTCAAGCGCTTCGCGGCCCGCAAGGGAGTGACCTCCAAGGGCGTTCCCGGCTCGGCCTATGACGCCATTCTAGTACCCGACGAGGGGGTGCGGCTTCGGAACATCGCCTCGCTGCTGTCCTACTACATGAGCGAAGGCGGCGCCGAGGTGCCGCGCCTGCTGGGCACCCTGCTGTGGGACGATCCCAAGCTGGCGCAGGAACCGGCTTTGGTCGGCGGCTGGTATCCGGCTCCGCCCGTCGCCGGCCATCTGGCCTTCGAGCAGCGTTATGCCAAGGCCTTCGGCGCCCTGCCGCCGCGTTTGGGCGGGCTGGCCGGCATCGCCTACGATTCCACCGCGCTCGCCGCCGCGCTCGCCCGCAACGGCATGGGCGATTTCGGATCTGCGGTGTTGCAGAACCCCAACGGCTTCGCCGGAGTGGACGGCATCTTCCGTCTGGGCGCCAACGGCGTGGCCGAACGCGGCCTGACCGTCAAGGAAATCGTCCCCACCGGCGCACGGGAAGTGGGCGCGGCGCCCAGTGCGTTCCAGTAGCTCAGGCCAGCAATTCGCCGAGCACGGCATTGAGCACCAGCCGTCCCTTGTCGGTGGTGCGCAGACCTTTCTCGTCCTCGATCAGGAAGCCGTCCTCGACCATGCGGGCAAGGCCGGCGGGGTCGAGGGCGGGGCGAAGCTCGGCCAGCAAGGCGGGCGTCAGACCGTTGCGCAGCCGCAATCCCATCAGCGCCAGCTCGGACAGGCGCTCGGCCGGGTCGAGGCGGTAGCGGGTCTCGGTGGCGTGACCGTTCTGCTCGACCTGGGCCAACCAGGTGCCGGGCGAGCGGGCCTGGGCCAGGGCTTCTCCGCCGAAGCGGCCATGGGCGCCGGGGCCGATGCCCAGCCATTCGCCCCCGGTCCAGTAGGTGAGGTTGTGACGGCACTCGGCGCCGGGGCGGGCGTGGTTGGAAATCTCGTAGGCCGGCAGTCCGGCCGCCTCGCACATCTCCTGGGTGGCCTCGAACTGGGCGGCGGCCTCGTCCTCGTCGGGCAGGACGAAGTCGCCGCGGGCCTGGGCGGGGGCAAAGGCGGTGCCGTCCTCGACGGTCAGCTGGTAGAGCGACAGATGCTCGCCGGCGAGGTCCAGGGCGCGGGCCAGCTCGGCCCGCCACCCGGCCCCGGTCTGGCCGGGCCGGGAATAGATCAGGTCGAAGGACACGCGGGGAAAGACGGCCTGGGCCAGGTTCAGCGCCGCCAGCGCCTCGTCCATCGAATGCTTGCGCCCCAGGAAGGCCAGGGAGTCCGCATCCAGGGCCTGGATACCCAGCGACAGGCGGTTGATGCCGGCGTCGCGGAAGGCGCGGAAACGGTCGGCCTCGACGCTGGTGGGATTGGCCTCGAGCGTCACTTCCAGGTCGGGGGCGCAGGCCCAGCGGCTTTTCACCATGGCCACCAGGGCGCCCGCCGTCTCGGGCGCCATCAGCGACGGCGTGCCGCCGCCGAAGAAGACGCTGGTGGGGGTGCGCCCCTCGGTTTCACCGGCGAAATGATCCAGCTCGGCCAGCAGGGCGGCCCGCCAGCGCCCCTGGTCCATGGATTGGGCGGCGTGGCTGTTGAAGTCGCAATAGGGGCACTTGGACAGGCAGAACGGCCAGTGGATATAGATGCCGAAGCCTGGGGAAGACGTCATGGGAAAGCCCCCCTGACAAAATCAAAGGGGGTCCGGGGCATGGCCCCGGATGGGTTCGGGCGATAGCCCAATCAATCCCTGGTTCCAAAACACGCCGCCACCAGCTTGGCGAAGGCGTCGGCGCGGTGGCTGATGGCGTGCTTGGCCGCCGCGTCCATCTCGCCGAAGGTCAGCGCTCCGCCCTTGGGCAGGAAGATGGGATCGTAGCCGAAGCCGTTCTCGCCCTTGGGCGGCCAGACGATGTCGCCTTCCACCGTACCCTCGAAGGTCTCGCAATGGCCGTCGGGCCAGGCGAGCGCCAGGGCGCAGACGAAGCGGGCGGTGCGGTCCTTTTCCTCGCCCAGCGCCGACTGGACCTTGGCCATGGCGAAGGCGAAATCCTTCTTCTCGCCCGCCCAGCGGGCGGAATAGATGCCGGGTGCTCCGGCCAGGGCGTCCACCGCCAGCCCCGAATCGTCGGCCAGCGCCGGCAGGCCGGCGGCGGCGGCGGCGGCGCGGGCCTTCAGCTCCGCATTGGCGACGAAGGTGTCGCCGGTTTCCTCGGGCTCGGCCAGACCCAGGGTGCCGGCCGAGACGACCTCGGTGCCGTAAGGGGCGAGAAGCTCGCCGATCTCGCGGACCTTGCCGGCATTGTGACTGGCGATGACCAGCCTGCCCCCCTGGAACCGCCGGGCGCTCATGACAGCCCCAGGGCCTTCTTCTGGGCCTCGACCAGCTGGCGGATGCCGGCCTCGGCCAGATCGGTGAGCTGGAGGAACTGGGCGCGCGAGAAGGGGCGCTCCTCGGCGGTGCCCTGAATCTCGACGATGCCGCCGGTTCCGGTCATGACGAAATTGGCGTCGGCCTGGGCGTTGGAATCCTCGGGATAATCCAGGTCGAGCACCGCGACCCCTTCGTAGATGCCGCAAGAGATGGCGGCCACGTGGTCGGTGAGCGGCACGGCCTTCAAGAGTTCCAGGCGCACCAGCCGCTGGAAGGCCAGATGCAGGGCGACGAAGGCGCCGGTGATGGAGGCGGTCCGCGTGCCGCCGTCGGCCTGCAGCACGTCGCAATCGATCTTGATCTGGCGCTCGCCCATGGCCGCGAGATCGGTGACCGAGCGCAACGAACGGCCGATCAGGCGCTGAATCTCGTGGGTGCGGCCCGATTGCTTGCCCTTGGCCGCCTCGCGGTCGGTGCGGGTGTGGGTCGAGCGCGGCAGCATACCGTATTCGGCGGTGACCCAGCCCTTGCCGGTGTTGCGCAGGAAGGGCGGCACCTTCTCCTCCACCGAGGCCGTGCACAGCACATGGGTATCGCCGAACCTGGCGATGCAAGAGCCCTCGGCATGGCGGGACACGCCGGTTTCCAGGATGACGGTGCGAAGCTGGTCGGGGGCGCGGCCGGACGGTCTCATGCTTATGGAAGTCCTCTAAAGGGGAAGAGGCGGCAAGCTACCTCCATATGGGGGGGGCCGTCCACAATCTCGACCCCCCGACGTTGACGGGGAGGCAAGGCACCACTAGATTTTCGCCGCACCGGAGAAGGCCATGGTACGGACCAAGGGACCCGTCATCACCGAGCTGAACGACAGATCGCGGGAAATCTTCCGCCAGATCGTGGAATCCTATGTGGAGACCGGCGAGCCCATCGGCTCGCGCACCCTGTCGCGCCGCCTCACCCTGGGGCTGTCGCCGGCCACCATCCGCAACGTCATGGCCGATCTGGAAGATTTCGGCCTGCTTTACGCGCCGCACACCTCGGCCGGGCGGCTGCCCACCCAGGCCGGCATGCGCCTGTTCGTCAACGGCCTGCTGGAAGTGGGCCGCATGGCCGAGGCCGAGCGTTCGGCCATCGACGCCCAGTGCCGGGCGGCGGGCCGCTCCATGGAGCAGGTGCTGGGCGAGGCGCTGGGCGCGCTGTCGGGATTGAGCCGCTGCGCCGGCGTGGTGGTGGCGCCCAAGATCCAACGCACGCTGAAGCACGTGGAATTCGTCTGGCTGGGCCGCAACCGCGCCCTGGTGGTGCTGGTCACCGAGGACGGCATGGTGGAGAACCGCATTCTCGACCTGCCCGACGGCGTCGAGATGTCCACCCTGGTGGAAGCGGGCAATTACCTCAATGCCCGGCTGGCGGGACGTTCGCTGGACGAGGTCAGGGACGAGATCACCGCCGAGCTGGAACAGCAGCGCACCCTGCTGGACGCCTTGACCAAGCGGGTGATCGAGGCCGGGCTGGCCACCTGGGCGGGGGGTGAAAGCCAGTCGGCGCTCATCGTGCGCGGCCAGTCCCACCTTCTGGAAGACGTCACCGCCGTCGAGGACCTGGAGCGCATCCGCGGCCTGTTCGAGGCGCTGGAGACCTCGGAGCAGTTCCTGCGCCTGGTGGACCTCACCCGTGTGGCCGACGGGGTGCAGATCTTCATCGGCGCCGAAAGCGACCTGTTCGGCGTCACCGGCTGTTCCATGGTGGTGGCGCCCTATCGCGATTCGCGCGAACGCATCGTCGGGGCCATCGGCGTGATCGGCCCGCAACGCATCAACTACGCCCGCATCATTCCCATGGTCGATTACACCGCCAAGGTGATCGGCCGCCTGATCGGGCAACCCACCTGACAACCCCCAGAGCCCCTGACAACCCCTAGAGATCGAGAGAGCCTTATTATGACCCAGGATCAGACTGCTGAGCAGACGCCCGCCGCCGAGGAGGCCGCGCCCGGCCCGGCCGCCGAATCCGCTGCGCCGCCGGCCGCCGAATCCGAACGCGTCGCCCAGCTGGAGGCGGAAATCGCCAAGCTGAAGAACGACGTGCTCTACGCCAAGGCCGAGACCGAGAACACCCGGCGCCGCCTGGAGCAGCAGGCCGAGGATCGCGGCAAGTACGCCATCTCCAACATCGCCAAGGACGTGCTGTCGGTGGCCGACAACCTGCGCCGCGCCCTGGATTCGGTGCCGGCCAGCGCGCGGGACGGCAATGAATCCCTGGCCGCTCTCACCACCGGCGTCGAAATGACCGAGCGCGAATTGCTGGCCACCTTCGAGCGCTACGGCATCAAGCCGGTGGCGGCCCAGGGCGAGAAGTTCGACCCCAACCTGCATCAGGCCATGATGGAGATGGAAGATCCCAGCCAGATCGAGGGCACCGTGGTGCTGGTGATGCAGGCGGGCTACACCCTGCACGACCGCCTGCTGCGGCCCGCCCTGGTGGGTGTCGCCAAGGGCGGCCCCAAGGGCGGCGGCGGCAACGTCGACACCAGCGCCTGAGACGACCGACCCGTTCGGGGGACCCCCCATTCCATCGGCCGTCACCCCCGGACTTGATCCGGGGGTCCAGATTGCCGGGTCAAGCCCACTGCCGTCCGGTTGAAATTTCCATGAGAGACCCGAATGGCGGAGCCAATGCGGGTTTCATCTGGTCATGGAACACGGATTATGGAAATCCCCTGTGATCATCCTGGGGCGGGATCGGGGAGGTGGCCGGAAACGAGCGCATGTCCGTGTTTATCCGTGAGCGGTGCGAAGCACCGCATCCGTGACATCCGTGTCTCATGACTCCACGGGAGCCCAGGCCTATCGTAGCGCCCCGTAGACCAGGGCTCCCAGCAGGATGGCCAGCACGGTCATCATGCCGTAGAACACCTTGCGCGAGAACGCCACCTCCTCCGCCGAGGCGTGTTCCCATTCCTTGTAGCGGCGCCTGATTTTCGGCTGTTCCTCGGGCTTGCTGTCCTCGCTCATCGCTCAAAGCCCCAATACGTCGCGCATGGAATAAAGCCCCGGCTTCCGGTCGGCCGCCCAGCGGGCGGCGCGCACCGCGCCCTTGGCGAAGACGGCGCGCGACGAGGCCTTGTGGGTCAGCTCCACCCGCTCGCCAAGGGCGGCGAACATCACCGTGTGGTCGCCCACCACGTCGCCGCCGCGCAGGGTGGCGAAACCGATCTCGCCCTTGGGCCGCGCGCCGGTGTGGCCGTCGCGGCTCTTGCACCATACGGAGTCGAGCGCCACCTGCCGGCCGAGAGCGGCGGAGCGGCCGAGGCCCAGCGCCGTGCCGGAGGGTGCGTCCACCTTGTGGCGGTGGTGCATCTCGACGATCTCGATATCGTAATCATCCCCCAGGACGGCGGCGGCGCGTTCGGTCAGCGCCATCAGCAGGTTGACGCCGACGCTGAAATTGGGGGCGTAGACGATGGGGGCGCGCCTGGCGGCCTCGGCCAGCCTGGCCTCGTCGTCCTTGGAAAGGCCGGTGGTGCCCACCACCAGCACCTTGCCCGTCTCGGCGGCCAGGGCGGCGTGGACCAGGGTGGCGGCCGGCGTGGTGAAGTCGATGACGGCGTCCGAGGCGGCGAACAGGGAGGCCGCGTCGGCGCTGACCGAGGCGCCGACCGATTCACGGCCCAGCAGCCCGCCCAGGTCGCGGCCGATGAACTCGGTTCCGGCCCGCTCGGTGCCGCCCGAAAGGCGACAGCCCTCGGAGGCCAGCACCGCCTCCATCAGCATCCGGCCCATGCGCCCGGCGCAACCGACGATTCCGATCCTCATGTCCCGATCCTTTTCAAAACGCTCCCACTTTCTTAGAGGCAGAAGGCCGGGAAATCCAGCATGGAGAGACAAAAGTAGGGTAATCACCGGATTCTGTTGCAGTGCATAAACTGTCAGTGGCACTGTCCAATTTGGAATTGGTCCAATGGATTCGGATTTGATGACCGGCGACGTCGTGGCCCTTGCCCGCACAGACGATGACCTTGGCGGCTATCGCTCCCTGTTCGAGAACGCGGTCGAGGGCATCTACCGCACCACCCCGGACGGGCGCTATCTCGACGCCAACCCGGCATTGGCGCGGATCTACGGCTACAAGGACCCGGCCGAGCTGATCGCCGGGCTGACCGACATCGCCCGCTCCCTTTACGTCGATCCGTCCGACCGCGACCGCTTCCGCGAGATCCTGGCCCGCGATTCGGTGGTGCGCAATTTCGAGGCGCGGGTGTGGACCCATGACGGCGGAATCATCTGGATCGCCGAGAACGCCCGGGCGGTCTATGACGGGCGCGGCCGGCTGGTGTGCTACGAAGGCACCGTCCAGGACATCACGGCGCGCAAGAAGGCCGAGGACTCGCTGCGTCTGGCCGCCACGGTGTTCGAGACGGTGGGCGAGGCCATCGTGGTCACCGACCGCGAGCGGCGTATCCTGGCGGTCAACGACGCCTTCGAGCGCATGACCGGCTGGGCCGCCGCCGAAGTCGTCGGCCAGCCCTGCGACCTGCTGGCCGTCGAGATGATCGGCAACCGCGAGATCGAGGAGATGTGGCGCCTGGCCACCGCCAGCGGCCAGTGGTCGGGGGAGACCTGGACGCGGCGCAAGGACTCCGAGCCCTTCCCCGCCGCCCTGGCGCTGACCGCCGTGGACCAGGGCGCCGATGGGCGCTTCGTGCTGCTGCTGCGCGACATCACCCGCAAGCGGCGCGACGAGCAGCGCATCCGCTTCCACGCCAGCCACGACGCCCTGACCCGTCTGCCCAACCGCCACACGGTGATGGAAGCCCTGGGCGAGGCCATCGTGCGGGCCGAGCAGACCGGCGAGCGCCTGGCGGTGCTCTATCTCGACGTCAACCGCTTCAAGGACATCAACGACAGCTACGGCCACGCGGTGGGCGACGAGCTGCTGCGCCAGGTGGCGCGGCGCCTCAAGGCCTGCGTGCGGGCCAGCGACATCATCGGCCGTCTGGGCGGCGACGAGTTCGTCATGCTGCTGCCCGGCGTCGGCGACCATACGGGCGCCCAGGCCTGCGCCGGCAAGGTGCTCTATGCCTTCACCGAGCCCTTCGACATCGACGGATTGCAGCTGTTCGCCGGCACCTCCATCGGCATCGCGCTTTTTCCCGACGATGCCGACGGGGCGGAAAGCCTGCTGTCCAGGGCCGATGCCGCCATGTACCACGCCAAGCGCGGCGGCCTGCCCTATAGTTGTTTCGATATGGAAATGGACCGCCAGGTGGCGGAGCGGGTCAGCCTGGAGAACGATCTGCGCCTGGCGCTGGGCGAGGATCAGTTCCGTCTGGTGTTCCAGCCCAAGGTGGACGCCCTGTCGGGCGCCATCGTCGGCGCCGAGGCGCTGATCCGCTGGCGCCATCCCGTCCGGGCCGACGTGTCGCCCGGCCTGTTCATTCCCGTCGCCGAACGGGCCGGCCTGATCGGGGCCATCGACGACTGGGTGCTGGGCGCGGCTTGCCGTCAGGTGGCGGAATGGCGGAGCCAGGGGCTGATGCTGCCCTCGGTCAGCGTCAACCTGTCGCCGGCCCAGTTCCACGACGGGCGCCTGAAGGACAAGGTCAAGAAGGCGCTGGCCGAATCCGGCCTGCCGCCCCAGGTGCTGGAGCTGGAGATCACCGAGACCATGATGGCCAGCGACGTGGACCGCGCCATCGAGATCCTGGGGCAGCTCACCACGCTGGGGGTCCGGGTGTCGCTGGACGATTTCGGCACCGGCTATTCCTCGCTGGCCTATCTCAAGCTGTTTCCGGTCTCGACGCTGAAGATCGACCGCGCCTTCGTCACCGAGCTGCCGGGCAACGCCAAGGACGGGGCCATCATCGCCTCGATCATCGCGCTCGCCGCCAATCTGGGCTTTTCCGTCATCGCCGAGGGCGTCGAGACCCGCGAGCAGGCCGCCTTCCTGGCGGCGCGCGGCTGTCCGGTGATGCAAGGATTCCTGTTCTCGCGGCCCGTCAACGCCGCCACCTTCGCCGGATTGCTGTCCAATCCGGAAGGGCTGATCCGTCTGTAGCGTCGTGTCTGTACCCGCTTGTGTTGGTCCCGGCTCCAGCCTATAAGAAATAAATCTTTTCCGGTGCTTGCAGACCATGCTGATCACCTGCCCCGCCTGTGGAACCAACTTCTCCATTCCCGACAGCGCGCTCGGAACCTCCGGGCGCAAGCTGAAATGCGCCAAATGCGCCCACAAGTGGTTCCAGACGCCGCTGGCCCTGGACGAGGACGACACCGACCTGGATCTGGCCGGACCGTCCTTCGCCGCCCCCGAGCGGGCGGCACCGGATTTTTCCCGGGTGTCGGGCTTCAATCCGGTCAAGGACGATTCGGTGTTCGACGCGCCGCGCCCCTCGGCCCGCCCGTCCGCCCCGTCTGACGACGATTTCGACCTGGACGCCCCGCCGGTTCCCACCTTCTCCAACCGGCTGCCCCCCGACGAAGGCATGGAGCGCCCCGGCGAGGTCGATCTGCTGGACGACGAGCCGCAGCCGGTGCCCGAGCTGTTCGCCACCCCGGCGAGCGAGGGCAAGAAGGGAACGGGCGTCCTGTGGGTGCTGCTGGTGCTGCTGATTCTCGGCGGGCTGGGCGGCGCCGGCTATTACTTCCAGGACCAGCTGGTCGAGGCGGTGCCCGAGGCCGGGGAGTTGCTGGGCCAGGCGGGACTGCGCCGGGAAAAGCCCGGCGCCGGGCTGGAGCTGCGCAAGGCCGGCACGCCGGAACGCTTCGTCCACAACGACACCGACGTGCTGGTGGTGCGCGGCATCATCGCCAACGTCACCGACCGCTCGCGGCCGGTGCCGACCATGAAGCTGGTGCTGATGGACCGCAACAAGCAGGCGGTCCAGGAAAAGCTGTCGCAGCCGCCGGTCAGCGAGCTGGCCTCCCAGGGTACCGTCAGCTTCAAGATCATGCTGGAACGGCCCGATCCCAACGCCGTCGAGGTGGTGGTGGTGTTCGTCGATACGGCCGAGGCGAAGCCCGCCGAGGCCAAGCCCGCCATGGCGCCGCCGCCGGCACCCGCTCCGGCGGCTCCGGCACCTGCTCCCGCTCCGGCACCCACCCCGGTCGCCCCGGCGGCGGATACGCCTCCGGCCGCCCCCGTCGCTCCGCCCACCGAGACCAAGCCGGCCGAGGTGAAGTAGCCGTCCCCGGCTTGCGGCCAGGATGCCCGCGCTCCGTCTCATACCAAGATGCACTGATCGGAACCGATCAGTGCATCGCCCTCAATCGCCGGGCGCCACCTGTGGCGGCTGGGCTCCCGCCGCATAAGCGGCGCGGCCCTTCGGGCCTATCCAAACTGCGATGAGTCACGCTCATCGCAGTTTGGTATCATACCATCCGCCGAAGGAACCGACTCTTCCTGTCATCCCGAGCGAAGTCGAGGGATCTTTCACGTCATGGCGGCAGCCGCCTGCAGCTGAAAGATCCTTCCTCCCTGCGGTCGTCAGGATGACAGGTCGGTTCGAATGACGGCCGGGATCATGGAGCGCGGCCGTCCCGGCCGCGTGATCAGAACGGCTTCAGCAAGCGCCTGATGTAGTCCCGTTCCGGCTCCGGCCGGTGGGAATCGCCGGAGCGCCGGCGCAGTTCCTGAAGGATTTCCCGCGCCCGCATGGTGTCCGATCGGCCGGGCACCTTGGTGCGGCCGTCATCGGCGAAGGTGGAACCGTTCAGCATGCGGCCGAAGGGGTCGCGGGGCAGCAGGGCAGGCGATCCCTTGCCCCTGGCCGCCTCCATGCGCTCCATCATCTGGCGCGCCCCTTCCTGCAGGCGCTTGACCGCCTCGGCCTGCTGGTCGGCGGCGTCGTCCCACTCGCCGTCCTCCAGGCTGGATTCGGCGCCGCGCATGGATCGTTCCGCTTCTGCAAGAAAATCGGGTGGCGGGTCCAGGGATTTGCCCAGCTGGTCGAGGGCTTGGCGCAGCGCCTTCTGCTCCTGGGCGGCCTTGCGGCCTTCGGCCCGTTCGGCCGCTGACGGCTTGCGCCGGGGCGCGTCCTCGTCACGGTCCTCGGGCGGGGTGGCCTTGCGGAAGCTCCGGTCCAGCAATTCCTGCTGGCGGGTGGTCAGCTCCTTCAGGCGGCGCATGGCCTCCGCCGCCGCCGGGTCGCCCCGCTGGCCGCGTCCCACGGACCCCATCTCGGCCAAAAGGCGCGACATCTGCTCCAGCCGGCGGCGCAGGCCCTCGCGGTCGCCGGTCTCGGCCAATCCGCGCAGCTCTTCCAGCATGTCGGACAGGTCGGCGGCGGGCGCACCGGGTTCGGGCGGCAGCGGGGACTGATCCAGGCCCAGCTCGGCCAGGGCGTCCATCCACTGCTCCAGGGCGGCCTCCAGCTCGTGGACCAGCCGGGACAGCTCGGCGGAACCGGCCTTGCCGGCCAGGGCGCGCTCCAGCCGTGTCCGCGCCTCTTCCAGGCTCTTCTCGGCGGCGGGCAGGCCACCATCCTCGAGGCGGGTGGCGGCGTACCACAGCAGCGAGCGCATGCGGTCGCGCTCGAATTCGGGGCGCGTCAGCATGTGGCGGGTGACGGAAAGCGCCAGGAACACCCGCCGGTCGCCGCCGAAGGCCTGGGGCTCGTCGAGGATCTGCCGCAATTCCTCGGCGATCTCCGGCCCCAGCCGGGGGGCGTCGCTCAACTGGCGGCGCCACTCCACCAGGGCGCGCGCCAGGGGATGGCGGAACAGGCGTTCGGGCAGGATTGCTTCGATCGGCGGGGCGCTGCCCATCTGCCCGGCACCGTCCTCGGCCCTGGCCGTGAGGCGCACCTTGTGTCCGGCCCAGTCGTGGTCGGCCAGATCGGCGCGGAGCGGCAGTCGCGCCCGGCGCATCCGCTCGCCCGGCAGGACCAGGTCGAGGCGCAGCGCCTCGCCTGCCTCGTCCAGGGACTGCACCTCCACCCAGGCCCGGACCAGGCCGTAATCGTCGCCGGCCTCCAGCTCCAGGGTCAGGCGGCCGCGCTCGTCGCCCTGGGGCGGCTGGGTGACGGCGATGTCGGGCGGGGCATCGGGACGGATGTGGATGGGCCACGAGGCGGCAAGGCGCAGACCCAGGCGGATGTCCAGGCTGGGCCCGTCCTTGATCGCCAGTTCGGCGCGGCCGTCGTCGCCGAACGGCGTCGCTTCGCCTCCCGCCGACAGGGCGGAACCGCCCCAGCCCCGCCACGAGGTCACGGCGCGGGCCAGGCTTCCGGCCGGCACGGTGACGGTGCCCTGGCCCGGCTTCAGCAGGGTCTGGCCCAGGCCGGTATGGGCGGGCGGCACGATCCACGCCTCCAGCGTGTCGGAGTCCAGGGCCGGGCGGTGGGAATAGGGGTCGACGGCGCGGGCCAGCCGCTCCTGGAGGTCGGAGCGTCCCCCGGCGGCGGCGATGATCAGCAGCAAAAGGGCGGCGAAGCGCAGGCCGAGCGGGTCCCTGGCCGGCAGCACGGGGTCGGGCCAGCCGGGGCGCAAGCGCTCCGCCGCCTGCTCCATGCGGGCGCGGTGGGCCTGCCACAGGGTCTCGTCGCCGACGGCCAGCCGGTCGGAAAGGGCGGCCAGCGGGCGGTGAGCCGCGCCCGAATCCCGTTCCAGCCGCCGCGCCACCTCGTCGCCCGAGGGCCGTTCCACCCGCCATGCCGTCCACAGCAGGACAAGGATGGCGAGGGCGAAGGCGGGGGCGAGGGCGGCATGCAGCCAGAACGGCAGCAGCGGGAGGACGTCGAACAGGGCCAGCGCCAGGAACAGGGCCAGCAGGGACAAGGCCGCCGCCAGGGACGGCCACGCCCTTTCCCACAGCAGCGCGAGGCGGACCAGACGCAGCTTGCGGGAAAGGGAATTGTTCATTCAGCCTCGAACCATCCGGGCAGGCTTTCCAGCGACCGCATGTCGTCGTAGCTGGGCCGGGCGCGGATCACGGCGAATTCGGCCCCCTTGACCAGCACTTCCGGAATCAGCGGCCGGGTGTTGTAGGTGGACGACATGGCGGCGCCATAGGCTCCGGCGGTGCCGAAAGCCAGCAGGTCGTCGGCCCGCATGGGAGGCAGGCGGCGCTGGCGTGCGAAGGTGTCGCCGGTTTCGCACACCGGACCGACCACGTCCACCTCGGCCAGGGCGGCGCCCGCCTTGGGCTCCGCCACCGGGAAGATGGAGTGGTAGGCGTCGTAGAGCGAAGGCCGCGCCAGATCGTTCATGGCGGCATCGACGATCAGGAAGGTTCGCGTGCTGCCCTCCTTCACCCGGATGATCCGCGACACCAGGATGCCGGCATTGCCCACCAGCAGGCGGCCGGGCTCGAAGACGAAGCGGCAGCCGAGATCGCCCAGGGTTTCCTTGATCACCTGGGCGTAGGCCTTGGGCTCGGGCGGGGTCTCGTCGTCATAGGGCACGCCCAGGCCGCCGCCCAGATCCAGGCGGCGGATGTCGATGCCGTCGGCGCGCAGCATGGCCACCAGATCGCGCACCCGGATGAAGGCCTCGCGGAAGGGCGCCAGCTCGGTCAGCTGCGAGCCGATATGGCAGGCGACGCCCACCGGCTCGATTCCGGGCAGGGCGCGCGCGCGGGCATAGACCTCGCGGGCCCGCGTCCACTCGATGCCGAACTTGTTCTCCTTCTTGCCGGTGGTGATCTTGGCGTGGGTGCCGGCGTCCACGTCGGGATTGACCCGGATGGCGATGGGCATCACCAGACCGCGCGCGGCGGCGATCTCGGACAGCATCTCCAGCTCGGGCTCGGATTCCACGTTGATCTGGAAGATGCCCTTGGCCACGGCGAATTCTAGTTCGTGCCGGGTCTTGCCCACGCCGGAGAACACGATGCGGGCCGGGGGCACCCCGGCGGCCAGGGCCTGG
Source organism: Paramagnetospirillum sp. (assembly GCF_058402745.1). NCBI lineage: Bacteria > Pseudomonadati > Pseudomonadota > Alphaproteobacteria > Rhodospirillales > Magnetospirillaceae > Paramagnetospirillum > Paramagnetospirillum sp. The sequence goes on from NZ_JBZVFI010000018.1 coordinate 392,558, forward strand.
CGCAGCTCGCCCTCGCTGACCACGTCGGCGCCGGCGCCCAATCGGGCGAAGGTGCGGACCACCGCCACATTGGGATTGGACTTGAGGGCGAAGCAGATGGTGGAGTCCAGCCCGGCGGCGGCCAGCGCCTCGGCGAACACCGTGTAATGCCGCTCCAGCGTATTGGTGGAATAGCAATAGAACGGGGTGCCGACCTCGCGGGCGATGCGGGCGATGGCGACGTCCTCGGCGAACAGCTCGCCGTTGGAATACTGGAAGTGGTTCATGCTTGTTCCTGGGGCCGGTCAGTAGCTGGAATTGGTGTTCAGGTCGGAGGGCTTTTTCTTCGATTCCGCCGGCATGGGGGTATGGGGGTAGTCGCGGGGATAGACCGCGTCGTCGGGCCGCTCCGGCATGCCCTTGCGGCCGCAGGCGGCGACGCCCAGGACCAGGGCGAGGATCAGGACGGAACGCATCGTCATGTGACGTCCTCCTTCAGGCGGTTGCGGGCGGCCGCCACGGCGTCGCGCACCCGGGCCGGCGCGGTGCCGCCCAGGCTGGTGCGGCTGTTGACCGAGGACTCCACCGACAGCACGGCACGGGCCTCCTCGGTGATGCCGGGCTCGATGGCCTGCATCTCGGCGAGCGACAGGTCTTCCAGGCCGCATCCCTTGCCCTCGGCCAGCTTGACCAGCGATCCCGCCACGTGGTGGGCGCGGCGGAACGGCATCTTCAGGGCGCGCACGCACCAGTCGGCGATGTCGGTGGCGGTGGTGAAGCCCGCTCCGGCGGCGGCGCGCAGGGTCTCGACGTTGACCGTCATGTCGCGAACCATGCCGGTCATGGCGGCGATGGCCAGTTCCATGGTGTCGGCCACCTCGAACACCGGCTCCTTGTCGTCCTGCATGTCCTTGGAATAGGCCAGCGGCAGGCCCTTCATGACGATCAAGAGGGCGTTCAGATCGCCGATCACCCGTCCGGTCTTGGCGCGGATCAGCTCGGCGGCGTCGGGGTTGCGCTTCTGCGGCATGATGGACGAGCCGGTGGTGAAGGCGTCCGACAGGGTGACGAAGCGGAACTGGGCGGAGGTCCAGATCACCAGCTCCTCGGCCAGCCGCGACAGGTGCACGGCGCAGATGGCGCTGGCCGCCATGAATTCCAGGGCGAAATCGCGGTCCGACACGCCGTCCAGCGAATTGCGCATCGGGCCCGCGAAGCCCAGTTCGGCGGCGGTGGCCTCGCGGTCGATGGGGAACGAGGTGCCGGCCAGGGCGGCCGAGCCCAGCGGGCATTCGTTGAGCCGGGCCCGGGCGTCCCTGAGGCGCGAGCGGTCGCGCGAGATCATCTCCACATAGGCCATCATGTGGTGGCCGAAGGTCACCGGCTGGGCGGTCTGCAGATGGGTGAAGCCGGGCATCACCGTGGCGGCGTGCTCCTCGGCGCGGTCGAGCAGGGCGGCGAGCAGCTCGTGCAGGGCGCCGTCCATGCCGTCCATGGCGTCACGCACCCACAGGCGGAAATCGGTGGCCACCTGGTCATTGCGCGAGCGCGCCGTGTGCAGCCGCCCGGCCGCCTCGCCGATCAGCTCGGCCAGACGGGATTCCACGTTCATGTGGATGTCTTCCAGGGCGTGACTGAACGGGAAGTTGCCCGCCTCGATCTCGGCCAGCACCTTGTCCAGGCCCTCCTGGATCAGCACGCCGTCGGCCTCGGTCAGGATCTGCTGCTTGACCAGCATGCGGCAATGGGCCTTGGAGCCCCGGATGTCCTGGGCATAGAGGCGCTTGTCGAAATCGATGGAGGCGTTGATCCGCTGCATGATGGCGGCGGGGCCGCCGGCGAACCGCCCGCCCCACATGGAGGACGCGGCCTTGGTCTTGTCGGTGTCGGTCATGAAAGCCCTGGTGAAAGCCCGAGAGTGAAGGAAATCCGCGCCAACCTACACCCTTCGGGCCGGGGCTGGAAGAGAACAGGGCTTTGTCGCGGCCGCGAACACGGGGTAGAGTGCTGGGACCTCAATATCTTGTGGTTCCCGATGCCCAGCCCCGACAGATTGATCCCTTCATGAGCACCTCCTGGGTATCCGGCTTCAAGGCCTATGCCGAGCCCCGGGTGGTGATGGTGCTGCTGCTGGGGTTTTCCAGCGGGCTACCCTTGCTGCTGACCTTCTCGACCCTGTCGGCCTGGCTGAAGGGCGAGGGCATCTCGCGCACCGCCATCGGCATCTTCGCCCTGGTGGGCACGCCCTACGCGCTGAAATTCCTGTGGTCGCCGCTCATCGACCGGCTGCCGCTACCGGTTCTCACCGACTGGCTGGGGCGGCGGCGGTCGTGGGGGCTGGTGATCCAGAGCCTGCTGATCGTCTTCATCCTGGGCCTGGGCGCCACCGATCCGGTGAAGCAGCTTTGGCTCACCGCCACCCTGTCGGTGGTGGTGGCGTTTCTCTCGGCCAGTCAGGACATCGTCATCGACGCCTATCGCGTCGAAATCCTGGAGGATCGCCAGCAGGGTCCGGGGGCGGGCGCGGTGCAGGCCGGCTATCGCCTGGCCATGCTGGCCGCCGGGGCGGGCGCCCTGCTGGTGGCCGAGCATTTCGGCTGGTTCGCCGCCTACGCCACCATGGCGGTGCTGCTGGGCGTGGGGATGGCGGTATTCCTGCTTGGACCGGAGCCCGAGGTGAAGACCTCGGCGGCGACGCTGGAGCGCGAGCGGCGCGCCGCGGAATACCTGGCGGCGCGGCCCCAGTTGCGGGGCACGCCCGCCAAGGTGGCGGCCTGGCTCTACGGCGCGGTGATCTGCCCCTTCGCCGATTTCATGGCGCGGCCCGCCTGGTGGGCGGTGCTGCTGTTCATCATCGGCTACAAGATGGGCGAGGCCATGGCGGGGGCCATGGCCAACACGCTCTATATCGAGATGGGCTTCGCCCTGTCCGAGATCGCCTATGTCAGCAAGGTGTTCGGCTTCGGCGCCACGGTGGCCGGCACGGTGATCGGCGGGGCGCTGATCGCCCGCCTCGGCGTGATGCGGGCGTTGCTGATCTTCGGGGTGCTGCAGTCGCTGGGCAATCTGTTCTACGTGGTGCAGGCCATGGCCGGCCACAATGTCTGGGTGCTGGCCCTTTGCGTCGCCGCCGAGAACCTCACCGCCGGGATGGCCGGCTCGGCCATGGTCGCCTACCTCTCGGGCCTGTGCAATCTGGCCTATACGGCGACCCAATACGCCCTGCTGTCGTCGCTCACCGCCGTGGGCCGCACCCTGTTCGCCTCGGCCAGCGGCAAGCTGGCCGACATGTACGGCTGGGTGGATTTCTTCCTGCTGACCACCGTGGTGACCCTGCCCGCCTTGCTGATTCTGCCCTGGTTGATGAAGCAGCAGGGCCGGGTTGCGTCCAAGCCCGGTTGAAAGTGGACGCCCAAGGCCTCATTGTCAGGTTTTAGGAACGGTTCCAAGAGTCGGGGGCGGAATGCGCGTCGGCGTTCCCAGGGAGATCAAGAGTCACGAATACCGGGTGGGGCTGACGCCCGGCTCGGTGCGTGAGCTCGTCCACCACGGTCACAAGGTGATGGTGGAGACCCAGGCGGGCGCCGGCATCGGCTGCGCCGACGCCGCCTATCGCGCCGCCGGGGCCGAGATCGCCGCCACGCCCGCCGAGGTGTTCGGCTTCGCCGATCTGGTGGTCAAGGTCAAGGAGCCGCAGGCGGTGGAATTTCCCCTGCTGCGGCCGGGGCAGATTCTCTTCACCTATCTCCATCTCGCCCCCGATCCGGTCCAGACCCGGGCGCTGGTGGAATCCGGCGTCTCGGCCATCGCCTACGAGACGGTGACCGACGCCAACGGCCGCCTGCCCCTGCTGGCGCCCATGTCCGAGGTGGCGGGACGCATGTCCATCCAGGTGGGCGCCCATTGCCTGGAAAAGGAACAGGGCGGCTCGGGCGTGCTGCTGGGCGGGGTGCCCGGGGTGGCCCCGGCCAAGGTGGTGGTGCTGGGCGGCGGCGTGGTCGGCTCCAACGCCACCCGCATGGCGGTGGGCCTGGGCGCCCGCGTGGTGGTTCTCGACCGCTCGCTCTCCCGTCTGGCCCAGATCGACGAATTGCTGCTCAACACGGTGGAGACCGCCTACGCCACCATGGACAACATCGAGCACCACGTGCTGGAGGCCGATCTGCTGATCGGCGCCGTGCTGGTGCCGGGCGCCGCCGCGCCGCGCCTGGTCGGCCGCGAACTGGTGGCCGCCATGCGTCCCGGCTCGGTGGTGGTGGACGTGGCCATCGACCAGGGCGGCTGCATCGCCACCGCGCGGCCCACCACCCATGCCGCCCCCACCTTCGTCGAGGAAGGTGTGGTACATTACTGCGTCACCAACATGCCGGGGGCGGTGGCGCGCACCTCGGCCTTCGCGTTGAACAACGCAACGCTGCCGTTCGTCCTGGCCCTGGCCGACAAGGGCCTGGTCCAGGCGCTTTCCACCGATCCGCATTTCCGCGCGGGTCTCAACGTTCACCAGGGCAGCGTCACCCACGCCGCCGTGGCCCGGGACCTCGGTTACGTCCATGTGGCGCCCGAGACAGCCCTTTCCTCTCCTTAAGGGAAACAAAGCACAAATGGACCTCAAGAAGATCCCCATCGGCAAGAACCCGCCCCGCGACGTCAACGTCATCATCGAGATTCCGCTGCGCGGCGATCCGGTGAAGTACGAGATCTGCAAGGAATCGGGAGCCATGTACGTGGACCGCTTCCTCAACACCGCCATGTATTATCCGGTGAATTACGGCTTCGTGCCCCACACCCTGTCGGCCGACGGCGATCCGGTGGACGTCATGGTGGTGGGCCGCATTCCGGTGGCGGTGGGTTCGGTGATGCGCTCGCGTCCCATCGGCGTGCTGCTGATGGAAGACGAGGCCGGCATGGACGAGAAGATCCTGGCCGTGCCCCATTCCAAGCTGCATCCCTTCTATGACGGCGTGAACACCTACGAGGACCTGCCCAAGATCCTGGTGCAGCAGATCGAGCACTTCTTCGTCCACTACAAGGACCTGGAAGTGGGCAAGTGGGTTCAGCTGAAGGGATGGGGCGGACCGGAACGGGCCGGCCAGATCATCCAGGAATCCATCGACCGCGCCGTCGCCGACAAGGCGAAGAAGAAGAAGTAGGCCGGCTTTCCAGGCCATGACTGACGCGCCGCCGTCCCCGCCATCGGGGGCGGCGGCGGCATTTCGCTCAGCCGTGATCGGCCATGTCGTCGGCGCACTGGCTGGGGAAGACCATCTCGGTGGCCATGGCCGGATCGAGATGGGCGTGGACCTCCACGTCGGCGATGGTCCGGGCGATGAACCGCCCCAATTCCATCAGGTAATCCGGACCGTTGACGGTCAAGGGAGCATAGTTGGCCTGGCGGCTGAGTCCCAGATCGACGACGAGCATGACGGCCTCCTCATTGCCCACCATGGCAGGATAGAGCGGCGTGCGTTTAATCTGAAACATACCCGGCTTCCCTGAGGTAGTTCCAGCATTCGTCTGGGGTGTAGAGATCGCAGATATTGCCGACGGCCTTCCAGAGGTCGTCGATGGTGCGCGCGCCGATCCGTCGGAGATGAGCCTTGAGTTTGGCAAAGGCCATCTCGATTGGGTTTAGGTCTGGGCTGTATGGGGGTAGGAACAGGAACCAGGCGCCTCTCTCCTTGAGGATGGCCTTGGCCTTCTCGCTTTTATGGCTGGAGAGGTTGTCGAGGATGACGACGTCGCCCGGCTGGAGCGTCGGGGCCAGTTGGGTCTCGACGTAGACCTCGAAGGTTTGTCGGTTCATGGGGCCGTTTATGATCCAGGGTGCCGTCAGACCGTCACAGCGCAAGGCGGCGATGAAGGTTTGGGTTCCCCAGTGGCCGAATGGCGCGCGGGCCTTGAACCGTTGCCCTCGCGGTGCCCGTCCCCGCAACCGGGTCATCTTGGTGGTGGTGGCGGTCTCGTCGATGAACGCCAGCCGGTGAGGCTCCTGGCACATCCGGGGCTGGCGGTGGCTCAGCCAGGTCCGGCGCTCCGCCACCACATCATCGCGACCGGCTTCGGTGGCCAGCAGCGTTTTTTTTGACGCTGAAGCCTTGCCCGATCAGAAACCGCGAGAGTGACGCCGGGTGGGCCGTGACGCCGCATTCGGCCTTCAGCTTGGCCGCCAGTTCCGGCATCGTGATGTCGCCTTGCGCCTCCACCCAGCCGGTCAGAAGAGCGGCAAAGGCCGCCAGCTTACCACCGCCCGGCGGACGGCCTTGCCGCAAGGGCTCCAACGAACCCGTCGCCGCCATCCGTTGTGCAAGACGGACGCTGGTCGCGGCGCTCACTCCAAAATGCCGAGCCGCCGCTCGCCGCGATTCGCCGTGTTCGATCTTACCGTAAACACGGACCCGAAGATCTGATGATAGCCATTTGCCCATGATCCACCTCCAATGAGGTTGAATCACTTTTTCGCCTACAAGGGAATCCCCTGCGATTCAGATTTCAGGTCCGATGCTCTAGACCGTCCTTGAAAGTACAGGGTGCGGGAATCCTGAAGGCGAGCCCTGCGCCTGCAGTATAGTTTTCAAATTGCCGACAATTTTATGAATTTTTATTTGGCGGCACGCCCTATGCCGTGGCCGTCGCCTTGCGGCCGATGCGGTCGTAGGCCTGCCCCACCCGCATCAGGCAGATGGAGCGGTCGGCCTGCTCGCCGTTGATGGTGGCCAGCACCAGCTTGGCGATGGCGGCATAGGTGGCGACCTCGGGATCGGCGGCGAAGACCATGGGGAAGGCGGAGATCACCGCGCGGGCCTCGTCCAGCTCGGCTCCGAACAGGGTGCGGCCCATCACCTTGTAGCAGTCCAGCAGGCGCTCGGCCGAGCCGAGCACCGCGTCCATGTGCAGGCGGCGGCGCAGCGCCTCGCGCAGCTGCACCGCCAGCTCATGGGGGCGGCGCGCCAGTTCGGCGGGAATGAAGGGACGCTTGGCCAGCATGGCGCTCTTGTCGCGGGCCGAGCCGACACAGACGGCATGGAACTGGGCGAGGCGGAAGCTGGTGTCGCCGCAGCGGGTGAACATCATCATCACCAGCACGTCGGTGAGATAATTGGTGAAGGACTTGTCGGCGGCCTTCAGGCGCTCGGCCAGGAAGCCGCTGGTGGTGTCCTCGTGCGCCGCCAGGCCGATCAGCTCGTCCCGGCTCTGGGCGAACAGGCGGGTGTTGAAGTTCAGCAGCGTGCGCAGGAACTGGAAATCGGCGGCATCGGGCAGGTTGAGGCCGGCCTGGGCGGCGCCGTTGCGGAACTCGCCGATCAGGTCCAGGGCCTCGATCTCGGCGGGCTCCAGCTTGTAGGGGGGCGGAACCTTGACCTTGACCCGCTTGGTGGTGGTGACCTTGCCGAGCGCGAATTCGACGCCGAGAAGGTTGTAGGTGCGCGGCCGGGTGACCGGCATCTCCACCATCTTGAAGCCTTCGTTGCCTTCGTTGCCGGTCCGCGCGATGGCCGCCTGCTTGGCCTCGGCCGCCTTGAGGTGGGTGGCCAGCTTGGTGAGCGACTCGTCGACGACCTTCAGCACCAGTTCGCGCACCTCCTCCCAGAAGGCGGCCTGGCGGTCGGGCCGGGTCAGCACGTCGTGATCGACGCGGGCCAGCACCCGCTTTTCCAGCCCGTCGCGGCAGCGGCGCAGGATGGGGCCGGTCAGGAAGGCCCGCGCGATGCTGGCGAAGCCCGGCACGAACAGGAAGAACGGCTGGTCCAGGCACCAGGCCACCGAGGGAATGGCCGGCAGCGGCACCCGCATCAGGGCCAGTCGCTTTTCCAGCGCGTCGCCCAGCTGGGCGGCGACGAAGGCTTCGGCGTGGGTGAAGGCGTAATCGTCGGCGCCCTGGGGCAGGGGTGGCGGCATCTCCATGGGCAGGTCGGCGGCCCGGCGCAGCGGCGGGGCGGCGGGGGCGGCGGCCGGGGCCTGCCGTGGGGGAATGCCGTGGATCTTCTGCCAGGCCAGCGCGATCTCGGGCCGCTTGGTGATCACCACCTGGATCACCTCGGCGGCCAGTTCCTTCTGCTCGGCGAAGGTCAGGCCGGGAAGACCGGCGGCGAAGGCGTCCTGAATCACCGTCAGGAACTGGGCGTCGCCCTGGCGGCGCAGCAGGGTCCGCAGCATCTCCGCCATGAAACGCAGCAGCTCGGGGGATCCCTCCACCTTGCGCAGCCGCGACAGGATGTCATCCAGCAGCAGTTTCTGGTCGGCGGGGAGGGATTGCGTCATCAGGGCGTCCAGTTCTTCTCGATGGCGACCGCCGACACCGAGTTCTTGGGCGAGCCGTCGATGATCTTGTCGCTGTAGACCAGATAGACCAGCACGTTGCGCTTCCGATCGTGGAAGCGCACCACCTGCAGGGTCTTGAACAGCAGCGAGGTGTCCTTCTTGAACACCACCTCGCCGTCCTTCAGCGTCCCCTCGATGCGGATCGGCCCCACCTGACGGCAGGCGATGGCGGCGTCGGAGGTGTCCTCGGCCAGGCCGACGCCCCCCTTGATGCCGCCGGTCTTGGCCCGGGACAGATAGCAGGTGACGCCCGCCACCCTGGGATCGTCGAACGCCTCGACCACGATCTTGTCATTGGGACCCAGCGCCTTGAACACCGTCGAGACGCTGCCGATCTCCTCGGCGGCGGCGGGGGCGGTGGACAGCAGGGCGGCAAGGAAGGCAAGGCTGCGGATGGGAGAGGTCATGGTATCGGCCGATAAGCTCCAGGTGGCGGACGGATTACCTTAGCGTCAAGCATAGGCGCGGAATCATGAGGAAACTGTGAACGTGTTTACACAAGAGACATATTTCCCCGCCTGACCAAGCTCAAGGACCGTGCCCGGCGGGGACGGGCACAGTGCGCTGCCCCCGCCGTATCAGGATGCCGCCATGCCGTTCCCCGCCTTCTTCGCCGACGCCCCCGCCATCACCTTGCATGATCCCCTGGCGACCTTTCTGGGCGCTCCCGCCGACGGGATGATCACCTACCGCTACGAGGACGCGGTGCGTCTGGCCGGTCACTCCTGCCCCACCGTTGCCGGGGCCTGGCTGATGACCATCCGGGCGCTGCGTGCCCTGTGGCCCGACGGCATGCCCGAGCGCGGTGCCGTCCAGGTGCTGATGGACGATGCCCAGGACGAAGGCGTCACCGGGGTGATGGCCGCGGTCGCCGGCCTGGTGACCGGTGCCGCCGGCCCCGGCGGATTCAAGGGGATCGCCGGCCGCTTCGGCCGTAACGACCTGCAGCTCTTTTCCGCCAATATCGGCGCCGAGCTGACGCTGCGCCGTCTGGACGACGGCCAGACGGCGGTGGCCTATTACCATCCCGAGCTGGTGCCCGCCGACCCCGAGATGCGCGACCGCCTGCAGCGCGTGTTGGCCGGCAGCCGGGATAGCGAGGATCACGCCCGTTTCGCCGCGCTGTGGCAGGACCGGGTCAAGCGCATCCTGGTGGATTACGCCGATCTGCCCGGCCTGGTCAGGATCGAGATGCGCTGAACCCGCAAATCTGCTAAGACCGGCACGGTTTCCGGCTAGCTGAAGGTTTGCCATGTCCGTTCTGGTGCCCCAGTCCTGGGGCGAGATCATCGACAAGATCACCATTCTCGAGATCAAGGCCGAGCGTCTGACCGACGCCGCCAAGATCGCCAACGTCACCAAGGAGCTGGACGAGCTGGTATTGGTGCGCGAGCGGGAATTCCCCAAGCATGCCGCTCTCGCCGCCCTGTCGGCCGAGCTGAAGGCCATCAACGAGAAGCTGTGGGTGATCGAGGACGACATCCGCGATTGCGAGCGCGCCAAGGATTTCGGCCCCAAATTCGTCGAACTGGCCCGTGCCGTCTACTTCACCAACGACGAGCGGGCGGCGGCCAAGCGCAAGGTCAACGACCTGCTGGGCTCGGCGCTGATCGAGGAAAAGTCCTACGCTCCCTATTGAGGAGGCGTCGCCGTGAAGCTCGGCCGCCTGATCTCCGACGCGCTCCGCCGCCTGGCGCCCCGGCCGTCCCGGCCGGGCACGGCCTCGGGCGTGCTGCTGCTGTCGGCGGGTGGCCTGGGCGACACGGTGCTGTTCTCCCTGGTGCTGCCCCGCTTCATGGCGCTGGCGCGGCCGGGGGAGGCGGTGACCGTGCTGCTGCGCGCCGACGGGGCGAAGATGGCCTTCCTCTTTCCCCCGGATGTCCGGGTGGTGAAGGTGGATTTCGGCCGTCTGGGCAAGGATGCGGCCTATCGCGGCGAAGTCTTCGACGACCTTTACGCCGCTCACTACCGCCTGGTGGTCTCCACCGACTACAAGCGCCATCCCGACCTGGACGAGGCCCTGGCCTTCGCCTGCGAGGCGCCGGAAAGCGCCGCCATGCGCGCCCGGCCCTGGGCCAAGTACCAGGCCCGTCTCGACGCCCATGAAAGACGCTGGGGCCGCATGGTCGATTCGGGGGCGGCGCTGCAGGACAAGATGGTTCGCTGGTCCCGTTTCGCTTCCGAACTGACCGGCGCCATGCAACCGCCGCCCCGGGTGGAGCTGCCGTCCGAGCGCATGCCGGCCCGCGTCGAGCTGCCCGGCCCCACGGTGATCGTCCAGCCGTTCTCGGCGGTGCGGGAGAAGCAGAGCCCGCCCGATCTCTATGCCCGCATCGCCGCCGCGCTGCCCATGGGCTGGAGCATGCGCATCGCCGGCCATCCCGGCGATCTGGAGAAGAATCCCGATTACCGCCCGCTGCTGGAGCGTCCCAACGTCTCGTTCGAGCCCGCCCCGTTTGACCAGCTGGCGGGCATCCTGCGCGGCGCCCGGCTGGTGGTCTCGGTGGATACCGCCTGCATGCATCTGGCCGCCGCGCTGGGGGTTCCCACCCTGTGCCTGGCCTCGGCCGGCTTCGTCGGCGAGATCGTGCCCTATGCCGACGAGGTCATGCCCGACAACCTCCGCGTTATATACCAGCCCATGGAATGCGCCGGTTGCCTGGGCGATTGCCGTCTTTCTCCAGTGAATTCCATGTTCCCCTGCGTCGCGGCTCTCGACTCCGACGCGATTTTGGCGGACATTGCCAGGATGGTGGAGGGAGGTTCATGAAGATCGCCGCCCTGCTTGACCCGGTCCTGAGGCTCCTGCTCCGGTGGAAGAAGCGCCGGAAGCGGGCCGAGGGCGTGCTGCTGGTCAGCTCGCGCGGGCCGGCCGAGATGGTGTTCCTGTCCGCCGTGCTGCCCCGCTTCATGCGCCTGGCCAAGCTGGACGAGAGCGTCACCCTGCTGTGCCGCGCCGACGCCGCCGGCATGTCCTTCCTGTTTCCCCGCACGTTGAAGCTGCGCAAGGTGGATTTCCGCCGTCTGGACGAGGTGGAATATCGCTGGAGCACCTTCACCGACCTGTTTTCCCAGCATTACCGGCTGATCGTTTCGCTGGATTACGTGCGCGAGCACGACCAGGACGAGGCGCTGATCATCACCGCCGATCCGGCCGAGACGGCGGGCATGGTGCCGCCGCCCTTCAAGCGCAACTTCCACCAGCGCCTGGAGGAGAGCGAGAAGGTCTTCGACCTGCTGTTCGATTCCGGACCCGTACGCCAGGACAAGATCGTCCGCTGGTCGCGCTTCGCCGACGAGGTGCTGGACGACCGCCAGCCGCCGGTCCTGGCCCTGCTGGAAGACAGCCAGCTGCCCAACGCCGAGGCGCTGTCGGCCCCCACCATCGTGCTGCTGCCCTTCTCGGGCGTGAAGCAGCGCATGCTGCCCGCCGAAATCTGGCGGCAGCTGGCCGATCTGGTGCCGCCCAACTGGCAGGTTCTGGTGGCCGGGCACAAGAACGATTTCGACAAGCACCCCGATTACATGGCGCTGCTGACCCAGCCCAACGTCAGGATGGAGACCTCGGGCTTCGAGCGGCTGGCTTCCACCTTGCTGGGCGCCAAGCTGGCCATCGGCGTCGATACCGCCGGCCTGCATCTGGCCGTGCTGCTGGGCGTTCCCACCCTGTGCCTGGCCAGCGCCGCCTATGTGGGGGCGGGCGTGCCCTATGACGAGCGGGTGGTGCCCGGCAACGTACAGTTCGTCTACGTGCCCATGGAATGCCAGGGCTGCCTGGGACGCTGCAAGTTCCCCCTGGAAGACGGCATGTACAAATGCGTCAACGCCATCGACACCGACCAGGTGCTGGCCTTCGTCCGTGATTCGGTGTCGCGGGGCGTGTTTTAAACCTCCAATGATTCACCACGAAGGCACGAAGGCGCGAAGAGGAAGGAACAAGGGGTTTCCCCATTTCCTTCGTTCCTTCGTGCCTTCGTGGTGAAAACCATCGTCGATGAGATCGATGCCGGTTGCCGAAAGGGAAAGCCATCTTTCATGAGCCTGCTTTCGATCCTTTTTCCGCGCGGCATGCGGCGCCGTTGGTGGATGTTCCGTCCCATCGACGCCATCGTCGCCCTGTGGCCCGGTCCGAGAACCCGCAAGGGTGCCGTGGTGGTGCGCATGGACGGCATCGGCGACATGGTGATGTTCCGTGCCGCGCTGGAGCATTACCCGGACGTCCTGGGCCTTCCGAAATCCGAGATCACCGTGCTGGGCTGCCATTCGTGGAAGGCGGTCATTGACGAGGTGTTCGCCGGCTTCCGGGTGGTGACCATCGACGAGCACGCCTTCGAGAAGAAGTGGTTCTACCGCCTGAAGATCGCGCTGTGGATTCGCCGCCAGGGCTTTCGGACCGCGCTGTGCGACATGTTCATGAGGAAGACGCTGACCGCCGACACCCTGGTGTGGGCCAGCCGGGCGACGGAGCGCATCGTCTGCGCCCCCTTCGTCACCGAGCGCACAAGGGCGGAATACGCCTGGTATCTGGCCCGGGCCACCCGGGTGATCGACACCGGCCCCTATCCCACCCACGAGGGCCTCCGGCATTTCACCTTCCTGCAGGCCCTGTCCGGCACGCGCATGAGGCCCGAGCCGCCATCCATTCCCTGGCCGGACCGTGCCCCGGCGCTGCCCGACGGCGCGCCTTACGTGGTGATGTTCATCGGCTCCAACGAGCCGGGGCGGCGCTGGCCCCTGGACAATTTCATTGCCGTAGCGAAACAGGCCCTGGATTCGGGGTTGCGGGTGGTGTTCGTCGGCGGGCCGCAGGAGGCCCATGCCAAGCCCGCCCTGGCCCAATTGGGCCATCCCGGCCTGATCGACGCCATCGGCAGCCTCAAGCTGGGGCAGACGGTGGACGTCATGAAGCACGCGGCTTGCGTGGTCGGCAATGATTCCGGCCCCGGCCATCTGGCCATCGGCGTGGGCGCGCCCACCGTGCTGCTGGCCGGTGGCGGTCATTTCGGCTGCTTCGTGCCCTATCCCGAGGAAATCCGCCCGGCCAAGGCCCGCTTCCTCAACGCGCCCATGGAGTGCTACCACTGCCTGTGGCGCTGCCCCAAGAGGGCGAGCAACCAGGACGCCTTCCCCTGCGTCGCCGAAATCACGCCGGACGCGGTGTGGGCGACGGTGCGGGAACTGGCGGGGGTGTCGGAGTCCGGTTGAAAGGGCCCGTGCGGGCAGGATGCCCGCGCCCCGAGGAGAGGCAGGCGGGCAGGATGCCCGCGCTTCGGGGAAAGGCGGCATTCTTGGAGCGCGGCCGTCCCGGCCGCATTCCGGAAAGGTGCTACTCCGCCGCCTTGGTCCCGTCGGCGGTCTTGGCGTCGGTCCTGGTCGCCGGGTCCTCCAGGGCGGCCAGCAGGGCGGCCTTGATCTGGTCGAGCTTGCGGCCGTGCTCGATCTTATGGCCGAACACGTCCTTGACGTAGAACACGTCCACCACCCGCTCGCCATAGGTGGAGATGTGGGCCGACGAGATCTGCAGCCCCACATTGGTCATGGCGTTGGTGATGTCGTAGAGCAGGCCCGGCCGGTCGCGGCCGTTGACCTCGACCACGGTGTGGGATCTGGACGGCTTGTTGTCCACCAGCACCCGGGGCGGCACCTTGAAGACGTGGGCGCGGCTGGGCAGCTTGCCCTTCCTGGCCGCCAGTTCGCGGTCGAGGCGGGTGCGCCCCGACAGCACCTGCTCGACGCAGGTGGCCAGCTTGGCCAGCTTGGCCGGGCTGTCGAAGGCGCCGCCGTCGGAATCCTGGATGCAGAAGGTGTCGAGCGCCATGCCGTTGGCCAGGGTGATGATCTTGGCATCGACGATGTTGGCCCCCGACACCGCCATGGCGCCGGCGATCTGCGAGAACAGGCCGGGGTGGTCGCCGGTATAGACGATGATCTCGGTGACGGCGCGGTGGCTGTCCACCCGGGGCTCGACGGTGAGCGGGGCGCGCACCGCCTCGGCCTCGCGCACCAGCCGGGCGTGGCGCAGGTGGATGGGGGTGTCGAAGGTGGTCCAATAGGTGGAATAGCCGCGCGCGATATGGGCCTCGATCTCCTCGGGCGGCCAGGACAGCTTGAACAGCTCGGAGCGGAGCGCGTCCTGGGCGGCCTTGACCCGGGCGGCGCGGGCGGTGCCCGACAGGCCGCCGGTCATCACTTCCATGGCGCGGGAATACAGCTCGCGCAGCAATCCGGCCTTCCAGGCGTTCCACACGGTGGGGCCCACGGCGCGGATGTCGGCGACGGTGAGACAGAGCAGCAGGCGCAGGCGCTCGGGCGACTGGACCAGGGCGACGAAGTCGGAAATGGTCTTGGGGTCGTCGATGTCGCGCTTGAAGGCGATACGGCTCATGGACAGGTGTTCGCGCACCAGCCAGGCGGCGGATTCCGTTTCCTCGTCGGTGAGCCCCAGGCGCGGGCCCAGCTTCATCACCACCTCGGCGCCCAGGGTGGAATGGTCGCCGCCCCTGCCCTTGGCGATGTCGTGGCAGAACACCGCCACGAACAGGGCGCGGCGCGACACCACCTGATGGATGACCTCGGAGGAGGTGGGCGCCTCGGCCTTCAGGTCGCCGCGCTCGAGGGCATGCAGCACGCCCAGGGCCTGCACCGTGTGCTCGTCCACGGTGTAGACGTGGTACATGTCGTACTGCATCTGGGCGACGACGCGGCCGAAATCGGGGATGAAGCGGCCCAGGACGCCGGATTCGTTCATGTGGCGGAGCGCCACTTCCGGGTTCTTGCGGCTGGTGAGCATCTCGACGAACAGCCGGTTGGCGGTGGCGTCGTTGCGCAGGCTCGCATCGATGCGCTTCAGGTTGCGGTGGACCATGTCCAGCGCGTGGGGATGGATGTCCACGTCCTGGTCCAGCGCGGTGTGGAACAGGCGGATCATGGCCGCCGGGTCCTTCTCGAACTGGTCGGGGGCGCCGACGTCGAGGCGCCCGCCCTCGAGGGAGAAGCCGGCCACGGTGGTGCGGCGGGAGAACAGGCGGCCCAGTTGCAGCCGCCGGGGCTTGCTCTTGAAGGTTTCCTCGGTGAGCGCGCAGAACAGGCGGGTGAGGTCGCCCACGTCCTTGGCGATCAGGAAGTAATGCTTCATGAAGCGCTCGACTCCGCGCGAACAGGCGCGGTCGGCGTAATGCATGCGCACGGCGATCTCGGGCTGGACGTCGAAGGTCAGCCGGTCCTCGGGCCGGTCGGTCAGGTAGTGCAGGTGGCAGCGTACCGCCCACAGGAAGGCCTGGGCCTTGGCGAAGCGCCGGGCCGCCGGGCGCGAGATGATGCCCTTCTCCGCCAGCTCGGCCACGTCCTCGACCCGATAGACGTACTTGGCGATCCAATAGAGCGTGTGCAGGTCCCTCAGGCCGCCCTTGCCCTCCTTGACGTTGGGCTCCAGCACGTAGCGGGAATCGCCCATGTTGGAATGGCGGGAATCGCGCTCGGCCAGCTTGGATTCCACGAAGGCCTCGGCGGTGCCGGTCATCACCTCGGCGGAATATCGGGCCCACAGATCGTCGAACAGCGCCCGGTCGCCCCACAGCCAGCGCATTTCCAGCAAAGCGGTGCGGATGGTCAGGTCAGCCTTGGCGTTCCTCACGCAATCCTCGGCCGAGCGGGTGGAATGGCCGACCTTGAGCCCCATGTCCCACAGCATGTAGAGGATGAACTCCACCACCTGCTCGTGATAGGGCATGCGCTTGTAGGGCAGCAGGAACAACAGGTCGATGTCGGAATGGGGCGACAGTTCGCCGCGCCCGTAGCCGCCCACCGCCACCAGGCTCATGGACTCGCCCGCCGTGCGCACGCCTTGGGGAAACTCGCGGTCGCAGGCGTAGTCGTGGACCAGGCGGACCAGCTGATCGATCAGGAAGCAGTTCTCGCGCACCGTGGCCGTGCCGTCGCCATGGGAATCGAAGCGGGCGCGCACCTCGGCACGCCCCGAGGCCAGCACCTGCTTGAAGATTTCCAGTGCCCGCATCCGCCGCTTGTTCTTGGGCAGGTCCTCGGCCATCAGCCCGTCGAGGCGCCCAAGGATTTCCTTGCGGTTGATGATGGCGCGCTGGCCTTTGATCTTGCTCATGGTCGGGTGCCGTCACCGCGGAAGGAACGAAAGAGCGATTATAGGGGCCTGACGCCGCCAGCCGCCAGCCCCTTCGGACGCGGATTGGGCATGCGGCGGCCATTGCCCGACATTTGGGCAGGGCCATGCGGGCAAGATGCCCGCGCTCCGAACGGATGCGGCGCTGTCGCGGAGCGCGGCCGTCCCGGCCGCATCCCCGGCAACCGCTAGAACTCCACCCCCGCCTGGGCCTTGATGCCGTCCTTGAAGGGGTGTTTCACCATGGTCATCTCGGTGACCAGATCGGCGGCCTCGATCACCGGGGGCAGGGCGTTGCGCCCCGTGAGCACCGCGTGCTGGCCCTCGGGCCGCGCCCGGATGGCGGCCAGCACCGTCTCCAGGTCCAGGTATTCGTAGCGCAGCGCCACGTTGATCTCGTCCAGGATCACCATCTTGTAGCCGGGATCGGCCAGCATGGCGGCGGCCAGCTCCCAGGCCCGGGCGGCGGCGGCCATGTCGCGGGCGCGGTCCTGGGTCTCCCAGGTGAAGCCCTCGCCCATGGCGCGGAAGGTGACCAGATCGCCGAAGCCCTCCATCACCCGGCGCTCGGCGGTGTCCCAGGCGCCCTTGATGAACTGGACGATGCCCACCTTCATGCCGTGGCCGACGCACCGGATGGCCATGCCGAAGGCGGCGGTGGACTTGCCCTTGCCCGCCCCGGTATGGACGATCATCACGCCGCGCGCCCCGGTCTTCCTGGCCATCAGCTTGTCGCGGGACGCCTTCTTCTTGGCCATTTTCTCGCGGTGGCGCTGCTCGTTGTCCTCGGTCATGGTCTCTCCGGCGGAAAAAGGGGCGTCCGCCATAGATGGCGGCCGGTCGGCCGGGGTCAAGACTGAAACAAATCCTTCACGTTTTTCTCGCCCGGTCCGGCGGTATAAGCCCAGCGGGTCCCGGGATGGGACGTGGAAGTCGAGACGCATGGTAGAACAACCGGCCCAACCCAAAATGACCGCCCGCCAGCTTGGCGTCCATTACGGCGGCAAGCCCGCCCTGAAGGGCGTCGATCTGGATATCGCCGAGGGCGAGGTCACCGCCCTGATCGGCCCGTCGGGCTGCGGCAAGTCCACCTTCCTGCGCTGCCTCAACCGCATGAACGACACCATTCCGGCCGCCCGGGTCAGCGGAAGCGCCACCCTGGACGGCGAGGAAATCTATGGCGGGGCCGGCATGGACCCGGTGCTGCTGCGCGCCCGGGTCGGCATGGTGTTCCAGCGGCCTAATCCGTTCCCTAAATCCATCTACGACAACGTGGCCTTCGGCCCGCGCCTGCACGGCCTGGCGGCCGAGGGTGACGAGATGGACACCCTGGTCCGTTCCAGCCTCGAGCGGGCGGGCCTGTGGAAGGAGGTCAAGGACGTGCTGGACCAGATGGGCACCGGCCTGTCGGGCGGCCAGCAACAGCGCCTGTGCATCGCCCGCGCCATCGCGGTGGCGCCCGAGGTGATCCTGATGGACGAGCCGTGCTCGGCGCTCGACCCCATCGCCACGGCGCGCATCGAGGAGCTGATCGACGAACTGCGCCAGGCCTTCACCATCGTCATCGTCACCCATTCCATGCAGCAGGCGGCCCGCGTGTCGCAGACCACCGCCTTTTTCCACCTGGGAGAGATCATCGAGGTGGGCGCCACCGAGCAGATTTTCACGGCGCCCGTCAATGCGCTGACCCAGGGCTACATCACCGGCCGCTTCGGCTGAGGGAGTTCATCGAGATGACCACCATCGGCGAACCGCATATCGTCAAATCCTACGATTCCGAACTGGCCCGGCTGGACGATTCCCTGGCCCGCATGGGCGGGCTGGCCGAGGCCCAGCTGGCTTCGGCCCTGGACGCGCTCGAACGGCGCGACAGCGATCTCGCCGCCCGGGTGATGGAAAGCGATCCTCAGGTGGACGCCGTCGAGGCCTTCGTCAACGAGCAGACCGTGCGCGTGCTGGCGCTGCGCGCCCCCGTGGCCGACGATCTGCGCACCGTGGTGGCGGCCTTGAAGATCGCCGGCGAGATCGAGCGCATCGCCGATCTGGCCGCCAACGCCGCCAAGCGCTCGCTGGTGCTGAACCGCCTGCCGCCGGTGGAGCCCATGCGCTCGCTGCTGCGCCTCGGCCGCCTGGCGCTGGCCCTGGTCAAGGAGGTGATGGACGCCCATCTCGGCCACGACGCCGCCCGGGCGGTGGCGGCGCGGGATCGCGACCAGGAGATCGACGACGTCTATTCCTCGCTGTTCCGCGAGATCCTCACCTACATGATGGAGGACCCCAGGAACATCACGCCCTGCTCGCACCTGATGTTCATCGCCAAGAATTTCGAGCGTATCGGCGACCATGCCACCAACATCGCCGAACTGGCCCATTTCCGTATTCTCGGCCGGGCGGCGCTGCAGGAGCGGCCCAAGAAGGACGACTCGTCCTTCGTGGGCGCCGATCCGGAGTAAGGGGGACGTGTCATGCCGGGGCTTCGCCTCGGGATGACGGGTCAGGCGGCTTACCAGAAGTAGGTCGACAGCCAGTAGAACAGCGCGCCGATGGAGCCCGAGGCCGGGATGGTGATCACCCAGGCCACCACGATGTTGCCGGCCACGTGCCAGCGCACCGCGGACAGCTTGCGTGCCGCGCCGACACCGATGATGGCGCCGGTGATGGTGTGGGTGGTGGACACCGGAATGCCCAGCCAGGTGGCGGTGAACAGGGTGATGGCCCCGCCGGTCTCGGCGCAGAAGCCCTGGACGGGGCGCAGATCGGTGATCTTGGAGCCCATGGTCTTGACGATGCGCCAGCCGCCGAACAGGGTGCCCAGGCCCATGGCCAGCTGACAGGTGATGGCCACCCACAGCGGCACGTGGAAGGTGTCGCCCAGCATGCCCTGGCTGAACAGCAGGACGGTGATGATGCCCATGGTCTTCTGGGCGTCGTTGCCGCCGTGACCCAGGGAGTACATGGCGGCGGAAAAGAACTGCAGCACCCGGAAACGCTGGTCCACCGCGAACGGGGTGGTGCGGCGGCAGACCCACGACACCACCAGCACCAGCAGCATGGCCAGCAGCAGGCCGACCAGCGGCGACAGGATGATCGCCGATCCGGTCTTGATGAAGCCCGACGCCACCAGGGCGGCAAGGCCGCCCTTGGCGATGCCGGCGCCGGCGATGCCGCCGATCAGGGCGTGGGAACTGGACGACGGAATGCCCAGCAGCCAGGTGATGACGTTCCAGCTGATGGCGCCCACCAGGGCGCCGAAGATCACATGGGTGTCGATCAGGCCGGGCTGGACGATGCCGGTGCCGATGGTCTTGGCCACGCTGGTGGTGAAGAACAGCAGGGCGATGGTGTTGAAGAACGCCGCCCAGGCGACCGCGTAAGTGGGCGACAGCACCCGGGTGGAGACCACCGTGGCGATGGAATTGGCCGCATCGTGCAGGCCGTTCAGGAAGTCGAACACCAGGGCGGTGATGACCAGGGCGACGATGATGGGAAAGGCGACGGATTCCATCGGGCGGGGCCTAGACCTGTTCGATCACCACCGTCTCGATGACGTTGGCCACGTCGTCGAAGCGGTCGGAGACCTTTTCCAGCCGCTGATAGATCTCCTTGCGGGTGATCAGCTTGACCGGGTCCTTCTCGGTGGCGAACAGGGCGCGCAACCCTTCGTGCTGGCGCTTGTCGGCGGCGCTTTCCTGGCGGCCGATGGCGTCGCACAGCTCGTTGATGGCCGCCGCGTTGCGGGTGACTTCACGCATCAGCGGAATGGCCTTGGTCAGCAGGTGGGCGCATTCGGTGATGCCGGTGGCCAGGGCCCGCATGTCGGGGGTGAATTCCGTGACGCCGTAGAGGTCGACGCGCTGGGCCACCTCCTCGATGGTGTCCACCGCGTCGTCCATGGTGGTGATCAGGCGGTGAATCTGGTCGCGGTCGAAGGGGGTGATGAACGAGCGGTGCAGCGCCTGCAGCGTCTGGCGGGTCAGCTTGTCCGCCTCGCCCTCGAAGGCGCAGATCTGCTTGAAGTGCAGGCCGATGTCGGCGCCGTCGCCCATCATGGCCTCCAGTTCCTTGGCGGCCGCGTGGATTTTCTCCGCATGCTGGACGAACAGTCCGACGAATTCCTCCTCCTTGGGCATCAAGGCACGGAACAGGCGGAAAAACATGGGGGAACCCTTGGGCAGTTGCGACTTTGGCGCCTCAATAACACATATGACCGAAAGATGACACGTCGTATCGAGCAGGCCTCCCCCTACCGGGCGCGGCGGCGGTACAGGAAGAACACCGGAGGCCGCCCGGTGATGCATTTCTGCTCGTAGCGGGTGGCGGGCCAGTCGGCGGGCACCAGGGCGCGGTCGGCGGTGGCCAGGACACCCTCGAAGGCGGGATGGGCGTCCAGGTGGCGGGCGGCCCAGGCGACGTAGACGGGATCATCGCTGGCGACCCGCAATTCGCCGCCGTCCTCCAGCACCCGGGCCAGCACGTCCAGGGTCTCGGGGCCGATGAAGCGCCTCTCGGCGTGGCGGGTCTTGGGCCAGGGATCGGGGAACAGCACGAAGACGCGGCCCAGCGAGGCGTCGGGCAAGGCGGGCAGCAGCAGGCGGACGTCCTCGGGAAAGATGCGGACGTTGCCCAGGCCGCGGGCCTGGACGTGGCCAAGCAGGCTGGCGATTCCGTTCTTGAACACCTCGCAGCCGATGATGCCCACGTCCGGATTGGCCTGGGCCTGGTCGGCCACGTGCTCGCCGCCGCCGAATCCCACCTCCAGCCACACCGAACGCATGGCGCCGGGGAACAGCAAGGCGGGCTCGATGCGCTCACCGGGCTCGGGGATCGCCAGGCTGAGGCGCGGCAGCAATTCGTCGATCAGACCAAGGGCGTTGCGGCGCAAGGCCTTGCCCTGGCGCCGGCCAAAAAAACGCGGCCGCTCGGCGGCCGCGTTCTCTCTTTCGGTTTCCCGGCTCATGGAAGGCCTTAGAAGGCCTTCTTGAGGCTTTCCACCAGGTCGGTCTTCTCCCAGGAGAAGCCGCCGTCGGCGTCCGGGCTGCGGCCGAAATGGCCGTAGGCCGCGGTGCGGGCATAGATGGGCTTGTTGAGGCCCAGATGGGTGCGGATGCCGCGGGGCGAAAGATCCACCAGCTGCTGCAGCACCACGGCCAGCTTGTCCTCGTCCACCTTGCAGGTGCCCGAGGTGTCCACGTAGACCGACAGCGGCTTGGAGACGCCGATGGCGTAGGACAGCTGGATCACGCACTTGTCGGCCAGGCCGGAGGCGACCACGTTCTTGGCCAGATAGCGGGCGGCATAGGCGGCCGAGCGGTCCACCTTGGTCGGGTCCTTGCCCGAGAAGGCGCCGCCGCCGTGGGGAGCGGCACCGCCATAGGTGTCGACGATGATCTTGCGGCCCGTCAGGCCGGTGTCGCCGTCGGGACCGCCGATGACGAAGCGGCCGGTGGGGTTGACGTAGAACTGGTCGTCGGCGGGCATCCAGCCCTCGGGCAGCACGTTCTTGACGTGGGGGCGGACGATTTCCTTGATGTCGGCCTGGGACAGGCCGTCCACGTGCTGGTGCGAGACCACCACCGAGGTGGCGCGCACCGGCTTGCCGTCACGGTATTCCAGGGTCACCTGGGACTTGGAATCGGGCAGCAGCTGGGGAACGGCGCCGGAATGGCGGGCCTCGGCCAGGCTCTTCAGGATCTCGTGGGAATAGTAGATGGGGGCCGGCATCAGCACCGGGGTCTCGTTGCAGGCGTAGCCGAACATGATGCCCTGGTCGCCCGCGCCCTCGTCCTTGTCGGCGCCGGCGTCGACGCCCTGGGCGATGTCGGCCGACTGGGAGTGGACGCGGTTGATGATCTCGGCGTTCTTCCAGTGGAAGCCATCCTGTTCGTAGCCGATGTCCTTGACGGCGTGGCGGGCCAGCTCGTCCATCAGGGCGGCATTGACCGAGGCCGGGCCGCGCACTTCGCCGGCCATGACGATCAGGTTGGTGGTGACCAGGGTCTCCACCGCCACGCGGGCGTAGGGATCGGCACCGAGGAACGCATCGACGACGGCATCGGAAATCCGGTCGGCGACCTTGTCGGGGTGGCCTTCGGACACGGATTCACTGGTAAACAGGAAGTTCTTCTTGGACACGGGCAAGCCCTCCTAGATCCAATCGACATTGGGACCTGGGGCATCAACACGCGGATGAACGCCATCGTGATGCACCCACTTAGCCGAAATCAGCGTGGCGGCAAGCGGTCAAAATCTCCACGGGAGCGGTCGCACCGCTCCGGGTCGTTCTTCTGACAGGCGAAGGGGCGACTCGTCAAGACGAATCGCCCCCCGCCCGAAATCCCCGATTTCAAAGGGTTATTTCTTGATCTCGCCCACCGCCGCCAGGGCCTTGGCCAGATCGTAGACCCGGCGGCGGACCTGGGGGTCGGTGATGCTGTAATAGGCGCGGACCAGTTCCAGCGTCTCGCGCTTGGTCATGGGGTCGGCCTCGAAGCCGGCCGGCTCGTCGGCCAGGCCGGAGGCGCCGCGCGCCACCGCCACCGGGCTCTGATCCTGCACGGTCTCGGCCATGTCGTCGAAGAAGAACGACACCGGCACGTCCAGCACCCGGGACAGGTCGAACAGGCGGCTCGCCCCGATGCGGTTGGCGCCACGCTCGTATTTCTGGACCTGCTGGAAGGTCAATCCGATGGATTCCCCCAACTTCTCCTGGCTCATGCCCATCAGGGTACGGCGCAGGCGGACCCGTGCGCCCACATGGATGTCGACCGGGTTGGGCTGGCCGGACGGAAGGCGGCCCCGGGATGAACCGCGGTGGGAAGGAGCGGGGTTACGATTGCTGTTGACCATGGCGGCTTCCTAATAGGTCGTTGGGACTTGCACCCACGGTACCGACAGTTGCATTGGCACCATAAGGGTACGATTGTATACAGTCAACACACGAGGCGTGCGTTGACTAGCTCTATAGCCATATGACCTATGTATGCGTTAGGAGGCGCTAATTCAACCGCCGCAGAAAAAATCCCGCGAATCCGATCAGCAGCAGAAGGATTCCGGGGATGACGTCGCCCAATCGGCTGTAAAGGGTGGGCGACAGCGCCTTGGGCAGGGGGGCGTCCAGGACACCCTTCTCGCCCAATGCCAGCACGGCGACCATGCGGCCGGCGGGGTCGATCACCGCCGAGATGCCGGTATTGGCGGCGCGGGCCTGGGGCAGACCCTCCTCGATGGAGCGCATGCGCGACGCCGCCAGATGCTGGTGCGGCCCCGACGAGATGCCGAACCAGCCATCGTTGGTGACGTTGAGGATCCAGCCCGGGCGGGGCTGATGGCGGGCGACGATGGTGTTGGGAAAGATGGCCTCGTAGCAGATCAGCGGCGCGGCGGCCGGCAGGCCGGGCAGGTCCAGGCTGACCGGTCCCGGGCCGGCGGAGAAATCGGTGCCGCCATGGGTGATCTTGGCGATGGGCAGGATGCCGCGGAGCGGCACGTACTCGCCGAAGGGCACCAGATGAACCTTGTCGTAGATGGCGGCGATGCCGGCCTCGGGGGTCACCGCCATCAGCGAATTCCAGATCTGGAACGGCTCGACGCCCATGGGGGTGATGCGCGGCGCTCCGGTCAGCAGCAGGCCGCCGGGCGGAACCGCCGCCGCCGTCATCTGGCGGTGCGGGCGGTCGAGGTCGAGGAAGTACGACACGGCGGTTTCGGGCCAGATCACCGTGGTCACCCGCTCGAAGCCGGGCCCCCGGGTCAGGGCGATGTGCTCGCGCAGGTTGGCTTCCCGCTGATCGTCCTTCCATTTGTTGGCCTGGACCACGGCGGCCTGGACGATGCGCAGCTGCACGCCGGGCACCGGTTCCTGCGGATTGAGGGACAGGCGAGCCATGCCGCCGGCCCACAACAGCGCGGGCAGGCCGAGCGAGACGGCGACGACGGCGCGGCGATGGCCGGGACCGGCAAGCAGCGCGGGGGCCAGTATCATCAGATAGGTGAGCAGGGACAGGCCCCAGATGCCGCCGAAGGCCGCGAACTGCAGGACGGGGAGGCTGACGTCCCACACCGAGCCCATGGGATTCCAGGGCAGGCCGGTCATCACCCACGAGCGCGCCCATTCCGCCAGGGTGAAGGCCACCGCCAGGGCGGGAATGCGGGCCACCCGGCGAAGGCGGCACATGTGGACGCCCAATGTGGCGAGGCCGAAGAAGGTGGCCAGCACCGCCGACAGCCCGAAGACGGCGAAGGGAATCATCCAGCCGAACTTGGCGGCGTCGGTGAGCAGGGCGATGGAGATCCAGTACAGCCCCACCGCGAACCAGCCGGTGAACCACCAGAATCCCACTCCGAAGGCGGCGCGCCTCGTGGTGGCGGCGTCCAGGCTCCAGACCAGGGGAGGAAAGGCCAGGAACAGGGCGGGCAGCACCAGGGTGGGCGGCAGCGCCAGAGCCGCCACGGCCCCCAGCCCCGCCAGGGCGAGGCGCCGCCGCCAGCCCGGCAGGGCCTGGAACCGCTGCTTCAGGCTTTCCAGGTTCATTCGGTGACCGCCGGCTCGGGACTGGCCACCCGGCGCACCCGCACCCGCTTGACCCGCCGGGGATCGGCGTCCAGGACCTCGAATTCCAGCCCGGCGGAATGGGTGATCAGTTCGCCCCGGGACGGCACGCGTCCGGCGACGAAGGACACCAGCCCGCCCAGGGTCTCCACCTCGTCCCGCTCCTCGTCGGTCAGCACGGCGCCCATGCGGTCCTCGAATTCGGCGATGGCGGTACGGCCATCGGCCTCGACGGCGCCGTCGTCCCGGATGATCAGTTCCGGTTCCTCGTCCTGGTCGTGCTCGTCCTCGATCTCGCCGACGATCTGCTCCACCAGGTCCTCGATGGTCACCAGACCATCGATGCCGCCGTATTCGTCCACCACCAGGGCCAGATGCGAGCGCTTGAGGCGCATCTCCAGAAGCAGGTCGGTGACCCGCATGCTCGGCGCCACGAACTGGACGCGCCGTGCCAGGCGGGGCAGGTTGTAGGGCTTGCCCTGGCCCATCACCTCCAGCAGATCCTTGATGTGGACCATGCCGATGACGTCGTCCAGCGAGCGGCGATAGACCGGCAGGCGGGAATGGCCGCAGCCGATGAACAGCGCGATCAGCCCCTCCAGCGTGGTCTTGGCCTCCACCGCCACGATGTCGGCACGCGGCACCATGACGTCGTAGGCGGTGACGTCCCTCAGGTGCAGGATGTTGCCGAGCAGCTGGCGCTCGTGCTCGTCGATGGGGATTTCGGCGCTGTCGCGATCCTCGATCAGCTCTTCCAGCGCGTCGCGGACGGTCTCGGCGCCCTTGGGGCGGCGGCGGCTCCGCAGCCAGCCGCGCATGGCGCCGAACAGTGAGTCGTCGCCCGCCTTCTTGTGGTTTGCCCCGCCGTCGCGGGGCGGGCTACTACCAGGGTCGTTCATGGACCTTTATTGCTCTCCATAGGGGTTGGGAATACCCAGTGCCGCCAGCAGGGTGGTTTCCAGAGTCTCCATCTCGGCGGCCTCGTCCTCGTCCATGTGATCATAGCCCAACAGATGCAGGACGCCATGGACAACGAGATGACTGAAATGATCGGCCAGCGTCTTGCCCTGCTCCCTGGCCTCCGCGGCGCAGGTCTCGTAGGCCAGGATGACGTCGCCCAGCAGCAGCGGCGCGCCGGGGACCACCGGCGCGTCCTCGTCGTCGAGCGAGGCGAAGGACAGCACGTTGGTGGGCTGGTCCTTGCCCCGCCATTCGCGGTTGAGGCCCCGTACCGTCTCGTCGTCGGCCAGCACGATGGACAGCTCGACCACGCCTTCGGGCAGGTCGACGGCGCCGAGGGCGGTGGCGGCCAGGCGGCCGCAGCGGGTCTCGGCGTCGGGCAGGACCTCGGTCCAGGCGGGGCAGGGAATGTCGACGGCGATCTCGATGGTGACGGTCATTTGTCCTTGCTCTTGGCCTTGGCTTCGCGGTCGGCTTTATCGTAGGCCCGCACGATGCGGGTCACCAGATCGTGGCGCACCACGTCCTTGTCCGTGAAGCGCACGAAGCGCACGCCCTGCATGCCGTCGAGGATGTGGATGGCGTCCAGCAGGCCCGAGCGCACGCCGGGCGGCAGGTCGGTCTGGCTGACGTCGCCGGTCACCACCATGCGCGAATGCTCGCCCATGCGGGTCAGGAACATGCGCATCTGCATGGAGGTGGTGTTCTGAGCCTCGTCCAGGATGATGAAGGAATTGGCCAGCGTCCGGCCGCGCATGAAGGCCAGCGGCGCCACCTCGATCTCGCCGGCCAGCAGCTTCTTGGCCACCTGGTCGCCGGGCAGCATGTCGTAAAGGGCGTCGTAGAGCGGGCGCAGGTAGGGGTCGACCTTGTCCTTGAGATCGCCGGGCAGGAAGCCCAGCCGCTCGCCCGCCTCGACGGCCGGGCGCGACAGGATGATGCGGTCCACCTCGCCCGCCACCATCATGGACACCGCCTTGGCCACCGCCAGATAGGTCTTGCCGGTGCCGGCGGGACCCAGGCCGAAGGTCAGCGGCGCCTCGCCCAAGGCCCGGATGTATTCGGCCTGGGTGGGGGTGCGGGCCGCGATGTGGCGCTTCCTGGTGCGGATGACCACGTCGCCGCCGGCGTTCTCGTGGCCTTCGGGAAGCTTGGCCATGCGCACGGCGCTGTCCACGTCGGCGGTTTCCAGGTGCCCCTGCCGCTTGGCCGATTGATAGAGGCTGTCCAGGATGCGCGCCGCCTCGGCGGCGGAATCCGGGGTGCCCGAAATGGTCACCGTGTTGCCGCGCACGTCGAGCCCGACGCCCAGATGACCCTCGATGCGGTCGAGATTGGCGTTATGGGGGCCGAACAGCACCTGGGCCAGGGCGTTGTCGGGAAACTCGCGAACCAGGGAGGTTTCGCCAGGGCTCATGCCGGCACCGCCTCCAGGCTGTTGGGATGCACCTTGACGATGCGCACCGGCGCCACGGTGCCGATCAGATGGGCGGCGGCCTTGACGTGCACCGGCTGCATGTAGGGCGAGCGGCCCAGCAGCTGGCCCTGGTGGCGGCCGGGGCGGTCCAGCAGGACCCGCATCTCGCGCCCGACGCAGGCCTGGTTGAAGCGGGCGGTCTGTTCCAGCAGCAGGGCCTGCAGGGCGGCGAGGCGCTCTTCCTTCACCTTTTCCGGAATCTGCCGCTCCATGGCGGCGGCGGGGGTGCCGGGGCGCGACGAGTACTTGAAGGAATAGGTCTGGACGAAGCCCACCTCGCGCACCAGCGACATGCTGTCCTCGAAATCGGCGTCGCTTTCGCCGGGGAAGCCGACGATGAAGTCCGACGAGAGCGCCAGATCGGGGCAGGCCGTCTTCAGCTTGTCCACCAGCCGCAGATAGGTGGCGCGGTCGTGGCCCCTGTTCATGGCGGCGAGAATGCGGTCCGAGCCCGACTGCACCGGCAGGTGCAGGAAGGGCATCAGCTGGGGGAGTTCCGCATGGGCGCGGATCAGCTCGTCGTCCATGTCGCGGGGGTGCGAGGTGGTGTAGCGGATGCGCTCGACGCCCGGAATCTCGGCCAGTTCGCGGATCAGCCGTCCCAGGCTCCAGCCCTGGTCGCCATGCCAGCCGTTGACGTTCTGGCCCAAGAGCGTGATCTCGCGCACGCCGCCCTGGGCCAGCTTGGCGGCCTCGGCCAGCACGGCGGAGGCGGGACGGGAATATTCGGCGCCCCTGGTATAGGGCACCACGCAGAAGGTGCAGAACTTGTCGCAGCCCTCCTGCACCGACAGGAAGGCGCTGGTGCCCTCGGCCTGGGGTTCGGGCAGGAAGTCGAACTTGGGCTCCACCGGGAATTCGGTGTCGAGCACGGCGCCGCCGGCGCGCGACGCCTGGGCCACCATTTCCGGCAGGCGATGATAGGTCTGCGGCCCCAGCACGATGTCGACGAAGGGCGCACGGCGGAGAATCTCCTCGCCCTCGGCCTGGGCGACGCAGCCGGCCACCGCCAGGATCATCTTTTCCCCGGCCTCGGCCTTGGCGGTCTTCAGCTTGCGCAGGCGGCCCAGTTCCGAGAACACCTTCTCGGCGGCCTTCTCGCGGATGTGGCAGGTGTTGAGGATCACCATGTCGGCGCCCTCGGCCTCGTCGGCGGGGCAAAAGCCGAGCGGCGCCAGGACGTCCGCCATGCGGGCGGAGTCATAGACGTTCATCTGGCAGCCGTAGGTCTTGACGAAAAGTCGCTTGGCCAATGTCTTACGCGTCCGGGAAAGTCATGGTTAAGGAGCCGGTGGCCGCGAGTCAAGAACTCGCCGCCGGCCGTCCGGCCAGCATGCGGGTCAGGCCGTCGCTGATCACCTTGTGGCAATGGGCGGCGAGCCCCTTGCGCGAGCCGAATTGGGCGACGGTGACCGGCGGGTGGAACTCCACCTCGACGGTGATGCGGCCCATGCCCAGCGCGCCGATCAGGTGGGGGGCCAGCGTCATGTCGCCGTACCAGGCGAGGAAGGGGCGCAGCGCCCGGGTGATGGGCAGCCCGTCCAGCCTCGTATAGGCCACCGATACCGGCTGCACCGCCACGGGACGCGGCATGCCGTCGGCGCCCCGCACCTCGCCCTCGGCCACCGAGAAGAACGCGCTCTTGAACGGCATCACCTGATTGCCGTCGTTGGAGGTGCCCTCGGCGAACAGGATCAGCGATTCGCCCAGGTCGAAGCGGCCGAGCAGGCCGTTGCGCTCGCGCGCCGTGGCGCCGCGGCTGCGCTCGATGAACACGGTGCGCGAGATGCGGGCCAGGAAGCCGAAGCCGGCCCAGCCGGCCACCTCGCTCTTGGCGACGAAATAGGCGTGCAGCAGGCTGCCCAGCACGATGATGTCGAGATAGCTGGCGTGGTTGGCGACGTAGAGCACC
Organism: Paramagnetospirillum sp.; assembly: GCF_058402745.1. Taxonomy (NCBI): domain Bacteria; kingdom Pseudomonadati; phylum Pseudomonadota; class Alphaproteobacteria; order Rhodospirillales; family Magnetospirillaceae; genus Paramagnetospirillum; species Paramagnetospirillum sp. The sequence continues at coordinate 421,887 of NZ_JBZVFI010000018.1, forward strand.
GGCGAGCCGTCCTCCAGCGGCCGGCCGCGCACCACCACCTGGTAGCCGATGATGGCCATGACACCCCGCCAGTAGAAGCGGGTATAGGCCGGTATGCGGGGCCTGGACACCAGGCGCAGCGCCAGGAAGGGCGCCAGCAGCAGCAGGGTCCACAGCACGAAGCCGAGGAAACGGAAAACCGCTACGGGGGTGGACGTCATGCTCGCCTATTCCTCGGACCAGCCGGGAATGGCGCGGTCGTAATGGGCCCGGTACTTGGCGGTGACCAGCTCCGTCTTGACCATCACGCAGACGTCGGTGGTGTTGAACTGGTGGTCGATCACCGCGCCGTCGCCGACGAAGCCGCCGAGACGCAGGTAGCCCTTGATCAGCGGCGGCAGCTCCGCCATGGCCCGGCGGGGAACCAGGGCCTCCCTGGGCAGCAGGTTCATGTCCACGTGCAGGTGGGGAAGCGCCCGGGGGCGCAGGGTCTCGGGGGCGAGATGATGATGGTACAGATAGGACAGGTGGCCGGCCAGGGTTTGGGGGTCGGTGCCGGGCAGGCTGGCGCAGCCGAACATCAGTTCCACGTCGTTCTCGAAGACGTAGACGGCGATGCCGTCCCACAGCTTCTTCATGGTGGCGCCGTTGCGGTAGCCCGCATCGACGCAGGACCGCCCCAGTTCCATGAAGCGCCCGCCATTGGCCAGGATGTTGGAAATGTCGTACTCGCCGGCGGTGTAGAAGCGCCCGAAGGCCTCGCCCGCCGCCCGGCGCATCAGGCGGTAGGTGCCGACCACCCCGGCCGCGCCTTTGCCCCGCGCCCGGTCGATGACCAGCAGATGGTCGCAGACGGAATCGAAATCGTCGAAATCGGCCAGGCGGTCGCGCATGGCGTCCGACGGCTTGGCGCCCATTTCCTGATAGAAGACGCGATAGCGCAAAGCCTGGGCGGCGGCCACCTCGGCGGCGCTTTCGGCAAGCCGGACCTCAAGCCCGTCGGCGACCTCGCGCGTCTCGGACACGGATTGCATGACCCCTCTGGTTCCGTCCTCGCGGTGCTGATTCGACCGCAAGACCTATTTCTCTTCCGGTTTATCACCGGAAGTCAACGGAACTCCATACAGTTCAAGGCGATGCCCCACCAGACGATAGCCGTATCGGGCGGCGATCTCGCGCTGAAGGGACTCGATCTCGGTGCTGGTGAACTCGATCACCTTGCCCGACTGCATGTCGATCAGGTGGTCGTGATGGTCGCCGGCCGCTTCCTCGTAACGGGCGCGGCCATCGCCGAAATCATGGCGCTCGAGGATGTCCGCCTCTTCGAACAGCCGCACGGTGCGGTAGACGGTGGCGATGGAGATATGGGGATCGATCGCCGTCGAGCGGCGATAGACCTCCTCCACGTCAGGGTGGTCGGAGGATTCGGAAAGGACACGGGCGATGATCCGACGCTGGTCGGTCATTTTCATGCCCTTGTCGATGCAGCGTTGCTCGATGCGTGAAACCATTGCCGCGATCCGGTATTGACGGGTCCAGCGACGAACGGGGCGCCGCAAGGCACCCCGTCGGGCCGGGATTCCGGGATCATGCCCGGAAGTCCCCCGCTTGTCGAGAAGGCTTACCCTCCGGGATCGGTCCCGGAGGTCAGACGGCCCGCTTGCGCTTGCGCGGCTTGGTGCCCAGGCCGATCTTCTTGGCCAGGCTGGAGCGGTGCTGCGCGTAATTGGGGGCCACCATGGGATAATCGGCGGGCAGGCCCCAGCGATCCCGGTATTCCTCGGGGCTCATGTTGTAGGCGGTCTTGAGGTGGCGCTTCAGCATCTTCAGCTTCTTGCCGTCCTCGAGACAGATGATGTAGTCGGGGGTGACCGACTTCTTGACGTTCACGGCGGGCTGAGGCCGCTCGGGTGCGGCGGGGACGCTGCCCACCGAGGCCAGGGTACGGTAGACTTCCTGAATCAGGTGGGGAAGATCGGCCACCGCCACGCTATTGTTGGCGACATGCGCGGCCACGATTTCCGTGGTCAGGCTCAGCAGGTCGCCGCTGTTCGAACGCTCCGACATAGAGAGCAGCCCTCCAATTCCATTCAGTGGGGCCTTATATAAATCCTTCGTACAAACCTGGCAATAACCATTGCGACAAATGAAAGTGACACAATTCGCATGACTGAGAAGCCGAACTACAGCCTTGACATTACCAACGAAGTCTGTCCGATGACATTCGTGAAAACCAAGTTGCTGGTAGAGCGCATGGTCTCCGGAGAGACGGTGGAGGTGCGGTTGAAAGGTGCGGAACCACTGGGAAATGTGCCGCGTTCACTTGCCGAACTGGGACACGAAATCGTCTCGCTGGCACCCGAGCCCGGCGAAGGACCGGCGGGAATCCATCGCCTTGTCGTTTGCAAGAAATAAGCCCTATGCCAGTGTGTGGATATTGAAGCGCCTCAGGCCTCGACTGAGGTTTGGTCCAGGCGGCAACTCATGGTGACCGCGTCTACTCCTCCGTAATAGCCCCTACGGAGGCCAACTCGGGTGAATCCATTAGACTCGTAGAGGGTCAGGGCGGCGTGATTGTCGGCGGCGGCTTCCAGAAACATGGTCAGCGCCCCGGCCCCGGCCGCCTGCTCCATGGCGGCCCGCAGCAGGCGCGCCCCCAGTCCGGCGCGGCGCCAGGGGGGCAGGACGGCGATGGTCAGGATTTCGGCTTCGTCGAAAATGCGCCGCCACAGCACCAGGCCGGCCGGCCCCGGCGGCCGGTCGGCGGGGGCGAGGGACTCGCCGTCCACGGCGATCAGCCCCTCGGACCCGGCCAGGGCCAGCACCTCGGCCATGGATTTGGCGCTCCACGGTTCGGCGAAGCAGATACGGTGCATGCCGGCCAGCAGATCGGCGTGCAGCAGCCCGGCGGGAACCAGGTCGATCACGGCGCCGGATGTCCCGGAAGGGTGACGTCGGCGTCGCGCAGGTACAGGGGCTCGGGCGGCAGGGCCTCGCCCCGGCTCCAGCTTTCCGCGGCCAGGGCGGCCACCAGGGCGGCGTCGGGATAGCCCGGCGCGGCGGTGGCCACGCCCTCGGGCAGATGGGCCAGGACCAGGGCGGCGGCGTCGCCGGCCACCACCACCGGGCCGGTGGCCAGCGCCGCCGCCTGGATGGGCGGCAGGGCGCGGATATCGGAAAGGGGGGTCAGGGCGGAATCGAACAGCTGCACCCACTTCTCGTCCCGCCGTGATTCGATCACCACCAGCAGGGTGCGGCCCCGCCGTTCCGCCTCGGGCACGCCGGCGGCCACCGCCGCCGGGGTGGCGACGCCCGCCAGCGGCAGGCCGGAGGCCAGGGCCAGCCCGCGCGCTGCCGCCAGCCCGATGCGCAGGCCGGTGAAGGCGCCCGGCCCCACCGTCACCGCCAGCAGGCCGAGATCGGCGAAGGACAGGCCGGCCTCTTCCATCACCTCGGCGACCATGGGCATCAGCGCCTCGCTCTGGCCACGCGCCATGGGCGACAGACGGCGGGCCAGCACGCTTCCCTGCGACCACAGGGCGGCGGAACAGGCGGAGGTGGAGCTATCCATGGCGAGAACGATCATGGGGCCGCTATACTTCATCCGTCGCCGGAAATGAAAGAAAGAAGATGAATCCGCTGGTTCCCGTTACCGCCGAAGACTACGGAGTCGAGATCTCTCTCGCCTACGCCACCTCCGACAATTTCACCGGGCGGCCGGTCTATGCGCCGGCCGCCGGCTGCTGGCTGCACGCCGAAGCCGCGCCGCTGCTGCGCAAGGCGGCGGATCTGGCCCGGCCCCTGGGGCTGACCTTACGCATCCTCGACGCCTATCGCCCCGCCGAGGCGCAATGGGCCCTGTGGAACCATACCCCCGACCCCGAGTTCCTCGCCGATCCCCGCCGGGGCTCGACCCATTCGCGCGGCGTGGCGGTGGACCTGGACCTGCTGGACGCCGCCAGCGGCCAGGCGCTGGACATGGGCACCGCCTTCGACGCCTTCACGCCGCTGTCCCACCACGCGGTCACCGGAGTGAGCGTCGAGGCCCAGCGCAACCGCCTGCTGCTGCTGGGCCTGATGAACGCCGCCGGCTGGGACTTCTATGCCAACGAGTGGTGGCACTACCAGATGCACGATGCCGTCCGCTTTCCCCTGCTGTCCGACACGGTGCTGGGGGCGGAGCGGATGATGGGGAAGTGATCGGGGCGATTGCCCCGCGCCCCGATTGGGAGGAAACCTCCCAAACCCTCTTTTGATTTCAAAATTACGGGTGGTCCGGAGGCTGCGCCTCCGGGCGGGTTCGGGCGGCAGCCCGATCTACTTCCACAGCCACTCGTCGCTGAGCGTCGTCCACGACGGGCAGCCGATCTGAATGAGGGTACGCCTGAGGTCGGCGGCCAGCAGGTCGGCGGCCCGCGCCGTTCCCTCCTCGCCACCCGCCGCCGCGCCGTAATAGAAGGCCCGGCCGCAGAACACGAAATCGGCCCCCATGGCGCCGGCGCGCGCCACGTCCTCGCCCGAGCGGATGCCGCCGTCCATCACCACCACCGCGTCCCGGCCCAGCGCGGCGCGGATGGCGGCCAGCGAATCGATGGCGGCCGGGGCGGCATCCAGCTGGCGGCCGCCATGGTTGGAGACCCAGATGCCGTCGGCGCCGGTATCCAGGGCGGTGCGGGCGTCGGCGGCGGTCATGATGCCCTTGATCAGCAGCCTGCCCTGCCACATGTCCCGAAGGGCGCGGACATCGTCCCAGGTCAGGTCGTCCTTGATCTGCGACTGGATGAAGCCGGCCAGGGTCTTGCCGTCCACCTCGCCCACATAGCGGGTCAGGTTGGGGAAGCCGGGCGAGCCGTTCTTCAGCGTTTCCAGCGCCCAGAACGGTGCCAGGGCCAACTGGGCGACAAAGCGCGGCCCCGGCTTGAACGGCAGGATGAAGCGATTGCGCGCGTCGCGGCGGCGGTCGCCGGCCACCGGCACGTCCACGGTGACCACCAGTTCGCGGATGCCCGCCGCCCAGGCCCGGGCCAGCAGGTCGCGGTTGATCCGCTCCTCGCGCGAGACGTAGAGCTGGAACCAGGCGTTGCCGTCCGCCGCCTCGGCGATGTCCTCCAGCAAGGTGGTGGCGACGGTGGAGGCCACCACGGGAAAGCCCAGCCGGGCGGCCTGGCGCGCCACCATCAGATCGGCCCCGGGCCACAGCAGGTTGCCCATGCCCACCGGCGCGGCGCCGAAGGGCTGGGCGTAGTCGCGGCCGAACAGGCTGGCCCTGGTCTCGGGCTTGATTCCGGTGCAGGCCCGGGGGGCGAGGATCACCGCCTCGAGCCGCTCGCGGTTGCGGCGAAGGCCCCCTTCCTCGCCCGAGCCGCCGTCCAGGAAGCCGAAGGCGAAACCGGGCAGCCGCCACCACGCCCGCTTCGCCAGATCGCCGATGGATGCCGCGTGCAAGATGCCCATGGGTCCCTCAGATGCAGTAATCATCGACCGGCGGGCTGGGCAGCCGCACCGACAGTTCGCCGCCCAACGCCTCGGCCAGGGTGCGGAGATCGGCCAGGATGTCGAGCACCACCGTCTCGGCGCCGCCGCCCAGCAGCACGCCGCATTCCGGTCCGGCGCCCCGCAGCTCCAGCCCCGAGCGGCCGATCTGGTCGATGACGTCCTGGGGCCGGGCGCCGGGCGCCGCCACCGGGTAGGTGATCATGTAGGGGGTGTCCAGGGTGTCGAGCAGGATGGCGGCATCCATGGCGTAGCCGGGTCCGCGCGGGTCGTCGGGGGGCGGGTCGACGAAGACGAAGTCGGGCCGGGGCTCCAGCACGAAGCGGTGGCGCAGGAACGAGAACCAGTCATGGCTCCAGAACCGCACCCAGCCGGTTTCGCGGTTGGCCTTGGCGCCGTCGATGACTACCGCGTCGATGTCGTTGACATCGGCTTCGAAGTCCAGGCCGCCCAGGGCCTGAATCACCCGTCCGGCCAGCACCCACGAACCGGGATGGGTTCCGCCGGTTCCGACGGCGTCGAACCAGGCCCGTCCGATGAATTGGTCCCGGCGGGCCAGCACCGCCGCCCGGGCGGCGGGGACCGACAGCCGTCCGCCGCCGGCATGGGTGTCGGCATAGGAGAAGCGCGGGGTCTCTCCCCCGTCCTCGCCGCTCTGCTCCATCACCCGACGGGCGGTGCGGGTCAGCGCCGCCGCCAGGATGAACTGGTTCCAGATGATGTCCGTGCCGCCCGAATCCATCCCCCTATCCAAGCCGTCTTTCGCCGCGCCGTAAAGTGGAGATCGGGGAAAGGGGCTACACGTCGTCCTCGTCGTCTTCGCCGCCGCAGCGGTCGGCCCAGTACTTGCCCTCGATGGTCCAGGGCTCGTTGGCCGAGACCGCGTCCGCCGCCCTTCGCTCGGCCTCGGACAGCTGGGCGAGGAAGGACAGGCCGGTGGCCTTCTCCAGGGCCGAGATGGAGGTGGAATAGGCCGCCAGATCGTATTTGGATTGCGGCGTGCCGGCGCATTTGCGGTAGATGCCGCGCTCCTCCTCGTCGGCCTGATGGAAGAGGAAGGCGCGGGCCTCGACCTTGCCCTTCCTCTCGATCACCAGGATCTTGAACAGGGCATGGGGAATGGCCACCGGCACGGTGCCCTCCTTGCCGATGGTGTCGATCTCGCGCTCGGGTTCGAACACCGGCCCGGCGATGGTCCACACCCGCCCGAACTTGTTGGCGGCGGCGATGGCGTAGTTCTCCAGCGCCAGCCAGTCGCCCTGGTTCATGTCGGCCAGCTGGGGCAGGGCGTTGACGAAGGTGTGGGTGTTGCAGCCCTCCTGCCAGGAAATGCGGTTGGCGTGGTTTCGCGCCGCCAGATGGCCCCGGTTCCACAGCGTGGCGAAGCCCCGGTAAGAGCTGTCGATGCCCGGCTTCAGGCCCTGGTCCTTCCACAGGTAGGCGGTCTCCTCCAGCTCGTACCACTTCACGGGCCGTCGGGCGCCCTGGGGGTGGATGGCGGTGCCGTCGGGACCCATCAGGCCGCGCATCTCGTAGGACACCCATTTGGGAATGCCGGTGTAGGGGGAGCCGGCCTGGTGCTCGGCGGCGGTCTCGAACGAGGCGGTGAAGGCGCCGTAGGAGAACATCAGGCTGCGCGGCCGGGTGCCGAAGCGGTCATGGTCCCAGCCGGACGGCACCGCCGATTCGTAGGGCAGCTCCTTGATTCCGCCCTGCCCCTTGCAGGCCAAGGGCTCGGCCAGAGCCGGAAAGGTCGCGGCCAGAAAGAAGATGGCAGCGGAAAGACGAAATAGAGCGACTCGACCAAGCATGGCGAACCTCATGCACAGGTTAAATACAGTCCGAGGTTGCCGCCAGTCGCGAGGAAATGCAATTCAAACAAGTTGTATACCATCGCCGTAAGCCACCAGTTTGTGGCTTACGGCGAATGTTTATCTCTTTTTAGTAATCAGGCGACGCGGCGCCCGGTCAGAGCCTCGAGATGGGCAAGCACGGCCGAAGCAGTTTCCGGATGGGCCAGGGCGGCGTCGATGATCGCCGCCACATAGCCGGCCTTGTTGCCGCAGTCATAGCGGGTGCCCCGGAAGCGGGCGCCGTGCAGCGGAACACGGTCCAGGGTCCGCGCGATGGCGTCGGTCAGCTGGATCTCGCCGCCGGCGCCGCGCTCGCGGCGCTCCAGGGCGTCGAACACGCTGGCATCGAGCACATAGCGGCCGATCACCGAGAGCGTCGAGGGCGCTTCCGATGGCTTGGGCTTCTCCACCATGCCCCGCGCCCGGGCCAGACGGCCCTTCTCCTCGATGACGTCCAGGATGCCGTAACGGTCAACCTGGTCGGCGGGCACGTTCTCCACGGCGATCACATGGCCCCGGGTCTCGGTCCACACGTCCACCAGCTGCTTCAGGCAGCCGGGCTGGCCCAGAATCAGATCATCGGGCAGCAGCACGGCGAAGGGCTCGTCGCCCACCACGGGTCGCGCGCAGAGAACGGCATGGCCAAGGCCCAGCGGAGCCGGCTGGCGGACGGTGGTGATGCTCACGCCCTTGGGGCAGGTGGAGCGGGCGATTTCCAGCAGCTCGGCCTTGCCCTTGGCCTCCAGCGACCGCTCCAGCTCGGCGTTGCGGTCGAAATGGTCGGCCAGCATCTCCTTGCCCCTGGCGGTGACCAGGATGATCTCGGTGATGCCCGCCTCGGCGGCTTCCTCGACGGCGTACTGGATCAGCGGCTTGTCCACCACCGGCAGCAATTCCTTGGGAAGCACCTTGGTGGCGGGCAGAACGCGGGTGCCCATGCCGGCGACGGGCAGAACGGCTTTGCGGATCATTTTGGGTCTCTCACGACGGAGAAGTTGCGATGGGGGGATCATCGCTGGCCATTCGGGCGGAGTTTTGTCCCGATTGCGGCTAAATCAGGGCGCGTCCACCAGCGCCAGCAGCCGCCTCAGGCTCTCGCCGCCCAGGCCCAGGGCGTCCAGCTGGGCGATGGTGTTGGCGAGGTATTCGCGGCAGGGTCCGGCCTGGCCGTGGCCCTGGCGGATCAGGGCGGCCTGCTCCCTTGGGCCGGCGCCCTCCAGATATTGCGGATGGCCGCGCCGGGCGACGAAGGCCCAGGCCTCGACCCGCCGTCCGTCATCCAGGAGGGCGGGCAGGAAGCGGGGCCGGTAGACGCCGGTGGGCATCTCGCGGCGGTAGATGTGGGCCATCACGGCCGGCACCTTGGGCGCCGCCACCCGGAAGGCGCGGCCCCGGCACGATCCGCCCCGGTCCAGGCCCATGACCAGGCCGGGGCGCTCGGGGGTGCCGCGCCACTGATAGGACAGGATGCACATGGCGCGGTGATGACCCCACAGCGTCGCGACGCGGGCTTCGTCGTGGTCGAAATCGGGATTCCACATCAGCGAGCCATAGGCGAACACCCACAGGTCGCTGCCTTGCCTCCAGCCCTCGGTCGGGTTAGAGGTGGTGTCCGGTCCTGGAGTGTTGATGCCGATGTCCATCCGTCCCCGTCTTGCCGGTCTGGCCGCCCTTGTCCTGGTTCTGGCCGGGGCGGGCGCCTACACCGCCTATTGGTTCCACGTGGCGGGGCAGTTGCGCAAGGGGGTCGAGGACTTCGCCGCCCAGCGCCGCGCCGACGGCTGGCGCCTGGATTTCGCGCCGCCGGTTCTGTTCGGTTTTCCCGGCCGCGTCGGGCTGGACCTCGGCGCCCTCGCGCTGGCCACACCCACCGGGATCGAATGGCGCAGCGACCGCGTGCGGCTGGTGGTGCCCGGTCTCGATCCCCTCGGCCCCAGCCTGGAGCTGGGCTCCACCCATCATCTGGCCACGGGCGACGGCTGGCGGGGTATCGTCACCGCCACCGGGGCCAGCGTGCGCCTGCGGGTGGACGGGGACGGCGACCTGCACGCCTTCGCCTTCGAGGCGGGGCGGCCGCTGCTGGAGCAGCCGGGCGCCGGGCCGCTGTCGGCCGACAGCCTGGCCATCCGCTATGAATGGCTGAACCCGCCCGACCCCGGCCACGAGAAGCCTTCGGCCGGCTTCGCCCTGGACGCCCGCGCCGTCCAGATGCCCCTGCCCGCCGAGTTGCCGCTCAACCGGTGCCTGGATTCCGTGCGGGTGGAAGGCCGCATCATGGGCACCATTCCCGAAACCGCGCCGCTGTCCGCCCTGGCCGCCTGGAGCAATGCCGGCGGCACCATGGAGCTGGACAAGGTGGCGGTGGAATGGGCGCCGCTGTCGCTCGAGGCCGACGGCACCTTCGCCTTCGATCCCCGGCTGCAGCCCCTGATCGCCACCACGGCGCGGGTGAGGGGCTGGAACGAGATCATGAAGCAGCTGGTGGAGGCCCGGCTGATGGAGCCCGGCATGGCCTCGGCCGCCGAGATGCTGCTGGCCATCCTGGCCCGTCCCGATGCCCAGGGCCGCCCGACGCTGACCCTGGCGCTGACCGTCCAGGACGGGGCCCTTTACGCCGGGCAGGTCAAGCTGCTGACCCTGCCGCCCCTTCCCCTCACCCCTCCCGGTTCCGGAGCCCCGCCATCATGAGCAACCTGCCCGTCGCCTCGTTCCAGCCGCCCTCGCGCATTCTGATGGGACCCGGCCCCTCGGACGTCCACGCCAGGGTGCTGGCTGCCCAGGCCCGCCCCACCATCGGCCATCTGGACCCGGCCTTCGTCGGCATGATGGACGAGCTGAAGGGCCTGCTGCAGGCCGCTTTCCGCACCAGTAACGAAATGACCTTCGCCGTGTCCGGCCCCGGCTCGGCCGGCATGGAGGCCTGCTTCGTCAACCTGATCGAGCCCGGCGACACCGTATTGGTCTGCGTCAACGGCGTGTTCGGCGGCCGCATGAAGGAGAACGTCGAGCGCTGCGGCGCGCGGGCCGTGGTGGTCGAGGATGCCTGGGGCACGCCCGTCGATGCCGCCAAGGTCGAGGCGGCCCTGAAGGCCAATCCCGGCGCCAAGGCCCTGGCCTTCGTCCATGCCGAGACCTCCACCGGCGTGGAATCCGACGCGGCCCAGCTGTGCGCCCTGGCCCACGCCCATGGCGCCCTGGCCATGGTCGATACCGTCACCTCGCTGGGCGGCATTCCGGTGCTGGTGGACCAATGGGGCGCCGACGCCGTCTATTCCGGCAGCCAGAAATGCCTGTCGGCCCCGCCCGGCCTGTCGCCGGTCACCTTCTCGCCCCGCGCCGTCGAGGTATTGAAGGCCCGCAAGACCAAGGTGCGGAGCTGGTTCCTCGACCTCACCCTGCTCACCGCCTATTGGGGCGGCGGGGCCAAAAGGACGTATCACCACACCGCCCCGGTCAACGCGCTCTACGGCCTGCACGAATCCCTGGTCATGCTGCACGAGGAGGGGCTGGAAGCCTCCTGGGCGCGCCACCGCGCCATGCACGAGGCGCTCAAGGTCGGTCTCGAGGCCATGGGCCTCGGCCTGCTGGTGGCGGAGAAATCCCGCCTGCCCCAGCTCAACGCCGTCACCGTGCCCGACGGCGTGGACGAGGCGGCAATCCGCGCCCAACTTCTGAGCCGTTTCGGACTGGAGATCGGCGCCGGTCTCGGCGCCCTGGCCGGCAAGGTCTGGCGTATCGGCCTGATGGGTCAAAGCGCCACGCCCAGGCACGTCATGACCTGCCTCACGGCGCTGGAAGGCGTGCTGGGCGGCAAGGTTCCGCAAGGCGCCGGCCCGGCGGCGGCGTCCAAGGCGCTGTTCGGGTAGAGATCGCTTGCGCGAGCGGGCTTGCCCGCACCCATCGGAGGCAAAGCCTCCGAACCACCATATTTTTCATCAATGAAATGATGGAGGGTCCGGGAGGCTTCAGCCTCCCGGTTGGGGCCGGGGCGAAAGCCCCGCTATTCCTCCGGCGCCCGTTCCTTGCCCAGGTCGCGGTACAGCCCCTGGGCTTCCGGCGCCGGACCGCGCCTCATGCCCGGGGCCAGCACCTCGACGGTGCGGATGTAGGGACCGGCGGGAAAGGCCACCCGGTCGCCGGGCTTGACCGCGTGGGCGGGCTTGGTCACGGCATGGCCGTTGATCCGCACCCCGCCGCTCTCAACCACGTTCGCAGCCAGCGCGCGCGACTTGAAAAAGCGGCAGAAGAACAGCCACTTGTCCAGCCGCTGGGCGGGGGCGTCCATTCAGGTACCCTTTCCGTATCGGCGAGATTCTCCTTCGTCACCCCCGGGCTTGACCCGGGGGTCCACGGCGCGGGGCCTGGTCCGGCGGAGATCATGCGGAACGGCGTGGATGGCCGGGACAAGCCCGGCCATGACGGGAGAGAGAAAAAGGGCTTGGCCTATCCGCACTTGGAATAGCCGCACGCCGTGCAGGTGTCGCAGCCTTCCGAGCGCAGCAGGGCGGGCTGGTTGCACTTGGGGCAGTGGCGCAGCCGGGACTCGCCCAGGTTGACCACCTTCTTCTCCTCGCGGGCCTCGACGGGTTCGCGCGCCGCCTTGGGGTCGGGCAGGAAGCCGATGGCGATCATGTGCCGCTCGATCACCTCGCCGATGGCGGCCAGCAGCGAGGGGACGTAGCGCCCGCCCACCCATTGGCCGCCGCGCGGATCGAACACCGCCTTCAGCTCCTCGACCACGAAGGCCACGTCGCCGCCCCTGCGGAACACCGCCGAGATCATGCGGGTCAGCGCCACCGTCCAGGCGAAGTGCTCCATGTTCTTGGAATTGATGAACACCTCGAACGGGCGCCGCCGCCCGTCCTGGATGATGTCGTTCAGCGTGATGTACATGGCGTGGTCGGAATCGGGCCAGCGCACCTTGTAGGTGGAGCCGGGCAGCGCCTCGGGCCGGTCCAGCGGCTGGGTCAGATGGACGATGCCGCCCGCCTCGAAGGGGTCGGAATGCTTGACCCGGGTCTTTTCCAGGGGCAGTTCCGGCTCGTCGGCGTTTTCCGGCCGGGCCTCCTTCTTGACCTCCAGCACCGATCCGGTGACGTCGTTGGGCCGGTAGGTGGTGCAGCCCTTGCAGCCCAGGTCGTAGGCTTGGGCGTAGACGTCCTTGAACGCGTCGAAGGAGATGTCCTCCGGCACGTTGATGGTCTTGGAGATGGAGGAATCCACGTATTTCTGGATGGCCGCCTGCATCACCACGTGGTCGCCGGGGGTGAGCGACAGGGCGTCGACGAAATAGGACGGCAGCGGCGCGTTCTCGCCGCGCAGGCGGCGGAACAGGCGATAGGCGTAATCGCTGACCTCCTCCTCCTTACGGGTGCCGTCCTTCTGCAGCACGCCCCTGGTGTAGGTGAAGGCGAACACCGGTTCCAGCCCCGACGACACGTTGTCGGCGAACAGCGAGATGGTCCCGGTGGGCGCGATGGAGGTCAGCAGGGCGTTGCGGATGCCATGGGCGCGGATGGCCTCGATGACGTCGGCATCCAGCGACCGGATGGTCTCGCCCGCCAGATACTTCTCGGCGTCATAGAGGGGGAAGGCCCCCTTCTCCCTGGCCAGCTCGGTGGAGGCGAGATAGGCCGAGCGGCGGATGGCCGCCATCCAGGTCTCGGTCAGCCGGATGGCCTGGGCGCCGCCGTAACGCGCCCCGCACAGGATCAGGGCGTCGGCCAGTCCGGTGATGCCAAGGCCGATGCGGCGCTTGGCCAGGGCCTCGTGGCGGTGCTGCTCGAGGGGGAAGTTGGACACGTCGATGACGTTGTCCATCATGCGCACCGCGACGCGCACCAGGGAATCCAGCCTGTCGAGGTCGAGATGCGCCCCGTCCTCGAACGGCTTGTCCACCAGCCGGGCCAGGTTGAGCGAGCCCAGCAGGCAGACGCCATAGGCGGGCAGCGGCTGCTCGCCGCAGGGATTGGTGGCGTGGATGTCCTCGCAGTAATGGAGGTTGTTCAGCCGGTTGATGCGGTCGATGAAGATCACGCCCGGCTCGGCGTAGGAATAGGTGGCGCGCATGATCTTGTTCCACAGCTCGCGCGCCGGCAGGCTCTTGTAGGTGACGCCCTTGAAGGTCAGCTCCCACGAGCTGTCCTCCTTCACCGCCTGCATGAAGGCGTCGGTGACCAGCACCGACAGGTTGAACATGCGCAGGCGGCCCGCCTCGCGCTTGGCGTCGATGAACGCCTCGATGTCGGGATGGTCGCAGCGCATGGTGGCCATCATGGCGCCACGGCGCGAGCCCGCGCTCATGATGGTGCGGCACATGGCGTCCCACACGTCCATGAAGGACAAGGGACCGGAGGCGTCGGCCCCCACCCCCTTGACCGGGGCGCCCTTGGGCCGCAGCGTCGAGAAGTCGTAGCCGATGCCGCCGCCCTGCTGCATGGTCAGGGCGGCTTCCTTCAGGTGCTCGAAGATGCCGGCCATGTCGTCGGGAATGTCGCCCATGACGAAGCAGTTGAACAGCGTCACCTTGCGGTCGGCTCCGGCGCCCGAGATGATGCGGCCGGCGGGCAGGACCTTGAAATCCTCCATGGCCTCGAAGAAGCGCCGCTCCCACAGGGCGGACTCGGCCTCGGCGGCGGCCAGCGCGCGCGCCACCCGGCGCCAGGTGTCCTCGATGGTGCCGTCCAGCGCCACCCCTTCGGCGGACTTCAACCGATACTTCATGTCCCAGATCTGCTGGGAAATGGGTGCCACCTGCGTCATCGACCCGCTCTTCCTCCTCCCGGCCCTCTTGAACAGGGCGTTCCACCCCAAGTCTAGGACTCGCGGGGGTGGAGAATCAATGGATGTGTTCTTTTTTTGTTTCAACAGAGTTATGTGGGGCCAGCGCCTTGAAGTTCAAGGGCGATTCCACTTATCCCCGCAATTCGGCGGGGCGGGCTGGGGATCAATTCGATCCCCAGCGCGATCCACAGGCTTATCCACAGCGGGCGGGACGGTCCCACCCGCCGGGCATAGGCGTCTACAGGCCGGGCTGACGCTGGCGCGCCTCGGCCACCAGCCTATCCGTTGCGGTTTCGATACGGTTCTCCAGCTCGGCCATGAAGGCCTTGCGGTCCATGCCGGGGAGGATGGCGGGCAGGGCCTCCAGCGTCAGGGTGCCGGGCTTCTTGGCGAAGCCGCGCCGACGCCAGAAAAGCCCTGAATTCAAGGCGATGGGCACCACCGGCACCTTCAGCGCGCCGTAGAGCATGGCCACGCCGGTATGATAGGGCAGCTTGGCGCCCGGCGCGGCGCGGGTGCCTTCGGGGAAGATGATCACCGGGCGGCCCAGGGCGGCGGCTTCCTCGGCGCCCTTGACCATGGCCTTCAGCGCCTTGGTGCCGGCCGAGCGGTCGATGGCGATCACCCCGGCCTTGCCCAGGTACCAGCCGAAGAAAGGTATCCACAAGAGCTCGCGCTTGAGGATGTAGGCGGGGTCGCCCAGCAGCAGGTGGAAGACGAAGGTCTCGAAGGCCGACTGGTGCTTGGAGGCGACGATGAACGGACCCGTGGGCAGGTTCTCGGCCCCGCGCAGCTCCCACGACAGTCCGGCCAGGACGCGCAGCGCGCCCAGCATGCCGCCCAGCCAGAACCGCACCGCCGGCAGCATGGCCTTGCGCGGCAGGGCCAGCAGCGGCAGATAGAGGACGGACAGCGCCAGGGTCCAGACCCAGGTGAAGACGATGAACAGGGCGGAGCGAACGAAGGTCACGGCTTCCTCTCGGGCTTCTGGGGAATGATCAGCGGCCGGGCCACCGCCGCCAGGTATTTGGTGTATTCCACCGCCAGCAGGTGGGCGGTGCCGGGCCAGCGCCACCACTGCTCCCGCTTGAAGGCGTCGGGAAATACCGGGTGGGCGACGATGACGGCTTCGGGCATGGCGCGGCGGAATTCCAACCGGGCGCGGCGCATGTGATAGGCGGCCGTCACCAGACGCAGCGAGGCGAAGCCCTCGGCCCGCATCCAGGCGGCGGTCTCGACCGCGTTGCCCACCGTGTCGTCGGCGGCATGACCCAGCACGATGCAGCACTGGGCCAGGGCCGGCGCCACATGGGCCTTGCGCAGCAGATCGGGCAGGTCGACGCCCCGGTGGACGCCCGACACGAACAGCTTGCCGCCTTTTCCCGCCTCCAGCAGGTCCAGCCCCGCTTCCAGCCGGTCGGCGCCGCCGGTCAGCACCACCAGGGCGTCGGTGACGGTCGTGCCGTCCTCGACCCGGATGGCCAGATCGGCGGCGAACCAGAGAAGACCGCCCCCCCAGGCGCCCAGCAGGGTGCCCGCCGCCACCATGGCGGCGATGGCGAGACGGCGAAGGGTCGCCCGGCTCATGGCAGCTTGGCCAGGGTGCCGTGGACGGTGAGACGCGCCGTCAGCATGGCGAGAAGCGCCGCCAGCAGCGGCAGCAGGCCGATGGCCACGTAGCCGGCCACCGGCAGGGTGAGGCTGGGCAGGAAGCCGCCCTCGAGACGCCGCGCCGCCCAGCCGATGGCGGTGAGCGCCGGCACGGCGAGGCCCAGCCCCATCAGCCCGCCGGCGATGCCCAGCGCGAAGGCGCGGTCGGCGAATTGCCGCGCGATGTAATCGTCATGGGCGCCGATCAGGTGCAGGACCTCGATGATGCCGTGATGCACCGCCATGCCGGTGCGGGTGGCGTAGACCACCGTGGCCGAGGTCACCATGCCGATCAGCACGACGACGATCACCGCCACCCATTGCATGGTGCGCGACAGGTTGATGAGGCGCGACAGCCACACCCGGTGGTCGTCCAGCGAGGCGCCGGGCACGGCGCGCGACAGGCGCAGCGCCACCTCGGCGAGGTCCAGGCGGGATTCCGGGTCGATGGTGACGTCGATCAGGCGGGGCAGCGGCATGTCCTGCACCATCTCGGTGCTGCCCAGCCAGGGCTCGAGCAGGGCCAGGGTGCGCTTCTTGTCGAAGGCCTTGACCGCCAGCACGCCCGGCACCTTGCGCATCACGTCGATGGCGGCATGGACCCGTTCCTCGGTCACCGCGTCGCCGTGCTCGCCGCCGGCCGGCAGCACCTGCACGGTGAGCGTGCCCGACACGTCGCGGTCCCAGCGCTCGATCACCGCGCCGATGACGAAGGCGCCCGCCACCGCCATGGACGACAGGAACACCATCAGCGCCACCAGCCAGGGGAGGAAACGCGAGGTGGCGTCCCCGGCCAGCGGCAGATCGGAATGGCGGCGCCTGAACAGCATCACTCCGCCTCCAGGTCGTCCGCCGGCGGAGCCTGCTGCAGGGTGGTGACCATGCCGTGCTCGATGTGCAGGCGGGGCAGGTGGGCGAAACGCCGCACCAGCAATTCGTTGTGGGTGGCCACCACGATGGTGGTGCCCAGCTTGTTCAGCTCCTCGAACAGGTACATCAGCCGCATGGCGATGTGGTCGTCCACGTTGCCGGTGGGCTCGTCGGCCAGCAGCAGGTCGGGCCGCCCGATCACCGCCCGGGCGATGGCGACGCGCTGCTTCTGCCCGCCCGACAGCGTCGAGGGCTTGGCCCCCAGGTGGTCGGCCAGGCCCACCCAGGACAACAGCTCGGGCACGTGGCGCCGGATCTCGGATTCCTTGACGCCCCTGACCCGCAGCGGCAGCGCCACGTTGTCCAGCGCGGTCATGTGGTCGAGCAGGCGGAAATCCTGGAACACCACTCCGATGCGGCGCCTGAGCGCCGGCAGCTCGTAGCGCTTGGTCGCCGCGATGTCGCGGTCGAACAGCACCACCCGGCCACGCGTCGGACGCAGCCCCAGATACATCAGGCGCAGCAACGACGACTTGCCGGCGCCCGACGGCCCGGTCAGGAAGTGAAAGGACCCGGCCGGCAGCTTGAAGGTGACGTCCTGCAAGACTTCGGGGCCAAGCCCGTAGCGCAGCCCGACACTGTCGAACCGGATGATGTTTTCCCCACGAGGGCGATGCCGCACGGTGCTTCTCCCGAACCGGCCGAAGATGACACGGCTTGGCCCCAGGGGCAACCCGTGGCCTGCGGTCGGACGGTGGGGATGCCCGGTGCCCGCCGTGTTCCTTGGGGACGTGGACCCCTCCCCTTTCCCTCTGGCCGCCCGGTGCCCATATGCCCCTGATCAGGCACATGGAAGGGGAGGGCTGTCATGGCCGTCACCGATACCGTTTCACCCCAGGACACCCCCGTCCGGCGGGAAAAGGTCCGTTCCGTCACCTCCGCCCAGGTGCTGGGCTGGGTCGCCGCCGGCTGGCGCGACACGCGGGCGGCCTGGCGCCTCAGCCTGCTTTACGGCGGCGCCTTCGTGGTGGCCGGGCTGGCTTTGACCGGCGGTCTGGCCCTGGCCGGAATGGAATACCTGATCACCCCCCTGGTGGAAGGCTTCATGCTGGTGGCGCCGCTGCTGGCGCTGGGCCTTTACGAGATTTCGCGGCGCCTGGAGCGGGGCGAGCCCCTGGAATGGCGGCCCATCCTCACCTGCTGGCGGCCCAACCGCTTCCACATGATGACCGCCGGGCTGATCTACATGCTCTATCTGATGATCTGGGCGCGCCTCGCGGTGATCATCTTCGCCGTCTGCCTGCCCAACCAGCCCACCGACTGGCGGAGCCTGATGGCGGTGCTGCCCACCCTGGACGGCATCGCCTTCATCGTCACCAGCACCATCTTCGGCGGCGTGCTGGCCACAATCGCCTTCGTCACCAACGTGGTGACCCTGCCCGCCATGCTGGAGCGGCGCACCGACTTCTTCGCCGGCGCCGCGCTGTCGGTGATGGCGGTGGTCCGCAATCCCGGCCCCATGCTGCTGTGGGCGGCCCTGCTGGCCGGCATCACCGGTCTGGGCCTGGTGCTGGGTCTGGTGGGTCTGGTCATCGCCCTGCCGGTGGCGGGACACGCCAGCTGGCACGCCTACCGCGACCTGGTGGTGCCCGACCCATGAAAAAACCCGCCCCTTTCGGGGCGGGTCCGTTCGTTCGCTTGGACGCTACGACTACTCGTCGCGGCGGACACCCAGGAACTGCAGCAGGAACATGAACAGGTTGATGAAGTCCATGTAGAGCTGCAGGGCACCGAACACCGCCTTCTTCTGGGCCACCTCGGAGTGGTCGCCCTCCCAGTACATCTGCTTGATGTTCTGGGTGTCGTAGGCGGTCAGGCCGGCGAAGATCAGCACGCCGGCGGCGCTCATGACGAAGTGCAGCATGGGGCTGGCCAGGAAGATGTTCACGAGGCCGGCGATCAAGAGGCCCCACACGCCCATGATCAGGAAGCTGCCCATGCCGGACAGGTCCTTCTTGGTGGTGTAGCCGTAGAGGCTGAGGCCCGCGAAGGCCGCCGCGGTGATGAAGAACACCCGGGCCACCGACGCGCCGGTGAACACCAGGAACACCGAGGCCAGCGAGGCGCCCATCAGGCCGGCATAGACCCAGAACAGGGTCGAGGCGGTCGAGGCGCGCATGCTCTCGATCTTGGCGCTCATGAAGAACACCAGGCCCAGGGGGGCCAGCATGAACACCCACTTGAGCGGCGACTTGACGACCACCGCCGTCAGCGGATCGAAGCTGGCGATCACCCAGGCGACGATGCCGGTGAGAGCCAGGGCCGAGGCCATGTAGTTGTACACACTCAGCATGTACTGCCGCAGACCCACGTCGATCTGAGCAGCCTCCGCCTGGGCGGCACTCATGTATCTGCGGTCTGTTCCGAAAGCCATGGTCGTTCCTTTGAACACTCAGTTGAACCTGAACACCAATATGAGGCACTTCGAGAAAGAATCAAGTTACACGGAATTCATTCATTCCTCAGTAACGGCGCCGCCTTGGCTCCCAGGGCCCTCCAGGTGCCGACGAAGCCGGCCAGCAGCGAGGCGGCCATGCAGGCGGCCAGGGTAGCCGCCGTCGCCCCGGGCAGGAACACCCAGTCGGTCTTCATGACGTGAATCAGGATGGCGCGCGCCGCCAGCGAACCCACCAGGGCGGCGGCCAGGCCGGTGACCAGGCCGATCAGGGCGAACTCGGCCAGATGGGCCCGCCACAGCTGACCGCGCGTCGCTCCCACCACTTTCAGCACCACCGCCTCCCATACCCGGCGGCGGTGTCCCGCCATCACCGCCCCGGCCAGCACCAGGGCGCCCGCCGCCAGCGTCACCAGTCCGGCGAGGCGCACCGCCAGATCGGCTTCGGCGATGATGGCCTTGACCGCTTCCAGCGCCTCCTTGACCCGGATGGACGAGACGTTGGGCAGGCGGTCGGTGACGGCCTTCTCCACCACCGCATCCATGGAGGGCTGGGTGCGCAGCGTGGCGATGTAGGTGTGCGGCGCGCCGTCCAGCACGCCGGGCGACAACAGGAAGGCGAAGTTCATGGACAGGTTCGACCAGTCGATCTGGCGAAGGGACGCCACCTCCACCTCGATCTCGCGGCCCAGCACGTTGAGGCCCAGCCGGTCGCCCACCTTGAGGCCGAAGCCCTTGGCCACGGCGGCGTCCACCGAGGCCAGCGGCGGCCCCTGGTAGTCCTCGGGCCACCACTTGCCCGCCACCAGCCGCGTGCCCTCGGGGAACGCGGAGGCCGAGGACAGGCCGCGGTCGCCCCTGGCCGCCCATTCCGCCTCGGGGGCGATCCTCGCCTGTCCCACCGGCACGCCGCCGATGGAGGTGATGCGGCCCCTGACCATGGAGGCCTTGGAAAGCGAGGCGGCCGGATCGGTGTCCCGCACCACCTTCTCCAACTCCTCCACCTGATCGGGCTGCACGTCGATGAAGTAGAAGGACGGCGCCTGCTCGGGGAGTCTCTCGCCGAACTGGGCGGCGAGATTGCCTTCCACCAGGGCGATGGTCACCAGCACGGACAGCCCCAGGCCCAGCGACAGCACCATGCCCACCACCGCCGAGCCGGGGCGGTGCAGGTTGGCCAGGGCCATCCGCCAGGTGGGCCCCGCCGCCTTGCCGTGACGGGCCGCCAGAACCGAGGCCGTCCGCGCCAGAGCCCAGGCGAGCGCGCGGAACAGCACCAGGGTGGCGGCCGCCGCGCCCACGAACCATGCGGCCAGGGGGCGGTTGGCGGCGGAAGCCACGGCCAGCGCCGCCAGTCCGCCGCCCGACAGCACCAGGGCGGCCCACATCGTCTTGCCCACCGGCCCGGCTTCGGGCGCCACCAGCCGGCGGAACAGCAATGCTGCGGGCACCGCCTTGGCGCGGGCCAGGGGCCACAGGGTGAAGACCAGGGCCGACAGCGCCCCGAATCCGGCGGCGATCATCAGCGGGCGGGGATAAAGCCCGGTCTTGAGCGCCAGGGGAATGCGCTCGGCCCCCAGCCCGGCCACCAGCGGCACCAGGGCGGCGCCCGCCGCCAGTCCGAGCAGGATGCCGAGCCCGGCCAGCAATCCCACCAGCAGGAAATAGGTGGCGAAGATCAGGTCCGAGGGCGCGCCCAGGCATTTCAGGGTGGCGATGGTGCCGATGCGGCCGTCGAGATAGGCCTTCACCGCGTTGGCCACGCCGATGCCGCCCACCAAAAGGGCGGTCAGTCCCACCAGGGACAGGAACGAGGCCATGGTGTCGAGAAAGCGCCCCACGCCGGGCGAGGCCTCGGCCACGTCGCGCACCTGCCAGGGAGAATCGGGAAAGCGCCGGGCCAGATCGGCCTTGGCCGCCGCCGGGTCGCCGCCCTCGGGCAGGAGCAGGCGGAGCGTATGGCGCACCAGCGAGCCGGGGCGGATCAGCCCGGTGGCTTCCACCGCGCCGTTGGCCACCATCAGCCGGGGGCCGAAGGACAGGGCCGTCGCCACCCGGTCGGGTTCCTTGGCGATGATCGCGTTGATGCGGAAGGTGGCGTCGCCGACGCTGACCACGTCGCCCACCTTCAGTCCCAGGCGGTCCAGCAGGTTGGCCTCGGCCGCCGCGCCCCACTGGCCGTTGTCGAAAGCAAATACGGGATTGTCATCCCGACGACCAGCGGGAGGAGGGATCTCCGCCTGTGCCATCGGTGCCGATCCTGAACCATTGTTCCGAACGGAGAACCCTCGCTCCGCTCGGGATGACAGGCCTGAAAGCTCCAGCGCTCCCACCAGGGGATAGGCCCCGTCGACGCCCTTCAGTTCCACCAGGGACCGCCGCGCGTTGCCGTCCACCTGGACCATGGCCCGCATCTCGATGCCTTCGGTGATCCGGCCCAGGCCGGACAGCGCCGCCAGCATGCCGGCGTCGAAGGGCTGGTGGGTCTGGCGGATGTCGAGGTCGCCGCCCAGCAGGGCGCGGGCATCCTCGGCCAGGGCGGCGTCGAAGGCGGCGCGCAACGACCCCGCCCCGGCGATGGCCGCCACGCCCAGGGCGAGACAGGCCACCAGCACCCGGAACCCCTTGAGCCCACCCCGCAATTCCCGCCGGGCGAACCTGGTCGCCAGACGGATCATTTTACACTGCCCCTCAAGCGCCGGGCGCGCGCCTCCGCGCGCTTGGCTCCTCCGCTTCCCTCCTCCGCTTCGCTCCGTCGTCGCTCCGGGGCGCTCAACGCGCCCGCGCTCGGCTTTGCCTCGCTCATGACCGTATCTTCCCGTCCTCGACCCGGACCACCCGGCCGCAGCGCGCCGCCAGGGTGTCATCATGGGTGACCAGCACCAGGGCGGTGCCGAAGCGGGCATTCAGGTCGAACAGCAGATCCATCACGGCACGCCCGGTGGCGCCGTCCAGGTTGCCGGTGGGCTCGTCGGCCAGCAGCAGGCCGGGCCGGGTGACGAAGGCGCGGGCCAGGGCGACGCGCTGCTGCTCGCCCCCCGAAAGCTGGCCGGGATAGTGGGACAGGCGCCGGCCCAGCCCGACCCGGCCCAGCTCTTCCTCCGCCGCCCCGAAGGGATCGGCATGCCCGGCCAGTTCCAGGGGCACCGCCACGTTTTCCAGCGCCGTCATGGTGGGAATCAGGTGAAAGCTCTGGAAGACGATGCCGATGCGGTCGCGGCGGAAGCGCGCCAGCCCGTCCTCGTCGAGGCCCGAGAAATCGGTGCCGCCCACGCTCACCCGGCCCGAGGTGGGGCGTTCCAGCCCGGCCATGACCATCAGCAGGGTGGACTTGCCCGAACCCGACGGCCCGACCACGCCGACCGTCTCGCCCGAGGCCACGTCCAGGTCGATGCCATCGAGGACATTGACCTCGCCCGCCAGGCTCGCCAAGTTGAGATGGACGGCCTCCAGGGAAACCAAGGGAAGGCCGGCGACGGGACGCTGATGCATGCGAGGGCGACTTTCTTGAACGAACGGGGTGTCTTGGACAGGATAGGCCGGGAACGGCGCGCGGTCTTGCGATATGGGGCCGTCCTGGCGCTTGTCAATGTGGCTGGAGGAACAGGCATGGCCCGGGCGGCGCCCGCGATCCGCATCCTGGCGCTCGGCGATTCGCTCACCGCCGGCTTCGGCCTGGCGCCGGAGGAGGCGTTCCCCGCCCGGCTGGAACGGGCATTGAGGGCCGAAGGCCGCGAGGTCAGCCTGATCAACGCCGGCGTGTCGGGCGACACCACGGCGGGCGGCAAGGCCCGCCTCGACTGGGCGCTGGCCGCCAGGCCCACCCTCGCCATTCTCGAACTGGGGGCCAATGACGGGCTGCGCGGCATCGATCCCAAGCTGACCCACGCCAATCTCGACGCCATCCTGAAGCGGTTCCGGGCGGCGGGCGTTCCGGTGCTGCTGACCGGCATGCTGGCGCCGCCCAATTACGGCAAGGACTTCGAGGCCGAGTTCAAGGCGGTGTACACCCGCCTGGCCGCCGAGCACGACGTGATATTCTATCCCTTCTTCCTGGACGGCGTGGCCGGGGACCCCCGTCTCAACCTGCCCGACGGCCTGCACCCCAACGCCAGGGGTGTGGAGGTGATCGTCGAACGCATCCTGCCCTCGGTGCGCAAGCTGCTGGAAAGGGGAAAGCCGTGACCGCCGCCCCCGCCCCCCTTCTCGCGCCCTTCCGTGTCGCCCATGCCAGGGGCAACCATTGGGGAACCACCGCCAAGGCCTGCCTCGACCTGCTGGGGCCGCTGCCGCCCGGCGCCAATTTCGGCTTTCTCTACGCCACCGAGCCCTTCGCTCCCAATCTGTCCTCGCTGCTGACCTTCCTGCGCGAGACCACCCGCATCGAGCATTGGGTGGGCGGCGTGGCCCCCGGCCTGTGCGTGGGCGGCGAGGAAATCCGCGACGAAGGCGCCGTGGCCGCCATGGTCGGCCGCCTGCCCCCCGACCAGTTCCGGGTGTTCATCGGCGACGCCGGCGACTGGAGCAAACGCCATTTTCCCTGCGTCGGGCTGGTCCATGGCGACCCCCGCGACCCCGAGGTGCCCCAGGCCATCGTCGATCTGGCCGCCGAGGCCGGATTCCTGGCCGGCGGCCTGATGAGCGCGGCGGGGCCGGCGGCCCAACTGGCCGGCATCGCCACCGATGGCGGGCTGGCCGGAGTGCTGCTCGGCTCGGGCATCGAGGTGCTGACCGGCATGACCCAGGGCTGTTCTCCGCTCGGCGCCATCCACACCGTCACCGAGTCCTGGCAGGGGGTGGTGATGGCGCTGGACGGCCGCCCGGCGCTCGACGTGCTGAAGGAGGAGGTGGGCGAGTTGCTGGCCCGCGACCTGCGGCGCATCGCCGGCTACATCCATGTGGGCCTGCCGGTGGAGGGCGACGACGGCCACGATTATCAGGTCCGCACCCTGATCGGCATCGATCCCAACCAGGGCTGGATCGCCATCGGCGACCACGCCGACGAGGGCAGCCGGCTGATGTTCGTGCGCCGCGACGCCAACGCCGCCCGCATGGACCTGAAGCGCATGCTGGAGGGATTGAAGGAGCGCCTGGACGGCCGCTCCATCCGGGCGGGGCTCTACGTCTCGTGCACGGGGCGGGGCGAGCACATGTTCGGCCATCCGGGCGCCGAGCCGGAATTGCTGCACGACGTGCTGGGCGACTTTCCCCTGATCGGCTTCTTCGCCAACGGCGAGATCAGCCGCGATCACCTCTACGGCTTCACCGGCGTGCTGGTCCTGCTGCCGGAGCCCCGGCCGTGATCCGTCTGTTCGTGGGGATCGGCTTCGACCAGGACCTCGCCGCCCGCATCGCCACCCTGCAACGCGGATTGCCCGGCGCCCGCTGGGTGGAACCCGCCAACCTGCACCTGACGCTGCGTTTCATCGGCGAGGTGGAGGAAGATCTGGCCGAGGAGATTCACCACAACCTCGCCGCCCTGGCCGAGCCGCCCTTCGCCCTGACGCTCACCGGGCTGGGCCTGTTCGGCGACCGCCACCAGGCCCACACCATGTGGCTGGGTGTCGAGCGCTCCGATGCCCTGTCGCGCCTCGCCGCCCGCGTGGATGCCGCCGTGGTGCAGGCGGGCGCCAAGCCCGAGCCGCGCAGGTTCAATCCCCACGTCACCCTGGCGCGGCTCAAGGACACCCCGCCGGGACGTCTGCAGGATTTCATCGATGCCACCGGCCATTTCCGCGAGGAGCACGTGGCGGTGGAGCGTTTCACCCTGTTCCGCAGCACCCTGGGCCGCCAGGGGGCGCAATACGACGCGCTGGAGCATTACGCACTGGGGTAGGCTCCACATCTTGGGCCGGTATCGCCGGATGTAAACATTCCCTTGTTAGTCCCCAGCCTTCACAGTATTTTCAAGGCCATGAACTTTCCGTCGCTTCGCCTTGCCCTGTGTCTCGCCGCCGCCCTCGGCCTGGCGGCCTGTTCGCGCGGCACCGACCTGCCGCCCGCCTCCAGCGCCGCCCAAGGCGACCAGCCGGCCAATTTCCAGCTGGTCACCGACATTCCCATTCCGTCGGGCGCCACCATGGACAACGAACGCTCGCTGATCCTGTCGGACCGCGACCGCTGGACCGGCCGGGTGGTGATGCGGCTGTTCAACGACGCCAACGAGGTCACCGCCTTCTATCAGCAGCAGATGCCCAATTTCGGCTGGCAGCCCATGATGAGCGTCATCACCGAGACCAGCGTGCTGACCTATGTGCGCGGCGACCGCGCCGCCACCGTCCAGGTGGAGCGGCGCACCGTCTACGGCTCGGTGGTCTCGGTCACCGTGGCGCCCCGGCAGTCGGAAGGGGGCGCAGGCGGCTACGATTCCACCCCCGTGCCGCGCCCGGCGCCGGCGGCAGGCATCCGTTCGGAACCCCTGGCTCCGCCGTCCTCCTCGTCCCGACGCTGACCGGAACGCAAAAAGCCCCCTCTCGGGGGCTTGCCGCGTGGTCGGACACCGTCCTTCTAAAGCAGGCGGCCCCGCACCTCGGCGATCAGCGAATTGAGCGAGTCCAGGGCCACGCCGTCGCGGGCCATCAGGCGGTGTACGATGGGGTCGGCCATGACCTCGTCCAGCGTCGGCTCGATGCCGCCGGCACAATAGGCCAGGGCTCGGGCGGAGCGGCCGCCGATCGCGGCGCCCAGGCGGCGCACGACGCGGATTTCGGCCGGTTGCGGGGTGGATCTGTACGCGCTTGACAGCATGGCAGCCCCCTTTTTCCGGTTGTAGCTCAGGAATGGACTATACAGGACCAGACAAGGAATTGACAGAGTCGCTTTAGTATCAATTATTCTGGTTTTCTACGTATTTTTGCGTTGCCACAAGTATTGTGCAATGCAGTAACTGCCTGTGATAGGCCATGTTTTCGCGTTTGCATATGGGATTCAATCGCCCATGCGTCAAGGGGCGTCAAAGCGTGTCATCGGACTTTCATTCTCTCCCCGCCCCATCGGGTAATCCCATGCGGGGCATCACCGCCATGCTGGCCGCCACCTCGGTGTTCGCCGGCATGGATGCCGTGGTGAAGCTGCTGATGGCCGACTATTCGGTGATCCAGGTCCTGTTCTTTCGGGCGGCATTCGGCCTGGTGCCGCTGGCGCCGCTGTTGTGGCGGGGCGGCATCAGGGTGGTGGCGACGAGGCGGCCCTGGGCGCATGCGCTGCGCTCGACCATCGGCCTGCTGGCGGTGGGGTGCTTCTTCATGGCCTTCCACCGCCTGCCCCTGGTCCAGGTCACCGCCATCGGCTTCGCCGCGCCGCTGCTGATCACCGCGCTGTCGGTGCCCTTGCTGAAGGAGAGGGTGTCGCCCGGCCGCTGGGCGGCGGTGGCGGCCGGATTCGGCGGCATCCTGATCGTGGCGGGGCCGGACGTGTGGGCCGGCGACCTGCTGGGGGCGGGGGCCGCCTTCGCCATGGCCGGCACCGTGCTCTACGCCCTGGTGATGGTGCTGATGCGCGACATGGGGCGCACCGAGGCGGCGGTGACCACGGTGTTCTGGTTCTCGGTGCTGACCCTGATCCTGACCGGCGCCGCCCTGTCCCTGGTCTGGCGAGCGCCCGATCCGGGGGCCTGGGCGCTGTTCGCCGCCGCCGGCATCCTGGGCGGCACCGGCCAATTGCTGATCAGTCAGGCGGTGCGCCTCGCCCCGGCCTCCACGGTGGCGCCCTTCGACTATTTCCACATCGTGGTGTCGTCCAGCCTGGGCTGGCTGGTCTTCGCCGAGATTCCCACCCTCAACACCCTGGCCGGCGCGCTGGTGGTGATGGCGTCCGGCCTTTACGTGATGCGGAGCGAGAGACGGCCGTCCGTCACATAGCCGGGGGCTGGCCCAAATAGCGCTTGGCCTGCCACCCGCCCCCGCGTATGCTCGGCCCGGCAAGCAACGAAGTCGCATAATTTTTTAGGAGGGGGGAATGGCGAGACCGGGGGCCGCGAGCCTGATCGCCTGCGTCCTGGGGCTGCTTCCCGGGGTGGCGGCGGCCCATTTCCAGGAGCTGATCCCCTCGGCCGACATCGTCGCCGAGCAGGATCCGCGCGACATCCGCCTGGACCTGGCCTTCACCCATCCCATGGAGCGGGGACCCGTCATGGAGATGGCCCCGCCGGTCCGCTTCGGCGTGCTGAGCGGCGGCAAGGTCCGCGACCTCAAGGCCAGCCTCGTGCCCGGCAAGGCCGGCGACAAGACGGTGTTCAGCGCCGGGTTCCGGCTGGACCAGCCCGGCGACCACGTGTTCTTCGTCGAGCCCGCCCCCTATTGGGAGAAGGGCGAGGGCAAGTGGATCGTCCACTACACCAAGGTGGTGGTGGATTTCGCGGGTGGCGGCGGCGGCTGGGACAAGGCGGTGGGCCTGCCCGTCGAGATCGAGCCGCTGGCGCGGCCCTACGGATTGTGGACCGGCAACCTGTTCCGGGGAATCGTCCGCAAGAACGGCAAGCCGCTGCCCTTCGCCGAGATCGAGGTGGAATGGCGCAACGACGGCTCGGTCAAGCCGCCGTCGGACCCCTTCGTCACCCAGGTGATCAAGGCCGATGCCTCGGGCCAGTTCGCCTATGCCATGCCGCGCGCCGGCTGGTGGGGCTTCGCCGCCCTGGTGGACGGCGACAAGCCGGCGAAAAGCCCCGATGGCAAGCCGGCCAAGACCGAACTGGGCGGCCTGATCTGGGTGCGCGCCCAGGACATGAGGTAGGGAGCCCCGCCGCCCATGGCCCATATTCCCGATGGCGTGCTGTCCAATCCGGTGCTGGTGGCGGGGGGAATCCTCGCCGCCACCGGGGTGGCGCGCGGCCTGAAGGAGCTGGAGCCGGCCCGCGTGCCCAAGGTGGCCATGCTGTCGGCGGTGATGTTCGTCGCCTCCCTGATCCACCTGCCGGCCGGTCCCGCCTCGGTGCATCTGCTGCTCAACGGCATGGCCGGCATCGTGCTGGGCTGGGCCGCCTTTCCCGCCCTGCTGGCCGCCCTGCTGCTGCAGGCGGTGATGTTCGGTTTCGGCGGCCTGCTGGTGCTGGGGGTCAACACCGTCAACATGGCCGTGCCCGCCGTGCTGGCCGGGCTGGTGTTCCGCCGCCTGTGGCGCCCCGACCGACCCCGCCGTACCGCGTGGGTCGCCGCCCTGTGCTCGGGGGGTGCCGTGCTGCTGACCGGGCTGATGGTGGCCGGCTCGCTGGCGGCGTCGGGCCGCGAATTCGAGGCCGCCGCCCGTCTGGTGGTGCTGACCCATCTGCCGGTGATGGGGATCGAGGCGGTGTTCGCCTCCGCCGCCATCGGCCTGCTCTCCCGGGTCAAGCCGGAGGCCCTGGCATGAGGGGCGCGGCCGCATTCCTCGCCGTTCTGCTGCTGGCCGCCCCCGCCCAGGCCCACAAGCTGAAGGTGTTCGCCACGGTGGAAGGCGCCGAGATCGCCGGCTCGGCCTATTTCGTCGGCGGCGAGAAGGCCGCCGGCGTACCGGGCCGCATCCTGGGGGGCGACGGGTCGCTGGTCACCGGCTTCGTCACCGGTCCCGACGGCGGCTTCCGCCAGAGGGTGGCGGCGCGCATGGACCATATGGTGGTGGTGGAGTCCGAGGACGGCCACGCCGCCCAGTTCACCATTCCCGCCGCCGAGTTCCCGCCAAGCCTTCCCGAGGGCAAGGCGGCGTCACCCGCCAGCACCGACACCGCCGCCCTGGAAGCCGCCATCGCGCGGCAGATCCGGCCGCTGCGCGAGCAGCTGGACGCCTACGAATCCCGGGTCCGCCTGCATGACCTGATGGGCGGCATCGGCACCATCTTCGGCCTGTTCGGCTGCTGGGCCTGGCTGCAATCGCGGCGGAGGGGATCATGAGCCTGATCGAGCGTCTCGACCCCCGCACCCGGCTGGTGGCCGCCCTGCTGTTCGCCCTGGCCGAGGTGACGGTGCCGTCGCTGGCGGCCCAGGGCGCCGGTCTGGGCCTCGCCGTGGCCGCCGCCGTGGCCGCCCGGCTGCCGCTGGCCGCCACGGCGCGCCGCCTGCTGTGCCTGGAAGGCTTCATGCTGCTGGTGCTGGTCATGCTGCCCTTCACGGTGCCCGGCCGGACGGCGTTCAGCCTGTGGGGCCTGGAGGGGTCCGAGGAGGGATTGCGCCAGGCGGCGGGCATCGCGCTCAAGGCCAATGCCGTGGCGGTGGCGCTGTTCGCCCTGGTGGGCTCCATGGAGGCCCCGGTGCTGGGCCGCGCCCTGGCCCGGCTGGGGGTGAGCGAGCGTTTCGTCCACCTGTTCCTGTTCACCACCCGCTACCTGTCGGTGCTGGAAGACGAGTACCGCCGCCTGCGCCTCGCCATGCGGGCCCGCGCCTTCCGCCCCAGTACCGGCCCGCATTGCTGGCGCTCCATCGGCCATCTGTTCGGCATGCTGATGGTCCGCTCGCTGGAGCGGGCCGAGCGCATCGACGCCGCCATGCGCTGCCGCGGCTTCACCGGCCGCTTCCCCAGCCTGGACGACGACGCCGTCGCCGGGCCGGGCCGCCTGGATCTCGGCTTCGGCGCGGCGTCGGCCGCCGGCCTGGTCCTGGTCATCGCCGTGGGGATGGTGTGAGCCAGCTCATCCGCCTGGAAGGCGTCCGTCACGCCTTCGATGCCGCCCATCCGGTGCTGGACGGCGTGGATTTCGCCCTGCAGGCGGGCGAGCGAGTCGCGCTATTGGGTGCAAACGGCAGCGGCAAGACCACGCTTCTGCACGTCATGGTCGGGCTGATCCGGCCCAAGGCGGGCACCGTTCACGCCTTCGGGCGGGAGCGCCGCGCCGAGGCCGATTTCGTCGAGGTCCGCGCCAAGGCGGGATTGCTGTTCCAGGATGCCGACGACCAGCTGTTCTGCCCCACCGTGGCGGAAGACGTGGCCTTCGGTCCGCTGAACCTCGGCAAGAGCAAGGCGGAGGCGCGCGACATCGTCCGCGCCACCCTGGAGCGGCTGGGCCTCGCGCCCCTCGAGAACCGCGTCACCCACAAGCTGTCGGGCGGGCAGAAGCGGCTGGTGTCCCTGGCCGCCGTGCTGGCCATGGAGCCCGAGGCCCTGCTGCTGGACGAGCCCACCAACGCGCTGGACGAGGCGACCAGGGAAAGGCTGGTGGACATCCTGGCCGGGCTGCCCCAGGCCATGGTGATCGTCTCCCACGACCGCGAGGTGGTGGAAAGCCTCGCCACCCGTCGGGTGGTTCTGGAGAACGGCGCCCTAACCTGAAATGGACATGGGCTTGGAGGTGGGGCCCAGGGCGTCCAGGGCCTGCTTCAGTCTGGGCTGCTTGTCGATGCGCGACGGCCCGGCCTCGACGCCGCCCACATAGGCGGTGGACAGGAGCGCGCCGTAGACCCGCTTCATATCGTCGAGACAGGGCGGCGGCAGCTCGGCCTTGGCCAGGCGCTCGGCCAGCTTGCGCGCCGCGTGCACCTGCCCGCTCTGGCAGAAATCCTGCTTGAAGCGCTGCTCGCCCAGGGTGGCGAAGGCGATCATCAGGAAGGCGGTGAAACGCCGGATGTCGCCGCCCAGAACGGGAAGCAGCGAGCGGATGACGTCCACATGGGTGGCCGACACCTGAGCCACCGCCCGCCGGGGCTGGTTGGTGTCGGTCTTGGGAAACAGCCGGGCCAGATCCATCTGTTGCACCACCCGCCACAGGATGTCGGCATCGATGGTGTCCTTGCCCGCCACCAGCAGCCGCCCGGCCTCGTCCAGCAGCAGGGGCTTCCTGCCGTCGCGGGGCATGTTGCCGGGCGAGGACAGGGCCTGCAGCTCGGCGGCCTCGCGGATGTCCAAGAGGCGCGAGCCGAGATCGCTGACCAGCGACGGGCTCATGGGGGTGTAGTGGGGGATCAGCAGCACCTGCCAGTCGAAGCGCAGGTTCTCGCGGATGGCCTGGTACAGGGCTTCCGAGCGCGAATGGGGCTTGGCGGCGTGCTTGGGGGCCGGCGGCGGATGGGCGAGCCCCAGGGCGAGCCCCACGCGCTTCATCAGGGACGGCTTGGGCGGCGGCGCCTGGAACTTGCTGCGGAAGTCCAGCTTGGCGCGGAAGTAGCGCCGCGCCGAAGCGCGCACCACCAGGGCCACCGCCTCGGCCAGAGTGCGGCCGCAGGCCAGGACGTCGTGATCGGCGGTGATCGGCCGCCTGCCGGAATCCGTCACCACATTGGCGAACAGTTCGGGGCGGGTGCGGAACAGCCGCAGGCATTCGTCGAGCATCTTGGGGTCGTTCATGGCCTTGTCATAGGCGGCATTGCGCGGCAGCCCCTTCAGCGCCAGCACCTCGTGCCGCAGAATCTCGATCACCGGCCCTTCCAGGGCGGCGCGAATCGCCTCGATCCCGGGGTCGGCGTTGGACCAGCGGGAATTCGCCGCATTGGCTTGGGTTTTCTTCGGGCCGTGTCCAGACATGGCGTTTACAACTCAAGCGTACTTGTTCACATCCGGTTCACACTGCGCCTTTGCCTTGAAGAATTCAACACTTATAATGGGATGATCACTTGTATTACGTACGTCATAACTTTCGAACCAATAACGAGCACATGGAAACATCTTTGAATAAAATTTTATCTAATTTTATTATTTATTTCCCTTACGGGTGACGCCGCCATTCCGATTCGTCGGCGACCGGCGTAGAATGGTGCCTCGCATCTGACCGGGAGAAGCGAATGCACGGCGGCCACCATCACGACGAATCCAGCGGGCACGAGCACAAGCATCATCACGCCCACGAGCACAGCCACGTCCATGCCCATCCCCACTCTCACGGCGACGTGACCCATACCCATGCGCACGCCCATACCCATGCGCATGAACACCTGCACCAGCACAGCCACCCCCACGGCCACACCCCCGAGGGCGGGCACGACCACGAGCACGAGCAGTCGAGGCACGGCTGGAAGCCGCACGAGCACAAGCACGCCGAGGAAGACCTGGGCGGCCACGATCACGAGCATTAAAGCGGCCAGCCCTGAATCAGAGACAGAGTGTCACCCTGAGCCCTGGCGAAGGGGCTTTCAGGCACAGGCGGCAATCGCCTCGGGCTGAAAGATGCTTCGCTGCGCTCAGCATGACAGTGCGTCTCGTCGTTGACGCTCGCCGTCTAAGGGGAGTTAATCCTCGCTTTCCAGCGAGGCGACGTAGCGCAACCCGTCCAGCGCGGTGTCGAACCAGTCCTCGCGGGTTTCGTCCTCGGCATGGACCAGGTAGGCCGGGCGGCGGAATTCCGGAGCGCCGGTCACCTCGAACAGCCGGCCGGCCGACAGGTACGAGCGCACCACCCGCATGGGGAAATAGCCGGTGCCGCCATAGGCCAGGATGTGCTGCAACCCCAGCGCGCCGAGCCCCACCGACACCGCCGGGGTCTTGAGGTCGGGGAAGGCTTGGCTGTGGGCGGCGCGGAATTCCGGCCCCCAATCCACCAGGACGTAATCCTCGTCCCATTCCGCCACGGCGCGCCGCCGGGTGGAGACCAGGATCAGCCGCTCTTCCAGCAGCTTCTCGATGTGCAGGCCGGGGCGCGACAGCGGCGAGTACATCACCACCAGATCCAGCATCCCCTCGATCAGCTGGCGCATCAGCTGATCGGAGGCTCCGACCTCGGCCTTCAGCGCCACGTCGGGCATGGCGGTGCGCATCCAGGGAATCCACTGGACCAGCAGGCGGTCCCACAGCGAGAACTGGCCGCCCACGTTGAGCACGGTACGGAATCCCGCCGGCAGGGCCAGTTCCTGGCGCGCCTGCTCCCAGACGCGGACCATGGTGGTGGCGTAGCGGCGGAACTGCATGCCGGCGGCGGTGAGCTGGGTGCCCGACTTGGAGCGCACGAACAGGGGCCGCCCCAACTCGTCCTCCAGCGCCCGGATGCGCATGCTGACCGTCGACTGGGTCACCGACAGGCGCTCGGCGGCCTTGTTGAAGTTTCCGGTGTCGACGATTTCCAGGAAGGTACGGGCGAGATCGATATTCATGACGCGGCCAGAAGGAGTGCAGCCTTATGCTGCGCTGCAATAGATGGCAGCGTTTTATCCGAACCGCGCGGAAACTTCAACTACCCCGCGGCCGGTAATCGGAAAGCTTGATGCATGGGTGGGTCCAGCCCACCCATGCCGGTAGGAAGGACTAGGCCTGGGCACGCGCCTTGACGTTGCCGCGCTGGCGGTCGACGTATTCCTTCAACTGGCGCTCCATGCCGGCGAAAGCCTCGCGCAGCGCCACGTAGATGTCCTCGTTGACATGGCTGTCCTTGGGATCGCGCTTCACCACCAGCTCGTCGCCGGGGACCGTCAGGGCGAGACGGATGTGGAAGGGCTCGCCCTTGTGGTGCAGGTTCGAGGTGTTCTTGTGGTGCTGCTCGATCACCACGCGGCAGCTGGTGATGCGATCGAAGAGATGCTCCAGTTTGGCCACCTTTTCGCGGATGCGGGTTTCGACGGCGTCAGAGTGATCGACACCGTGAAAGGTGATCTGGAGGGGAATCTGCATCAACATCTCCATTCTCTCGGTTCGCCTTCGGCAGGCTCTTGGCGGCGGGCCGGGCGACTCGGTTCTTTTAATCAGTTCCGCCGTCCGGGCGGGACCTTGAAGCTCGGGGCGCCATACATAGCCATTTCCCATGGCCTTGGCAACGCCGGGAGCGAACCTTCATTGTCTCGGAGAATCGCCGCACTTGCAAGCTGGCGCCGCTCCCCTCATATCAGAGCGCCTTTTCATGCAACCCCAGCCCAAGGGAGACGGATAAGCCATGGCCGAAGAAAAGCGTCAATTCCAGGCGGAAGTCGGCAAGTTGCTCGACATCGTCGTTCACTCGCTCTACTCCAACAAGGAGATCTTCCTGCGCGAGCTGATCTCCAACGCCTCGGATTCATGCGACCGGCTGCGCTACGCCGCCATCACCGATCCCGACCTGCTGGAAGGCGAGTCCGAGTTCCGCATCCGCCTGGTTCCCGACAAGGATGCCGGCACGCTCACCATCATCGACAACGGCCTCGGCATGAGCCATGACGAGCTGATCGCCAATCTGGGCACCATCGCCAAGTCGGGCACGTCGGAATTCCTGTCGCGGCTGACCGGCGACGCCAAGAAGGACGTCACCCTGATCGGCCAGTTCGGCGTCGGCTTCTATTCCGCCTTCATGGTGGCCGGGGAAGTCACCGTGGTCACCCGCAAGGCCGGCGAGGCCAAGGGCTGGAAGTGGGTGTCGGACGGCAAGGGCGAGTTCACCGTCACCCCGGCCGAGGACGCGGCGCGCGGCGCCGCCATCATCTTGAAGCTGCGCGACGGCGAGACCGAGTTCCTCGACGCCTGGCGCCTGAAATCCATCGTCAAGCGCTACTCCGACCACATCGCCATTCCGGTGCGGCTCAGGGACGGCGACAAGGACGAGGAAACCATCAACTCGGCCAACGCCCTGTGGACCCGGTCCAAGTCCGAGATCACCCCGGAGCAGTACAAGGAATTCTACCACCACGTGGCGCATGCCTTCGACGAGCCGTGGAGCACGCTGCACTACAAGGCCGAAGGGGCCATCGAGTACACCGGCCTGCTGTTCATTCCCTCCTCCAAGCCGCTGGACATCTTCCACCCCGACCGCAAGCAGCACGTGAAGCTCTACGTGAAGCGGGTGTTCATCACCGACGATTGCGAGGAGCTGCTGCCGCCCTATCTGCGCTTCGTCAGGGGCGTGGTGGACAGCCAGGACCTGCCCTTGAACGTCAGCCGCGAGATGCTGCAGCACAATCCGGTGCTGTCCAAGATCCGCACCGGCCTGGTCAAGCGCATCCTGGGCGAACTGAAGAAGAAGTCCGAGGATGCCGAGGGCAGGTACGAGGATTTCTGGACCGCCTTCGGCCCGGTGCTGAAGGAAGGCATCTACGAGGATTTCGAGCGCAAGACCGACATCCTGGAACTGTGCCGCTTCCGCTCCACCCATGGCGACGGCCTGACCACGCTGGCCGATTACGTGGCGCGCATGAAGGAGGGCCAGGACGCCATCTACACCATCACCGGCGACGACCTCGACAAGCTGAAGGCCAGCCCGCAGCTGGAAGGCTTCCGGGCCAAGGGCGTCGAGGTGCTGCTGCTCACCGACCCCATCGACGAGTTCTGGCCGTCGGCGGTGCCGTCCTATGCCGACAAGCCGTTCCGCTCGGTGGCTGCCGCCGATGCCGACCTCTCGAAGGTCCAGGCTCCCGAGGGCGCCGACGACAAGAAGGCGGACGAGGCGCCCGCCGACGAGCTCACCACCCTGATCGAGGCGGTGAAGCTGGCGCTGGGCGACAAGGTCAAGGACGTGCGCCCCTCGGCCCGCCTGACCGAATCCGCCGTCTGCCTGGTGGCGGCCGAGGGCGAGATGAGCATGCATCTGGAAAAGATGCTGCGCGCCCACAATCAGTCGCCGGGCGAACGCGCCCGCATCCTGGAGATCAATCCCCGCCACGCCTTGATCAAGGGCCTCGCCGCCCGCGTCAAGACCGGCGGCACCGATGGAAGCGTGGAGGACGCCGCCTTCCTGCTGCTGGACCAGGCCCGCATCATCGAGGGCGAGCCCCCCGCCGACCCGGCCGCCTTCGCGCGGCGCATGGTGGCGGTGATGGAAAAGGGCCTGCTGGGGTAAAGTCCGCCGCCCCGGCCCTCCTCCGCGTGCGGGAGAGGGTCGGGGCGAGGGCTCCTCTCTTCTTCTCACGCCGCCTTGTCGAACAGGTCGTAGAGGCGGCTTTCCTCGCGTTCCACCCGCGCCTTGAACAGGCCCAGGATCTCTCGCGTCGCCGCGACGAAGGCGGCGGGATCGCGGCCGATGGCCAGCGGGCCGGCCCAGGCCTTCTTGTAGGCGTCGAAGCGCTGGGACAGGCTGCCCATCTCCGCCTGGAACTCGGCGGCGGTGCGGCGCAGCGCCGCGTCGGCATGGGCGGCGCATTTCGGGTACAGCGTGTTGTCCTCGATGGCCAGATGAATGGAAAACTTGCCGAACAGGTCGAGCACCACCTTGGACACCGAAGCCGGGTCCTCGGCGATGCGGGCCGGCACCAGCATGGGCTCGAGGCGGCCGACGACCTCCCGCAGGCCATCATGATGTTTACGGAAACTGTCGGTCTTTCTCATGGCGGTATTCCTTCGCTTCAGGCAACTGAGGCGACAATACCCAACTAACCAACTATGGTACTTGACGGCGGTCAAGCGCTGCCGGGCGTCATTTGAACCGAGCTGTCATCCTGACGACCGCAGGGAGGAAGGATCTTTCAGCCGCAAACGTCTGCCGCCATGGCGTGAAAGATCCCTCGCAAAGGCTCGGGATGACATGAAGGGTCACTTCTATGGATAGGCCCAAAGGGCCGCGCCGCTTATGCGGCGGGAGCCCAGCCGCCACAGGTGGCGCCCGGCGATTGAGGGCGATGCACTGATCGGTTCCGATCAGTGCATCTTGGTATGAGTGGAGCGCTTCGGGCGGGCTCTACCGCCGCCCGAACAGCTTCTCGATATCGGCGAGACTGAGGGAAACGTGGGTGGGCCGCCCGTGGTTGCACTGGCCCGACAGCGGCGTGGCCTCCATGCGGCGCAACAGGGCGTTCATCTCGGGGATGGTGAGCCGGCGTCCCGCCCGCACCGAGCCGTGACAGGCCATGGTGGCGCAGATGTGCAGCAGGCGCTCCTCCAGCGCGGTGGCGGCACCCCATTCAGCCAATTCGTCGGCCAGGTCGCGCACCAGCCCCTGGACGTCGCCATCGCCCAGCAGCGCGGGGACTTCCCGCACCACCACGGCACCGGAGCCGAAGGGCTCCACCCCCAGGCCCAGGCGGGCCAGTTCCTCGGCGCGCTCGGCGATGCGGGCGGCGCCGGCCTCGCCCAGGTCCACCACCTCGGGCAGCAGCAGGCCCTGGCGGGCCACCTTGCCATCCTCCAGCCCCAGCTTCAGGCGTTCGAACACCAGACGCTCGTGGGCGGCGTGCTGGTCGACGATCACCAGCCCCTGGGCGGTCTCGGCGACGATATAGGTGTCGTGCAGCTGGGCCTTGGCGGCGCCCAGGGGATAATCGGCGGCGGGCTCCTCCACCTCGTCGGCCCGGGCGGCAGGCGCGGCGGGCGGCAGGTCGAGGCCCAGGCTCTGCTCCGCCAGCCCCATGGGCGCCTGGGCGTTGATGCCGGCGCGGACCAGGGCCGAGGAGGGGCGGGCCGGCGGATGATGGCCGAAGGAGGGCGGCGCGGCACTGCCGCTCCCCAGCGCGCCCAGCGCCACGCCGGTGAGCGTCGAGCTGGACCGGTGGCCGGCTCCGGCCAGGGCGTGGCGGATGGCGCCGACGATCAGGCCGCGCACCAGCCCGGAATCGCGGAAGCGCACCTCGGCCTTGGCGGGATGGACGTTGACGTCCACCTGTTCGGGGTCGAGCTCCAGGAACAGGGCGACCACCGGGTGGCGGTCGCGGGCCAGCACGTCCTGATAGGCCCCCCGGACCGCGCCGATCACCAGCCGGTCCTTGACGGGGCGTCCGTTGACGAACAGGTACTGGGCGGCGGAGGTGGCGCGGTTGTAGGTGGGCAGACCGGCCCAGCCGGTGAGGCGCACTCCGTCGCGCTCGGCATCCAGCGCCAGGGCGTTGGGTTCGAATTCGCGCCCCACCACCTGGGCGATGCGGGCCAGCCGGGCGGCGGCGGGCTCGCCGCGCTTGGGCGCCAGGTCCAGCACCTTGCGTCCGCCGTCGGACAGCGAGAAGGCGATACCGGGATGGGCCATGCCGAGGCGCTCGATCACATCGGCGGCGTGGGTCAGCTCGGTGCGGGCCGCCTTGAGGAACTTGAGCCGCGCCGGGGTGGCGTAGAACAGGTCGCGCACCTCGATGCGGGTGCCGAACGGATGGGCGGCGGGCACCGGCTCGCCCTTGGCGCCGCCCTCCACCGACAGGCTCCAGGCGGAGTCCGCGCCCCGGGGCCGGCTGGTCAGCGTCAGGCGCGCCACCGAGCCGATGGAGGGCAGCGCCTCGCCGCGGAACCCCAGGAAGCGGACGCGCACCAGATCGTCGTCGGGCAGCTTGGAGGTGGCATGGCGCTCCACCGCCAGCATCATCTCGTCGGGGCCCATGCCGCTTCCGTCGTCGGCCACCGCGATCAGCGCCTGACCGCCCTCGGCCAGGGTGACGTCGATGCGGGTGGCCCCGGCATCGATGGAATTCTCCACCAGTTCCTTGACGGCGGAGGCGGGACGCTCGACCACCTCGCCGGCGGCGATCTGGTTGACCAGGGTGGGGGGAAGAAGGCGGATGGGCATGGTTACGCCGAACTCTCGCCAAGAACCGCAGCGAGGCGCTCGACAAATCGCCCCGCCCCGGCGACCGCCATGACAGCCCGGTCGAGGGGAATTTCCGCATCGTCGCCAATCTCATAATCGGCGACGGCCTTCAGGTTGTAGCTCTGGGCAAGAAACCGGCGGCACTCGGCATCCAGCCCGGACTCCGCCAGGGCTAGTCGATTGAATTCCGCATGGATCCCATGATGGGATTTGGCAATCTTGCCGATTCGTTCAAAAATCAGGGCCTGATCCGCGTGAAAGGCGGCAAGGTAAGCATTGCGGCCAGCGTCGTTGCCGAGCCCGACATCGAGATTGGTGCGGGCGAAGGCCAGGCAGCGGCGGGCCTTGTTCAGATAGCCGGAGGCCTCGGGCGTCACAGATCGAGTCCCTCGCGGCGAATCTCATGCATCAGCGGGGTGCGTTCGGTCCAGGCGCCGGCCCGGTAAGGCATGGCATGAATGAAGGCACCTGTATCGTCGAGAACCTGGGTGGTGATTTCGGCGATGCGGTCCGCCTCGGCCCAGCGGTCGCCGAGATTGGTCAGGAACACGGCCACATCGTAATCGGAATCCGGGCGGGCATCACCCCGAGCCCTTGAACCGAACAGGACCACCCTCTGGAGGCGTTTGCCGTAGGCCAGGGTCAGGGATTCGCGAAAACGGTTCAGAATCGGATCAACGACAGCCATGCCGAACCATAACATGGAATCCGGCGACCGGACTATTGCCTCTATCCCACCGCCACCCTGTTGCGGCCCGAGCGCTTGGCGGCATAAAGCGCCATGTCGGCGCGCGACAGAACGGAATCGATGGAGGAATCGCCCTCCAGCCGTTCGGCGAGGCCGATGCTGGCGGTGAAGGCGACGTCTCCCTGATCGGTGGGAATTCGGATGGCGGCCACCGCCTGGCGCAGGCGCTCGGCCACCAGCAGGGCGCCGTCCAGGTCGGTCTCGGTCAGCGCGATGGCGAATTCCTCGCCGCCCATGCGGCCCAGCACGTCCTCGTGGCGGATCTCGCGGCCGCAGATATCGGCCAGCGCCCGGATGGCCACGTCGCCCACCGGATGGCCGTAGGTGTCGTTGATGCGCTTGAAATGATCGATGTCGAGCATCAGCGCCACCAGCGGACGGTGATGGCGGCGCGCCCGGTCCAGCTCGGCCCCGGCCAGTTCCATGAAATGGCGGCGGTTCAACGTGCCGGTCAGCACGTCGGTGGTGGCCAGCCGGCGCAGCTCGGCCTCCATGCGCTTTCTTTCGGTGATGTCGAGCAACACGCCGATCACCCCTTCGGCCTTGCGGTCGCGGCCCTGCCAGACGGTCTTGCTGACCACCACGTCAAGATGCTCGCCCAGGCGGACGTCAAGCCGGGCCTCGAACTGGACGCGGCGCTGCTCCCTCAGGGCCTCGGCATCGGCCCGGCCGGAAGCGGCGGCGAAATCCCGGTTGACCGTGGCCTCCATGGTCCGCCCGATCCACTCGGTGGCGTCGATGCCGTGCAGTTCGCGGAAGGCGCCGTTATAGCCGAGATAGCGGCCGTCGGTGTCCTTCCACCACAGGGGATTGGGCACCGCCTCCAGCAGGCTTTCCACGAAGGCGCGGGCCTCGACGGCGCGCGAGCGCTCCTCGGCCAGTTCGCGGGTGCGGGTGACCACCTTCTGCTCCAGGGTGTCGTTCATGTGGCGCAGCGCCGCCACCGCGCGGTTGTGGGCGGTGATGTCGCGGGCCTCGACCATGTATTCCGGCGCCGCGCCGCGCGACGGCAGCCGGGTGGCCTTGATCTGGGCGTCGAACACCGAGCCGTCCAGGCGGGCCAGGCGCATGGGCATGATGCCGCCCTCGTCCA
This sequence comes from Paramagnetospirillum sp., assembly GCF_058402745.1. Lineage (NCBI taxonomy): Bacteria > Pseudomonadati > Pseudomonadota > Alphaproteobacteria > Rhodospirillales > Magnetospirillaceae > Paramagnetospirillum > Paramagnetospirillum sp. Next base: position 462,102 of record NZ_JBZVFI010000018.1, read on the forward strand.
GCAGGGCGGGCAGGTCGGCGGCGACGATCTCGCGGTATTCTCCGGCGAAGATCTCCGACAGCGGGGTGCCGACGAACTGGCTGGCATCGCTGCCGCCCAGGACGTGGACACCGGTGCCGTTGATGTAGCCGATGCGCCCGCCGTGGCACAGCAGCACCAGATGCATGGAGCGCTCCACCAGCGCCTGGAAGCGGTCCTCGCTGTGCCGCGCCGTGCGGGCCAGATGCCCCTGGTGGGAGATGTCGCGCGCGGTCACCACCGCGTGGGCCGGGCCCAGCTCGCGGGCGGGATGAATCTGCAGCTCGGCCTCGAAGGCGGTGCCGTCCAGGCGGAGAATCTTGATGGGAAAGGCGGAATCCTCGATTTCCTTCAGGTGCAGCAGGTCGTCGATCACGCCGGCGTAATCGCCGCCCACCAGATCGCGGAAGGTCCGGCCGGTCACCGCCTCGCCCTCGCTGGCGCCCAGCATGGCGATGCCGGCGCTGTTGACGTCGATCACCACGCCCTCGGCGCACAGGCAGACGAGGTCGCGGGACACTTCCAGCACCGTCATGAAATTGGCGCCGAAGCGCGGCCCCTTGCGCCGCCGCTCGGCCGGCGTCTCCACCCGTCCCATGCTGCCCATCCGTGGCCTGCCCTTCCCGGGATCCCTATCTCAGGTATGGGGCATGCATATACCGGTTCGGCCGCCCCGATACCAGCCCAAATACCGCCTTACGTCAAAGCGGATAAGTTCTGTTGAAACATTGATCATTATTACCGCATTGAGCGGATGGCATTGATGAGATTCTCCGTCGAACAGTCATGGCCGCCGGGTGTACTGCCCGATGAAAGTTCCGGCAGGATGGCCTTGGCCAGCACCTTGCCCAGTTCCACGCCCCACTGGTCGAAGCTCGGCACGTCCCAGATCACGCCCTGGGCGAACACCTTGTGCTCGTAGAGCGCGATCAGCATGCCGAGCGTGAAGGGGTCCAGGCGGGGATAGAGCAGCATGTTGCTGGGCCGGTTGCCGGGAAACACCCTGTGGGGCAGCTGGAAGGCGATCTCGGCCGCGTCCATGCCGGCCTTTTCCAGCTCGGCGCGGGCCTCGGCCTCGGTCTTGCCCTTCATCAGCGCCTCGGCCTGGGCCAGGACGTTGGACAGCAGCAGCAGGTGATGCTCGCCCAGGGGGTTATGGCTGTTGGCGGCGGCGAGGAAGTCGCAGGGAATCAGGCGGGTGCCCTGATGGATCAGCTGGTAGAAGGCGTGCTGGCCGTTGGTGCCGGGCTCGCCGAACACGATGGGGCCGGTGTCCCAGGCGACGCGGGCCCCGTCCCGGGCGGTGCCCTTGCCGTTGCTTTCCATGTCCAGCTGCTGGAGATAGGCCGGCAGGCGGTGCAGGTACTGGTCGTAGGGCAGCACGGCATAGGAATCGGCGCCCAGGAAGTTGGCGTTCCAGATGCCGATCAGCGCCAGGATCACCGGCAGGTTGGCGTCCAGCGGCGCGGTCTGGAAATGCCGGTCCATGGCGTGGCCGCCGTCCAGCAGACGCTGGAAATCGTCGAAGCCCACCGCCACGGCGATGGACAGGCCGATGGCCGACCACAGGGAATAGCGTCCCCCCACCCAGTCCCAGAACTCGAACATGTTGGCGGTGTCGATGCCGAACTCGGCCACCGCCCGGGCATTGGTGGACAACGCCACGAAGTGGTTGGGAATGGCCGCCTCGCCCAGCTTTTCCACCAGCCAGGCGCGGCAGGTCCGGGCGTTGGCGATGGTCTCCTGGGTGGTGAAGGTCTTCGACGCCACGATGAACAGGGTGGTCTCGGGATCGCAGAGCTTCAGCACCTCGGCGGCGTGGCTGCCGTCCACGTTGGAGATGAAGCGCACCGCCAGCCCGTCCTTGTGGTAGGGCTTCAGCGCCTCGGTGACCATCACCGGCCCCAGGTCGGAGCCGCCGATGCCGATGTTGACCACGCTGGCCATGGCCTTGCCGGTGGCGCCCTTCCACTCGCCCGAACGCACCCGGCCGCTGAAATCCTTCATGCGGGCCAGCACGGCATTCACCTCGGGCATCACGTCGGCCCCGTCCACCATCACCGGCCGGCCCGAACGGTTGCGGAGCGCGGTGTGCAACACGGCGCGGCGCTCGGTGACGTTGATGCGGGCGCCCTGGAACATGGCGTCGCGGGCCTCGGGCAATCCGGCCTGTTCCGCCAGACGGACCAGGGCGGCCATCACCGGCCCATCGATGCGGTTCTTGGAGTAATCCAGCAAAAGGTCGCCCAGGCGGGCCGAGAAGCGGTCGAAGCGGCCGGGATCCTCGGCGAACATGTCGCGCATGGGGCGCCGGCCGGTGGTGGCGGCCAGCGCCTCCAGTTCCGTCCAGGCGGGAAGCGTCGTCGGATGTGCCATGGGATCCCCCCTCTTGCCTGGGGGAATCCTACCCTACCAGACGAAGAAGAACACCCCCCACATGCCGATCTGGGCGAAGGCTCCGGCCATGCCCAGCGGCCAGGCGGCCAGACGGCGGGACAGGGGGGCGGCCGGCAAGGAACGCCACAGCAGCACTCCGCTCCAGACCAGCCCCGTCGCCAGGATGCCGGCGCGGGCCTCGGGAACCCAGGCGAGGAAGAGTCCCTCGGCGGTGAGCTGGGTCAGGGTCATGGACGACAGGCCGACGATCAGCCCCGCCGCCCCCGCCGGCACCAGGCCGTAGCCCAGCCGCCACAACAGCTCCGGCCGGCCCACCACCCGGGCGCTCAGTCCCAGTCCGGCCAGCCCGATGGCCCCGAACAGCAGCGCCGCGCCGCCCATGTAGGCCAGGATGCAGAAGCCGTCCAGCAGGGTGAAGACCTCGCCGGTCTCGTCGGAATTGGTGAGCAGCCACCAGGGCAGCGTCCCGGTCATGGGAAACAGGATGTCCCGCTCCACCAGGATCCTGGCCAGCCCCTGCTTCAGCGCGATGAACAGCGGCGAGCCCGCCCACTGGAAGGCGCCCGTCGCCACCCCCATCACTCCGAACAGCAGCAGGACGATGTCCCAGGGCGATACCTCGCGGCCGGGAAGGGCGGCGATCTCGGAACCCGGCAGGCGGGGAGCCAGTTCCACCGCCTCCCGGTGGCCGGAACAGCGGCCGCACATGTGGCACGAGCCGCCGCCGGTCATGGCGCGCACGTCCACCAGGGTGGCGCAGTCCACCGCATGGGTGCGCGGCGCCGCCTTCCAGGCTTCGGCATCGACGCGGAAATGGACGGGGGCGAGGCGCGACAGCAGCGAGAACACGCCGCTGGCCGGGCAGAGATAGCGGCACCACACCCGCTTTCCCCGCCCGTAGACCAGACCGATGCCCAAAGCCATCACCGTCGAGGCCCCCAGAATCAGCAGGGCCGCCTTGGGGTATTCATAGACGGTGATCATCTGGCCGTAGACGGTGGTGCAGACGAAGGCCACGAACGGCCAGCCCTTCCAGCGCAGCCAGGCGGGAATGGCGCGGCCCAGGCCGTGGCGGCTGACCCATTCGGTCATGGTGCCCTCGGGGCAGAACAGGCCGCACCAGGCGCGCCCCATGGCCAGCATGCTGATCATGACGAAGGGCCACCACACCCCCCAGAAGGCGAACTGGGCGAACAGCACCAGATCGTCCCAGATATGCTTGGAATCATCGGGCACCGGCAGGAAGGCCGGCAGCGTCACCAGGACCAGATAGATCACCACCATGCCCCATTGCATCGCCTGGATGGCTCCGGAATGGCGGGCGAGGAAATGGCCGAGGGCGGCCAGGGGGGCGGAGCGGGGCGAAAGGGCGGTCATGGCAGGTCCTCAAGACATGACCATGCCCGGCGCGAAGCCGGGCATGGCCGAGATGCGATTTTCCAAGAACGCGCGTTGGCGTCGCATGGCTAGTAGGTCAGCTGGCCTCGCAATCCCAGGGCGTAGACCACGGCGCTGGACGGGTCGCCGCCGGGGTGGCGGATCATCTGGACATCCGGGGTCAGCTCGAAATTGGGGAGCAGGCGGTAGCGGTAATAGAGTTCGGCCAACTGCTCGAAGGACCCCGCGCGGTAGCCGAAATCCGGATTGCCGTCGTTGTCGTTGTCCAGCGTCGCCGACTTGTCCCGGAACTTCTTGTTGACGTGCGAGGCCACCAGGGCGAGCCCCAGACCGTCGGTGCCGCGCCCCCAATAGGACCCGCCGATCTCGCCGCCGACGCTCAGGCTCTGGTCGAAACGCGGGTCGCCTTTCACCTCGTAGCCGTAGCGGGTGAACAGCGTCACGTAATCATCCACCTTCTGGTCGATGCTGATGCCGAGGCCGGCATGCTTGGCGCGCTTGCCGTCGAAATTGGAGGCGCGGTCGTTGGTCCAGCCGTAGATGCGGTAATTGCCTTCCAGGCCGCCGAAGAAGCGCTGGGTGGTTTCCGCCTGGACGATGCGGAAGGGAAAGTCGGTGGAATTCTGGAAGGCGGCGCCGTTGCCGGTCTCGAAGATGCCCGCCTGCAGGCGCCAGACCTGCGACTTGTCGGATTCGTTGGTGTAGGCCACCCGCAGGCCGGGGGTGAAGCCCACCGCGTCCACGCCGACGTCGCCGCCGGCGTCCAGCAGCGGGTTGTGCACCAGGGCCTGATTCATGAAGAAGCGGGTCTCGTCGGCGGCCACCGTGTTCTGGTCGAAGAACACGAAGGGGTCCATCTTGCCGACGGTGGCCTCCAGCTTTCCGCCCAACCCGTTGGTTTCCAGCATGTAATACGCTTCCACCAGGCCGATGGCGGCATCCGAGGTGTTGGCGTCGGGGCGCTGGAAGGCGGTGGCGTTGACCGAGGAGAAGGAGTTGTTGACCGAGCCGACGCCCTGGCCCTGGCCCATGCGCACATGGGTGAAGATGGTGCCCTTGATTCCGGCGGCCTCGCCGCCGGGCAGGGTGACGGTGACGTCGCCGCGCCAGTTGAGCTGGCTTTCCTTGTCCAGCTGCTGGCCGACCAGGTTCTGGCCGACCATGGTCATGCCGGCACCCACCTTGACGTCGCCCAGGGCGTCGAGGATCTTCTTGCCCTTGCGGTAGGACAGCACGTCGGTCTCGGTGGCCTTGACCCGGGCGGCGATCTGCGGCTCGTTCTCGCTGATGGTGTCCTGGTCCAGGGCCTTTTCCACCGCGGCGTTATGGCTCTCCAGCTTCTGGATGCGCTGCTCGGTCTCGGCGGCGACGGTCTTCCGGCGCTCCAGTTCCTCGACGCGGTTGGCCAGGCGCTTGATCTCGGCCAGCAGCTCGGCGGTGGAGGGGTCCCTGGCCGGGGCGGCCCAGGCCGGGGCGGCGGCGATCAGTCCGATCGCGGCCGCCGTGGCAAGGAAACGGGCGTTCATCAGTACCCGCCCTTCTTGCCGATTCCGGCGAAGACGAATTCATAGTCCAGGGAGAAGGCGGGGAACCACGGACGCACGCCGGTGGCGCGGTCGGTGTGGCGGCCGTAATGCTTGCCGGACGCGTTCTCCGGGGCGTTGGGCGGCAGGATGGTGTACTTCACCTTGTACTTGCCCGGCCCCTTCAGCTTGATGTTGTCGCCGTAATGGGGGCCGTCGCTGGCCACCATGGGCATCATGTCGCCCTTGACCACCTCGCCGGTGTCGACCTTGGTGACCTCGTACTTCACCAGCAGATAGGGAATCCAGGCGCCCTCGGGATAGCCGTTGGGGTTGCCCTGCAGCGCCTTGATGTCGGCCTCGATGTGGATGTCGGACTGCTCGGGCTGCAGCATCATGCCATCGGGCTCCATGCGCACCGCCTGGAGATAGACGGCGCCGATCTCCATGCCGTAGCGGGTCTCGGGGGCGCCGATGGGGTATTCCACCGCCAGGGCCGGGGCGGAAGCGGCGGACAGCCCGGCCATGACGGCGAGGGCGGGAAGGAGGGTCTGACGTTTGATCATGATGGCCTCTATACCAATGGCGATGAAAGTGCAAATGACTCGCAGTTGCCTTTGGTTAAGTCCTGAGACCCTCCCTGTCAACACCCGTAATTTTGCTCCGGTTTTGCCGGCCCGGGGAAAGGGGCGGCGGGGTTCAGGGAAAAATAGCGTGAAAACAACAGATTAATCCTTGATCGACTGATTTCCACAATCCCTGTCTGGACAAAGCGCTAGGACTTGCGTATGAGAATGAGAGTCGCTTTCAGCGAATGAGGGGTGCGTCATGCCGGCCAAACTGCGAATCATTCTCTCTTTCCTGCTGCTTGCCTTATGGAATCCAGGTGCCGAGGCGGCCGACGAGGTGCTGGTCAGGCTGACCATCAAGGATCACCGCTTCAGTCCCGAGCGGCTGGAGATTCCGGCCAAGACCAAGGTGGTCCTGCTGATCAGGAACGAGGATTCGGAGCCCGAGGAATTCGAGTGCCTGCCGCTGCGGCGCGAGAAGATCGTCTTTCCCGGCACCGAGGTCAGGGTGGTGCTGGGGCGGGTCGATCCCGGCGAGTATCCTTTTTTCGGTGAGTACCACGAGGCCACCGCCAAAGGGATGATCGTCGCCCGGTAAAGACCTTAATACGCATGCGCCGTCGCATTTCCCCGCCCGGTGGCGCTTTAATAGCCACTCGTGAAGTATGGTTATTCTCCGGCATGGGGAGGGCGCGGCCATGAAGGATCTTTCCGGTAATCTGCTGATCGCCGCCTTGCCTGGCGGCAGCTACTGGCTGCTGGGGCTGCTGTTGCTTTAGTCGCGGTGGTCATCCGTCTTCCGCCGTGTCAGGATTTGCCGGCGCGGCCGGGAGAGATGGCATGAGGGACGAGGTCGAGATCGTGGCGGGGTGGCAGCCGGGAGCCATCGGCGACATCGTGGCCATGCATTCGCGCTATTATGCGCTGCACTGGAATTTCGGCCCCTATTTCGAGGCCAAGGTGGCCACCGAGCTGGCCGCCTTCGTGCGCGACCGCCATCGCTTCGACAGCCAGTTGTGGTGCGCCGTGGATATCCGGGAACGGATGATCGGTTCGGTGGCCATCGACGGCGCCAAGGGGCTGGAGGCGGGCGCCCACCTGCGCTGGTTCATGGTCGATCCCAATCGCCAGGGCATGGGGGCGGGCTCGCGCCTTTTGGATTCCGCCCTGGATTTCTGCCGCGAGAAGGGTTTCGCCTCGGTCCACCTGTGGACCTTCGCCGGCCTGCACGCGGCGCGGCGGCTGTACGAGGCGCGCGGCTTCACGCTCACCCAGGAGATGACCGGCGAAACCTGGGGCAAGCCGGTGACCGAGCAGTGCTTCCAGCTGGATCTGGCGGGATGAGCCCTTGCGTCGGCCAAGGCTTGCGCCAATAGTGCGGCCATGAACCTGTTCCGCTCCATCGCCACGGTCGGCGGCTTCACCATGCTGTCGCGGGTCACCGGCCTGATGCGCGAGATGATGATCGCCCATTTCCTCGGCGCCGGCGCGGTGGCCGACGCCTTCTTCGTGGCCTTCCGTTTTCCCAACCTGTTCCGCTCGCTGTTCGCCGAAGGGGCGTTCAACGCCGCCTTCGTGCCGCTGTTCACGGCCAAGATGGCCACCGAGGGAACCGAGGCGGCGCGCCGCTTCGCCGAGCAGGCCTTCACGGTCATGGCCCTGGTGCTCACCCTGTTCGTGGCGCTGATGGAGCTGGCCATGCCCTGGGCGGTCTACGGCCTGGCTCCCGGCTTCGCCGACGTGCCGGGCAAGATGGCCCTGGCCGTCGAATTCTCGCGCATCTGCTTTCCCTACCTGCTGTTCATCTCGCTGGTGTCCCTGCAGGCCGGCGTGCTGAACTCCATGGGCCGCTTCGCGGCGGCCGCCGCCACGCCGGTTCTGCTCAACCTCACCTCCATGGCCGGGCTGTGGTTCCTGATCCCCTATTCCGAGACCGCCGGCCATGCCATGGCCTGGGGCACCTTCGCCGCCGGCGTGGTGCAGTTCGTCTGGCTGTCGCGCGCCGCCCGCCGGGTGGGCATGGGCCTGGGCTTCACCCGCCCCCGCCTCTCTCCCGAGGTGGGCCTGCTGTTCAAGCGCATCGTGCCCGGCGCGGTGGGCGCCGGGGTCTATCAGGTCAATCTGGTGATCAACACCATGATCGCGTCCACCGTGGCCGACGGCGCGGTCAGCTACCTCAACTACGCCGACCGGGTGAACCAGCTGCCCCTGGGCGTGGTGGGCATCGCCATCGGCACCGCCCTGCTCCCCACCCTGTCGCGCCAGTTGAAGACGGGCGAGGCCGAGGCGGCGCGGCACAGCCAGAACCGCGCCATGGAGCTGGGGCTGGCCCTGACCCTGCCGGCGGCGGTGGCGCTGATGGTCATCGCCGTTCCGGTGATCCGGGTGCTGTTCGAGCGGGGCAGCTTCGGCCCCGACGAGACGGCGGCCACCGCGTCGGCCCTGGTGGCCTTCGCCATCGGCCTGCCGGCTTACGTGCTGGTCAAGGTGCTGGTCCCCGGCTTCTTCGCCCGCGAGGACACCTCCACGCCGGTGCGGGTGGCCGGCGTGGCCATGGTGCTCAACGTCGCCCTCAACCTGTCCCTGGCCAAGCCGCTGGGCCATGTGGGCATGGCGCTGGCCACCGCCATCGCCGCCTGGGCCAACGTGGTCATCCTGGGCGTGCTGCTGGCCCGGCGCGGCTATTTCACGCTCGACGACCGCCTGAAATCCAAGGCGCCCCGCATCGTCGCCGCCTGCGCCGTGATGGGGGCGGTGCTGTGGAGCGGAAAATGGGCGCTGTGGCCCCTGGCCCAGGGCCAGCTGATGGCGGTCGCCATCCTGGCCGGGCTGGTGGTTGCCGGCGTGCTGGCCTTCGTGGCGGCGGCCCAGCTGTTCGGCGCCTTGAGCCTCGGCGAGATCAAGGGGATGATGCGCAGGAAGCGGGGTTGATTTGGCCGGGCCAGGGAGTATACCTCTCCCCCTGACAGTCGCTCAACGGAGTCCAAACCCGTCATGAACCGCATCTTTTCCGGCGTCCAGCCCACCGGCAACCTCCATCTCGGCAATTACCTGGGGGCCATCCGCAACTGGGTGCGGCTTCAGAACGAGTTCGAGTGCATCTTCTGCATCGTCGACATGCACGCCATCACCCTGTGGCAAGACCCCAAGGAGCTGACGCGGAACATCCGTGAGGTCGCCGCCGGGATGATCGCCGCCGGTGTCGATCCGGCCAGGCACATCGTCTTCAACCAGTCGACGGTTCCCGCCCATGCCCAGCTGGCCTGGATCTTCAACTGCGTGGCGCGCATGGGCTGGCTGAACCGCATGACCCAGTTCAAGGACAAGGCGGGCAAGCACAAGGAGAACGCCTCGGTCGGGCTGTTCGCCTATCCCAACCTGATGAGCGCCGACATCCTGGCCTACAAGGCCACCCACGTGCCGGTGGGCGAGGATCAGAAGCAGCATCTGGAACTGGCCCGCGACACCGCCCAGAAGTTCAACAACGATTTCGGCGTCGAATTCTTCCCCCTGCCCGAGCCCATCATTCCGGGCGTGGCGGCGCGCATCATGAGCCTGCGCGACGGCGCCAAGAAGATGAGCAAGTCGGACGAATCCGATTATTCGCGCATCAACATGACCGACGACGCCGACACCATCGCTCTCAAGATCAGGAAGGCCAAGACCGACCTGGAGCCGCTGCCCGGCACCCTGGACGGGCTTGAAGGCCGCCCCGAGGCCTCCAACCTGCTGGGTATCTACGCCGCCCTGTCGGACAAGGAGAAGGCCCAGGTGGTGACCCAGTTCGAAGGCAAGCAGTTCTCGGACTTCAAGAAGGAGCTGGTGGAACTGGCCGTCTCGGTGCTGGGCCCCATCAACGCCGAGATGAAGCGCCTGATGACCGACACCAGCCATATCGACGCCATCCTGCGCTCGGGCGCCGAACGGGCCGATGCCATCGCCCGGCCGATCATCAGGGACGTCTACGACATCGTCGGGTTCCTGCGCCCATGACCGCACGCTTCGCCGAAGGCCTGCTGAACGCCATCGCCGCCGCCCTGTCGGGGCTCGCCACGGTGCTGCGCCACCCGTCGCGCCGCTTCGTGCTGTGGGCCTTCGCCATCGTGGTGGTGCTGGTCTTCCCCGTCGCCATGCTGGTGATTTCCAAGGTGGACGACAATCCCGACTTCGCCGCCGGCACGGTGGCCGGTCCGCGCTCGCACGGGGTGGCGGTGGCCGCCGCCCTGATCACCCGCGAGCTGGACGTCAGCAAGTGGCACGCCAACGACCCGTTCTTCATGCCCGGCGCCTGGCTGCGCGACATGCCGGCCTTTCAGCTGGGACTGGTGGGCGGGCTGGCCCGCATGGTCGGCGCGCTGAATTCCGAGAAGGGGGTGGCGTTCGGCCCCAATGGCGCCGACGTCAACCTGAACCACGCCGCCGGCCTGCTGAAGTATCCCGGCACGGTGTGGAAGTTCGACACCCGCAAGTCCTGGCTGCCCACCGCCTCGGCCGAGAAGCAGTACCGCAACGCCCAGCGCTCGCTGGACCTCTACAACGACATGGTGGCGGCCGGCCAGGCCCCGTTCGAGCGCCGGCCCGAGGCCCTGGCCTCCATCGTCGAGGCGCTGATCCGCGACCTGGACGAGGTCACCGAGTCCATCGAGCACCATCTGGCCGCCGGACGTCCGGTCCTGCTGGATTTCGGGGTGGACGGGGTGTTCTACGGCAACAAGGGCCGCCTCTACGCCCATTCCATCGTGCTGCGCGAGCTGGGCCGCGATTTCGAGAAGGTGCTGGCCGATCGCCGCCAGCTGGAGGCCTGGACCCGCATGGTGGACCATCTGGCCGCCGCCGCGCGGCTCAAGCCCTGGCTGGTGTGGAGCGCCGCCCCCGATTCCAGTTTCCTGCCCAACCATCTGGCCGCCCAGGGCTACGGCGCGCTGCGGGTGCGCATGCAGGCCGCCGAGGTGCTGGCGGCGCTGAAATAAGGCGGAGGGTCTGTCATGCTGAGCGTCAGCGAAGCATCTTTCAGCCGTCGACGGTTGCCGTCCTGCCTGAAAGATCCTTCGGCTACGCCCACTGCTGTCCGGTTCAATTGCCTGGGTTCTGGCGGACGGGTTTTTTCACCACCAAGACACCAAGGACACCAAGAGGACATTCCAGGTGCGTCGTGCCCGGACTTGTTCCGGGCATCCACGCCCATCGGCAGGGACTATTGTTTCATGAGGCATTCCAGCGGATCCGCGTGGATGGCCGGGACGATGCCCGGCCATGACGGTGAGGTTGGGCGGGGCGATCAGCTCCGTCCTCTTGGTGTCCTTGGTGTCTTGGTGGTTGAAGAGGCTTTTCCGTATCCCCATTCCGGTGGAGCCATCTCAAACCAAGCCTGGGCAAGGCGAGAGACCAGTGCTGGCCGAAGTAAACCGGACGGCGGTGGGCTACGCCTCGGGATGACAGGTCCGGGCACCGAACATTAGAGAACCGTAAAATTCCTGTTGCCATCATACCCCGGTTGGAGCGACAACCTAGGAACCCCGAAAGCGCCGTGTGAGAGCGCAAGGGGCAGGGGGCGGAAGGAATGCAGATCTACCTTCCCATCGCCGAGATGTCGGTGAACGTCTTCGTCATCCTGGGACTGGGTGGCGCAGTGGGATTCATGTCCGGCCTGTTCGGGGTCGGCGGCGGCTTCCTGATGACGCCGCTGCTGATCTTCCTGGGCGTGCCGCCCACCGTGGCGGTGGGGACCGAGGCCAACCAGATCGTCGCCTCGTCGGTGTCCGGCGTGCTGGCCCATTGGCGGCGCGGCAACGTGGACGTCAAGATGGGGATGATCCTGACGCTGGGCGGCTTCGTCGGCTCGACGCTGGGCGTCTATCTCTTCAAGTGGCTGCGCGGCCTGGGCCAGATCGATCTGGTCATCTCGCTGTGCTACATCATCTTTCTCGGCATCGTCGGCTCGCTGATGCTGGTGGAGAGCATCCAGGCGCTGCTGGCCAGCAAGCGCCATGGCGGCAACATCCCGGTGCGCAAGAAGCATCAGCACAGCTGGATGCACGGCCTGCCCTTCAAGATGCGCTTCCGCCGCTCGCAGCTCTACATCAGCGCCATCGTCCCGGCGGTGATCGGCCTGTTCGTCGGCATCCTGGCGGCGCTGATGGGTGTGGGCGGCGGCTTCATCATGGTGCCCGCCATGATCTACCTGCTGGGCATGCCCACCTCGGTGGTGGTGGGGACCTCGCTGTTCCAGATCATCTTCGTCACCGCCAACGCCACCTTCCTGCAATCGACCATGAACCACACGGTGGACGTGGTCCTCGCCCTGCTGCTGCTGCTGGGCGGCGTGATCGGCGCCCAGATCGGCGCCCGCTTCGGCGTCAAGCTGAAGGGCGAGCAGTTGCGCTCGCTGCTGGCGCTGATGGTGCTGGGCGTCTGCCTCAAGCTGCTGTTCGACATGGTGACGGTGCCCAGCGAGCTGTTCGCCGCCGGGACGGGGGGCAAGCACTGATGAGACGGCTGGCGCTCCTCCTCCTCCTCGTGCTGCTGCCCCTGCAAGGCGCCCGCGCCGCCGAGCCGCTGGTCGCCGACCTGTCCAAGCATCTGGTGGCCATCACCACCGGCTTCGCCGGCACCGACGTGCTGCTGTTCGGCGCCATCGAGGAGGCCGGCGACGGCAAGACCGGCGACGTGGTGGTGGTGGTGCGCGGCCCCAACAAGGCCGAGACCCTGCGGCGCAAGGATCGCGCCGCCGGCATCTGGATCAATTCCGGCATCGCCAAGGTGGACAACGCGCCGTCCTTCTATCAGGTGGCCTCGACCCGCCCGCTGGAGGAACTGGCCCCGCCCGCCATCCTGGGCCGCCACCAGATCGGCCTGGACCACCTGGATCTCGCCATCCGGGTCAAGGACAGCGGGGCCGACACGGCGGAGTACCGCAAGGCGCTGATCCGCCTGAACCAGAAGAAGGGGCTTTACGGCGACAAGGTGCTGGACATCGGCATGCTGAGCCAGCGCCTGTTCCGCACCGACGTGCACTTTCCCGCCAACGTGCCGGTGGGCGTCTACATGGTCGAGGTCTACCTGATGGTGGGCGGGCAGGTGGTCAGCGCCCAGACCACGCCGCTGGTGGTCAGCAAGATCGGCATCGGTGCCGACGTCTACGACTTCGCCCACCAGCAGGCGGCGGCCTACGGTCTCATCGCCATCGCCCTGGCCGCCTTCGCCGGCTGGCTGGCGGCGGTGGTCTTCAAGAAGGCCTGAACTTTCCCCCGGAGGACATCATGCCGACCAATCGCGTTTTCCTGGTGGTGGTGGACGATTCGCCCGAGATGCAGGCGGCGCTGCGCTTCGCCTGCCGCCGCGCCTATTCCTCCGGTGGACAGGTGGCGCTGCTGCGCGTGATCGAACCCACCGAATACGAGCACTTCGCCTCCATCGGCAATCTGATGCGGGCCGAGGCGCGCGAGGCGGCCGAGGAACTCCTCAACCGTCTGGCCGGCGACGTCAACCAGCTGTCCGGCCACATGCCGGTGCTCTATGTGCGCGAAGGCACGCCCAGGGACGAATTGATCGCCCTGATCGCCGAGGAGCCGTCCATCTCGGTGCTGGTGCTGGCCGCCGACACCGGGCCGGGTGGGCCGGGGCCCCTGGTTTCGGCGCTTTCCGGCAAGTATATCGGCAAGCTGCGCGTGCCCCTCACCCTGGTGCCGGGCAGCCTGACACCCGAGCAGATCGACGCCATTTCCTGAGAAGGGTCCGGTCGCCGGCCGGCGTGATTCATCCTACTCCTTGACTCGGAGATCGGTGACGCCATCTACTAGGGGCAGTTTTCGTGCCCCGGAGCGTAAGGACCCCCATGTTCATCCAGACCGAACCCACCCCCAATCCCGCCACCCTGAAGTTCCTGCCCGGCACCGTGGTGATGGGGCAGGGCACCGCCGATTTCGCCGATTCCTCGCGCGCCTCGGGCTCGCCGCTCGCCACCCGCCTGTTCGCCATCGACGGCGTGAGCAGCGTGTTCCTCGGCACCGACTTCATCACCGTGGCCAAGGCCGATTCCGCCGACTGGCAGGTGGTCAAGCCGCAGGTGCTGGCGGCCATCATGGACCATTTCAATTCCGGCGACCCGGTGATCAACCCCGGTTCCGAGGCGGCCGCCGCCTCGGGCGACGATGACGGCATCGTCATGCAGATCAAGGAACTGCTCGACACCCGCGTCCGCCCGGCCGTGGCCCAGGACGGCGGCGACATCATCTTCCGCGCCTTCGAGGACGGCATCGTCTACCTGCACCTGCAGGGCGCCTGCTCGGGCTGTCCCAGCTCCAGCGCCACCCTGAAGCACGGCATCGAGAACATGCTGAAGTATTATGTTCCCGAGGTGATGGCCGTCCAGGCCGTGGACTAAGCATCTCTTTTTTCAACGTTTCGTCGGCACGCCCCGTGGCTTCGGCCCGGGGCGTGTTCTTTTTCCGTTCGTATGGCGGGCGGAATTTGGTTGATCTATCTCAATCGCCTCGGGTAAGGTCGTTGCCGATATTGCACTGCAACAAAATGGAGGCAGGCCGATATGCGACGCGGGTCGATCGGATCCCGAATCTTCACAGCCGCCAGTTTCGCCGCCCTTCTCGGCGCGGTTGGCGGGCTTTACTGGATGGTTCTTCAAGACAAGGCCGCGCCCGTCGCGGCACCCCGCCCCCTGGCGAGCGAGGCCACGCCGCAGCAGCAGGCCGCGCCCCTGACCGGCGACGACGTCAGCAGCGCCGCCCGGCTCAACGCCGCCCTGGACCGCATGGGCTATCGCCTCGAGGCGGTGGCGGCCGGTCAGGCCGACGTGCCGCCGCTGTTCCTGCCCAATATTCCCGGCGACATCGACGACCTGCCCGACATCGAGGGCAGGAAGGCCGTGTTCCTGCGCGTCATGCTGCCGCTGGTGCTGGCGGTGGACGAGGAAATCGCCGCCGAACGCTCGCGCCTGCTCGACATCATGAACCGCAAGGCCAACCGCCTGCATATCGCCGCTTCGGATCAGGCCTGGCTGGCCGATCTCGCCCGGCGCTACGAGGTGGAGGACGGCAATCTGCGCAAGCTGCTGTCGCGCGTCGACGTGGTGCCGCCGTCCCTGGCCCTGGCCCAGTCGGCCGAGGAATCCGGCTGGGGCACCTCCAAACTGGTGCGCCGCTCGCGCAACCTGTTCGGCCATACGGTCGAGGTGTCGGCCGACGGGTCGGGCATGCGCAACTTCACCACGCTGTACGAGGCGGTGCGCGCCTATGTGCACAATCTCAACACCCACCGGGCCTATGAAGGCCTGCGCCGGGCACGCGCCCAGGCCCGCGGCGAGGGCGGCCGGCCCGACGGCCATGCCCTGGCGGCGGCGCTGTCGGCCTATTCCGAGCGGGGCGACGCCTATGTGCAGACCATCCGCGCCCTGATCCGCCACAACGATCTGAACCGCTACGACCAGGCCCGCCTCGCCCGGCTGCAGGTCCGGCGGGGCTGAACCACGGCAAGGCGGGTGGGACGCCCGCGCTCCCGCACCATCACGGAGCGCGGGCGTCCCGCCCGTCACTCCCAAGGTCCTGGCGGTCGATGCCCAGGATGTGCTCCATCACCCAGAACCGCAGGTAATGGTCCACCAGAATGCCCAGGCCGTGCCCGCCGGTAGCGGCCAGGTCGTCCAGTTCGGCCAGCATGCGGACATGATCGGCACGGTGGTGCGGCAGCGGCTTGCCCCGGGACTCCAGATACGTCTCCTCGGCGGCGAAGTGGCGGCGGGTCAGATCGAGAAACCGGCGCAGCAGATCGGCGCAGACGGCGTCTTGCCCGCTCCGGGTGGCCCGTGACAGCTGGTTGAACAAATCCACCATGCTCCGATGCTGGTCGTCCACCCAATCGATGCCGATGACCATCAGATCGGCCCATTTCAGGGTCGGGCTGCCGGAATGGGCGCGGATGGCGTCCCAATAGGTGGCATCCTCCAGCATTTCGTGGTCGAGCAGGGTCTGTTCCAGCTCGTCGAGGATGTGATGGCGGGAGGTGGGCGTCGACAAGGTGTCGAGGGTCGCCAGAATGTGATCCAGGCGCCGAAGGATCCGGATGTGGGCGCCGTCATGGCTGGAGGCGGCGTCGAAGCCCGCCCCGCTGAAGATCACCTTCTCCACCGCGAAATGACGCGCGAGCACGCGGCGGAAATCGGCGAGGGCGATCCCGAACGCCGCCGGGTCGCCGCTGTCGCGCGCCGCCAGGGCCGCCCGCTGGATCAGCCCGGTCAGCTGGTCATGCTGCTGGTCGATGAGGGGATTGCCGCTGGGCGGAATCCGGTGTGCCGGAGGCATGTTCTCCACCACGGAACGTGGGGTTGAAGACCAGCATGCCATGATGGTGACGGAACGGCAACGATCATCAGAAAGAGAAAAACCCCCGCCGGCTGCCCGACGGGGGTTTCGCCTGATCACTTGACCCGGGTCAGACGGCGACCTTGGCGGCCATCTCGCTGAACTCGGCGATCTGGTCGAAGTTCATGTAGCGATAGACGTCGGCGGCCTTGGCGTTGACCACGTTCACCTGCTCCAGATACTCGGCCACGGTCGGAATCTTGCCCATCAGGGCGCAGACGGCGGCCAGCTCGGCGGAGCCGAGATAGACGTTGGTGTCGATGCCCAGACGGTTGGGGAAGTTGCGCGTCGAGGTGGACATGGCGGTGGACCCCTTGCGGATCTGCGCCTGATTGCCCATGCACAGCGAACAGCCGGGCATTTCCATGCGGGCGCCCGACTTGCCCAGCACCGAGTAGTAGCCCTCCTCGTTGAGGATCATGGCGTCCATCTTGGTGGGCGGCGCGATCCACAGGCGGGTGGGGATGTCGGACTTGCCCTCCAGCACCTTGCCGGCGGCGCGGAAGTGACCGATGTTGGTCATGCACGAGCCGATGAACACCTCGTCGATCTTGGCCCCGGCCACCTCGGACAGCAGCTTGACGTCGTCGGGGTCGTTCGGGCAGGCGACGATGGGTTCCTTGATGTCGGCCAGATCGATCTCGATCACCGCGGCGTATTCGGCGTCGGCATCGGGGGCCAGCAGGTCCGGCTTGGCGATCCACTCCTCCATGGCCTTGATGCGGCGGCCCAGCGTGCGGGCGTCCTCGTAGCCATTGGCGATCATCCACTTCATCAGGGTGATGTTGGAGCGCATGTACTCGATGATCGGCTCCTTGTTCAGCCGCACGGTGGCGGCGGCGGCGGAGCGCTCGGCGGCGGCGTCGGTCAGCTCGAACGCCTGCTCGACCTTGAGGTCGGGCAGACCTTCCATCTCGAGGATACGGCCGGAGAAGACGTTCTTCTTGCCCTTCTTCTCCACGGTCAGCAGGCCGGCGCGGATGGCGTAGAGGGGGATGGCGTTGACCAGGTCACGCAGGGTGACGCCGGGCTGCATCTTGCCCTTGAAGCGGACCAGCACCGATTCCGGCATGTCCAGCGGCATCACGCCGGTGGCGGCGGCGAAGGCCACCAGACCCGAGCCGGCCGGGAAGGAGACGCCGATGGGGAAGCGGGTGTGGGAATCGCCGCCGGTGCCCACGGTGTCGGGCAGCAGCAGGCGGTTCAGCCACGAGTGGATGACGCCGTCGCCGGGACGCAGGGCCACGCCGCCACGGGTGGAGATGAAGCCCGGCAGCTCGCGGTGGGTCTTGACGTCCACCAGCTTGGGGTAGGCGGCGGTGTGGCAGAAGGACTGCATCACCATGTCGGCGGAGAAGCCGAGGCAGGCCAGATCCTTCAGCTCGTCGCGGGTCATGGGGCCGGTGGTGTCCTGGGAGCCGACCGTGGTCATGCGGGGCTCGCAATAGGTGCCGGGACGCATGCCCTTGCCCTCGGGCAGGCCACAGGCGCGGCCGACCATCTTCTGGGCGAGCGAGAAGCCCTTGCCGGTGTCCTTGGGAACGGCCGGCAGGCGGAACAGGGTGGAGACCGGCAGGCCCAGGGCCTCGCGCGCCTTGGCGGTCAGGCCACGGCCGATGATCAGCGGAATGCGGCCGCCGGCGCGCACCTCGTCGAAGATCACCTCGGACTTGACGGTGAATTCGCTGATGACCTTGCCGTCCTTCAGCGCCTTGCCCTCATAGGGGCGCAGCTCGACCACGTCGCCCATGTTCATCTGGTTGACGTCCAGCTCGATGGGCAGCGCGCCGGCGTCTTCCATGGTGTTGTAGAAGATGGGGGCGATCTTGGTACCCAGGCACACGCCGCCGAAGCGCTTGTTGGGGACGAAGGGGATGTCCTCGCCGGTGAACCACAGCACCGAGTTGGTGGCGGACTTGCGCGACGAGCCGGTGCCCACCACGTCGCCCACATAGGCCACCAGGTTGCCCTTGGCCTTCAAGGCCTCCAGCTGCTTGACCGGGCCGCGGTTGCCGGGCTCGTCCGCCTCGATGCCGGGGCGGGGGTTCTTCAGCATGGCCAGGGCATGCAGCGGGATGTCGGGGCGGCTCCAGGCGTCGGGAGCGGGCGACAGGTCGTCGGTGTTGGTCTCGCCGGTCACCTTGAAGATGGTGACGGTGAGGCTTTCCGGCACCGCCGGGCGCGAGGTGAACCATTCGGCGTCGGCCCAGGACTGCAGCACCGCCTTGGCGTTGGCGTTGCCCTTGTCGGCCAGTTCCTTGACGTCGTGGAAGAAGTCGAACACCAGCAGGGTCTTCTTCAGCCCCTCGGCGGCGACGCCGCCCACCTTGGCGTCGGACAGCAGCTCGATCAGCGGCTTGACGTTGAAGCCGCCCAGCATGGTGCCCAGCAGCTCGGCGGCCTTCTCGCGGCTGATCAGCGCGCAGGCGACGGTGCCCTTGGCCACCTTGTCCAGGAACTCGGCCTTGATCTTGGCGGCGTCGTCCACGCCGGCGGGAACGCGATAGGTGATCAGATCGACGAGGGCCTGTTCCTCGCCCTTGGGCGGGTTCTGCAGCAGGCCCACCAGGGCCTCGGTCTGCTCCGCCGACAGCGGCAGGGGGGGAATCCCGAGCGCGGCGCGTTCGGCGACATGCTGGCGATAGGCTTCAAGCACGGCGTAATCCTCTCGATCAAGGTTGCGGCCCCACTTCCGGGTGGTTCGGCCGATCCGTTGGACGCGCGCAAACGCCGCGACCTTGGCTGTTGCCGAGGTCCCCGGTGTCCGGCGCGCAGGATACCACCCTTAAGTGGGGGTTCAAGCGGAAGAAAACTACCCCCAACCCCTGCCCGGGGAAAAGACAATTTCTTTGGCCCGGTTCGCATGCCGCCCATGAAATCGCCACAATTGGCCCCGATGATCCCCGTCATGGCCCTCCGCAAGGCCGTCGCTCCCCCGTCCCCTCTCGAGCGACAGCCGGCCAGACGCGGCGGCCGATGCTTCCCCCCCTGGCATCGGCCGCCGCACTTATTTTCAAGGTCCCTCAGTCGCCGGGCGCCGCCGGTGGCGGCTTGGCTCCCGTCGCATAAGCGGCCTTTGCGTCACAGCAATGTCGGCGGCTTTTCCTCTTGCTCCAGCCAGGGCGGCGGCAGCAGGAATTCGGACTCGGGGTCGTGTTCGGCGTAACGGCGCTTGGCCAGGGTGCGGGACCCCACCGCGTAGCAATAGGTGCAGCCGTGCGGGCAGGTGTCGTACTCGCCCAGATCCCGGCTTTCATGGCACAGGCAGCCGGGACGGTTGCCCTTGACCTTGGCGTTGATCCGCCGGTCCAGGCCCCAGCCCCTGGCCACGTCCTCCAGCCTTCGTGCGTCGATGCATGACGACGGTTCGATGCCGGGCGCCAGCAGGTCGGGCTGCGAGCACAGGGTCAGACGGATGCCGTGGGCGGCCCCCAACCCGGTCAGCCGGAGCAGCAAAGCCCGCTTGTCGTCGGCTGCCGGATCGCTCCAGGCGAAACGGTGGGCGCGGGCGGCGGCGGCCAGATTGCGTTCGGTCTTGCGATAGACGGTGGCGAACGACACCGACACCTCATCGGTGACTCCTTCGAGGCGCGCCGCGAGGCGGGCGAAGTTCGCCTCGTGCCAGTCGAGCGGCGTCAGCGAGGTGGCCAGGATGGGATCGTAGCGCCACACCACGGCGCGGGGACCATGGGCGCGGGCCAGATCCGCCATCAGGGCCAAAGAGCGCTCCACCTCGATCACCGAACGTTCCAGGACACGGGGATAGCCGGTCAGCGTGCACTGAAGGACGAAGGGCATGTCCGCCCGCCGGACCTCGGCCAGCGCCTCTTGGAACGGCCCGGGATTGCGCGTCCAGAACACGAAGCCGTCCACGCCCCGGCGCAGCGGGATGGTGGAGACCTGCCGCCCATAGGGATTGACCGCCTTGGCCCAGCCCGCCCGGAAGCGGTTGAGGAACCAGGGGCCGTAGAAGGCGGGAATGTCGGTGCGATAGCTGGCCGAGACGATCATTTCCCCATTATGGAGGTTACGGCCGAGTCCTGTCACCACGACTCGGGAGCAAAGTTTAATTCATTGTTTTTACAGGTGAATTTACAATCCATTCACGAATCGCGAGTCGTTTTTCGTTGCCCTGGCGGGGGGCGTCATTTATAAAACCGCTGACCACGATTGGTTTTGTCGATAACCCCGTGGTCCGGTCCCGGCGCGCGATCCGCGAGCGACGGGTGAATCGGACCACCCGCGTATCAGAGGAGAACAGCCTTGCGCGACAGGCTCCTCCCGGCAGTGATGCTGGCGATCATGGCAGCCACCTCCCCGGCCCTGGCGGGCGAAGCCGCCAAGACGGAAAAGGTGCGAATCGCCGCCGCCGATGGCGCCCGCACGGCGGCCATTCTCCCCGGCTCCAATCGCGAAGCCCGCGTCGCCCCCCTGCCCAAACCCCTTTCCGCCGCCGACGCCGAACTCTACAAGCGGGTGATGGCGCTGCAGGCCTCGGGTCAGCTGGCCGCCGCCGACCGCGAGCTGGGCAAGGTCCACGACGAATTGCTGAAGGGCCACGTGCTGGCCGCCCGCCTGCTGGCGCCGGGGGCCAAGCCCAAGTTCCAGGAAATCCGCGCCTGGCTGTCCGAATACGCCGACCTGCCCCAGGCCGAGGCGGTCCACAGGCTGGTCAAGGGCGCCAAGGGCCTTGGCGCGTTGCGCGCTCCGGCCAAGGGCGGGCTCAAGGGCACCAGCATCGAGTTCGAGGCCGATGGCGCCACCTGGGAAGAGGTGGCCTATGACGTGGATTCCTCGCCCGCCAAGGTCAGGACCTTCAAGGCCCGGCTGCGCCAGGCCCTGCGCGACGAGGAGCCGGCCCGCGTCGAGGCCATGATGGCATCGAATGAAGCCCAGGCCATGTCCGCCCTGGATTTCGACCGCATGCGGCTGATGGTCGCCGCCGACCACTTCGCCGGCGGCCGCGACGAGCCCGCCGCCACCCTGGCCGGCCGGTCGGCCGAACGCTCGGGCGAGCAGCTGCCCGCCGCCCACTGGATCGCCGGACTGGCCCAGTGGCGCATGGGCAAGCCCGATTCGGCGCGCCGCCATTTCGAGGAGGTGGCCAAGCTGGCCGACGGCCAGGACTGGCTGTCCGCCGCCGGCGCCTTCTGGGCGGCGCGGGCCAATTTGGTCACCCGGCGCCCCGAGGCGCACAATCACTGGCTGGAATTGGCCGCCACCTCGTCGCGATCCTATTACGGCCTGCTGGCCCGTGCCGAGCTGGGCCACGAGAACCAGTTCTCGTGGGAGGTCCCGCCCTTCACCGAGGGCGATGCCGATCTCCTGATGCGCATCCCCGGAGCGCGCCGCGCGCTCGGCCTGCTGCAGCTGGGCGACCGCGCCGGCGCCGAGGAAGAGCTGCGCAAGCTCTATCCCAATGCCGGCAAGGGGGTGCGCCAGTCCATGCTGGTCCTGGCCTATGCCGGCCAGATGCCCGCCCTGGCGGTGCGCCTGGGCGGCTCGTCGCTGCCGCGCGACAACGGCCGCCTGCACGACGCCGCCGCCTTCCCGGTGCCCGACTGGACGCCCAAGGGCGGCTGGCAGGTGGACAAGGCCCTGGTCTTCGCCCTGGTCCGCCAGGAATCCTCGTTCAACCCCAATGCCCGTTCGGGCGCCGGCGCCGCCGGGCTGATGCAGCTGATGCCGGCCACCGCCGTGGCCGTCGGCGGCCGGGGCGCGCGGGACCGCCTGCACGATCCCGAGCACAATCTCGGGCTGGGCCAGCGCTACGTCGCCAAGCTGCTGGCTGAGGAGCCGGTCAACGGCAACCTGCTGCTGATGGCCGCCGCCTACAACGCCGGCCCCGGCAATCTGAGCCGCTGGCTGGCCAATATCCGCCACAACGACGATCCGCTGCTGCTGGTGGAAAGCCTGCCGTCGCGCGAGACCCGCGCCTTCGTTCAGCGGGTGATGACCAGCTACTGGATCTACCAGAGCCGGCTGGGCCAGCAATCGGACACCCTGGAAGCGGTGGCGTCGGGGGAATGGCCGCTCTATTCCGGCCAGGATCCGGTGCAACCCGTGGCCCGCAAGGCGTCCCGCTGAGTCCTTCCCGGCGCGGCTTGACTCGGGCGGGTGGCGCGGTCACCCTTCGACCATGATTCTCGTCCACGGCACCTGCGTGGCTATCGGCGGGCGCGGCGTCCTGCTGCGCGGCCCCTCCGGAAGCGGCAAGTCGGATCTGGCGCTCAGGCTGATCGATGGCGGCGCCCTGCTGGTGGCCGACGACCAGACCCGGCTGGAGCGGGATGGAGACATCCTGGTCGCCCGCCCGCCCGCCACCATCGCCGGCATGATCGAGGTGCGCGGCCTGGGACTGGTTCGCATGCCCTATCTGGAGCGGGCGCCGCTGAATCTGGTGATCGATCTGGTCGCCCCATCCGAGGTGGAACGGCTGCCGGAAGCGAACGCCTTGGAATTGCTGGGATTGGCGCTCCGGCACCTGTGTCTGGCCCCCTTCGAGGCGTCGGCGGCGGCGAAGGTTCGCCTTGCGATGCGCGACGCGACGCGAGATATAATGCCGCCGTGATGAGCGACCTGCATTCCAGCCCGACGGATTCGACCCCGGCCAGCCCCCAGGCGGGCGGCAGCCGCGTGGTCTTCGTCACCGGCATGTCCGGGGCGGGCAAGACCATGGCCCTGAAGGCGCTGGAGGACATGGGCTGGGAGGCGGTGGACAATCTGCCGCTGGCGCTGGCGGCCAGCCTGGCGCGCCCGGGCGAGGGCATGGCGCGGCCCCTGGCGCTGGGGGTCGATATCCGCACCCGCGATTTCGGGGTGGAGCCGGTCCTGGCGGCGCTGGACCGCCTGATGGGCGAAAGCGGCCTGGACGTGCGCCTGCTGTTCCTCGATTGCGAGGACGACGTGCTGTGCCGTCGCTTCACCGAGACGCGGCGGCGCCATCCCATGGCGGTGGACCGGCCGCTGCTGGACGGCATCCGCCACGAGCGCGCCCTGGTCTCGCCGCTCAGGTCCCGCGCCGACGTGATGATCGATACCACCAATCAGCCGCCCGCCGAGTTCAAGCGGGTGCTGGCCGGGCATTTCGGACTGGAAAGCGCCGGCGGCCTGGTGGTGTTCGTCACCTCCTTCGCCTATCGCAACGGCCTGCCGCGCGAGGCCGACCTGGTGTTCGACGCCCGCTTCCTGGCCAATCCCCATTACGTCCCCGAGTTGAAGCCGCTGACCGGCCGCGACGCGGCGGTGGCCGAATACGTGGCCGCCGACCCGGCCTTCGGCCCCTTTCTCGACTCGCTCACCCGCCTCTTGGAGCCGCTGCTGCCGCGCTTCGCCGCCGAGGGCAAGAGCTACCTCACCATCGCCATCGGCTGCACCGGTGGCCGTCACCGTTCCGTCACCATCGCCGAGCGCCTCACCGACTGGATGAAGCGTCGCGGCGGACGGGTCGAGCTTCGCCATCGCGAACTCGACGAAGGGGGTTCATGATGTCACTGTGCAAGACAAGCGGGATCGGGGCCGGTGGGGCCGGCTCTTGTCCGCTCAAGGGGGATTGAGATGATCGGACTGGTACTCGTCACCCACGGCCGGCTCGCCGACGAACTCGTCGCCGCGCTCGAGCACGTGGTCGGACCGCAGCCCAATGTCGGGGCGGTCTGCATCGGCCCCGACGACGACATGGAGCAGCGCCGCAACGACATTCTGTCCAGCGTGGCCCGTTGCGACGACGGCGCCGGCGTGGTGGTGCTGACCGACATGTTCGGCGGCACGCCGTCCAACCTGGCCATCTCCATCATGGACAAGGCCAAGGTCGAGGTGATCGCCGGCGTCAACCTGCCCATGCTGATCAAGCTGGCCAGCGTGCGCCATTCCGAGCCCCTGGCCGACGCCGTCGCCAGCGCCCAGGAGGCCGGACGCAAGTACATCAACGTCGCTTCCAAGCTGTTGACCCAGGATCGCAAGTAATGTCGGACGTGACCCATACCGGCGGCGAGCTGGTCCGCACCGCCGCCATCACCAACCAGCGCGGGCTGCACGCCCGGGCCGCCGCCAAGTTCGTCAAGCTGGCCGCCACCTTCGATGCCCAGGTCACCGTCGGCCATCGCGGCACCGAGGTGTCGGGGCTGTCCATCATGGGACTGATGATGCTGGCCGCGGCACCCGGCTGCTCCATCGAGCTGAAGGTGAGCGGGGCCCAGGCCGCCGAAGCCATGGAGGCTTTGTTCGACCTGGTCGACCGCAAGTTCGACGAAGACTGACGCCAAGTCCATGACGACGCGCGGGGGAGGCACGGCGGGCGGACGAAGCAGGGCGGGAAGCCACCCGACCGGCATGTCCGGCGGGGAGATCGTCCGCGACGGCCTGGGCGTGTCGCGCGGCATCGCCATCGGGACTCTTTATCTGCACGATTCCGGCACCATCGCCGTGCCCGAATTGCGCATCGCCGCCAACCGGCTGGACGCCGAGTGCGCCCGCTTCGCCGAGGCCGCCGCCAATGCCGGCCGTCAGGTGGAGCAGTTGCAGGACAAGGCGGGGCGCCTGGGCGGCGCCGCCGGCGAGGAACTGGGCTACCTGCTGGACGCCTACCGCCAGATGCTGCACGGCTCGCGCCTGCTCAGGGGCGTGGAAAGCCGCATCCGCACCGAACGCATCAACGCCGAAGCTGCCGTCCAGCAGGAAATCAACGAGATCGTCCGCGGCTTCGAGGCCATGGAGGATCCCTACCTCGCCGCCCGCGTCGCCGACATCAAGGATATCGGCCGGCGTCTGCTGCGCGCGCTGACCAACACCGCCTATCGCCCCTTCACGGCCCTGCCCAGGAATGCGGTGATCGTCGCCGAGGAGATGACGCCCGCCGACACCGCCCTGCTCGATCCCGCCCTGGTGGCCGGACTGGCGGCCACGGTGGGCGGCAGTGAAAGCCACACCGCCATCATGGCCCGCTCGCTGGGCCTGCCCTCGGTGCTGGGCATCGCCGATCTGCTGACCGGGGTCAGGGGCGGCGAGACGGTGATCGTCGACGGCACCAACGGCCTGGTGGTGATCAATCCCCTGCCCGAGACCCTGGCCTTCTACCGCCGTGAGCGCGCCGCCTTCCTGAAGGCGCGCCGCGTGCTGGCCCGGTTGAAGGACGTGCCGGCCGTCACCCGCGACGGCGGGCGGATCGGGCTGCAGGCCAACATGGAGCTGCCCAACGAGGTGGGAGCGGTGCTGGATTCGGGGGCCGAGGGCATCGGCCTGCTGCGCAGCGAGTTCCTGTTCAT
Organism: Paramagnetospirillum sp.; assembly: GCF_058402745.1. NCBI lineage: Bacteria > Pseudomonadati > Pseudomonadota > Alphaproteobacteria > Rhodospirillales > Magnetospirillaceae > Paramagnetospirillum > Paramagnetospirillum sp. Next base: position 487,643 of record NZ_JBZVFI010000018.1, read on the forward strand.
GAACCGCGACGACGTGCCGAGCGAGGACGAGCAGTACCGTATCCTCAGGGACGTCATCGAGCGCATGGGCGGGCGGACCGTCACGGTGCGCACCTTCGACGCCGGCGGCGACAAGCTGGCCCCCGCCTTGGGCTGCACCATCGGCCCCAATCCCTCGCTGGGCCTGCGCGCCATTCGCCTGGGGCTGGCCCGCCAGGATCTGCTGGAGGCCCAGCTGGCCGCCATCCTGAGGGCGTCGGTTCACGGCCCCGTCCGCATCCTGATTCCCATGATCGCCACGGTGGGCGAGCTGCGCGCCACCCGCGAGGTCATGAACCGGGTGGTGCGTCGCCTGCGCAAGGCCAAGGTTTCCCTGCCCGATCCCCTGCCGCCGCTGGGCGCCATGATCGAGATTCCCGGGGCGGCGCTGTCGGCGGATGCCATCGCCTGGCACGCCGATTTCTTCGCCATCGGCACCAACGACCTGGTGCAGTACACCCTGGCCATCGACCGCGCCGACGAGGCGGTGGCCCATCTCTACAATCCATTGCACCCGGCGGTGCTGCGCCTGATCCAGTTCACCGCCCAGGCCGCCCAGCGGGCCAACATCCCGGTCAGCGTCTGCGGCGAGATGGCCGGCGATCCGCGCTACGCGCCCTTGCTGCTGGGGCTCGGCCTGCGCGAGCTGTCCATGACCACGTCGAACCTGCCGGTGGTGAAGAACCGCATCCGCGCCATGTCGCTGGCCGCGGCGGAAGGCCTGGCCCGCACCATCATGGAGCAGACCGATTCGGGACGGATCGGCCAGTTGCTCGACGATTTCGAACGTCGCTGAAGCATAAGGGGGAAACGCCATGCGTGTCTTGTTTGCGGCGGTGATGCTGCTGCTGGGGCCTGTGGCCGCCTGGGCGCAGCAGGCCTATCCCTCGGTGGAGCTGTTGTCCACCACCACCACGGTGATGGGCGAGCCCATCCGCTATCCCGACAGCGGCCCGGCCAAGGTCACCTCCACCATCGTCACCCTGGGTCCCCACTCAGAGGCGGCGCTGCATCTCCATCCCGCCCCCATGTACGCCTACATCCTGGAGGGCGAGGTGGTGGTGGATTACGGGTCGCACGGCCGGCGCACCTTCACCCAGGGCCAGGCCCTGATGGAGACCATGGCCGTTCCCCACAAGGGCATCAACCTCACCGACCGGCCGGTGCGCATCCTCTGCGTCTTCATGGGCGCCGAGGGGACGGCCAATGTGAGTCTGGTGAAGTAGGTTATGCCGGCTGAACGCCCCTGGATGTGGATCATCGGCGGCCCCAACGGAGCCGGCAAGACCACCCTGGCCAAGGCGATTCTGGGCGAAGCGCTGGAAACGGCTGTTTTTCTCAATGCCGATGAGATCGCCAAGGAACTGGTGGACTTCCGTGCACCACAGGTGAGATGGACTCACATTTCAAGTGCAACACCGAGATCGATGGCTTTTCCGAGGAAAGCCTCAAGCGGAGTTCGATATCCGAGGCACTTTCGCGGGGTGAGGTTGTAGTCCATGGCCAGGTCGTCCAGATCGGCCTGGGAAACTGCCGCGAGATCTGTTTTTCGCGGCAGTCCCCGCCGCATTCGCCCGATGGCGTTCTCGACGCCGCCCTTCTGCCAGGGGCTATGGGGATCGCAGAAATAGGTTTTCATGCGAAGCCTTGTCTTCAGGCGGCGATGGGCCGCGAATTCAGAGCCGTTATCGAAGGTGATGGTGCGGCGCTGCTCGGCAGGAAATCGCCGCAGCATGGCGGTCAGGCTGTCGGCGATTGGCTCGGCGGCTTTGCTGAGGTGATGCCGGAGCAGAAGCAGGCGCGAGCTACGTTCGTGCGCCACCAGGACGGCTTGGCGATAGCGGGAGAACAGCATCAGATCGGCTTCCCAGTGGCCGGTCTGGCGCCGGTCGGCGACCTCGGCGGGACGCTCGGCTACCGGCACTCGCTGGGGAATGAAATGCACCGAGCTGCCGCCCTTGCGGCCACGCCAGCCACGCTGAAACTTGGCGCGCGGCAGCAGCCGGTGCAGATAGTCCTTGTGGCTGTTCACGCGCCAGTAGATGTAGCGGTAAATTGACTCGTGGCTGATCACCGGCCTACCTTGCTCAAGCTCGAGCCGCCCGGCGATCTGCTCCGGGGACCATCCCATCGCAAGGCCGTCCAAGGTCAGTTTCCTGAGCGCGCTCGAGCGCTCCAGTTTGTAAAGCTTGCGCCGCCGCCGGGCGCGGGCCTGGATCATCGCCCAATCCACCTTGTAGCCGACTTGGGCGCCACTGTTGCGCTCCAGCTCTCGGCTGATTGTTGACGCCGCCCGGCCCAAGGCCCGGGCAATGGCTCGCCGAGATTTACCGTCTGCATGCAGACGGTAAATCTCGCACCGCTCATCCAGACTGAGCTGATTGTATCGTTGTCCCATCGCAGCACCCATTATAGCGGGTGTTGCACTTCGATCGTGAGCTTAGGTGATGGCGGCCAGGATGCTGATCGATGCCGTCGATTTCTCCATCGCGGCCAGGCGGTCCTTTGCCGTGGAAACGACGCTTTCAAGCCGCCGCTATCTCCGTATTGCCCAACAGGTTCAGACCGGTGGGGTCTTTGGCAACAATTTCTGGCGAGTCGGACTTCTGTACGTGGGACTGAAGAACGCTGACATGGCGGTTGCCAGAGTTGCTCGCCGCGTCGCCTCGGGGGGCCATCACATCCCCGAGGAGGACATTCGACGGCGCTTTGTCCGGTCTTGCGGACTGCTCCCACATTATACCAACCTGCATTGATTAGAGCATCGGACCTGAAATCTGAATCGCAGGGGATTCCCTTGTAGGCGAAAAAGTGATTCAACCTCATTGGAGGTGGATCATGGGCAAATGGCTATCATCAGATCTTCGGGTCCGTGTTTACGGTAAGATCGAACACGGCGAATCGCGGCGAGCGGCGGCTCGGCATTTTGGAGTGAGCGCCGCGACCAGCGTCCGTCTTGCACAACGGATGGCGGCGACGGGTTCGTTGGAGCCCTTGCGGCAAGGCCGTCCGCCGGGCGGTGGTAAGCTGGCGGCCTTTGCCGCTCTTCTGACCGGCTGGGTGGAGGCGCAAGGCGACATCACGATGCCGGAACTGGCGGCCAAGCTGAAGGCCGAATGCGGCGTCACGGCCCACCCGGCGTCACTCTCGCGGTTTCTGATCGGGCAAGGCTTCAGCGTCAAAAAAAACGCTGCTGGCCACCGAAGCCGGTCGCGATGATGTGGTGGCGGAGCGCCGGACCTGGCTGAGCCACCGCCAGCCCCGGATGTGCCAGGAGCCTCACCGGCTGGCGTTCATCGACGAGACCGCCACCACCACCAAGATGACCCGGTTGCGGGGACGGGCACCGCGAGGGCAACGGTTCAAGGCCCGCGCGCCATTCGGCCACTGGGGAACCCAAACCTTCATCGCCGCCTTGCGCTGTGACGGTCTGACGGCACCCTGGATCATAAACGGCCCCATGAACCGACAAACCTTCGAGGTCTACGTCGAGACCCAACTGGCCCCGACGCTCCAGCCGGGCGACGTCGTCATCCTCGACAACCTCTCCAGCCATAAAAGCGAGAAGGCCAAGGCCATCCTCAAGGAGAGAGGCGCCTGGTTCCTGTTCCTACCCCCATACAGCCCAGACCTAAACCCAATCGAGATGGCCTTTGCCAAACTCAAGGCTCATCTCCGACGGATCGGCGCGCGCACCATCGACGACCTCTGGAAGGCCGTCGGCAATATCTGCGATCTCTACACCCCAGACGAATGCTGGAACTACCTCAGGGAAGCCGGGTATGTTTCAGATTAAACGCACGCCGCTCTAAAACCCATGGGCCCACTGGCGCCGACCGATGGAGATGATTTTCCATGGCTGGTCGATGAGCTTGTTCCAGGCATGGCAGCACAGAGCGATGATCTGATCGTAGGATTCGAAGACACGGTTGGAGAGCCAGTTCTGGCGGATGAACTGCCAGATGTTCTCAACCGGGTTGAGTTCCGGCGAGCGGGGCGGCAAAGGTAGGATGGTGATGTTGTCCGGCACGGTCAGCTTGTCGGTGGTGTGCCATCCCGCTTGATCGAGCATGAGGACGGCGTGGGCTCCCGGCCTCACCTGGGATGCGATCTCATCCAGGTGCCACTGCATGGCCAGGGTGTCGCAGCGCGGCAGGACCAGGGCGGCACCGACGCCGCGCTCGGGGCAGATGGCGCCGAAGATGTAGGCGGACTGGGTGCGCTGGTCATGGGGAGCCGAGGGGCGTGTTCCCCGCTTGGCCCACCGCCGCGTGATCTTGTTTTTCTGCCCGACCCTGGCCTCGTCCTGCCACCAGACCTCTACGTCGGTTCCGTGAGGCAGCTTGGCCCGGATCGCCGCCAGCTCGGAGGGGAAACTTTTTTAAAATCCTCGACGGCATCGCCGTTCTGGGCATGATGGCGGGGGCGGGCCGACAGCTTGCGGAAGCCCAGGGCCTTCAGTTCCCGCCCCAGCGTCGTCTCATCCAGCGAGATGCCGAAATCCTCGAAAATCCACAGGGCCAAATCCTTGAGCCGCCAGCGGACGACGCCATCCACCGCCGGGATCGGGCCGCGCTCCACTTTGTCCACCAAGGCCTGGCGTTGGGCGGTGTTCAGTTTCGACACCGGACCAGGAGCCTTGCGGTCGATCAGGCCAACCGGGCCGTGCGTGTTGAACCGAACAACCCAATCCCGGACAATTTGCAGGCCAACCCCGCCCAGCTTGGCCGCCGATCTCCTGCTGCCACCGTCGTAGATTGACGCCAGCGCCAGAAGACGACGCGTCTGGTCAGCATCCCTCGACCGACGAGCAAGAGCCCGAAGGACGGGACCATCATAATCGAGGCGAAGGGGGATCGGCGCTGCCACGGCAAATCTCCGGCTGTTTGCCAGAGTGACTCACATTCTGCCCTTCTTGGGAATCCCCTTCGTGAGTCGCGGTCAGCGCAGGCTGGTATTACATGCATGGGGTTGATCGGTGCTTGGTGTTCGACAACAGCGGCACCGTTCCCCATCTATTGCTTGATCATTGGGGAGCGCCCGATCCGAAGGAGCCGGCCTGCTTTCCTTGGGATATGGAGAGAGAGTCCGATGACTGAGCGCCAGCGGTTCGATGGTGTCTGGGCCCGCGAGATCGAACGCCGTTTCCAGGCCGAGGTTCTCCGTGAAACGACGCAATGGTGGACCCGCAAAGCCATTGAAGGCTTGGCCGATTCCCATGGGCTGAAGCTCCGTTGGCAATCGGAATCGCTGTGCTTCGTCTCTCATCCTATCGGTCTTGATGGCCTGGTTGCCCTTCGTATCGGTGAGCGAATCACGGACGACCAGATTGCCCAGCTGGAGGATTTGAAGGGGCTGATCGCCACTTCAAGCCCCATACCCACATAAAGATATCTTTATATCATGTTGCGTTTTGGCCGAAGGCCTGCTACACAGGCCCCAGCTGGAACATCATGTCTCAAGGGACCGCCATGACCGCCTTCACCGATTACAAGGTTGCCGACATTTCCCTGGCCGATTGGGGCCGCAAGGAACTGGACATCGCCGAGAGCGAGATGCCCGGCCTGATGGCCACCCGCGAGGAATTCGGCCCGCAGCAGCCGCTCAAGGGCGCGCGCATCGCCGGTTCGCTGCACATGACCATCCAGACCGGCGTGCTGATCGAGACGCTGAAGGCGCTGGGCGCCGACATCCGCTGGGCGTCGTGCAACATCTTCTCGACCCAGGACCACGCCGCCGCCGCCATCGCCGCCGCCGGCATCCCGGTGTTCGCCGTCAAGGGCGAGACCCTGGAAGAGTACTGGGACTACACCCACCGCATCTTCGAGTGGGCCGACGGCGGCTGCCCCAACATGATCCTGGACGACGGCGGCGACGCCACCCTGCTGATCCATCTGGGCATGCGTGCCGAGAAGGACATCTCGGTGCTGAACAACCCGACCTGCGAGGAAGAGGAAGTCCTGTTCGCCTCCATCAAGAAGAAGCTGGAGTCCGACAAGACCTTCTATTCGCGCAACGGCGCCGCCATCAAGGGCGTGACCGAGGAGACCACCACCGGCGTGCACCGTCTCTACGAGATGGAGAAGAAGGGCACCCTGCTGTGGCCGGCCATCAACGTCAACGATTCGGTGACCAAGTCCAAGTTCGACAACAAGTACGGCTGCCGTGAATCGCTGGTCGACGGCATCCGCCGCGCCACCGACGTCATGCTGGCCGGCAAGGTCGCCGTGGTCTGCGGCTTCGGCGACGTGGGCAAGGGCTCGGCCGAGTCGCTGGCGTCGCAGGGCTGCCGCGTCATCGTCACCGAGATCGACCCCATCTGCGCGCTGCAGGCCTGCATGGAGGGCTACGAGGTCGCCACCATGGAAGAGGCCGCGCCCCGCGGCGACATCTTCGTCACCACCACCGGCAACGTGGACGTGATCACCGTCGATCACATGCGGGCCATGAAGGACCGCGCCATCGTCTGCAACATCGGCCACTTCGATTCCGAGATTCAGGTCGCCGGCCTGAAGAACTTCGAATGGAAGAACATCAAGCCGCAGGTGGACGAGATCAAGTTCCCCAACGGCAACCGCATCCTGCTGCTGGCCGAGGGCCGTCTGGTCAACCTGGGCTGCGCCACCGGCCACCCCTCCTTCGTGATGAGCGCCTCGTTCACCAATCAGGTGATGGCCCAGATCGAGATCTTCACCAATCCCGGCAAGTACGAGAAGAAGGTCTACGTCCTGCCCAAGACCCTGGACGAGAAGGTGGCCAAGCTGCACCTCGCCAAGCTGGGCGCCACGCTCACCAAGCTGAACCAGAAGCAGTCCGATTATATCGGCGTGGCGGTCGAAGGCCCCTTCAAGCCGGAAACCTATCGGTACTAAGCTGCGAATACGTTAGACCGACGAAGGCCCCCTTCCGGTGACGGAAGGGGGCTTTTTCATGGGGAGATGCCGTCCGATGTGTACCTGTGGCAAGTCCGGACCGAACCGCCGCCGTCTGCTGACCGGCATGGCCGCCCTGGCGGCCTTCGGCGCCCTGCGCCCCGCCGCCGCCATGACGCCCGAAGGCGGCAGCCTGCGCCAGAGCGGCGGCGCGGTCCTGATCAATGGCCGGCCGGCCCAGGCGGGCAGCGCCGTCGCCGCCGGCGACCGGGTCACCACCGGACCGGGGGGGCAGGCGGTGTTCACCCTGGGCGACGACGCCTTCCTGCTGCGTTCCGATGGCGCGGTGACCGTCGCCGATGGCCCGGCCGGGCGCCGGGTCGATCTGGAGAACGGCGGATTGCTGTCGGTGTTCGGCCCCAAGGCCATCACCCTGAAGACTCCCCACGCCAGCGTGAGTATCCGGGGCACCGCCGCCTATCTCGAGGCCCGCCCGGCCATCACCGACATCTGCCTGTGCTACGGCCATGCGGTGCTGAGGCCCGATGCGGCCCCGGACAGGGCCGAGGAGGTGCGGACCCGCCACCACGACGCGCCCCGCCGCGTCTTCGGTCCCGGACGCCAGCCGGTGATGGAGCCCTATATGGTCACCAACCACACCGACGAGGAACTGGTGATGCTGGAAGCCCTGGTCGGACGGGTGCCGCCGTTCGTGACGAGGTAACGCCCCCCTTGCTCCAAGCCGCGCTTGGCCCCAAACTCTGGCCCCATGCGTCCCCTGATCCTCGCCCTTTGCCTGCTGCTTGCCGCCCCCGCCGCCGCCGAGACGGTGGTGCCGGTGCACGGGCTGGCCATGCACGGCGCGCCCAAATACGGGCCGGGCTTCAAGCATTTCGATTACGTCAATCCCAATGCCCCCAAGGGCGGCGAGATCCGGCTGGCCGAGATCGGCGGCTGGGACAATCTCAATCCCTTCATCGTCAAGGGCGACCCGCCGGCCGGGGCCGATCTGCCGTTCGAGACGCTGATGGTGTCGTCGGCCGACGAGGCGTTCTCCGAGTACGGCCTGATCGCCGAGACGGTGGAGGTGCCCGCCGACCGCTCCTGGGTGGTGTTCAACCTGCGGCCCAAGGCCCGCTGGCATGACGGCAAGCCCATCACCGCCGAGGACGTGGCGTTCTCGTTCGAGATCCTGAAGACCAAGGGCCATCCCCGCTACCGCTTCTACTACGCCGCCGTGGACAAGGTGGAGGTGCTGGGACCGCGCCGGGTGCGCTTTGCCTTCAAGCCCGGCGACAACCGCGAGCTTCCCCTCATCGTCGGGCAGTTGCCCATTCTGCCCAGGCACTACTGGCAGGGCCGCGACTTCGCCGCCACCACGCTGGAACCGCCCTTGGGCAGCGGTCCCTACCGGATAGCCGGTTTCGAGACCCAGCGCACCATCACCTTCGAGCGGGTCAAGGATTACTGGGGCGCCGACCTGCCCGTCCGCAGGGGCGAGCACAATTTCGACCGTATCCGCTATGATTCCTACCGCGACACCACCGTGGCGCTGGAGGCGTTCAAGGGCGGCGAGTACGACTGGCGGGCCGAGAACGAGGCCAAGAAATGGGCCACCGCCTACGAGGATTGGGGGGCGCTGAAGGACGGCCGGGGCCGGAAGCAGGCCTTCGCCAACCAGCGCCCGGCCGGCATGCAGGGCTATGCCTTCAACCTGCGCCGCCCCCTGTTCGCCGATGTCCGGGTGCGGCGCGCCCTGGCCCTGGCCTTCGATTTCGAGTGGACCAACAAGACCCTGTTCCATGGCCAGTACAAGCGCACCGGCTCGTATTTCGCCAATTCGGAACTGGCCGCCACGGGCCTGCCGTCCGCCGCCGAGCTGAAGGTGCTGGAGCCCCTGCGCGGCCAGATCCCGCCCGAGGTGTTCACCACCGAGTTCAAGCCTCCCGCCACCGATGGCGACGGCAACATCCGCCCCAATCTCCGCGCCGCCATGAAACTGCTGGAAGAGGCCGGCTGGGACGTGGTGGACGGCAAGCTGGTCAAGGACGGCAGGCCCTTCGCCTTCGAGATCCTGCTGGTCCAGCCGGCATGGGAGCGCATCACGCTGCCCTTCGCCCGCAATCTGGCCCGCCTCGGCATCGAGGCATCCGTGCGCACCGTCGACACCGCCCAGTACAAGAACCGCCTCGACCACTTCGATTTCGACATGGTGGTGCATGTTTGGGGTCAGTCCCAGTCGCCGGGCAACGAACAGCTGGGCTTCTGGGGGAGCGATTCCGCCGACGCGGCGGGCGGCCAGAATCTGGCCGGCATCAAGAACCCGGCCATCGACACCCTGATCGAGCAGGTGATCTCGGCGCCTGACCGGGAAGCCCTGGTGGCCCGTACCCGGGCGCTGGACCGGGTGCTGCTGTGGAACGACTACGTCATTCCGCAATGGCACCTCGGTCTCGACCGCCTCGTCTGGTGGGACAAGTTCGGCATGCCCGAGGTGACGCCGGCCAACGGGGTGCAGCTGATGACCTGGTGGGTGAAGAAATGATCGCCTACACGCTGCGCCGTCTGCTGCTGATCCCGCTGACCCTGTTCGGCATCATGCTGATCAACTTCACCGTGGTGCAGTTCGCCCCCGGCGGGCCGGTGGAGCTGATGATCTCCAGGCTGCAGGGCACCGCCGTGGACGCCGCCGCCCGCGTCTCGGGCACCGGTTCGGGCGAGACCGTCCAGGCCAAGCCGCCGCCCGGCCAGGGCAGCCAGGGGGCCTATCGCGGCGCCCAAGGGCTGTCGCCCGACTTCATCAAGGAGATCGAGAAGCAGTTCGGCTTCGACAAGCCGGCGCACGAGCGGTTCTGGCTGATGATGGGCCAGTACGCCCGCTTCGATTTTGGCAAGAGCTTCTACCGCGACGTCTCGGTGGTGGGACTGGTCCTGGAGAAGATGCCCACCTCCATTTCCCTCGGCCTGTGGAGCACGCTGATCATCTATCTGGTCTCCATACCGCTCGGCATCTGGAAGGCGCGGCGCGACGGCTCGCGCTTCGACGTCGCCACCTCGTGGGCGGTGATCATCGGCTATGCCGTGCCGGGCTTCCTGTTCGCCATCGCCCTGATCGTCCTGTTCGCCGGCGGCACCTATCTGTCGTGGTTCCCGTTGCGCGGCCTCACCTCGCCCGGCATGGAGGGCGCGTCCCTGGCGGCCCGCGCCGCCGATTACTTCTGGCACCTGGCGCTGCCCGTAACCGCGTTGGTGGTTGGCGGATTCGCGGGTCTCACCATGCTGACCAAGAACTCCTTCCTGGAGGAGATCAACAAGCAGTACGTGGTCACCGCCAGGGCCAAGGGCCTGTCGGAGCGACGCATCCTCTACGGCCACATCTTCAGGAACGCCATGCTGCTGATCGTGGCGGGCTTTCCCCGCGCCCTGGTGGGAATTCTCTTCACCGGCTCGGTGCTGGTCGAGATCATCTTCTCGCTGGACGGCATCGGCCTGTTGGGTTTCGAGGCGGTGAGCAACCGCGATTACCCGGTGATGTTCGGCACGCTGTACGCCTTCTCCCTGCTGGGTCTGGTGCTCAACCTGGCCAGCGACCTCACCTACCACTGGGTCGATCCCCGCATCGATTTCGAGGGGAGGGGGGGATGAGAACGAGGCTGCCGAAAAGCCCCTCTCCCGCGCCAGTGGGAGAGGGAGGGGCCCACCCCTCAAGGGGTGGGAGGGTGAGGGATTTCCAGCGCCTCCTGAATCCGTGCCGCCACGCCCTCGATATTGCCAAGGATGTCGTTGTTCCAGAAGCGCAGCACCCGCCAGCCCTCGCCCGCCAGCCATGCCGTCCGGCGCGCATCGCGTACGCTGTCGGCGTGCTGTCCGCCATCCGCCTCGATGGCCAGACGCAGCTCGACGCAGGCGAAGTCGAGGATGTAGGGGCCGACCGGGTGCTGGCGCCGGAACTTATGTCCGGCGATGCGTCGATCGCGCAGCGCCGACCACAGGCGGCGTTCGGCGTCGGTCATGTCTCGTCGCAGCATTCGGGCTTGGCGGTTGGGCATGTGTGGGACTCTAGCATTGATCCCTCACCCTCCCAAAGCTGCGCTTCGGGCCCCTCCCTCTCCCGCCTTGCGGGAGAGGGGCAGGTTGGGAGGCCCCCATGCACCTGACACCGCTGGACCGCCGCCGCCTCGACGCCTTCTGCCGCAACCGGCGGGGGTTCTGGTCCCTGTGGATCTTCCTGGCCCTGTTCCTGGTGACGCTCGGGGCCGAGCTGGTGGCCAACGACCGGCCCATCATGGTGCGCTATGACGGTGCCTTGTATTTCCCCATGGTCAAGGACTACCCCGAGGTGACCTTCGGCGGCGACTTCAAGACCTACGCCGATTACCGCGATCCCTACGTCGTGGCGAAGATCGCCGAGAAGGGCTGGGCCCTGTGGCCGCCGGTTCGCTACGATTACCGCGCCATCAATTACGACCCGCTGGCCAAGCATCCCTCGCCGCCCTCGCCCCGGAACTGGCTGGGCACCGACGACCAGGGCCGCGACGTGCTGGCTCGGCTGATCTATGGGCTTCGCCTGTCCATCTGCTTCGGGCTGGCGCTCACCCTGGTCAGCACGGTGATCGGCGTGGCGGCCGGCGCGGTGCAGGGCTATTTCGGCGGCAAGGTGGATCTGGCCTTCCAGCGCTTTCTGGAAATCTGGGGCGGGCTGCCGGAATTGCTGATCCTGATCATCATCGCCTCCATCATCAAGCCGGGCTTCTGGACGCTGTTGCTGGTCCTCGTGCTGTTTTCGTGGACCAATCTGGTGGGCGTGGTCCGGGCCGAGTTCCTGCGCGCCCGCAACTTCGATTACGTCCGTGCCGCCCGCACGCTGGGCATGAGCGATGCCCGCATCATGGTGCGACACGTGCTGCCCAACGCCATGGTGGCCACAGTGACCTTCATGCCGTTCATCTTGAATTCCTCCATCGTGTCGCTGACCGCGCTGGATTTCCTCGGCCTGGGGCTGCCGCCCGGCTCGGCGTCGCTGGGTGACCTGTTGCGCCAGGGCAAGGAGAACCTCCAGGCCCCCTGGCTGGGCCTGACCGGCTTCGTGGTGGTCGCTACCCTGCTGTCGCTGCTGGTCTTCGTCGGTGAAGCGGTGCGCGACGCCTTTGACCCGAGGAAGACGACGTGATGAGTGAAAACCCCCCTCTCCTGGTCGTCGACGATCTGGCGGTGAGCTTCGGCCCCGTCCAGGCGGTCAAGGGCGTGTCCTTCTCGCTGAACAAGGGCGAGACCCTCGCCCTGGTGGGGGAAAGCGGCTCGGGCAAGTCGGTGACGGCGCTGTCCATCCTGCAATTGCTGCCCTATCCCCGCGCCGCGCACCCCAAGGGCTCCATCCGTCTGGACGGCGCCGAGCTGGTGGGCGCGCCGGAACCCGCCTTGCGCAAGGTGCGCGGCGGCCGTATCGCCATGGTGTTCCAGGAACCCATGACCTCGCTCAACCCCCTGCATTCCATCGAGAAGCAGGTGGGCGAGGTTTTGGAACTGCATCTGGGCCTCAGGGGCGCGGAATTGCGGTCGAGGGTGGTGGAACTGCTGTCCCTGGTGGGCATTCCCGAGCCGGAGAAGCGCCTGTCGGCCCTTCCCCACGAACTGTCGGGCGGCCAGCGGCAAAGGGTGATGATCGCCATGGCCCTGGCCGGCGAACCCGACATCCTCATCGCCGACGAGCCCACCACGGCGCTGGACGTCACCATCCAGGCGCAGATCCTGGCGCTGCTGAAGGACCTCCAGGCCCGGCTCGGCATGGCCCTGCTGTTCATCACCCACGATCTCGGCATCGTGCGCAAGATGGCCGATAGGGTGTGCGTCATGAACGGGGGCGAGATCGTCGAGGCCGGCCCGCTGCCCCGGGTGTTCGACGCGCCGGAGCACCCCTACACCCGGCGCCTGCTCGCCGCCGAGCCCAAGGGCAAGCCCCATCGTCCGCCGGAGGGCGAGCCGGTGGTGATGGCCGCCCGCGACCTCAGGGTATGGTTTCCCCTCAAGGCGGGCCTTTGGCGCCGGACCATCGGCCACGTCAAGGCGGTGGACGGAGTCAGCCTGGAATTGAGGCGCGGCCACACCATCGGCGTGGTGGGGGAATCGGGCTCGGGCAAGACAACCTTGGGCCTGGCGCTGTTGCGGCTGCTGGACTCCGAGGGCGAGATCGTCTTCGGCGGCACGGCGATCCAGTCCATGGGTGCCGGCGCGCTGCGCCCGCTGCGCCGCCAGATGCAGATGGTGTTCCAGGACCCCTACGGCTCGCTCAGCCCCCGCATGTCGGTGGGCGACATCGTCGGCGAGGGACTCGAGGTGCACGAGCCCGCCATGCCCACGCCCGAGCGCGAGCGGCTGATCGCCGAGGCCCTGGCCGAGGTGGGCCTCGACCCCGCCACCAGGGACCGCTATCCCCACGAATTCTCGGGCGGCCAGCGCCAGCGCATCGCCATCGCCCGCGCCCTGGTGCTCAAGCCCAGGTTCATCGTGCTGGACGAGCCCACCAGCGCGCTGGACGTCTCGGTCCAGGCACAGATCGTCGATCTCTTGCGCGACCTCCAGGCCCGGCATTCCCTGGCCTATCTGTTCATCAGCCACGACCTGCGGGTGGTGCGCGCGCTGGCCGACGACCTGATGGTGATGAAGGACGGCAAGGTGGTGGAGGCCGGCCGGGCCGAGGACCTGTTCAAGGCTCCCAAGACCGCCTATACAAGCGCCCTGATGGCGGCGGCCTTCGATCTGGAGGTGGCGTGACTCCCCAACGCCACACCCATCTCGACGCCCTGGCCATGACCCTGATGGTCGGGCTGTGCGCGTTGTGGGGCCTCAACCAGGTGGCGGCCAAGGTGGCCAATGCCGGCATCTCGCCGGTGCTGCAGGCGGGCATCCGGTCGGCGGGGGCGGTGCTGCTGCTGATGATCTGGTGCCGGTTCAAGGGCGTCCGGCTGTTCGACGCCGACGGCTCGTTCCGGGCCGGGCTGGCGGCCGGCCTGCTGTTCGCGGGCGAGTTCGCCCTGATCTTCTGGGGGCTGGAATACACCCCGGCGTCGCGCGCCGTGGTGTTCCTCTACACCGCGCCTTTCGTGGTGGCGGTGGGATTGCATTGGCTGGTTCCGGCCGAGCGTCTGACCCGCAATCAGGTCGTGGGGCTGCTCTGCGCCTTCGCCGGCATCGTGCTGGCCTTCGGCGACAACCTGTCGCTGCCCGATTCCCGCCAGATGATCGGCGACGTCATGCTGCTGGTGGCGGCGGTCATGTGGGGCGCCACCACGGTGGTCATCCGCACCACCCGGCTGGCCACGGTCCGCGCCAGCAAGACCCTGTTCTACCAGCTGGCCGTCTCGGCGGTCGCCCTGCCCCTGGCCTCCCTGGCCCTGGGCGAGGCGGGAGTGATCGGCACGCCGTCCGCCCTGGTCTGGGCCTCGGTGGCGTTCCAGATCGTGATCGTCGCCTTCGCCTCGTACCTGACGTGGTTCTGGCTGATCTCGCGCTATCCCGCCACCAGGCTGTCGGCCTTCGCCTTCCTCACCCCTCTGTTCGGCCTGCTGTTCGGTTCATGGCTGCTGGGCGAGCGCCTGACCTGGGGCCTTGGCGGCGCCATGGTGCTGGTGGCGGCGGGCATCTGGCTGGTGAACCGGAAGTGAGGGAAAGTGATTCCGGCCGCTTGCATTCCCGTATCGCCCAAGCTATAAGCGTCCCCTTCCTGAGCGGACAAGGCTGTCAGGGCTGCCTTGCCGTTCCTCGTCGCTGAACCATTCAGACTAAGGATAAGCGCAAATGCCCAAGATGAAGACCAAGAGCTCCGCCAAGAAGCGGTTCAAGCTCACCGGCACCGGCAAGGTGAAGGGCAACGTGGCGTTCAAGCGTCACTGCCTGTCGGCGAAGTCCCAGAAGATGAAGCGCCAGGCGCGCGGCACCTTCGTCCTGTTCAAGACGGACGGGGACAACGTCAAGAAGTACTTCCTGCCGAACGGAGGCTGATAAATGGCTCGCGTCAAGCGGGGCGTCACCACGCACGCCCGTCACAAGAAGATTCTCAAGCTCGCCAAGGGCTATCGCGGCCGGTCCAGCACCTGCTTCCGCGTTGCGATCCAGAAGGTCGAGAAGGCCCTGCGGTACGCCTATCGCGACCGCCGCGCCAAGAAGCGCAATTTCCGCGCGCTGTGGATTCAGCGCATCAACGCCGGCGCCCGCGCCAACGGCCTGCCGTATTCGCGTTTCATGGACGGCCTGAAGAAGGCCGGTATCGCGCTCGACCGCAAGGTGCTGTCCGATATCGCCATCCGCGAGCCCGATGCGTTCAAGTCGCTGGTGGAAAAGGCTCAGGCCGCCCTCCGGTAGGACTTCCCGCCGGGAAGCAATGTGTTGGAGAGGGGCCGGCCCGATCGGGGCGGCCCCTTTTCCTGTCTTTGGGGAACGAGAGACATGCAGGACCTCGACAAACTCCGCGCGCAAGCCCTGGCCGAATTGGCCGCCGCCACCACGCTCGACCAGCTGGACGCCGCCCGCGTCGCCGCGCTGGGCAAGAAGGGCAGCATCACCGGCCTGATGAAGACCCTGGGCGCCATGGGCCCCGACGAGCGCAAGGCCGCCGGCGCGGCGCTCAACGCCGCCCGCGACGAGATCGAGGGAGCTCTCGCCGCCGCCAAGGCCGGCCTGGAGGCCAAGGCGCTCGACGAACGCCTGGCGCGCGAGCGCATCGACGTCACCCTGCCGTCCCGGCCCGAATCCCTGGGGCGCATCCACCCCATCTCCCAGGTGATGGACGAGATGGCCGCCATCTTCGCCCAGATGGGCTTCGACGTGGCGGAAGGTCCGGACATCGAGGACGACTTCCACAATTTCAACGCGCTGAACATTCCGCCCGAGCATCCGGCGCGGCAGATGCACGACACCTTCTATTTCGGCGAGAAGCCCGACGGCGGCCGCCACCTGCTGCGCACCCATACCAGCCCGGTGCAGATCCGCACCATGGTGGCCAACAAGCCCCCCATCCGCATCATCGCCCCGGGCCGCACCTATCGCTGCGACTCGGACATGACCCACACCCCGATGTTCCATCAGATCGAGGGTCTGGTCATCGACGAGATCACCCATATGGGCCATCTCAAGGGCTGCCTCTTAGAATTCGTCCGCGCCTTCTTCGAGGTGGACGACGTGCCGGTGCGCTTCCGCCCCAGCTTCTTCCCCTTCACCGAGCCCTCGGCCGAGGTGGATATCGGCTGTTCGCGCGAAGGCGGCGAGCTGAAGATCGGACCCGGCGCCGGCTGGCTGGAAATCGGCGGCTCGGGCATGGTCCATCCCAACGTGCTCAGGAATTGCGGCATCGACCCCGACCGCTACCAGGGCTTCGCCTTCGGCATGGGCGTCGAGCGCATGGCCATGCTGAAATACGGCATCCCCGATCTGCGCACCTTCTTCGATTCCGATCTCCGGTGGCTGAAGCATTACGGCTTCGTGCCCTTGGACGTTCCCACGCTGGCGGGAGGGCTGACCCGATGAAGTTCACGCTGGACTGGCTGAAGACCCATCTCGACACCACCGCCACCCTGGCCGAGATCGAAGTGGGCCTCACCGCCATCGGCCTCGAGGTCGAGGGCATCGACGATCCCTCCAAGCATCTGGGCGGCTTCGTGGTCGGCCATGTTCTCGAGGCCGAGAAGCACCCCGACGCCGACAAGCTGAAGCTGTGCAAGGTGGACAGCGGCTCGGGCATCCTCCAGGTGGTGTGCGGCGCCCCCAACGCGCGGGCCGGGCTCAAGGTCATCCTGGCCCAGCCGGGCACCACCATCCCCGTCACCGGCGACGTGCTGAAGAAGGGCAAGGTCAGGGGCGTGGAAAGCCAGGGCATGATGTGCTCGTGGCGCGAACTCAAGCTGGGCGAGGACCACGACGGCATCGCCGAACTGGACGCCGATTCCCCGGTGGGCGCCAGACTGCTGGACGTCATGAGCTTCGATCCCATGATCGAGATCTCGGTGACTCCCAACCGGGTCGATTGCCTGGGGGTGCGCGGCATCGCCCGCGATCTGGCCGCCTTCGGCATCGGCACGCTGAAGCCCCTGAAGGTCGAGCCGGTGCCCGGCAGCTTCAAGAGCCCCATCGGCGTGCGCCTGGAGTTCCCGCCCGAGGCCGCCAATGCCTGCCCGCTGTTCGCCGGCCGCCTGATCCGGGGCGTCAGGAATGGCGAGTCCCCCCAATGGCTGAAGGACAGGCTCACCGCCATCGGCCTGCGGCCCATCTCGGCCCTGGTGGACATCACCAATTTCTTCGCCTACGACCTGTGCCGCCCGCTGCACGTCTTCGACGCCGCCAAGGTCAAGGGCGACATCCGCGCCCGGCTGGCCCGTGACGGCGAGACCCTGGCCGGCCTCAACGGCAAGACCTACACGCTGGAAGCCGGCATGACGGTCATCGCCGACGAGAACGGCCCCGAGGCCCTGGGCGGAATCCTGGGCGGCGAGCATTCGGGCTGCACCGGGTCCACCACCGAGGTCTTCCTGGAAGCCGCCTATTTCGACCCCATCCGCACCGCCGCCACCGGGCGCAAGCTGGATGTCCTGTCCGACGCCCGCTTCCGCTTCGAGCGCGGCGTCGATCCCGCCTTCGTGGTCGCCTCCATGGAGCTGGCCACCCGCATGATCCTCGATCTGTGCGGCGGCGAGGCCTCGGAAGCGGTGATCGCCGGCACCGAGCCCGACTGGCAGAAATCCATCGTGCTGCGTCCCGGCCGCGTCGCCGAGCTGGGCGGCGTCGAGGTGCCCACCGCCCGCATGGAGGCCATCCTCAACGATCTCGGCTGCGCCGTGGCCGAGCATGCCGACGGCCTGCTGGTCAACCCGCCGTCCTGGCGCGGCGACATCACCGCCGAGCACGATCTGGTGGAAGAGGTCATCCGCATCAACGGCTACGACAACATCCCCGCCACCCCCATGCCGCGCCCGGCCATGCCCAAGCCCGTGCTGACGCCGGGCCAGCGCCGTTCCGGCTGGGTGCGCCGCCAGCTGGCGACGCGCGGGCTGGTGGAGACGGTGACCTGGTCGTTCCTGCCCGAGGCCCAGGCCGTGATGTTCGGCGGCGGCGCCCCGGAAATGCATCTGGCCAATCCCATTTCCGCCGATCTCGACGTCATGCGTCCCTCGGTGCTGCCCAATCTGGTGACGGCGGCCGGCCGCAACGCCGATCGCGGCATGAAGGATCTGGGCCTGTTCGAGCTGGGGCCGCAATTCGACGGCCCCGAGCCCGGCCAGCAGCGTCTGGTGGCCGCCGGCATCCGTGCCGGCAAGGCCCGTGGCCGCCACTGGGCCGAGCCGGCGCGGCCCGTGGACGCCTTCGACGCCAAGGCCGACATCCTGGCCGCCGTGGCGGCCGCCGGGGCCAATCCCGACTCGCTCCAGGTGGTGGCCGAGGCTCCCGCCTGGTACCACCCCGGCCGCTCGGGCACATGCAAGCTCGGCAACAAGCCGGTGGGCTTCTTCGGCGAGATTCACCCGGGCATCCTGGCCCAGCTGGACGTCAAGGGTCCGGTGGTCGGCTTCGAGCTGTTCCTGGAGGCCCTGCCGGCGCAGAAGGCCAAGGCGACCAAGGCCAAGCCGCTGCTCAAGGCCTCGGCCCTGCAGCCGCTCGACCGCGACTTCGCCTTCACCCTGGATTCGGGCGTGGCGGCCGACACGGTGGTGCGCGCCGCCAGGAACGCCGACAAGGCGCTGATCACCGACGTGGCGGTGTTCGACCTCTACGAGGGCGACAAGATGGCGCCGGGCAAGAAGTCGCTGGCCATCACCGTGACCTTGCAACCCAGCGAAAAGACGCTGACCGACGAGGAGATCGAGGCGGTGGGCGCGAAGATCGTCGCGGCGGTGGCCAAGGCCACCGGCGGCGAGCTTCGGGGCTGATGGTCTTGACGCGAAGGGTGAATGTCACTAAGGTGATGAATCGGGTTGAGGGAGTGTGCCGCAATTGCGACGGAATCGCATTCCCTGCACGCGGAAGCAAGAGAAGGCCATGACCGACGCCGTTTCCCAGGTGCCGCAGAAGCGGCCGATTCCTCCGGCAAGCGTCCTTGCCCATTGGACTTTGAAGAATTCCTCGCCGACATTTCCAGATGGCAAGGCGGTCGTCTACCTCGACCGCACGCACGATGCCTATGTGCAGCGCGAAAAGAGAATGATCGCCCGGCTTCTCCGCACTCTGCCGAACGAGTGACGGTCCATGGTGTCGGGGGATAGCCGCCGCCTGCAGAGGCGGACCACCCTGGCGCGGGTCGGGGAGCAGGTGGCCGAGGCTCTGTCGGGAAGCCTCTCGGAGGAGTTCGGTCTCGAGGAACCTGTAACCTTCCACAATCGGCACACCTTGCTGGACGCCATCGTCGATTCCTATTTCACCAGGGTTGCCACCTTCAAGGCGCAGCATGGCTTTGCGCCGGACGAGAAGATCAATCAGACCAAGATTGCGGCGCTGATGGTCGAGACGATCCTGTCCTTCAACGACCTGAAATCACTTTTCGGCTTTCCCGCCGCCGCGGTGGGTTCGGCCATCGAGGCTTACAGTTCGGCAGCCTTCGCCTACCGCGCCATGTGCACCTTTCTGTTCGTCGAGGTGGAGCGCGTCCCGGAAGACCTGGAACTGGACATAAAGTTCAATCTCCTCAGGCACGAGCCCATCCACCATGACTGGCTGTGCAGCTTCGCGGCAATCTTGTACGAAGCGTTCGGGGACAAATCCCAGGTTTCCGCCGACTGATGCCGACCATCATCCTCGTCCGCCACGGGGAAACCCGCTGGAACCGCGAGGGCCGCGTCCAGGGTCACGGCGATTCGCCGCTGACCCCCAAGGGGGCGGCCCAGGCGCGGGCCTACGGATTGCGGCTGCGCGACATCCTCGGCGACCGGGAGCAGTGGCGGGTGGTGTCCAGCCCGCTGGGCCGCTGCGTCCAGACCACCGGCATCCTGTGCGAGGTGGCCGGGCTGGATTTCCGCGCCATCACCTTCGACCAGCGCCTGCGCGAGGTTCACACCGGCCAGTGGTCCGGCCTTTCCAAGGCCGAACTGGCGGCCGGGCATCCCGGCATGATGGAGGGCGAGGGCCTGGATCACTGGGTGTTCCACTGCCCCGGCGGCGAAAGCCATCAGGCGGTGACGGCGCGACTGACCGACTGGCTGGCCGACCTGCGGCCGGGCGACAAGGTGGTGGCGGTCAGCCACGGCATCGCCGGGCGGGTGCTGCGCGGCCTCTATTCGCGGGAGGACCCCGACCGGGCCATGCGGGGGGATTCTCCCCAGGATGCCCTGTTCCTTATGTCAAAAGGGTGTGTCGAACGAATTAGAGCGGCGTGCGTTTAATCTGAAACATACCCGGCTTCCCTGAGGTAGTTCCAGCATTCGTCTGGGGTGTAGAGATCGCAGATATTGCCGACGGCCTTCCAGAGGTCGTCGATGGTGCGCGCGCCGATCCGTCGGAGATGAGCCTTGAGTTTGGCAAAGGCCATCTCGATTGGGTTTAGGTCTGGGCTGTATGGGGGTAGGAACAGGAACCAGGCGCCTCTCTCCTTGAGGATGGCCTTGGCCTTCTCGCTTTTATGGCTGGAGAGGTTGTCGAGGATGACGACGTCGCCCGGCTGGAGCGTCGGGGCCAGTTGGGTCTCGACGTAGACCTCGAAGGTTTGTCGGTTCATGGGGCCGTTTATGATCCAGGGTGCCGTCAGACCGTCACAGCGCAAGGCGGCGATGAAGGTTTGGGTTCCCCAGTGGCCGAATGGCGCGCGGGCCTTGAACCGTTGCCCTCGCGGTGCCCGTCCCCGCAACCGGGTCATCTTGGTGGTGGTGGCGGTCTCGTCGATGAACGCCAGCCGGTGAGGCTCCTGGCACATCCGGGGCTGGCGGTGGCTCAGCCAGGTCCGGCGCTCCGCCACCACATCATCGCGACCGGCTTCGGTGGCCAGCAGCGTTTTTTTTGACGCTGAAGCCTTGCCCGATCAGAAACCGCGAGAGTGACGCCGGGTGGGCCGTGACGCCGCATTCGGCCTTCAGCTTGGCCGCCAGTTCCGGCATCGTGATGTCGCCTTGCGCCTCCACCCAGCCGGTCAGAAGAGCGGCAAAGGCCGCCAGCTTACCACCGCCCGGCGGACGGCCTTGCCGCAAGGGCTCCAACGAACCCGTCGCCGCCATCCGTTGTGCAAGACGGACGCTGGTCGCGGCGCTCACTCCAAAATGCCGAGCCGCCGCTCGCCGCGATTCGCCGTGTTCGATCTTACCGTAAACACGGACCCGAAGATCTGATGATAGCCATTTGCCCATGATCCACCTCCAATGAGGTTGAATCACTTTTTCGCCTACAAGGGAATCCCCTGCGATTCAGATTTCAGGTCCGATGCTCTAGCGTTCAATAACCTCTCGCTCCGTTGCGCCGCACAAAAGCCCGTGCGATGATGAATCATGATGGACGGTAACAGCAGATTACGCTTCTCGGCCCGCGCGGCCGCGGAGGCCATGGCGCAGATCGTGCGGCTGGCCAACGGGGCGGCCTTTGCCGGCGGCTTGAATCCCGCCCAGTGGAGCGCGCTGCGTTACCTTGCCGACGCCGTGCCCGAATCGCGCACCGTCACCGCCTTCGCCCACTACCATGCCACCACCAGCGGCACCGCCAGCCAGACGGTGGCCGCCCTGGTGCGCAAGGGCCTGGTGGAACGCCTGCCCGAACTGGGCGACCGCCGCCGCAACCGCCTGGAACTCACCTCGTCCGGGCATGAATTGCTTCGGGACGACCCCCTGGGCAGCATCGCCGCCGCCATCGCCGCCCAGTCGGCCGAAGTGCAGGAAGCCCTGGCCCTGGGCCTGGAGGCGACGCTGCGCACCTTGATGCCGCCCGGAGACGGGCGGGGCTGAGGCCCACCCGTCCTCATCCCGTCCTTCTTTACCCCACGCCGTTGGCCTTGAACCAGGCCAGGGCCTTGGCCCAGCCGTCCCTGGCCGGCGCCTCGCGGTAGGAGGGGCGGTAATCGGCGTGGAAGGCGTGAGGGGCGTCGGGATAGACCACGATCTCCGCCCTGACCTGGGCCAGTTTGACCGCCGCCCGCATCTTCTCGACGCTGTCCTGGGGAATGCCCTGGTCGGCGCCGCCATAGAGGCCCAGCACCGGCGCCAGCAGACCGGCGGCGACATCGACGGGTTGCTTGGGTGTCTCGGGCGTGGTGTTGCCCACCAGCCGGCCGTACCAGGCCACCGCCGCCCTCAGCTTGGGGTTATGGGCGGCATAAAGCCAGGCGGCGCGCCCGCCCCAGCAAAAGCCGGTGACGCCCAGCCTGTCCGCGTCGCCGCCATTGGTGGCCGCCCAGGCGGCGGTGGCGTCCAGGTCGGACATCACCTGGCCGTCGGGCACCCGGGCGACGATGGAGGACAGGATGGTGGGGATGTCGGTGAGGATCGCCGGGTCGCCCTGGCGGAAATACAGTTCGGGCGCCACGGCCAGATAACCCAGCTTGGCGAAACGGCGGCAGACGTCGCGGATGTGTTCGTGGACGCCGAAAATCTCCTGGATCACCAGGATGGTGGGAAACGGACCCTTGCCCGCCGGCATGGCGGCATAGGCGGGCATGGGATGGCCGCCCGGGGTGGCGATCATCACCGCCCCGGCCGACAGGCCCTGCGCGTCGGTGCTGATGGCCCCGGCGGCGGCGGGGCTGACCGCCAGGGCGTAGCCGGTGGCCAGCACGGCGGCCGACACGAAGCCGCGCCGCGTCATGTCGGCGCTGGGCATCAGGCTCTTGACGTCGTCGTTCATGCTCTCCCTCCCTGCATTGCGTGCTTTCCAAGATGGCATCGGCGGCCTTGCGCGACAAGGCTGGCTTGGATAGGTTTGGGCGCCATTGGAACCGCCCGCGCAGGTGCCGCCCATGTCTGTGATTCTGAATACGCTGATCGAAGTCGTTCTGATCGCGCTGAACCTGTACTGGTACGTCATCCTGGCGTCGGTGATCGTCAGCTGGCTGGTGGCCTTCGGGGTGATCAACACCTACAATTCGGCGGTCCGCACCATCCTGGACGTGATCTACCGCCTGACCGAGCCGGCGCTCAGGCCCTTGCGCCGCGTCCTGCCCGATTTCGGCAATGTGGACCTGTCGCCCATCGCGCTGTGGCTGATTCTGTATTTCGTCATCCGGGTGCTGGAGCAGGTGCGGTTCAGTCTTTGAGTCCGTCGCCCTTCACACCCTGCGCCGGCGGCCTGAAGGTCGCCTTGCGCCTCACCCCCAAGGCGTCGCGCGACCGCATCGCGGGCGTGGGCCAGGAGGCGGACGGCGGCGTGGTGCTGAAGGCCCAGGTCACCGCCGTGCCTGAGGACGGCAAGGCCAACGCGGCGCTGTTGAAGCTTCTGTCCAAGGCCTGGAAGATCCCCAGGTCGGACATGGACATCGTCCTGGGCGCCACCGACCGGCGCAAGGTGATCCTGATTTCCGGCGATTCCGAGGATCTGCGGCGTCGCCTCGACGAGTGGATGGCAAGCAACCATGACTGACGCGAAGCTGATCGACGGCAACCTGTTTTCCGGCAAACTGCGCGAGACCATCGCCGCCCGCGTGGCCGAGATGAAGGACAAGCACCGCATCACCCCCGGCCTGGCGGTGGTGCTGGTGGGCGAGGATCCGGCCAGCCAGGTCTACGTGCGCACCAAGGGCAAGCGCACGCTGGAAGCCGGCATGAACTCGTTCGAGCACAAGCTGCCCGCCGACACGCCGGAAGACGCGCTGCTGCTGCTGATCGAAAGCCTGAACAAGGACCCGGCGGTCCACGGCATCCTGGTGCA
This sequence comes from Paramagnetospirillum sp., assembly GCF_058402745.1. Taxonomy (NCBI): domain Bacteria; kingdom Pseudomonadati; phylum Pseudomonadota; class Alphaproteobacteria; order Rhodospirillales; family Magnetospirillaceae; genus Paramagnetospirillum; species Paramagnetospirillum sp. The sequence goes on from NZ_JBZVFI010000018.1 coordinate 511,348, forward strand.
GTTGCCCGTCCCGAAGCACATCGACACCCAGAAGGTGATCGAGGCCATCGACCCGGCCAAGGACGTGGACGGCTTCCATCCCGTCAACGTGGGCCGGCTGGCGGCGGGCATGGATTCCATGGTGCCCTGCACGCCGCTGGGCTCGCTGCTGCTGCTGAAAGACAATCTGGGCAAGCTGGGCGGCCTGGACGCCGTGGTGATCGGGCGGTCCAACATCGTCGGCAAGCCCATGGCCCAGCTCCTGATCAAGGAAAGCTGCACCGTCACCGTCGCCCATTCCCAGACCAGGAACCTGCCGGACGTGGTGCGCCGCGCCGACATCGTCGTCGCCGCCGTGGGCCGGCCCGAGATGGTCAAGGGCGACTGGATCAAGCCGGGCGCCACGGTCATCGACGTGGGCATCAACCGCATCGACCTGCCCGACGGCAAGACCCGGCTGGTGGGCGACGTGGATTTCGCCTCGGCGGTCAAGGTGGCGGGCGCCATCACCCCGGTGCCCGGCGGTGTCGGCCCAATGACCATCGCCTGTCTGCTCCGGAACACCGTGGTGGCCTGCGCCCGCCTGCACGGCCTGCCCGAGGTGGAGTTCTAGCACCATGGCCCTGACCGGCGAGGTGAGCCATCTCGTCCTGTCTGTAGCGGTGTTTCTGGGAGCGCATTCGGCGTCCAACTGGAAGCCGGTGCGCGGCCCCGTCGAGGCCCGCTTCGGCAAGGCCGGCTTTTATGCCGGCTATTCGGTGGTCTCCACCATCCTGCTGGTCTGGGTGATCGCCGCCGCGCTGGATTCCCCCACCGTGGTGGTGTGGGAGCAGCAGCCCTGGATGCGCTGGGTGCCGCCGCTGGCCATGCCCGTCGCCTGCCTGCTGTGGGTGCTGGGCCTTTCCCAGAAGAACCCCTTCTCCATCGGTCCGGGCGGGGCCGGCTATGATCCGGCGCGGCCGGGCATCGTGCGCCTTACCCGCCATCCCATCATCTGGGGATTGGGGATCTGGAGCGCCGCCCACATCGTGCCCAACGGCCATCTGGCCGGGCTGCTGCTGTTCGTGCCGCTGCTGCTGCTGTGTCTGGTGGGGCCGCGCATCCTCGACGCCAAGCGCCGCCGGTCCCTGGGCGAGGAGCGCTGGCGGGAAATGGCCGGCATGGCGGCCTTCGATCCGCGCGCCCTGCTGGCCGAGCTGGGCTGGGCCCGCGTCGCCGGCGGCCTGGCGCTCTATCCCGTGCTGCTGTGGCTGCACCCCGTGGTGATCGGGCTGTCGCCCCTGCCATAGAATTCTCTTTGCCTGCCCTTCCGTCCGCGGGAAACGGCCTGGGCCGCTTCACCACGAAGGCACGGAGACACGAAGGAGCACGAAGGAAAGAGAATTAAAATTTCTTCTCTGTTCTTCGTGCCTCTGTGCCTTCGTGGTGAACCCGGCCATTGACGCCCATCCCGGTGCCGGCGGTTCCCCCCTTTACGCCGCCCCGGAATCAAGGCAGCCTGAATGCCCCCCTTTCGGAGCCGCCGCCATGTCCGGGATTGCCCCCCTCGATCTGCTGAGTGATCTGGTCGCCGATGCCCGCAAGGCCGGAGCCGAGGCCGCCGACGCCGTGCTGATCGATTCCGCCTCGCTGTCGGTGGGAATGCGGCTCGGCGCCCTGGAGCGCCTCGAGCGCGCCGAATCCGGTGACGTGGGCCTGCGCGTGCTGATCGGCAAGCGCCAGGCCTTCGTCTCGTCGTCGGACCGGTCCAAGACGGCGCTGGCCGAACTGGTGGAACGCGCCGTGGCCATGGCGCGGGCCATCCCCGAGGACCCCTATTGCGGCCTCGCCGATCCCGCCGAGCTGGCCCGCGACTTCCCCGACCTGGACGTCTGCGACCCCGACGAGCCCTCGGCCGAGACGCTGATCGGCATGGTGCGCGCCGCCGAGGATTCCGCCCGCGCGGTCCCCGGAATCACCAATTCCGAAGGGGCCGAGGCGGGCTGGGGCCGCTCGGGCGTCGCCATCGTCGCCTCCAACGGCTTTGCCCATTCCTACGCGGTGACCTCGTCGTCGCTGTCGGTGTCGGTGCTGGCCGGCACCAGCGAGCAGGGCATGGAGCGCGACTACGACTATTCCTCGGCGGTGTTCCTGGCCGATCTGCGGGAAGCCGAGGAGATCGGCTTCGAGGCGGGGCGCCGCGCCGTCCGCCGCCTGGGCGCCCGCAAGGTGCCGACCAGGCAGGTTCCGGTGATCTACGACCCGCGCGTGGCGCGCGGCCTGCTGTCCAGCCTGGCCGGGGCCATCAACGGCGCCGGGGTGGCACGCGGCACCAGCTTCCTCAAGGACAGGCTGGGCCAGGCCGTCTTCGCCCGCGGCGTACGGGTGGTGGACGACCCCCACCGCCGGCGCGGCCTGCGCTCGCGTCCCTGCGACGGCGAGGGCATCGCCACCCGGCGCCGCGCCATCGTCGAGGACGGGGTGCTGACCACCTGGCTGCTGGACCTGCGCTCGGCCCGCCAGCTGGGGCTCGCGTCCACCGGCCATGCCAGCCGGGGTACCTCGTCGCCGCCCTCGCCCTCGGCCAGCAATTTCTATCTGGAAGCCGGCCATATCACGCCGGCCGAGATGATCCACGACATCTCCGAAGGCTTCTACGTCACCGACCTGTCGGGCCAGGGCGTCAACGGCGTCACCGGCGATTATTCGCGCGGGGCCTCGGGCTTCTGGATCAAGGGTGGCGAGCTGGTCTTCCCCGTCAACGAGGTGACGGTGGCGGGCAATCTCAAGGACATGTTCCTCAACCTCACCCCGGCCAGCGACCTCAGCCTGCGCCACGGCATCGACGCCCCCACCTGCCGCATCGATGGCTTGATGGTGGCGGGGCGGTAGGGCCTTTGGCCCAAGCGTTCCATTTCGTCGTCATGGCCGGGCTTGACCCGGCCATCCATGGACCCCCGGATCAAGTCCGGGGGTGACGGTGATGAGGAATGAGTTACGGCTCCACCCCGATATTGTCGATCAGCCGGGTGGCGCCCAGGCGGGCGGCGGCCAGGATGCGCAAGGGACGGTCCAGGGTCTCGGCCGGAGCCAGGGAGGCGGCGTCGCGCACCTCGATGTAATCCACGGAATTGAAGCCGGCTTTCAGCAGGCCCGAGGCCGCCATGGGGCAAAGATCGGACGCCTTGGCCCCGGCCCGCAGACCATCGGCCACGCCGGAGAGCGCGCGGATCAGCCAGGGCGCGATGGCCCGCTGTTCGGGCGTCATGTAGGCGTTGCGCGACGACATGGCCAGCCCGTCGTCCTCACGTAGCGTCGGCACGCCCTCGATGCGCACCGGAATGTCCAGGTCGCGGGCGAAGCGGCGGATCACCGCCAGCTGCTGGTAATCCTTCTCGCCGAACAGGGCGACATCGGGCAGGCATTGCAGCAAAAGCTTGGTCACCACCGTGGCGACGCCGGCGAAATGGCCGGGGCGCACCGCCCCGCACAGTCCGTCCGACACGCCGGTGACGGTTACCGTGGTGGCGAAGCCGTCGGGGTACATCTCGGACACGGTGGGGGCGAACAGCAGCTGGCAGCCGGCCGAGGTCAGCGCGGCGGCGTCCTTCTCCTCCTGGCGGGGATAGCGGGCGAAATCCTCGTTGGGGCCGAACTGGGTGGGATTGACGAACACCGAGGCGACGCAGCGATCGGCCAGTTCCAGCCCGCGCCGCACCAGGGACAGGTGGCCGTCATGCAGCGCCCCCATGGTGGGGACCAGGGCGACGGACAGATTCCGGTCGCGCCAGGCCCCCACCTGGGCGCGCAGGGCGGCGACGGAACGGACGATGGCGACGCTCATTTCTTCGCCACCCCGAAGCAATGTTCCGGCCCCGGGAAGGTGCGGGCCTTGACCTCGGCGGCGTAATCCTCGGCCGCCTTGGTGATGATGGGGCGCAGATCGGCGTAGCGCTTGACGAATTTGGGGGTGAAGTCGTCGAACAGCCCGACCAGATCGTCGATCACCAGCACCTGGCCGTCACAAGCAGCGGAAGCGCCGATGCCGATGGTGGGAATGCTGATCTCCGCTGAAAGGGCCTTGGCCACCGGCTCCACCGTGCCTTCGACCACCACCGAGAAGGCGCCGGCCTCGGTGATGGCGCGGGCGTCGGCGCGGATGGCCTCGGCCTCGGCGTCGATGCGGCCCTGGGCGCGGAAGCCGCCGGCGGCATGCACCGCCTGGGGCTTCAGGCCGATATGGGCCATCACCGGAATGCCGCGATCGACCAGGAAGCGAATGGTCTCGGCCAGTTCGCGACCGCCTTCCAGCTTGATGGCGGCGCACCCCGTTTCGGCCATCACCCGGGCGCAGTTGCGGAAGGCCTGTTCCTTGCTTTCCTGGTAGGAGCCGAAGGGCATGTCCACCACCACGCAGGCCTTGGACGACGAGCGCACCACGGCGGCGCCGTGGTTGATCATCATGTCCAGGGTCACGCCCAGCGTAGTCTCCATGCCGTAGACCACCATGCCCAGCGAATCGCCCACTAGCAGGATGTCGCAGACGGGATCGAGCAGGCGGGCGATGGGGGCGGTATAGGCGGTCAGCACCACCAGCGGCTCGCCCCCCTTGCGGGCGCGGATGTCGCGCGTGGTGATGCGTTTGATCCTGACTTCGGTGCTCACCGGAGGGCCTCTTTCACTGGGGAACCTGATGGATAGATGGGGGCTCAGGCGCCTTCGGCCAGCTCTCTGAGCGCGTCCCAGTCATTGACGATGCAATGACCCGACGCCGGCAGGCCGATGATGCCGTCGCGCTTCAGCTGGGTGAAGGTGCGGCTGACCGTCTCGATGGTCAGGCCGAGATAGTCGGCGATGTCGGCGCGGCTCATGGGCAGCGCCACCGGGCTGGCCGCCCCGCCCGCCTGCAGCGAGCGCTGGGAGAGCCGCAGCAGGAAGGTGGCCACCTTCTCCCGCGCCGTCTTGCGCCCCAGCAGCAGCATCTGGTCCTGGGCCGACACCAGATCCTTGACCGCCATGGTGAACATGCGCCGCTCCAGGCGGGGAATCTCGCTGATCAGGCTGTCCAGCTTGCGGTGGGTGAAGCGGCACAGATGGGTCGGCGTGATGGTCTCGGCGGTGTAGCAATAGCCGCCGTCGATGCCCAGGCCGAACAGATCGCCCGAGAACAGGAAGCCGATGATCTGGCGCCGCCCGTCGGGCATCAGCTTGTACAGCTTCACCGCGCCGTTGGAGATGGAATAGACGTTGTCCACCTCGTCGCCTTCGCGGAACACCGTGAAATTGGCGGGCAGCGCCGCGTGGCAGCGCACGGTGGCCAGGCGCTTGACCTCGTCCTGGGACAGATCGGCGCAAAAGGCGATTTCGCGCACGATGTCGCAGTTGCGGCACTGGGGCGAGCGCAGGTCGGCGATGTGCGGCGTCTTGTGGGCGTCGTAATCGAGGGGCGGCATGTGCAGGCTACCCATTCCCCTCAGGCCCCGGTCTTGGGCTGTTCGTCGTCGTCGAAGAGAATGCGATGCGCCGCCCCGTCGAGGTCATCGAACTGACCCGACTTCAACGCCCACAGGAACCCGAGCAATCCCACGAAGCCCAAACCGAGGGCCACCGGGATCAGCATCAACAGATTGTCCACTACCCTCTCCGGCGCGATAGACGCAGAGCGTTCCCAATTACTACCAGCGACGAGGTGGACATGGCAATCGCGGCGATGAGGGGGGTGACCATTCCGGCTATGGCCAGCGGCACCGTGAAGATGTTGTAGCCCAGCGCCAGGGCGAAATTCTGCTTCACCAGGATTCGCGACAGCCGGGCGACGTCCAGGGTTTCGGTGACGGGCGCCAGGCGGGCGCCCTGGAACACCACGTCGGCGGCGGTCTGGCTGACGTCCACCGCGGTCGACGGCGACATGGAGACGTGGGCGGCGGCCAGGGCCGGGGCGTCGTTGAGGCCGTCGCCGATCATCAGCACCTTGCGGCCCTGGGCCGCCAGCTCGGCCAGACGGGCGCATTTGTCGGCCGGCGCGCAGCCGGCCCGCCATTCAGGCAGGCCCAGCGCCTCGGCCACCTTGGCGGCGGCGGCGGGGCGGTCGCCCGACAGCAGCTCGACGGCAAGGCCCATGCGGCGCAAATCCGCCACCACCTGGACGGCATCGGCGCGCAACGCGTCGGTGAAGGAAAACCGTACCGGAGCGCGGCCGGGGCGCGACAGCCACAATTCCGGACCGTCCCCGGTGGAATCGTCGGCGATTCCGACGAATTTCCGGCTGCCCAGGCGGATGCCGGCGGCGGGAATCTCCAGGCCCATGCCCGGCACCTCGACCACGCCGTCGGCCACCGGGGCGCCGGGACAGGCATGGGTGACGGCGCGGGCCAGGGGATGGCGCGACGCGGGCGACAGGCCGGCGGCGACCATCAGGTCGTCCTTGCTCCAGCCGCCATCCTCGGCCAGGACCGGCTTGCCCAGCGTCAGGGTGCCGGTCTTGTCGAACACCACGGTGTCGGTGTCGGCGAAGCGTTCCAGCGCGGTGGCCGATTTGACCAGCACGCCCTGGCGCATCAGCCGCCCCGAGGCGATGACCTGCACCACCGGCACGGCGAGCGCCAGGGCGCAGGGGCAGGTGATGATCAGCACCGCGACGGCGTAGAGCAGCGCCTCCTGCCACGGCGTGGCGGTCAGGAAGGTCCAGCCGCAGAAGGTGGCCAGCGCCGCCACATGCACCACGGGGGCGTACCAGCGCGATACCCGGTCGGCCAGGGCCACGTAGCGGGCGCGGCCCTGTTCGGCCACCTCCATCATGCGGACGATCTCGGCCAGCAGGGTGCGTTCGCCCACCGCCGCCACCTCCAGGCGCAAGGGCGCCGACAGGTTGATGGTGCCGGCGAACACCTGGGCGCCGGGGGCGACCTGGACCGGCAGGCTCTCGCCGGTCAAGAGGCTGGTGTCCACGTCGGAGCGGCCATCGACGATGCGGCCGTCCACGCCGATGCGCTCGCCCGCCGCCACCAATACCCGAGAGCCGGGGGCCACCTTGTGGGGGGGCAGCATGCGCTGCGAGCCGTCGTCCTCCAGCACGGTGACCGCCACGGCGTCCAGCGCCAGCAGGTGTTCCACCGTGGTGCGCGCCCGACCGCGCGCCCGCGAATCCAGGTAGCGGCCGATCAGCAGGAAGAACAGCAGGGTGATGGCCGAATCGAAATAGGCGTATTCGCCCCCGTTGATGGTCTCCCACAGGCTCATCAGCGACGCCAGGGTCACGCCGATGGTGATGGGCACGTCCATGTTGGTGCGCCCGGCCCGCAGCGCCGAGAGAGCGGAGCGGGCGAAGGGCCGCACGCACCACGCCACGGCGGGCAGCACGATCAGGGCGGAAATCCAGTGCATCAGGCCGCGCGTCGCCGGCCCCATATAGGAGAAATGCCCGGCCCACACCGAGACCGAGAGCAGCATGACGTTGCCGGCGGCGAAGCCGGCGATGGCCATGGCGCGCAGCAATTCCTTTTCCTGGCGGTGGGTCTCGACGCTCAGACGCTCGGGATCATAGGGCACCAGGCGGTAGCCCACGGCCATGACGGGGGCGAGCAGGGTTCCGGGCTCGGTCAACTCGGGCTTCCAGCGCACCACCAGGCGCCGGGTGGTCATGTTGACCCGGGCCCAGGTGACGCCCGTCTGCTTGTTCAAAAGGGCCTCGATCAGCCAGATGCAGGCGCCGCAATGCAGCCCCTCGATCATCAGGTGCAGGCTGGCCTCGCCCCGGTCGTCGGTGATGACATGGGCGGAAAAGTCGTGATAGCGCTCGGCATCCTCGTCGGGCCTGAGCGGCCGGGCCGCCGGATCGGTGGTGCGCCGGGCGTAGTATTGCTCGAGGCCCAGGCCCTCGACCAGATGGTAGGCGCCCTCGCAGCCGCGGCAGCAGAACGCGCCGCCCAGCTCGGCCGGAACCGGTCCTCCGCAATGGCGGCAGAGCGCGGCTGTGGTCACGGCACCACGATGCGGCGGTTGACCGAATAGGGCTGGTCCTTGCCGGTGGCGACGATCCCAAGGTCCCACACCCCGGCCATGGGCAGCTCCTGCATGGTGGCGTAGGTTCCCGGGCCGACGGGGGCCAGCAGCACCTCGCGGTCATGGCCCTTGGCGGTGGGACGGACGAACAGGGCCTTGACCTGCATGCCGTCCACCGGCTTGCCGGCGCCATCCACATAGGTGACGGTGACGTGCGCGCCGTGATTGGCGGCGGGGTCCACCTGCAGATCCACCGACCAGTTCAGCGCTTCCTGCTTGCGGGCCGCCTCGATGGTCTGGTTGAAGGCCAGACCCTTCTCGTAGGGACGCTCGGTGGAGATCCCGGAGAAGGTGGAATTGGCCACGTACGCCATGGTGAAGTTCACCGCCAGCACCACCATGAAGCCGCCGACGAAGATATAGGGATACCACCAGCCGGGCTTGCGCTGTTCGGTCATGTGCATTTACCTCTCCGGGCTCGCGAACAGGGATTCGAGGCGGTTGCTTCCGCCCTTGGCCGTCTCGCGCAGGGTAAAGTACAGCGGCGTGCGCTTGCCCTGCAACTTGTCCAAGGGCGCGGTGACGAAGACATTGTAGGTGCCCACCGCGTCGGGCTCGACCCGCAGCATGGCCTTGGCGCCGCTGGCCTGGCCGCCCACCACGGCGAGGCCGGCGCCGTCGATGCCCGAGACGGAAATCTCGAACTCGCGCTCCTCGCGCACCATGTTGAGAATCTTCACGGTATAGCCGTTGCGGATGGACCCGTCCGACAGCTGGACGAACATGGGCGAGCGCTCGTGCTGCACGGCGATGTCGAAGCTCTTGCGCGACGACAGGCCGAACACCATCAGGCCGCTGACCGCGGTGATAATCGCCACGTAGACGATGGTGCGCGCGCGGACCAGCTTGATGGTGGTCTTCTCGCCCTTCTCCCGCGCCGCCAGATTGGCCGAGGAATCCCAGGCGATCAGGCCGCGCGGCAGGTTGTACTTGTCCATCATGGTGTTGCAGGCGTCGATGCACAGGGCGCAGCCGATGCAGCCCATCTGCATGCCGTCCCGGATGTCGATGCCGGTGGGGCACGAGGTGACGCACATCTTGCAGTCGATGCAATGCCCGCGATTCTCGAAGGTCTCGGTCTTGCGGATGGGCTTCCTGGGCTCGCCGCGCCATTCCTCGTAGGTGATGATCAGCGAGTGCTCGTCGAACATGGCCGACTGGAAGCGGGAATAGGGGCACATGTAGAGGCAGACCTGCTCGCGGGCGTAGCCGGCCAGCAGGAAGCAGCAGCCGCCCACCACGGCGATGGTGCCGTAGACGGCGCTGTCCTCGCGGCCCAGGAGGATGTCTCGCAGCATGGTCGGCGCGTCGCCGAAATAGAGCGTGAAGCCGATGCCGCACGAGGCGGAGATCAGCAGCCACACGGCGTTGACGATGGCCTTCTTCGCCAGCTTGTCGGCCGTCCACTTGGCGCGGTCCAGCGCCATGCGCTTGGCGCGGTCGCCCACCACCACCCGCTCCACGTACATGAACAGGTCGGTGTAGACGGTCTGGAAGCAGAAGAAGCCGCACCAGACGCGGCCGGCCAGCGAGCTCATGAAGAACAGGGCGATGGCCGCCAGGAACAGCAGGCCGGTGATGTAGTAGACCTCCTGCGGCCAGATCTCCAGGAAGAAGAAGTAGCCGCGCCGCCCGGTCAGATCGGCCAGGATGGCCTGGCTGGGAGCATCGGGGCCGCGATCCCAGCGCAGGAACGGCGCGACATGATAGATCGCCAGCAGGACGATCATGGCCGCCCATTTCCAATTGCGGAAGGTGCCCTTCACCGTGCGCGGATGAATCATGACGGTCTCGGCGTAGAGCGGGCCGTCGCCGTCACCGGCATGCTTCTTCAGGGAGGGGTCGATCTTCGGACTGGCCATGATGTTCGAACGCTCTGCTGCGAAAGGGGGGCCAAAAGACAAGGCGGGGGACCGTGTGTCACGATCCGTCCCCGCCATGTCGGCTGTGATACCCCAAAATCGATGAATCTAGAATGCTTCTTTTGTCGTCCCCATCCTGCGCGGATGGGGTCCAGATATGCCGATGGGGTGCGCCCCTGTCGCCAGGCACGCACCCCACCGGGTCCCCCCACTTACACTCTTACTTGCCGCCGCCCAGGTTGTGGACGTAGACGGCCAGCATCTTGACGGTGCTCGCGTCCAGACGCTCGGACCAGGCCGGCATGGCGCCGTGCTTGGGCTTGGCGATCTGGGCCGCGATGGCGTCCTTGGAACCCTTGTACAGCCAGATCTGGTTGTTCAGGGCAGGCGCGCCGAGGTCCTTGTTGCCGGTGCCGTCGTCGGCATGGCAGGCGGCGCAGTTCTCGGCATAGACGGTCTCGCCCGCCGAGCCCTTGGCCGGAGCCTTGGAGGCCAGCGACAGCACGTAGTCGGTGACCGCGGTGATCTGCTCGGGCTTGAGCAGGCCGTCGGCGCCGAACTTCGGCATCTCGCCCTGGCGGGAGTTGGCGTTGGCGTTACGGACACCGAACTTGATGCTCTGCTCGATGTCGACCAGCGCGCCGCCCCACAGCCATTCGTCGTCGGCCAGGCTGGGATAGCCGAAGGCACCGACGCCGCCGACGCCGTGGCAAGGAGCGCAGTTCTCGTTGAACGCGATCTTGCCGCCGGCCATGGCATAGCGCAGCAGGTCCTTGTCCTTCTCGACGGCGGCCACGTCGGACGCCTCGATCTTGGACAGCCAGGCCGAACGGGCCTTCTTCTGGGCGGCCAGCTCGTTGTCCAGCTCCCCGCGGGACGAATAGCCCAGGCTGCCCTTGGTATAACCGTTGACCAGCGGCCACGCCGGGTACGCGACCCAGTAGCCGATGGCCCACAGGACGGTGGCCCAGAAAACGTAGACCCACCACTTCGGCAGAGGAGTATTCAGCTCCTTGATGCCGTCCCACTCGTGACCGGTAGTGTTCTGACCGGACACCGAGTCCTTTTCAATGGTCGCCATTGTTAGCGCTCCTCATTGTCGTCCCTCAACGGGATGTTTCCGTAGTCTTCCAGCCGAGACTTGTTCTTCGGCCAGTAGGCATAGAAAACGATCCCGGTGAAGATCATCATCACCCACAAGACCCAGAAGGGCCGGAGTACATTGTCGACGAATGCGACGAACAAACTCCGTACTCCTCTAGCGGCGGATCGCCTCGGGCTTCACGGTCGAGAAGTCGACCATGGTTCCCAGCACCTGCAGATAGGCGACAAGGGCATCCATTTCGGTGACCTTGGCATTGCCGGACGCCGAGCCGATATGGGCCTTGGGATAGCTGGCGGCGACGGCCGGCTTGGCGGCCGGATCACCGAACACCTGCTCTTCCAGGTCCTTCTTGGCATTGGCGATCTGCGCATCCGTGTAGGGCACGCCGACAGCCTTGAGGGCCTTCATGTTGGCCTGGATGTCGGAGTAGTCCAGCGGACGCATCAGGTGCTTGTAGCCCGGCATGATGGATCCGGGGACCACGTCACGCGGGTTGATGAGGTGGCGAACCTGCCAGTCGTCGGTGTACTTGCCACCCACGCGGGCCAGATCGGGACCGGTACGCTTCGAGCCCCACTGGAAGGGGTGATCGTACTTGGACTCGGCCGCGAGGCTGTAATGGCCATAGCGTTCGACCTCGTCCTTGAAGGGACGGATCATCTGGCTGTGGCAGTTGTAGCAGCCTTCGCGGATGTAGATGTCGCGGCCCTTCTGCTCCAGGGGAGAATAGGGACGGACGCCATCCACCTTCTCGATCGTCGATTCGATCGAGAACAGCGGCACGACTTCCACCAGGCCACCGACGACGATCGTGAGAAGGATGCCGACGGCCAGGAAGAAGATGTTGGTTTCGAGCTTAGCGTGATGCTTGAACATGGGTCGGTCTCCTTAGCGCGCCGCGCCAGCTGCGGGAGCCATGGCCTCATCCGCGACGTCGCCCTTGATGGTCTTGTAGACGTTGTAGACCATCACCAGCGAGCCGACGACGAAGAGCAGACCGCCCAGAGCACGGATCATGTAGTACGGACGCATGGCCTCGACAGTCTCGATGAACGAGTACTGCAGGAAGCCCAGGCTGTCGTACGCGCGCCACATGAGGCCCTGCATGATGCCGGAGATCCACATGGCGGTGATGTAGAAGACGATACCCACGGTGGCGATCCAGAAATGGACGCCCACCAGCTTCAGCGAGTACAGCTCCTTGCGGCCCCACAGCTTGGGAACCAGGTAGTACAGAGCGCCGAAGGAGACGAAAGCCACCCAGCCCAGAGCGCCGGAATGGACGTGGCCGATGCCCCAGTCGGTGTAGTGCGACAGCGAGTTCACCGCCTTGATCGACATCATCGGACCTTCGAAGGTCGACATGCCGTAGAACGCCACCGACGAGACCAGGAAGCGCATGACCGGGTCGGTCCTAAGCTTGTCCCAGGCGCCCGAGAGCGTCATCAGGCCGTTGATCATGCCACCCCAGGACGGCATCCACAGCATCACCGAGAAGGTCATGCCCAGGGTCTGCGCCCAATCGGGCAGGGCGGTGTAGTGCAGGTGGTGCGGACCGGCCCAGATGTACAGGAAGATCAGCGCCCAGAAGTGCACGATCGACAGACGGTAGGAGTACACCGGACGCTCGGCCCGCTTCGGCACGAAGTAGTACATGATGCCGAGGAAGCCGGCGGTCAGGAAGAAGCCCACCGCGTTGTGGCCGTACCACCACTGGGTCATGGCGTTCTGCACGCCGCCGAAGATGTTGTAGCTCTTCATCCAGCTGCCGCCGAAGAAGGCCGCCGGAACCGCGATGTTGTTGCCCAGATGGAGCATCGCGATGGTCAGGATCATGGCGAAGAAGAACCAGTTGGCCACGTAGATGTGGGGTTCCTTACGCTTCATGATGGTGCCGGCGAAGGCGATCAGGTAGGCCACCCAGATGACGGTGAGCCACAGATCGATCCACCATTCCGGCTCCGCGTATTCCTGACCCTGGCTGAAGCCCAGCACGTAGGTCAGCGCGGCGACGACGATCAGCGCCTGGAAGTTCCAGAAGATGAAGCCGCCCAGGCCCGAGCCGCCGAACAGGCTGGCGCGGCTGGTGCGCTGCACGATGTACAGCGACGTGGAGAAGAGAACGTTACCGCCGAACGCGAAGATCACCGCGGAGGTATGAACGGGACGCAGGCGCCCGAACGTGGTCCACTCGAGATCGAGGTTCAGAACGGGAAAGGCCAACTGCAGGGCGATGAAGTCGCCCGCCAGGAAGCCCACGACGCCCCAGAAAATCGCGGCGATCGTGAAATTCTTGATCACGTCGTCGCAATAGGGCGTGGCTTCGGTGTTGATGCTCATGCCGAACTCCTGTTTCGACCGGAAAAGGGTCCACCTGAAGCATCCGGCCGGATCCATGGCGACACCATGCCCCCGGGGCCGATGGCGGCCGGGTGGTTCTTTGCTTCAAGTGTGGGCACTATGCCCAGCGAGCGGAGGGCCGCCATTGATATATATCAAAGTATGAGGATTTTTAGGCGCTTCAGGCCCTTGGCGGGAACGATTCCCGGACGTAGAGTGCCCGCCATGACACAGATTCATCCCGACACCCCCGCCGCCCGCCCCGTGATCCGCCTGGCCAAGGGGCGCTCGAAGCGCCTGCGGGCCGGCCACCCCTGGGTCTTTTCCAACGAGATCGAGATGGGGGCCGAGGCCAAGGCCCTGCCCCCCGGCAGCCTGGTCACCCTGATGGACGCCGGCGACGAGCGGCTGGGAATCGCCACCTTCAATCCCCATTCGCTGATCGCCGCGCGGCTGCTGTCGCGCCGCGCCGCCGACGGCGTGGACGCGGATTTCCTGGCCGAACGCCTGCGCGCCGCGCGAGCCTTGCGCGACACTCTGTTTTCCACCCCCCATTACCGGCTGGTCCATTCCGAGGCCGACCGCCTACCCGGGCTGATCATCGACCGCTACGGCGACGTGCTGGCGGTGCAGACCAACACGGCGGGCATGGAACGGCTGCTGCCCGTGCTGCTCGACGCGCTGAGGGCGGTGCTCGACCCGCGCGCCGTGGTGCTGGTCAACGACAGCCCGGTCCGCAAGCTGGAAGGCCTGGAGCCGCGTCACGAGGTGGTCCTCGGCCAGGTGGACGGGCCGGTGGAGCTGGTGGAGGGCGGTTGCCGCTTCGTCGCCGACCTGACCGGCGGCCAGAAGACCGGCTGGTTCTTCGACCAGCGCGACAACCGCGCCTTCGTCGCCGGCCTCGCCCGGGGGCGCCGGGTGCTGGACGTCTACACCTATGCCGGCGGCTTCGCCGTGCAGGCGGCCATGGCCGGTGCCGCCGAGACCTGGGCGGTGGACCGCTCGGAGCATTCCCTGGCCCTGGCCGACCAGGCGGCCCGGCTGAACGGCGTCGCCCTGCGCACCATCCGCGCCGAGGCCTTCGCCGAGATGGAGCGCCTGGCCCTGGCCGGCGAGCGCTTCGGCGTGGTGGTCGCCGACCCGCCCGCCTTCGTCAAGTCCAGGAAGGACCTGGGCGCCGGTGCCAAGGGCTACCGCAAGATGGCCCGCCTGGCCGCCGCCCTGGTGGAGCCCGGCGGCTTTCTGCTGTGCGCGTCGTGCTCCCACCACATGCCGGCCGACACCTTCGCCGAGGAGATCGGCCACGGCCTGCATCTGGCCGGGCGTTCGGGCCGCATCCTCAGAAACGCCGGAGCGGCGCCCGACCATCCGGTCCATCCCTGGCTGCCGGAAAGCGCCTATCTCAAGGCCCTGGTCTTCCAGCTGGATTGAATTACAGCGACCCAAAGCAAATACCGCAACAGACCCAACCTTAAGGCATACAGTAACCGTATCAATCGAAATGACCAGCCGATGGGCATGTTGGGGGGTCACAGCTTGGGGCGGGTCAACAGAGATACATCCAAACGGTTGTCAAATAGATAGAGTTTGAATCCGGGTTTGTGTGTGTTTAGCCAACTTGTTGGTTTTTCTATTATTTAGAGCGCTGTTTCCCTCTTGCGTTTGTAAAATTACTAGAGCAAGTATTGGGCGCTTCATGGATCAGAGGGAAACATGCCGCGCAGAAAGGCAAATCGGGGTCGTACACCGGCCGGGGCGCCCAATCCGATCGATGTCCATGTCGGATCACGCATGCGCCTTCGGCGGACGTTACTGGGACTCAGCCAGGAAAAGCTTGGCGAGATGATCGGTCTTACCTTCCAGCAGGTGCAGAAATACGAGCGCGGCGCCAACCGGATCAGTTGTTCGCGTCTGTTCGATTTGTCCCGCTCGCTGGAAGTGCCGATTTCCTACTTCTTCGACGACATGGCCGAGGAAACCAAGGGTCTGTCGCCGGTGCAGATGGTGCGCGAGCCTCCCAAGGAAGAACCGCCGGCCGCCGAGGCCGACCCCCGCCTGCGCCGCGAGACCCTGGAACTGGTGCGCAATTACTACAGCATCACCGATCCCGACGTGCGGCGGCGCATATACGACTTGGCCAAGGCCCTGTCCGACCGCGGCGGCGACGAGGAATAACCCCCTACTCTCCCGCCGGCGGATGCACCGGCAGGGGATAGACGGCCCGGGGCGGCAGGCGGTGAATCAGCACCGCCACCGCCACCAGGGTGACCGCTCCCGCCAGGACCGGCAGGAGCAGGAAGCTCCAGCCCGGATGGCTCATCATCACCACCAGCGGGTCGGCACCCGCCGGAGGATGGGTCAGGCGCAATCCCGCCAGCACCACCATCACCACCGCCACCGACAGCGCCATGCTGACCCAGCCGCCCGGCAGGTACTGGTCGAACAGCAGGCCGATGAGAGTGGCGATCAGGTGGCTGCCGATCACGCTGGCCGGCTGCGACAGAGGCGAGTCCGGCATGCCGAACACCAGCACCGCGGAAGCCCCCAGCGGCGCCGCCAGCAGGGGCGCGCCCCCCGCCTGGCCGAGGCCGGCCACCGTCCCCAGTGCCAGGACGACCCCCAGGCTGGCCTTGGTCCAGGACGGCAGGCATTGACGCGGCTGATGACGGTGGATGAAGCGGCGGGGCATGGCTCCTCCCTGAGGGTGGTACGAAAGTGGGGCAAAAATACATCTTTATGGCCGCCGCCTTCCATGATGAGGGTCAAGGGTGGTGTCGATTCCCCGAGCCTGGGAGAGAAGAGCGATGCTCGAACGCCTGTTCCGCCTGTCCGAGCACCGGACCGATCCCCGCACCGAGGTGATGGCCGGGGCCACCACCTTCCTGACCATGGCCTACATCATCTTCGTCAATCCGGCCATGCTGGCCGAGGCCGGCATGGACAAGGGAGCGGTGTTCGTCGCCACCTGTCTGGCCGCCGCCCTGGGCAGCGCCGCCATGGGCCTCTTGGCCAACTACCCCATCGCGCTGGCGCCGGGCATGGGGCTCAACGCCTATTTCACCTATGGCGTGGTGATCGGCATGGGCGTGCCCTGGCCGGTGGCCCTGGGGGCGGTGTTCGTCTCCGGCGTGCTGTTCCTGGTCCTGGCCGTCACCCGGGTGCGCGAAGCCATCATCAACGCCGTGCCGCAATCCCTGAAGCTGGCCATCTCGGCGGGAATCGGCCTGTTCCTCGGCCTGATCGCCTTTGAAAACGCCGGGCTGATCGAGGGCCACAAGGCGACGCTGATCACGCTCGGCCATCTCAACCGGCCCGAACCGCTGCTGGCGGCGGCCGGCTTCATGGTCATGGTCGGGCTGGAGGCCCGCAAGGTTCCGGGCGCCATCATGATCGGCATCCTGGGCACGGCGGCGGCGGGCATGGCGCTCGGCGTCACGCCCTTCGGCGGCGTCACCGCCTGGCCGCCCTCCATCGCCCCCACCTTCCTGAAGATGGACGTGGCGGGAGCGCTCAACCTGGGGCTGGTGACCATCGTCTTCGCCCTGCTGTTCGTGGACCTGTTCGACAATGCCGGCACATTGATCGGTCTGGGCCACCGGGCCGGCATGCTGGACGACAGGGGCAGGCTGCCCCGCCTGGGCCGCGCCCTGGTGGCCGATTCCGTGGCGGCCATGGCCGGCGGCGCCCTGGGCACCTCGACCACCACCAGCTATATCGAAAGCGCCTCGGGCATCAATGCCGGCGGACGCACCGGGCTGGCGGCGGTGGTGACGGGTCTGCTGTTCGTCGCGGCCCTGTTCCTGGCCCCCCTGGCGGCAGCCATTCCCGCCTACGCCACCGCGCCCGCCCTGCTGTTCGTCGCCTGCCTGATGGCGCGATCCCTGGCCGACATCGCCTGGGACGAGGTCACCGAGGCGGTCCCGGCCTTGGTGACCGCCATCGCCATGCCCTTCACCTTCTCCATCGCCCACGGCATCGCGTTCGGCTTCATCACCTATGCGGCGGTCAAGCTGCTGGGCGGACGGGCGCGCGAGGTCGGCCCGGCGGTCTGGGCGCTGGCCGCCGCCTTCGTGCTGAAATTCGTGTTGCTGGGAAGCGTCTAAAAAAGACCGCGATGCGGCCGGGCTATCGCCCGGACCCATTCGGAGGCACAGCCTCCGAACCTCCAGAATATTTATTCATAAAAAAACTGGAGGGTTGGGGAGGCTGTGCCTCCCCATAGGGGGATCGGGGGCAAACGCCCCCGATGTGCTCGGCCTCAGCCCGCCTTGATCAGCGTTCCCACGCCGTGGGGGGTGAACAGCTCCAGCAGGATGGCGTGGGGCACGCGGCCGTCCAGGATGACGGCGCCGTCCACGCCCTGGCGCACGGCGTCCAGGCAGGTCTCCACCTTGGGGATCATGCCGCCCGAGATGGTGCCGTCGGCGATGTAGGCCTTGACCTGGGCCTCGGTCATCTCGGGGATCAGGTTGCCGGCCTTGTCCAGCACCCCGGCCACGTCGGTCAGCATCAACAGGCGCTTGGCGTTGGTGGCCCCGGCGATGGCGCCGGCCGCCGTGTCGGCGTTGATGTTGTAGGTCTCGCCCGCCCCGCCCATGCCGACGGGGGCGATCACCGGAATGGTGTCGGACTTCTTGAACTGCTCGAGGATGTGGGGGTTGATCTCGGCCGGCTCGCCGACGAAGCCCAGGTCCAGCACCCGTTCGATGTTGGAATCCGGGTCCTTCTTGGTGCGGCGCAGCTTGCGGGCGCGGATCAGGTGGCCGTCCTTGCCCGACAGGCCCACGGCGAAGCCGCCGGCCTCGTTGATGGCCGAGACGATCTGCTTGTTGATCTTGCCGGCCAGGATCATCTCCACCACCTCGACGGTGGCCTCGTCGGTGAAGCGCAGCCCGTCGACGCGCGGCGTCTGGATGTCGAGGCGCTTCAGCATGGCGTCGATCTGCGGCCCGCCGCCGTGGACCACCACCGGGTTGATGCCCACCTGCTTCAGGAGCACCACGTCGCGGGCGAAGAGGCGCGCCAGATCGTCGGATTCCATGGCGTGGCCGCCGAACTTGATGACCAGCGTCTCGTCATTGAACTGGCGCATGAAGGGCAGCGCCTCGGACAGGGTCTTGGCGCGGTCCAGCCAGGCCTTGCGGTCGTGCAGGATGTCGGCGGTGGTGTCGGTGCTCATGGTGACAAGCTCCTCAGGCGAGAGAGGCCAGCTCGGCGCGCAGCTCGGGGATGCCGGTCCCCTTTTCCGAACTGGTGACGATCAGGGTGGGATGGGCGGCGACGCGGGACCGGATCTCGTCCAGCGTCCGGGCCTGGACGGATTCCAATTCGGCGGCCTTCAGCTTGTCGGCCTTGGTCAGCACCACCTGATAGACCACGGCGGCCTTGTCCAGCATCTTCATCATGTCGCGGTCGCTGTCCTTGAGGCCGTGGCGGGAATCCACCAGCACCATGGTCCGGCGCAGCACCGAGCGGCCCTTGAGGAAGCCGTTGACCAGCCGGGTCCACTTCTCCACCACCCCCTTGGGGGCCTGGGCGAAGCCGTAGCCGGGCATGTCCACCAGCACCAGCCGGCCGCCCAGATTGAAGAAGTTCAGCTCCTGGGTGCGGCCCGGCGTGTTGGAGGTGCGCGCCAGGGTGTTGCGCCCCGTCAGCGCGTTGATCAAGGACGACTTGCCCACGTTGGAGCGCCCGGCGAAGGCCACCTCGGCCAGCGTGGCGTCGGGCAGGTGGTCCAGGCCGGACGCGCCCTGCATGAAGGTGCATTCGCGCGCGAACAGCAAGCGGCCGGCTTCGAGGAAGCCGGCCTTCTCGTCGTCGACGCTGGCGGGAGAATCGCTCAGCTCAGGTCTCCTCGGCCTTCTTCATGATCACCCATTGCTGCAGGATCGACAGCGCGTTGCTCCAGGCCCAGTAGATCACCAGACCCGAGGCGAAATTGGCCAGCAGGAAGGTGAACACGATGGGCAGGAAGCTCATCATCTTGGCCTGCACCGGGTCGGTGGGCTGGGGATTGAGCTTCTGCTGCAGCCACATGGTGACGCCCATGATCAGCGGCCAGACGCCCAGATGCATGAAGCTGGGCGGCGTCCAGGGGATCATGCCGAACAGGGTGAAGATGTTGGTGGGATCCTGGGCCGACAGATCGCTGATCCAGCCGTAGAACGGCGCGTGCCGCATCTCGATGGTGACGAACAGCACCTTGTACAGCGCGAAGAACACCGGAATCTGAATCAGGATGGGCAGGCAGCCCGAGACGGGATTGACCTTCTCGGCCTTGTAGAGCGCCATCATCTCCTGCTGCAGCCGCATCTTGTCGTCGGCGTAGCGGGCCTGCAACTCCTGCACGCGGGGCTGCAGCTTCTTCATCTTGCCCATGGCCACGTAGGACTTGTTGGCCAGCGGGAACATGGCGAGCTTGAGCACCACGGTCAGCGCCAGGATGGCGAGGCCCATGTTGCCGAGCGCCGAGTGCAGCATCTGCAGCAGATAGAAGAACGGCTTGGTCAGGAAGTAGAACCAGCCGAAATCGATGGCGAGGTCGAAACGGTCGATGCCCAGCTTCTCGGCGTAGCCGTCCAGCAGCGCCACCTGCTTGGCGCCGGTGAACAGGTGGAAGCCGGCCTCCTCGGCCTTGCCGGGTTCGACCAGGCGGGCCGAGGCCAGGTAATCCACCTGATAGCGGTCGGCGTTGCCCAGGCGCTGATGCACGAAGCGGCCGGTGACCTCGGTCTTGGCCTGCGGCACCAGGGCGGTCAGCCAGTACTTGTCGGTGATGCCGGCCCAGCCGCCGGTGGTCTTGTGGCGGGACGAGCCCTCCTTGCGGAGGTCGTCGTACTTCACTTCCTTCAAGGTGCCGTCGAACACGCCGAGCGGCCCCTCGTGCAGGATGTACATGCCCTCGGTCTTGGGCGTGCCGGTGCGGGCCAGCAGGGCGTAGGGGTGCAGGCTCACGGCCTTGGCGCCGTAATTCTCCACCCGCTGGGTGACGCCGAACATGTAGTTCTCGTCCACGGTGTAGGTGCGCACGAAGCGCAGCCCCTCGCCGTTGTCCCAGGTGAGAACCAGCGGCGCGGCCGGGGTCAGCGGGCCGTTGCCCTGGGCCTGCCACACCGAATCGGGGCCGGGAACCTTCACGCCGGCCTCGGCGGCGACCCAGCCGAACTCGGCCCAATAGGGCTCGGGCGATTCGGCGGGCGACAGCAGGTCGATCTCGCGCGAATCGGCGGCGGGAGTCTCGCGGTACTTCACCAGGGTGATGTCGTCGATGCGTGCCCCCGTCAGCGCGATGGAGCCGTGCATGGCCGGGGTCTGGATGGCGACGCGGCGGCTCTTGCCCAGGGCGTCGTTACGGGACGCGCCGGTCGGGGCGGCGGCGGGCGTGCCGGGGGCCTGGGCCGGGCTGGACGCGGTGGCCGGAGTCGGCGCGGTGGCGGGCGAGGCCGCGGTCTTGGCGTCGGCCGCCTGCTGCTGGGCCACCGGCTCCACCGGCTTGGTCGGGAAGAAGTACTGCCAGCCGATCAGGATGGCGACCGAAATGGCGATGGCGACGAAGAGATTGCGCTGGTCGTTCATGTCATCCTATTCCGGCAGTCGCGACGGACGGAAGGGTCCGCCGTTCTCGGTATTGGCAGGGGGAACGGGGTCGTAGCCCCCATCGTTCCAGGGGTGGCAGCGGCAGATTCGCTTGACGCCGAGCCAGGAGCCGCCGATGGGGCCGTGCTCCTCGATGGCTTGCATGGCATAGGCGGAGCATGACGGCGTGAACCGGCAGCTGGCCGGCAGCACCGGGCTCAGCAGCAGCTGGTACAGGCGGATCAGGCCGCGCAATCCCAGACCGATGGGGTTCATGCCTCTCCTGGTCGTTACCGGCTCACCGGTAGCCCGGTGCGCCGTATTGCCCTCAATCGCCGGGCGCCTCGGCAGCATGCGTCTTTTGCAGCGCGCCGACACGTTTTAACGCCGCCAGCAAATCCTGCAAGAGAAGAGAATATGGCCGTTCCAGCGTCTCCTTGCGGCCGATCACCACGTAATCGACGCCCGCGCTGGCATGGGCCGGAAAAACCTCGGACACCGCCGCCTTGAGCCGGCGTCTGGCCCTGTTGCGGCACACCGAATTGCCCACCTTCTTGGAAACGGTGAAGCCGACCCGGAGCGAGTCGGCTTGCATTTCCGTTCCGGGAGCGGGCGCGGCCTGGAGAATCAGGCCCGGCGCCGCCCACTTTCGCCTCAGGGCCGCGACACGCAGGAAATCGGCCCGTACTTTAAGCCGATCCAGCCGCACGGCCATGGGGATTTAAGCGGACAGCTTCTTGCGGCCCTGGCGGCGGCGGTTGGCGATGACCTTGCGGCCGCCGACGGTGGCCATACGAGCGCGGAAGCCGTGGCGGCGGGCGCGGACGAGCTTGCTCGGCTGATAGGTACGCTTCACGGGAGGTACTCCAAACTGGAACGGACTTGAAAATGAGCGGACGTGTATAAGCCGGGCGATCCCAAGAGTCAATGCGCGGAGTGCACGGGTTTTAGAACCCCTTCCGAACGTCTACACTGAGGCACTTTTCCAAGAGGAGCCGCCATGGCCTGGGACCCCGCCATCTATTCCGCCTTCGCCCAGCCGCGCCTGCGTCCGGCGCTCGACCTGATGGCCCGCATCGATCTGGCCGACGCCGGCCGCGTGGTGGACCTGGGCTGCGGCACCGGCAACGTCACCCGCATCCTGAAGGAGCGCTGGCCCCGGGCCGACGTCATCGGCATCGATTCCTCGCCCGAGATGCTGGCCACGGCGCGCGACCACGGCGGGGCGGTGCGCTATCTCCAGGCCGACGCCGCCGGCTGGGCGGAAGACGGCGGCGAGGTGGACATCCTGTTCTCCAACGCCGCCCTGCACTGGCTGGGTAATCACCAGACCCTGTTCCCCAAGCTGCTGAAGCGCATCGCCCCGGGCGGCGTACTGGCGGTGCAGATGCCCCACAACCACTATGCCGCCTCCCACACCATCATGGCCGAAGCCGCCGCCGCCGGACCGTGGTCCGAGGTGTTGAGCCCGCTGGCGGCGCGCTTTCCCGTCGGCGAGCCCTCCTTTTATTACGACCTGCTGGCCGGGGGCTGCTCCCACATCGACATCTGGGAGACCGAATACCTGCACGTGCTGGAAGGCGACAACCCGGTGGTCACCTGGACCAAGGGCACGGCGCTCAGGCCCCTGATGGACGCGGTGGACGGCGCCTGGGCCACCGGCTTCCTGGCCGAATACGCCAGACGCATCCAGGCCGCCTATCCGCCGCGCCCCGACGGCAAGACCCTGTTCCCCTTCCGCCGCCTGTTCATGGTGGCAAGGAGAACCTAGGGCGCCAGATAGCCCCGCCGCACCGACTCCTCCACCAGGGCGCGGGCATAGGCGCCCAATTGCTTGGAGCCCGCATCGATACGGGGCAGCAGCTTGTCCACCTGGGCGCGGGTGACGCCATGGGGCTTCCAGGTGGCGCCCTCGGTCTCGAAATTGTGCAGGAGCGGCTGCAGGCGGTCCAGCGCGTCGGCGAAGCGGGCATCGGCCGACCGGCGTTCCTCGTATTCCTGCCACAGGGCGGCATACTCCCCCGCCTGATCGGCGGGCAACAGGCCGAACAGGCGCGCCGCCGCCTTGCGTTCGCGCTCTTCCTTGTCCTCGTGCCCGGCCTCGTCATGGATGAAGGTGTCGCCGGCGTCGATCTCGACGATGTCGTGAATCAGCAGCATGCGCGCCGCCCGGGCCACGTCCACCGCCTCGCCGGCGTACTCGGCCAGCAGGAAGGCCATGGTGGCGATGTGCCAGGAATGCTCGGCGTCGTTCTCCCGCCGGGACGAATCGGTCAGCAGGGTCTGGCGCAGCACCGACTTCAGCTTGTCGATCTCGACGATGAAGGCGATCTGGGCGGCAAGGCGGGAATCGGCGAAGGGAATCACGGCGGGCCTTTCGGTGGAACGAAAGGAGTCTACTTACCCTTGCCAACCGGGCGCAACCGGTGTAAACGACCCGCTTCCGCGTGGCACCCCTGGAGGCCGCGCTCATATACGTTTGTCAGGAGAGTTCAATGTCCGAAGCAATCGCCATCGCCGCCGAAGTGCGCGACGGAAGCGGAAAGGGGGCCGCCCGCGCCACTCGTCGTGCTGGTCTCGTTCCCGGCGTCATCTACGGCGCCAAGCAGCCCGCCATCTGCATCCAGATGGACCCCCGCGTCGTCTGGGCCCAGATTTCCAAGACCGGCTTCTTCACCCAGCTGTTCAACGTCGATCTGGGCAAGGACGGCAAGCACCTGTGCCTGGCCCGCGACGTCCAGATGCATCCGGTGACCGATCAGCCGATCCACGTCGACTTCATGCGCGTCCCCACCGACCACGCCATCCACGTGAAGGTGCCGGTCCACTTCGCCAACGAGACCAAGTCTCCGGGCATCAAGAAGGGCGGCGTGCTCAACGTCGAGCTGCACGAAATCGAGATCACCTGCAACGCCGAGAACATCCCCCACGAGATCGTGGTGGACCTGACCGGCCTGGAGATCGGCTCGTCGATCCATCTTTCGGACCTGAAGCTCCCCGAGGGCGCCAAGCCCTATCACGTGGCCGCCGGTGCCACCGTGGCCTCCATCGCGGCTCCCACCGTGAGCCGTGCCGAGACCACCGAGACCGAGGCTGCCGGCTAAATGATCCTGCTGGTCGGACTGGGCAATCCCGGCTCCGACTACGCCAGGAATCGGCACAATATCGGCTTCATGGCGGCGGACGTCATCGTCCGCCGCCATTCCTTTGGGCCCTGGCGCTCCAAGTTCCAGGCCGAGATGGCCGAGGGCATCGTCGGCGGCGAGAAGGTCGTGGCCTTGAAGCCCCAGACCTACATGAACCTGTCGGGCCAGTCGGTGCAGGCGGCTTCACGCTTCCTGAAGATTCCGGTGGACGATGTGGTGATCCTCCATGACGAGCTGGACATCGCGCCGGGCCGCCTCAAGGTCAAGCGGGGCGGCGGTGCCGGCGGCCATAACGGGCTCAAAAGCATCGATGCCCATCTGGGCCAGAATTACCGCCGGGTCCGCCTCGGCATCGGCCATCCCGGCGACCGCGATCTGGTGTCGGGCTATGTGCTGCACGACTTCGCCAAGGCAGACGAGGCGTGGCTGGTGCCGCTGCTCGACGCCGTGGCCGACACCTTCCCCATGCTGGTGTCGGGCGACGATGCCGGCTTCATGACCCGGGTGGCGCATCTCACCGCTCCGCCTAAGCCGCCGAAAAAGGACAAGCCGCCCGAGGCGGCGCCTGCTCCGGCGGTCCAGGTTTCCCCCCCGCCGTCCGCCCCTCCCGGTTCAGGCGGCAGCCTCGCCGAGGCGCTGAAGGCGGCTATGACCAAGATCACCAGGAAGGACTGAGTCCATGGGTTTCAACTGCGGTATCGTCGGCCTGCCCAACGTGGGCAAGAGCACCCTGTTCAACGCGCTGACCCAGACGGCGGCGGCCCAGGCGGCCAATTATCCCTTCTGCACCATCGAGCCCAATGTGGGCCGGGTGGCGGTGCCCGATCCCAGGCTGGACAAGCTGACCGCCATCGCCAAGAGCCAGAAGGAAATCCCCACCCAGCTGGAATTCGTCGATATCGCCGGTCTGGTACGCGGGGCAAGCAAGGGCGAGGGCCTGGGCAACCAGTTCCTGGCCAACATCCGCGAGGTGGACGCCATCGTCCACGTGCTGCGCTGCTTCGTCGATGACGACATCAAGCATGTGGAGGATTCGGTCGATCCGGTGCGTGACGCCGAGATCATCGAGACCGAGCTGATGCTGGCCGACCTGGATTCGCTCGAGCGCCGCATCGTTCCCCTGGAGAAGAAAGCCAAGGGCGGCGACAAGGACGCCAAGCATCAGGTGGACGTCATGACTCCCATCCTGGCGTGCCTGCGTGACGGCAAGCCCGCCCGCGCCGTCAGGTTCGACTCGGAAGAGGACCGCATCGCCGCCAGCCGGCTGGGCCTCTTGACCATCAAGCCGGTGGTCTACGCCTGCAACGTCGAGGAAGCGTCCGCCGCCACCGGCAACGCGCTGTCCGAGAAGGTCTTCGCCATGGCCGCCGCCGAGGGCAATTCGGCGGTGGTGATCTCGGCCGCCATCGAGGCCGAGGTGGCCCAGCTGGCCAGCGACGAGGAGAAGGCCGAGTTCCTGGAGACCCTGGGACTGGAGGAGACGGGCCTGGCCCGCGTCATCCGCGCCGGCTACGAGTTGCTCCACCTCATCACCTTCTTCACCGTCGGCCCCAAGGAGGCCCGCGCCTGGACGGTGCAGAAGGGCGCCAAGGCCCCCCAGGCGGCCGGCGTCATCCACACCGATTTCGAGAAGGGCTTCATCCGCGCCGAGACCATCTCCTATGACGACTTCATCGCGCTGGGCGGCGAGGCCGGCGCCAAGGAAGCGGGCAAGATGCGCCTGGAAGGCAAGGAATACGTCGTCCAGGACGGCGACATCTTCCACTTCCGCTTCAACGTGTGATATCGGCCGTCATTCGAACCGACGTGTCATCCTGACGACCGCAGGGAGGAAGGATCTTTCAGCCTGAAGCGGCTGCCGCCATGGCGTGAAGGATCCCTCGCCTCCGGCTCGGGATGACAGGAAGAGTCGGTTCTTTCGACGGACGGTATGAGAAAGGATGCCCGCGCTCCGTTGGTCCGTGCCATGGAGCGCGGCCGTCCCGGCCGCAGACCGGCTACCCCAGGAACGCCGCCCCGGCCAGACTGAGCCCCCCCAGCAGGTGGATGGCCAGGGTGATGCGGATGGCGGCCAGCTGGCCCGTCCGCCCGCCCGCCATCAACGGCGCGGCCGCCAGGGCGGCCAGCATGGCCAGCAGCGGCGGGACCACCGCCCAGGGCGGCAGATGCGACAGCCAGCCCAAGGCCAGCATCAGGGCCGAGGCCACCGCCTGCACCGAGAGATAGAGCGACGGCGCCCCCTTGGTGCCCAGGCGCACCACCAGGGTGCGCTTGCCCGCCTGGGAATCGGCGGCCAGATCGGGCACCTCGTTGACGATCAGGATGGCGGCGGTCCAGGCGCCGACGATGGCCGAGCACAGCACCGCCTCCAGCCCGATGGTTCCGCTTTGCAGCCGGAAGCAGGCCGCCACCGGCAGGCCGAAGGCGATGGCCACCGCCGCCTCGCCCAGGCCGCGCGACGCCAGGCTGAAGGGGGGCAGGGAGTAGGCCAGCGCCAGCCCGCCACCCACCAGACCGAACCAAATCACCCACTCGCCCTTGGTCAGGCTGAGGACGCCGCCCAGCGCGCCGGCCCCCAGCAGCAGGAGCACGCCCCAGGCCGCCATGGTCCTGATCCCCAACCTCCCCTCCTGGATGAAGCGCGAGCCGCCGGTGAAGGGGGAGATGCGGTCCTGATTGAGACGGTCGGCGCCGTTCAGCTCGTCGCCCACGTCGTTGAGCACGTTGGCCCCGGCATGCAGGCAGGCCATGCCGGCCGTCGCCAGACCCAGGGCCAGGGGATCGAGGGCATGGGCGCGGTGAACGCCCCAGCAGGTGCCCACCAGCACCGGAATCAGGGCGGCGGGCAGGAACATGGGGCGGGTGGCGAGAAACAGGGTTCGGGGCAGGCTGGGCATGACCTTAGACTGACCTTGCGGAAAGCTGCTGGCGTTGACGCGGATCAAGAGCGCGGCGTCCCTCTGCTCCGATGGTATAGACGGGAGTCCACCCGATTGTTCCGGCCCGGACGATGGGCGTAGAGTCCCGGTTCCATAATTGGCGACGCAGTCTTTGGGGGACGCGCGATGCCGGACAAGATACGCAGTTTCCAGGCGATGATCCATGTCTCGCTGGGCCTGGGCGCCGTGGCGTCCTTGCTGCAGGCGGGCCGGATGGCCGAGAACGGTGATGCCGGGTTCGTCATCATCGTGCAGGTGGCATCCATGGCCGCCTTGGCATTCTTCACCTACCTGATCACCCATCACGGGGGAAACTGGGCCCGCTGGACCTGTGCCATCCTGTGGTGCGTCAGCTTGCCCTTCCTGATGATGGCCCTGATGCTGGCCTATCGCGACGACGTGGTGATCGGCGGCCTGCTGGG
This sequence comes from Paramagnetospirillum sp., assembly GCF_058402745.1. Lineage (NCBI taxonomy): Bacteria > Pseudomonadati > Pseudomonadota > Alphaproteobacteria > Rhodospirillales > Magnetospirillaceae > Paramagnetospirillum > Paramagnetospirillum sp. Next base: position 538,756 of record NZ_JBZVFI010000018.1, read on the forward strand.
CGCCCAGATGCTGATTCAGGGCGCCGCCGTGGCCTTGCTGTTCACCGAGGATGCCGGGAACTGGTTCGAAGCCTGATGTTGTGATACCAGTGAGGCATGGGGAGGACGTAATTCCATGCGTGATCTGGTCCATGCGTGATCTGGTAGCCCGGGTGATGGATTCCCGCTTGGCCGATCTGCTGGCCCGGTGGCGGCGGGACGGAACGGACGGCGGCGATCCGGCGGCGCGCTTCGCCGCCCATGCCGATCATCTGCTGGTCATCGAGGCCGAGGACGGCGCCAACCGCTACGCCCATTACGGCAAGGCCTTCGCCGATTGCTTCGGCAACGACCTCACCGGACAGGTCATCCACCTGCTGCCCCCCGACATCCTGCCCGCCGACCGCCGGTTCATGCTGGAATTCGAATACGGCTTCGTGCGGCGCGGCTTGCGGCCCCTGTGGCGCTCCTACACCGCCCTGTTCGGCCAGGACCTGCCCCAGACCTGGCAGCGTCTGGTGCTGCCCGCCGGCGGCGGGCGGCTGGTGGTGGGGGCCTATCCGAGCGAGGAGACGTCCTCCGGCGACGGCGCCGAGGCGCTGCTGCGTCTGGTCATCGACCGGGTTCCGCTGGTGCTGGCCGAAGACGGCGGCGTCGAGGATCTGGCCCTGTCGCTGGGAGCCTTCTGCGACACCAGCCGGCACATGGCCGAGCTGGAAGAGCTGGCCAGCCGCGATTCGCTGACCGGCGTGGCCAACCGCCGCCATTTCGAGCATCTGGCCGGGCTGGAACTGGACCACGCCCGGCGCATGGGCCGCTCCTTCGCCCTGCTGGCGCTGGACATCGACCATTTCAAGCGCATCAACGACACCTGGGGCCACGCCGCCGGCGACGAGGCGCTGAAATCCTTCGCCGGCGCCTGCCGGCAGGGCTTGCGCGAATATGACATCCTGGGCCGCATCGGCGGCGAGGAATTCGCCGTGGCCCTGCCCAATACCGGCCCCGACGGCGCCCGGGTTATCGCCGAGCGCCTGCGCGCCACGGTGGCGGAACTGGTGGTTCATCCGGCCAAGGGTCAGGTCTTCGACCTGACGGTCAGCATCGGAATCGCCCAGCTGCGCGACACCGACACCGGCATCGCCGGCCTGCTCGGCCGCGCCGATCAGGCCCTTTACCGCGCCAAGAACGGCGGACGCAACCGGGTGGTGGCCGAGGAATAGTCATCCGCCGTAGCGGATCTCCACCACCTCGATCATTTCCACGCCGGACGGGGTCCGCACCGGCACGGAATCGCCCTCGAACGCCTTCAGGAGCGCCCGGGCCACCGGCGAGATCCAGCTGATCAGGCCCTGCTCCAGATCGGCCTCGTCGATGCCGACGATGGTGACGGTGATCTCCTCGTCGCGGGCGTTGGCGTAGGTGACGGTGGCGCCGAAGAACACCTGATCGCGCTTCTTCTGCTGGTCGGGATCGACCACATGGGCGGATTCGATCCGCTTGGTCAGGAAGCGGATGCGGCGGTCGATCTCGCGCAGCCGCTTCTTGCCGTAGAGATAGTCGCCGTTTTCCGAGCGGTCGCCATTGCCCGCCGCCCACGACACCACCTCGACCACCTTGGGCCGCTCCACCTTGAGAAGATGGGCCAGCTCGGTCTTCAAGGCGGCGAAGCCCTGGGGCCGCATGTAGTTCTTCGATCCCGGCGGCAGGCCCTTGGGCGTATCCTCGTGTTCGTCGTCGCCGTCGCTTTCCTTGGTGAAGGCCTTGCTCATGCCTTGGCTCCCTTCCTGGCGCTGGGGTCCAGCGGCCAGCGCGGGCGCGGCGCGAAGTCCAGCCCGTCGCTCTGGCCCAGGCGCAGCCGCTCGATTCCCGCCCAGGCGATCATGGCGGCGTTGTCGGTGCACAGCTTCAGGGGCGGGGCCAGGAAGTCCAGGCCCGTCTCGGCCCCGATCCGGACCAGCACCTGCCTGAGCGCGGTGTTGGCGGCGACGCCGCCCGCCACCACCAGATGGCGGGTGGCGGGGAAGCGGATCTTCATCTCGCGCACGCCGCGCCGCACCCGGTCGGCCATGGAATCGGCCACCGCGTCCTGGAAGGCGCGGGCCACGTCGGCCCGGTCCTTGTCCGACAACGGCTGGGGCAGGCTTTCGATCAGCAGGCGGGCGGCGTTCTTCAGCCCCGAGAAGCTGAAGTCGCAGCCCGGCTTGCCCTTCATGGGACGCGGCAGGGTGAAGCGGGCGGGATCGCCCGTGGCCGCCGCCTTCTCCACCGCCGGACCGCCGGGATAGCCGAGGCCGGCCATCTTGGCCACCTTGTCGAAGGCCTCGCCCGCCGCGTCGTCGATGGTGGTGCCCAGCCTTGTGTACTTGCCCACCCCTTCCACCGCCAGCAGCTGGCAATGCCCGCCCGAGGCCAGCAGCAGCAGGTAGGGAAAGGGAATGTCGTGGGTCAGGCGCGGCGTCAGGGCGTGGCCTTCCAGGTGGTTGACCGCCAGGAACGGCTTGCCCGAGGCCAGCGCGATGGCCTTGCCGGTCATCACGCCGACGATGACGCCGCCGATCAGGCCGGGGCCGCCGGTGGCCGCCACCGCGTCGAGATCGGCGAAGCCCAATCCGGCCCGGCGCATGGCTTCCGCCACCAGCCGGTCCATATGGGCGAGATGGGAGCGCGCCGCGATTTCCGGCACCACGCCGCCGAACGGGCGGTGCTCGTCCAGTTGCGACAAGACCACCTCGCCGAGAATCGCCCGCTCGCCGCTGACGATGGCGGCGGCGGTTTCATCGCACGAGCTTTCGATACCCAAAACAAGCAAGATGGAAATCCCTTTGCACAGCGGCGTCCGACTTACTACAACAACCACACCATGACCGCAAAACTTCCCATCCTCCGCATCGGAACCCGTGGCTCGCCGCTGGCCCTGGCCCAGACCCACGAGACCCGCGACCGCCTCGCCGCCGCCTGGGCCCCCCTGGGCCAGGACGGCGCCATCGACATCGAGGTCATCAAGACCACCGGCGACCTGGTGCAGGACCGCGCGCTGTCCGAGATCGGCGGCAAGGGCCTGTTCACCAAGGAACTGGACGAAGCCATGTTGGCGGGCCGCATCCATCTGGCCGTCCATTCCATGAAGGACGTGCCGACGGTGCTGCCCGACGGCATCGTGCTGCCCTGCATCCTGCCGCGCGAAGACGTGCGCGACGCCTTCATCAGCCGCAAGTACCGCTCGCTGGCCGACCTGCCCCAGGGCGCCGTGGTGGGAACCTCGAGCCTGCGGCGCGGCGCCCAGATCCTGCACCGCCGCCCCGACCTCAAGGTGGTGAACTTCCGCGGCAACGTCCAGACCCGCCTGCGCAAGCTGGACGAGGAGGTGGTGGACGCCACCATGCTGGCCATGGCCGGATTGCGGCGCTTGGGGTTGGCCCAGCACGCCACCTCGGCGCTGTCCGAGGACGACATGCTGCCCGCCGTGGCGCAAGGCGCCATCGGCATAACCTGCCGTGCCGACGACCAGGCCGCGCTGGACTATCTGGCCGCGCTGAACTGCCCGGATTCTTTCGTCCGCGTCGCGGCGGAGCGGGCCTTCCTCACCCGTCTCGACGGGTCCTGCCGCACCCCCATCGCCGCCCTGGCGGTGCTGGACGGCGACAGGCTGTCGTTCCGGGGCCTGATCGTCAGCCCCGACGGCACCACCGTCCACGCCACCCAGCGCACCGGCACCCGCGCCGACGCCGATGCCATGGGCAAGGACGCCGCCGAGGAACTGATCAAGGTGGCGGGGCCGGGATTCTTCGACCTGATCAAGCCGCACTGAGCCATGCGCGCTCTGGTGACCCGCCCCAAGGAGGATTCCGAAGGCGTGGCCCGCGCGCTGGCCCAACGCGGCCTCGAGGTGATGGTCGAGCCGCTGCTCGACATCGCCCCGGTGGAGGGCGCCGTAATCGACACGACCGGCGCCCAGGGCATCCTGGTGACCAGCGCCAACGGCATCCGCGCCCTGGCCCGCCTGTATCCGGGCCGTGATCTGCCCGTCTGGGCGGTGGGCGATTCCTCGGCGCGGGCGGCGCGAGAGATGGGCTTCGCCCGCGTGGAAAGCGCCGGCGGCGACGTGGACACCCTGGCCGAGCTGGTGGCGGCCCGCGTCGAGCCCGAGGCGGGCGCCCTGCTGCACGCCGCCGGAACCGTGGTGGCGGGCGACCTGTCGGGGCGGCTGTCGGCGCTGGGCTTCCAGGTGCGGCGCCAGGTGCTCTATCAGGCGGTGACCGCCACGACCCTGTCGCCGACGCTGCGGGACGCGCTGAGGGCCGGTGGTCTGGACCTCGCCCTGTTTTTCTCTCCCCGCACCGCGCGGACCTTTGCTACCCTGGCTAAGGACGCGGGGCTACAGGGGTGTCTCGCCACCATCGCCGCCTACGGCCTGTCGGCCAACGTCTCGGCCGAGCTGGCCTCGCTGCCCTGGCGGGTGCTGCGCCAGGCGGCCGAACCCACCCAGGCCGCCCTGCTGGCCGCCATCGACGATGATCTCAACCGGGGATTCAGCCCATGACGTCAGAGCCCGCTTCCGAGCCCAATGCTCCCGTGGAGGCGCCGACTCCCCCGCCGCGCCGGTCCTCGGGCCGCCTGATCGGGCTGCTGGCGATTCTTGTCCTGGGCGGCGCCGCCTATGGCACCTTCCCGCTGTGGCAGGCCCGGCTGGGACTGTCCCAGGCTTCCGCCCCGGACTCCTTCGAGATCGAGACTCTGCGGGCGGAACTGTCGGCCGCCGCCGGCCGTATCGCCCAGCTGGAGGCCCGTGCTCCCGCCGCCGCTCCGGGCAGTGTTGACGCCGCCCGCCTCGACCGGCTGGAGGAGGCGCTGAGGGCGGTGCAGGCCCCGGCGGGTGGTCCCGCTCCCGAAATCGAGTCCCTGAGCCGGCAGGTGGCCGACCTCAAGCGCAATTCCGCCGAGGCCAGCGCCATGCTGCGTCTGGCCGAGCGTCTGGAGCAGGTGGAGGCCGGCCTGCGCGACCTGCAGGGCAAGCGCTCCTCGGCCGCCGCCATGCTGCTGGCCGCCGGCCAGTTGCAGGGCGCGGTGGCGGCCGGTCGGCCCTACGACGCCGAATGGCGCGCCGCCCGCACCCTGGCCGGCGATGATTCCGAAAGCCTGGGCCTGCTCGACCAGCTGAAGGACAACGCGTCGGCCGGCATCGCGCCGCGCGCCGCCCTGATCCAGCGCTTCGACGCCCTGGCCCCCGCCCTGATCCGCGCCGAGATCCTGCCCGAGGGCGACGGCTGGTGGCGCCGTACCGCCGACCGCCTGCTGTCACTGGTCACCATCCGCCGCGAGGACGGCGCCGTCATCGGCGCCAATGCCGCCGCCGTGGTGGGGCGCGCCCAGGCGGCGCTCTCCCGGGGCGAGCTGGGCGCCGCGCTCTACGAGCTGGAGGCGCTCAGCCCCGGCCCGGCCGAGGCCGCCGCCCCCTGGATCGCCGAGGCCAAGGCCCGGCAGACGGCCGACAAGGCCCTGTCGCAGCTCTCCGCCCATTCCCTGGCCCTGGCCGGAGCGAAACCATGAGGCGGCTGCTCGCCTTCCTGGTCCTCACCGGTCTGGCGGTGGCCGGGGCCGTCTGGCTGGCCGACCGGCCGGGCGAGGTCACCATCCGCTGGCAGGGCTGGCGGGTCGATACCACCGTGCCGGTGCTGCTGGCCTTCCTGGCGGTGCTGCTGGTGGCGCTCTCGGCTCTCGGCCGTCTGGTCCGCGCCGTGTTCGGCGCCCCCGGCCGCTGGAGCCAGTCGCGCCGCCTGGGACGCCAGCGCAAGGGCTACGCCGCCCTGGCCGACGGTCTGGCGGCGGCCGCCTCGGGCGATTCCCTGCGCACCGCCCGGCTGGCCCGCAAGGCGGACAAGCTGCTGAAGGACCCGGCGGTGACCGGCCTGCTCACCGCCCGGGCCGCCCAGCTGAGCGGTGACGACGGCCAGTTGCGCCAGCGCTGCGAGGCCATGACCGGGCGCAAGGAAACCGCCTTCCTGGGCCACAAGGGACTGGCCGAACTGGCCCTGAAGCAGGGCGACCGCGCGAGCGCCCGCGAGCAGGCGGCCAAGGCCTTCGAGCTGCAGCCGGGCGCCGAGGGTCTGGCCGCCCTGCTGCTGGACCTGCAGGTGGAGGCCGGCGCCTGGGCCGAGGCCGAGCAGACGCTGCGCGCCGCCCGGCGCCGCGACGCCCTGCCCGCCGCCCAGCTGGCGCGCCGCCGCGCCCTGATCGGACTGGGCCGCGCCGAGGAGGCCCTGGCCGCCGGCAACCAATCCCAGGCCCTGGACTGGGCGCTGGAGGCCCGCGACGCCGACCCCCTGTTCGCCCCGGCCGTCGCCCTGGCCGCCGACCTCTACCGGCGACGGGGCAAGGGGCGCAAGGCGGCGGCCCTGCTGAAATCCGCCTTCAAGGCCGCCCCCCACCCCCTGCTGATCGCCGGCTGGCTGGCACTGGGCGAGGGTGAGGGCGCGCTCGACCGGGTGAAGCGGGTGCAGGAGCTGGTCCAGGCCAACCCCGACTCGCCCGACGGCCACGTCGCCCTTGCCGAGGCCGCCCTGGCCGCCCAATTGTGGGGTCAGGCCCGCACCCACCTGGTGAAGGCCCTGGAGCAGCGGCCGACGCGGGCCGTGTTCGAGCTGCTGGCCCGCGTCGAGCGGGACGAGCGCCGGGACGAGGCCGCCGCCACCGCCTGGATCGCCAGGGCGGCAACCGAATCGGTGCCGGAACCGTCCTGGGTCTGCGGCGGCTGCGGCCATCATAGCCCCGGCTTCGCCGTATGCTGCCCGGCCTGCGGAATCGCCGGCCGACTGGAGTGGACATGAACCGCTATGCCCTGATCGCCGCCGTCCTGGCGGCCCTGATCGCCTCGCCCGCCCTGGCCGCCGACGGCAAGGCCATCTATGCCGCCAAGGGCTGCCAGGCCTGCCACGGCGAGAACGGCGCCAGACCCATCGCCGGCACGCCGGTGATCGCCGGCCAGCACTCGGCCTATCTGCTGCGCCAGATGAACGAGATCGCCAGCGGAATGCGCAGCTCCCAGCCCGTCAAGGTGATGCAGCCGGTGATCGAGAAGACCAGCCCCGACGACCGCATCGCGCTCGCCGACTGGCTGGCGGCGCAGAAGCCGGCGGAGCCCCAGGCGGGGGACGCGGCCGGCGGTGATCGGGCCAAGGCGGAGAAGGGCGCCGAGCTGTTCGACGAGAAGGGCTGCATCGGCTGCCACGGCGCCGACGGGGCCAGGCCGCTGTCGCCGGACTATCCCTATCTGGCCGGCCAGCGCAAGGACTACCTGATGGTCCAGATCAAGGCCATCCGCGACGAGATCCGCTCGACCCGGCGCGCCCGCATGATGACGGCCAACGTGCGCAAGCTGTCGGATGCCGAGGTGGAGCAGCTGGCCGAGTTCCTGTCGCGGAACAAACGGAAATAGGCGGCCGGGATGAGCGTGCTTCCCCTTAGCTCCCTGGTTCTGGGCGGTGCCCGCTCGGGCAAGTCGGCCTATGCCGAATCCCTGTTCGGCGACCAGCCCGCCCTTTATCTCGCCACCGGCCAGGCCCTGGACGGCGAGATGGCCGAGCGCATCGACCACCATCGCCGCCGCCGGGGACCGGGCTGGAGCACGCTCGAGGAGCCCCTCGACCTGCCCGAGACGCTGGACAACGTCATGCGCCCCGACCGGCCGGTGCTGGTGGATTGCCTGACCATGTGGCTGTCCAACCTGATGCATGCCGGACGCGACGTGGACCGCGCGGCGGAGCGGCTGTGCGAGGTGCTGGCCGCACCCGCCGGGCCGGTGGTGCTGGTCTCCAACGAGGTGGGCCTCGGCCTGGTGCCCGAGACCCGGCTGGGCCGCGAATTCCGCGACCACCAGGGCCGCGTCAACCAGCGGGTCGCCGCCCAATGCCGCCGGGTGGTGTTCGTCGCCGCCGGCCTTCCCCTGATTCTCAAGGATGTCCCCTAGGATGCGCAAGGTTCCCGCCACCATCGTCACCGGCTTCCTGGGGGCCGGCAAGACCACCCTGGTCCGCCATCTGCTGACCCATAACCAGGGTCGGCGCATCGCCCTGATCGTCAACGAATTCGGCGATATCGGGGTGGACGGCGAGCTGCTGGCCGCCTGCGGCGTGGCCGGCTGCAAGGAGGACGACATCGTCGAGCTGGCCAACGGCTGCCTGTGCTGCACCGTGGCCGACGAGTTCCTGCCCACCATGCAGGCCCTGCTGGACCGGCCCGATCCACCGGACCATATCGTTATCGAGACGTCCGGCCTGGCCCTGCCCAAGCCGCTGGTCAAGGCCTTCCACTGGCCGGAAATCCGCTCGCGCGTCACCGTGGACGGCGTGGTCGCCGTGGTGGACGCCCCGGCGGCGGCGGCGGGACGCTTCGCCTCGACGCCGGAAGAGATGGCGCGGCCCGACCACGACAATCCGCTGGAAGAGGTGTTCGAGGACCAGCTGGCCTGCGCCGACCTGATCCTGCTGAACAAGTCCGACCTGATGGACGGGGAGTCCCTGGCCGCCCTGCGCTCGGAGATCGAGGCGCGGCTGCGTCCCGGGGTCAAGACCCATCCCACCCGCCTGTCGGCCATCGACCCGCTGGTGGTGCTCGGCCTGTCGGCGGCGGCCGAGGAGGATCTGGCGGCGCGCCCCTCCCACCACGATGCCGAGGATGGCCACGACCACGACGATTTCGAAAGCTTCGCCGTGTCCCTGCCCGTGGTCGACGACCCGGCAATCATCGAGGCCCGCGCCGTTTCCGCCATCGCCGCCCACGACATCCTGCGCCTGAAAGGCTTCCTGGCGGTGACGGGAAAGCCCGCCCGCCACGTGGTCCAGGCGGTCGGCACCCGGGTGGAACGATATTTCGACCGCCCGTGGAAACCCGAGGAGGAGCGGATCGGCACCCTGGTGGTGATCGGCCGCAAGGGTCTCGACCGCGCGGCCATCGAAGCCGTGCTTCAAGGGCTCTGATGCACCTCCTCGCCGCCCAGCCCGGCACCATCTCCGACGGGACCGAGGCCGTCGATCTCGGCCAAAGCCCCGCCGACATGGTGGTGCTGTCGGCGGCCGATACCGAGCTGGCGGCGCTATCCGCCGCTTTCGGGGCCTGGAGAGACGCGCCGTTCACCCTGCGGCTGGCCAACCTTACCCGCCTTAACCACCACATGTCGGTGGACCTGTATCTCGAGCAGGTGGTGGCCAAGGCGAAGCTGGTGGTGGTGCGGCTGCTGGGTGGGCGCTCCTACTGGCCCTATGGCGTCGAGCAGATCGCCGGCATCTGCCGCCGCTTGGACATTCCGCTCGCCCTGCTGCCCGGGGCCGACCAGCCCGATCCCGATCTTGCCGCCGAGTCCACCCTTCCCCCCGAGGTGTTGGAGCGCCTGTGGGCCTATCTGCTGCATGGGGGGCCGGACAATTGCCGCTGCTTCCTGGCCCATGCCGCCGGCCTGATGGGTCACGCGGCGGAATGGCTGGAGCCCCGGCCGCTCCCCCAGGCCGGGCTCTACGGGATTGCCGATTCCCTGGACCAGCGGCCCCGCGCCCTGGTGGTGTTCTACCGCGCCCTGGTGCTGGCCGGCGACACCGCCCCCATGGACGCAATGCTGGCCGAGTTGCGCCGGCGGGGACTGGCGGCCTCGGCGCTTTACGTCCACAGCCTGAAGGACCCGGTGAGCGCCGCGCTGACCCGCACCCTGCTGGCCGAGAGCCCGCCCGACGTCATCGTCAACGCCACCGGCTTCGCCGTCTCCTCGCCGGGCAAGGCGGAAGCCGGCCCCTTCGAGTCCGCCGATTGTCCGGTGCTGCAGGTGATTCTGGCCTCGGGCACCGAGGAGGCCTGGGCGGCGGGCAACCAGGGCCTGGGGCCGCGCGACATCGCCATGAACGTGGCCCTGCCCGAGGTGGACGGCCGCCTGATCACCCGGGCCGTCTCCTTCAAGCGGGCGCGGCGCGACGAGGCCACCCAGTGCGACCTCGCCACCCACGCCCCCGTCGCCGACCGCGTCGAGTTCGTCGCCGCCCTGGCCGCCAACTGGGCCAGGCTGCGGCGCAAGGACCCGGCCGAGCGGCGAATCGCCCTGGTGCTGGCCAACTACCCCAACCGTGACGGCCGCATCGGCAACGGCGTCGGCCTCGACACCCCGGCCGGCACCATCCAGGTGCTGCGCGCCCTGGAGGCGGCCGGCTACCGGGTGGCTGGCATCCCCGACAGCGGCAACGCCCTGATCGAGCTGATGCAGGCGGGCGCCACCAACGACTGGCGGGCGCTGGGCCATCGCGAGCGCCGCGAAATCCTGTCGCTGCCCGACTATCTCGCCTGGTTCCAGTCCCAGCCTCAGGCCCTGCGCGACAGGGTGAACGCCCGCTGGGGAGCGCCGGAAGCCGATCCCTTCTTCGCCAAGGGCGAACTGCATTGCGGCGACTTCATCCTGCCCGCCACCCGATTCGGCTCCGTCACGGTGGCCGTGCAGCCGGCCCGTGGCTACAATATCGATCCCTCGGCCAGCTACCACGACCCCGATCTGGTGCCGCCCCACAACTACCTGGCCTTCTACGCCTGGGTACAGGACTCGTTCCGCGCCGACGCGGTGGTCCACATGGGCAAGCACGGCAATCTGGAATGGCTGCCCGGCAAGGCGCTCTCCCTGTCGGCGGAGTGCTTCCCCGAGGCGGCCTTGGGCGCGCTGCCCCACCTCTACCCCTTCATCGTCAACGATCCCGGCGAGGGCACCCAAGCCAAACGCCGGGCGGCCGCCGTGATCATCGACCATTTGACCCCGCCGCTGACCCGCGCCGAGAGCTATGGCCCGCTGCGCGAGCTGGAGCGGCTGGTGGACGAGTATTACGAGGCGGCGGGCGTCGATCCCCGCCGCCTTTCCCTGCTGCGGCGCGAGATCCTCACCCTGTCGGCCGCTGCCGGTTTGGACGAGGATCTGGGCATCACCCGCGACGACGACCCCGACGAGGCCTTGAAGAAGCTCGACAACCATCTGTGCGAGCTGAAGGAGTTGCAGATCCGGGACGGCCTGCACGTCTTCGGACTCTCGCCCCAAGGCGACCAGCGAACCGACCTGCTGGTCGCCCTGGCCCGGGTACCCCGGGGCGGCGGACCGGAAGGCGCCTCGCTGCCCCGCGCCCTGGCCGCCGACCTGGGACTGGACGGTTTCGATCCCCTGGATTGCGTGCCGGGTGAAGCCTGGGCCGGCCCCCGCCCCGCCGCCCTGGACGGTCCTGATCCCTGGCGCAGCCACGGCGACGCGGTGGAGCGGCTGGAAGCCTTGTCCCGCGCCCTGATCGCCGGGGAACGCCAACCCGAGCCCGGCTGGGCCAGGACGATGCCGGTGCTGCGATGGATCGAGGGGATCCTTCGCCCCATGGTCGAATCCTGCGGCGCGGCCGAGATCGAAGGGCTGCTGAAGGGACTGGCCGGCCGCTTCGTCCCCCCCGGACCCTCCGGCGCCCCCACCCGGGGGCGGCCCGACGTGCTGCCCACCGGGCGCAACTTCTATTCCGTCGATACCAGGGCGGTACCGACGCCCGCCGCCTGGAGCCTGGGGTGGAAATCGGCGCAGCTGCTGCTGGAGCGCCACCTGCAGGAGCATGGCGACTGGCCCAGGGCCCTGGCGCTCACCGCCTGGGGCACGTCCAACATGCGGACGGGTGGCGACGACATCGCCCAAGGCCTCGCCCTGATGGGGGTCAAGCCCCGCTGGGACGTGGGCTCCAACCGGGTGGCGGGTTTCGAGATCCTGCCGGCCTCGGTGTTGGACCGCCCCCGAATCGACGTCACGCTGCGGGTGTCGGGCTTCTTCCGCGACGCCTTTCCCGGGCTGATCGACCTGTTCGATTCCGCTTCCCGCGCCGTCGCCGCCCTGGACGAGCCCATCGACGTCAATCCGCTTGCCGCCCGTGTCCGGGCCGAGCGCGCCCGGCTGGAGGCCGAGGGCGTTCCTCCGGATCAGGCGGCGCGGCGCGCCGGCTTCCGGGTGTTCGGCTCCATGCCGGGGGCCTATGGGGCCGGGTTGCAGGCCCTGATCGACGAGAAGGGCTGGACCACCCGGGCCGATCTGGCCGAATCCTACATCGCCTGGGGCGGCTGGGCCTATGGCGCGGGGGCGGAGGGCGAAGCCGGCCACACCCTGTTCCGCCACCGCCTCGCCAAGGTCGAGGCGGTGGTGCAGAACCAGGACAACCGCGAGCACGACCTTCTGGATTCCGACGATTACTACCAGTTCGAAGGCGGGCTGGCGGCGGCGGTGGAAACCGCCTCGGGCAAAGCGCCCACAATCTACCACGCCGATCATTCCCGTCCCGAAACGCCCCGCATCCGAACTTTGGATGACGAGATCGCCCGGGTGGTGCGCGCCCGGGTGGTCAATCCCAAATGGATCAAGGGCGTGATGCGCCACGGCTACAAGGGCGCCTTCGAGATGGCGGCCGGGGTGGATTACCTGTTCGCCTTCGCCGCCACCACGCGGGCGGTCAAGGACCACCATTTCGACCTGGTGGCCGAGGCCTATCTGGGCGACGAGGCGGTGCTGGAGTTCCTCGAGGCCAACAACCCCGCCGCCCTGGCCGAAATCCGCGCCCGCCTGCAAGAAGCCGTCGAGCGCGGCCTGTGGCGTCCGCGCCGCAACTCCACCCACCGATTGCTGGAGCCCGATCCGTCATGATGAGCCCCCGCGCCCTGATCCTCGCCGCCCTGGCCTTCGCCGGCACCGTCGGCGGCTATCTGCTGTCGCGCGGCATGTTGCCTTGGCCCAAGGGCTGAGGTCAGGCCCTCATGCCAGCCCCTCGGCCCTGAGGGCCGCCTGGGTGGCGGGGCGGGACCTGATGCGTTCGAAATGGGCGGTGACGTGGGGCCAGGGGGCGGTGTCGATCTTGAGGCGCGGCAGCCACGAGATCACCGTGAACAGGTAGAAATCGGCAACGGTGATGCGCTCGCCCATCAGGAAGGGGCCCTTGCCCAGCGCCTTGTCCAGGTAATCCAGGCGGCGGCCCAGGATGGTCCTCAGCACCGCCTTGCCCTCTTCGGGCATGGCCGGGTTGAACTGGGTGCCGGCCGGCTTGTGCAGTTCGGTGGCGATGAACACCAGCCATTCCACCAGCTTCATGTAATCCTGGGTCCCCACCGCCGGAGCCAGGCCCTTCTCGGGCGCCATGGCGGCGATGCGCAGCAGGATGGCGACGCCTTCGGTCAGCACCGCGCCGTCGTCGATCACCAAAGCGGGGATGTAGCCCTTGGGGTTGATGGCCAGGAAGTCCCCGCCGGTCTCCGTCTTCTTGGTCACCAGATCGACCGCTTCGAGGGCATGGGCGATGCCGGCCTCTTCCAGGGCGATGTGCGACGCCAGCGAGCAGGCGCCCGCCTTGTAATAGAGCTTCATGGATAAAGACTCCTCGGTCTAGAGCGGCGCAAGCCGCGACTTGCGGCCATTGAGGCCGCGGCCAAGCACGCGGAGGCGTGCGCCCGGCGAGGGCAAAACAAAGCTTGAGGCGTGATGCGGATTTACCGCATCACGCGTCGGGCGGCAGTTCGTTGAGGGAATCGCACCCGGCACAGCGGTAGAGCAGGTTGACCTTCATGGTCCTGATGGGCATGTCGTGCATCATCTCACGGCCGCAGACGCCGCAGTGAACGTTATCGCCGCCCAATCCCAGCATGGCGGCGCCGGTATCGACGATCTCGCGGTCGCCCGCCTTGTCCTCGGCGACGTGCTTCAGCACAATGGTAGCCATGGGTTCTGATCCTCTCGTCTTTGGATCATCATGCGCCATCCTTGGCGCACGATGATCCAGAGTTTATGTTCGCCCCTCGCCGGGCGCGGCCGTCCGGCCGCTTGGCCGCCGCCTCAATGGCGGCTGATCACGACGCGCGCCGGGTTAGGCGCACGCCGCTCTAAAATGCCGCCACCACCCCGTCGGCGCGGGGGTCGGCCGCTCCCTCGATGAGCCCGTCGGCCCGGCGCATCAGCGCCCCGGCATGGCCCAGCAGCGAATCCCATTCTCCCACCACATGGACATGGTGCCCGGCATCCGCCAGTTGCCCCAGCACCTCGGCGGGAATGCGCGCCTCCACCTGAATGCCGGACGGAGGCGGCGCCCCGTCCAGGGAGCGGGCCAGACACCAGCGCGGCGCCGACACCGCCTGCTGCAGGCCCTGGCCGTAGAGCGCCACGCGGGTGAAGATCTCGGCCTGGACCAGCGGCTGGGAATCGCCGCCCATGGTGCCGTAGACCAGGGTGCGGCCGTCCTTGAGGCGCGCCAGTCCGGGCGACAGGGTGTGGAACGGGCGGCGCCGGGGTTCCAGCGCGTTGCGGTGATCTGGGTCGAGGCTGAACGAGCAGCCCCGGTTCTGCCAGACCACGCCGACCTCGGGCAGGACCACGCCGGAGCCGAAGGCGTGGTACAGGCTTTGGATGAAGCTGACGGCGCGGCCCTGGCCGTCGATCACCCCCAGCCACACCGTGTCGCCCTCGGCGCCGGCGCCGGGCGACGGGCTGGCCTTGGCCTTGTCGATCTCCCAGGCCATGCGGTCGAGGATTCCGTCCTCGAGATAGGTGGTGGCATGGATGGACATGCGCGCCGGATCGGTGACGTGGGCGTCGCGGATGCGGTAGGCCAGCTTGGCCGCCTCCACCAGGCCGTGGATGTGGTCGAAGCCGTCGGCCTCGGCCACGCCCAGACGCTGGTAGAGCCCCAGCAGGATCAGCGAGGCCAATCCTTGGGTGGGCGGCGCGGTGTTGAACAGGTGCCCCGACGGCAGGTTGAGCGACAGGGGCCGGCGGCGCATGCCGCGGTGGCGCGCCATGTCCTCGGCCCGCAAGGGCGATCCGGCCGCCTGCAACCCGGCGGAAACGGCGCGGGCCACCTCGCCGCGATAGAAATCGTCGAGCCCGGCATTGGCCAGCCGCTCCAGGGTGTCGGCCAGGGCCGGCAGGCGCAGCAGCGAACCGGCGGCGGGCGCCTTGCGTTTGACCAGGAAGGTGTCGGCGAAACCGGGCTGACGACGCAGGTCGGCCAGCCCGCGAAGGGTGGCGGCCGCCTGATGCCGGGACACGGCGAAGCCTTCCCGCGCCGCGAACACCGCGTCCTCGAACAGCCGGCGCAACGGCAGACGCCCGCCCCAATGGCCCGAGACGTCCAGCGCCAGCTGCCAGCTGGACACGGCGCCCGCCACGGTATTGGCGGCCAGCGGCCCGCGTGTGGGAATGCGCTTGTGGCCGGCCTTGCGGTAAAGCTCGGCATCCACCTTGGCCCCGGCGGCGCCCGAGCCGTCGATGGAGACGGGCGGCTTGCCCGGCTCGGCGATCAGCCAGAAGGCGTCGCCGCCCAATCCGGTCATGTGGGGATAGACCACGCCCAGCATGGCGGCGGTGGCGATGGCCGCCTCGATGGCGGTGCCGCCCTCGCGCAGCACGGCCAGCCCCGCCTGGGAGGCGAGGTGGTGGGGAGAGGTCACCATGCCCCGGCGGGCCATGGGCGAATGAAGCATCGGGCGGGGTCCTTTTGTGGCAGGGCGATTGTTGCGAAAATGCCGCCCGCCGTCCAGAGTGGCGATACCACTCACCATCACCCGGCCGCCGCTCCATGGATCTCGACCCCGCTTTTTCCCGCACCCGCTCCCTGTCCTGGGAGGAGATTCACGCCGTTTCGCGCCGGCTGGCGCGCGGTTTGCGCGACAAGGGACCGTTCGCCGGCATCATCGCCATCGCCCGCGGCGGGCTGGTTCCCGCCGCCATCCTGGCGCTCGAACTGGACATCCGGCAGGTGGACACCGTGTGCATCGCCGGCTACGACCAGAGCACCCGCCACGACCTGGAGGTCCTGAAGCGCGTCCAGGGCGACGGCACCGGCTGGCTGGTGGTGGACGATCTGGTGGATACCGGACGCACCGCCCAGGCGGTGCGCGACATGCTGCCCGGCGGCCATTACGCCACGCTTTACGCCAAGCCCTCTGGAAAGCCCCTGGTCCATACCCATGTGGAGGACGTGGAACAGGAGACCTGGCTGGTGTTCCCGTGGGAGGAGACCGAACGGGTTTGACCCGTCCGCCCCGGCGGTGAATAATCGGCATCGAAATACCGATTTCGCGGAGGCCGGTCCGGATGAGCGTGTTTTTCGTCACCAGACGGGTGAGCTGGGGGGATTGCGACCCGGCGGGCATCCTTTACACCCCGCGCGTCTTCGACTACTGCACCGAGGCCATCGAGCGCTGGTATGCCGGTCCCATGGGCACCGACTGGCCGACCATGAACCGGCGCGACAACATGGGCTCGCCCACCGTCCACGCCGAATGCGACTATCTGGTGCCCATGGCGCCCGGCCTGGAGCTGGAGGTGCGGGTCCTGGTCACCAAGGTCGGCACGTCGAGCGTCAATTTCCAGGTGGAGGGCGTCGCGGCCGACGGCACCGTCCATTTCCGCGCCCGCTACGTCGCCTGCATCACCGATTTCGCCAAATCCAGGGCGGTGCCCATCCCCGAACCCTTGCGCAGCCGCATTTTGGCCTATGGAAACGCCTGTGGGGCGTAACCATGTATGAAAAATGGCGATTTCAGCCAAGTCCCTAATACTAAAGCCCTAACTGCCAAAAAAAATGGCTCTATGGGACTTTATCTTTCGAAGAACTCTATGTTAGCGTTGAGATAGATCAATTCCATCCCACCCCGAAAGGGCGGTTGCCACCATGACCATGATCACCGTTCGCCCCTACAGCCACGCCCTGGACCGGCTCCGCGCCGTGGGTCTGCGCCCCACCCGTCAGCGTCTGGCCCTGGCCCGTCTGCTGTTCGACGGCGGCGACCGCCACATCTCGGCCGAGCAGTTGCACACCGAGGCGCTGTCGTCGAGCATCCGGGTCTCGCTGGCCACCGTCTACAACACGCTGCACCAGTTCACCGATGCCGGCCTGCTGCGCGAGATCGTGGTGGATGCGGGGCGCAGCTACTTCGACACCAACACCAGCGACCACCACCACTTCTTCTACGAGAAGAGCGGCAAGCTGTGCGACATCCCCGCCGACCTGATCGCCGTGGCCAAGGTGCCCGACGCCCCCGAGGGCTTCAACATCAGCCGGGTGGAAGTGATCGTCCGGGTGGACGGCTGAGGATTGGAGTTTACGGTTCCCTCATCTCCAAGGGAACGAACCGGCCCCGGGGTGCCTCTCGCGAGAGAGGCACCCCGGAGTCGTATGAGCCTTGCATCTCAACTCGTCGGCACGCCGTCGCGCCGCGCCAGCACCTCGTCCAGACAGGCCACGTCGCCCATGAAGCCGCCGCTGGGGGCGCGCACCGCGTAATGGGCCACGGTCATCCGCCCCCTCTCCTCGTAGAGGAACAGGTCCAGGGTGCAGACCTTGACCCGGTACTGCCAGATCTCGGCGGGCGGATCGCGGCGCACGAAGGCGGGCTTGCCCAGGACATGGCGGATGGCGGCGGCGCTCATACCCTTCAGCGCCGACGGCGCCATGGTGCCCGGCGCGGGCGGCGCCATCAGCGCCAGCTGCTCCTCGTTCTCGGCCCCCGACGCGCCGGTCACCGGACCGCCGCCGGTGGCCGAGCCCCCCGCGCCGTTGCAGGCGGCGACCAGGAGAGCGAGTGACGCAGAGACGAAGCGCTTGATCATGACTTCCTCAGGGACTGGACGACGTGGACCATGAACGCGGCGGCCACCACCGGGGCGGTCAGGTTCAGCAGCGGAATCTGGAACAGCAGGTTGATCACCGCGCCGCACAGCCACAGGCGCCCGAGATTGTTGCGGAACACCACGCGCATGGCGGCGGGCTCCATCCGCCGCACCGCCACCATCTCGAAATACTCGCGGCCCAGCAGGTAGCCGTTGACCGCGTAATTGAGGATGATGCCCAGGCCGAAGAACAGCAGCGCCAGATAGAACGGCGCCGCCACGGCGGTGATCAGGCCCATGACCAGCAGGAAGCGGGCGGCCAGGCCCAGGATTTCGGCCCAGCCCATCGCCCGCGCCGGCCCCAGCTGGGGATAGTGCTCCGCCTCGACGATGTCGGCCACGTCGTCCAGCCAGAAGCTCATGACGAAAGTGGCCAGCGCCGAGAAGAACAGCATGGGCAGCACCAGGGCGGTCAGGCCCAGGGCGGCGTCGGCCCCGGTCTCGGCCCAGGTGTTCTCGAACCACCGCATGTTCTTCAACACCGCCGCCGCCGCCAGCGCCAGTCCGATCCAGCAGGCCAGGGCGGCGGCCACCCCGATCTTGAGGATACGGCGCAGGCGTGGATCGCTCAGTTGGGCGAAGGCCTTGTAGAGGGCGGCGGGAATGATCATGGGCGTGGGCGGCGACAGGGAGGGGAAACGGTCGATTCAAGCACGCAACGGGCCATTCGCCAAGCGTCAAGGCGGTTTTTGTTGTTTATGGCCGCTTCCTGGCTATACTGCGCCGCAAAATGCCTCCGAATTCGGCGCGCCCGCGCCCGGGGCGCCGACTTTCCTTGCGAGAAGGCCCGTATCTGACCATGGTGGACAAGACCATTCACGTCGCCGGCATCGGCAACGCGATCGTTGATGTGCTGGTGCACGCCGATGACCTGCTGCTGCACCGGCTCGGCCTGACCAAGGGCGTGATGACCCTGATCGACGCCGAGCAGGCCGAATCCATCTATGCCCAGCTTCCCCCCGGCATCGAGTGCTCGGGCGGCTCCGCCGCCAACACCATCGCCGGCATCGCCGCCCTTGGCGGGCGCGCCGCCTATGTGGGCAAGGTCAAGAGCGACCAGCTGGGCCAGGTCTTCCGCCACGACATCCGCAATTCCGGCGTCCATTTCGAGACGCCCGCCGCCGATGGCGGCCCCTCCACGGCGCGCTGCTTCGTGCTGGTCACCCCCGACGCCCAGCGCACCATGCTGACCTATCTGGGCGCCTGCGTCGAACTGGGGCCGGACGACGTGGACACCGGGCTGATCGCCGGGGCCGAGGTCACCTATCTCGAGGGCTATCTCTACGATCCGCCCGAGGCCAAGCGCGCCTTCCTCAAGGCCGCCACCACCGCCCACGGCGCCGGCCGCCTGGTGTCGCTGTCCCTGTCCGACCCCTTCTGCGTCGATCGCCACCGTGATGCCTTCCTGGATCTGGTGTCGGGCCACGTGGACATCCTGTTCGCCAACGAGGCCGAGCTGTGCTCGCTCTACCAGACCACGTCCTTCGACGACGCCGTGCGCGCCGTGCGCGGCCATTGCCGCGTCGCCGCCGTGACGCGGGGCGAGAAAGGCTCGGTGGTGGTGACCGCCGACGACGTCCACGTGGTGGCCGCCGACGACATCGACCAGCTGGTGGACACCACCGGCGCCGGCGACCTTTATGCCGCCGGCTTCCTGTTCGGCTTCACCCAGGGGCGTGACCTCGCCACCTGCGCCATGCTGGGCGGCATCGCCGCCGGCGAGATCATCTCCCATTACGGCGCAAGGCCCGAGCGTTCGCTCAAGGACCTGGCCCGCGCCAAGCTGGGTCCCCACATCTTCGAAAATCTCCGGTAAGAACGAGTCCCATGGAACTGCGCAACATCGCCATCATCGCCCACGTCGACCACGGCAAGACCACCCTGGTGGACGCCATGCTGCGGCAATCGGGAACCTTCCGCGAAAACCAGCAGGTGGCTGAGCGCGTGATGGATTCCAACGACCTGGAAAAGGAACGCGGCATCACCATCCTGGCCAAGTGCACCTCGGTCGAGTGGAAGGGCGTGCGCATCAACATCGTCGACACCCCCGGCCACGCCGATTTCGGCGGCGAGGTGGAGCGCATCCTGTCCATGGTGGACGGCGTGGTGGTGCTGGTGGACGCGGCCGAAGGCCCCATGCCCCAGACCAAGTTCGTCACCGGCAAGGCGCTGGGCCTGGGCCTGCGCCCCATCGTGGTGATCAACAAGGTGGATCGCGGCGACGCCCGCCCCCACGAGGTGCACGACGAGTGCTTCGACCTGTTCGCCGCCCTGGACGCCGACGACGACCAGCTGGACTTCCCCACCATGTTCGCGGTGGGCCGCGACGGCTGGGCCGATGATTCCCTGGAAGGCCCGCGCCAGGACCTGTCGGCGCTGTTCGACCTGATCGTCAAGCACGTGCCCGCGCCCAAGCGCGACCTGGACGCGCCGTTCTCCATGCTGGCCACCACGCTGGAAGCCGACCCCTATCTCGGCCGCGTGCTGACGGGCCGCATCTACTCCGGCACCGCCAAGCTGAACATGCAGGTGAAGGGCCTGTCCCACGACGGCAAGGTGCTCGAGCAGTTCCGCCTGACCAAGCTGCTGGCCTTCCGCGGCATCGAGCGTATTCCGGTGGACATGGCCGAGGCGGGCGACATCATCGCCATCGCCGGCATGACCAAGCCCACCGTGGCCGACACCATCTGCGCCCCCGAGGTCACCGAGCCGCTGAAGGCCAATCCCATCGACCCGCCGACGCTGGCCATGACCTTCTCGGTCAACGACAGCCCGCTGGCCGGCCAGGAAGGCGACAAGGTCACGTCCCGCATGATCGGCGCCCGTCTGGCCCGCGAGGCCGAGTCCAACGTCGCCATCCACATCAAGGAAACCGAGACCAAGGACGCCTTCGAGGTGTCCGGCCGGGGCGAGCTGCAGCTGGGCGTGCTGATCGAGCAGATGCGCCGCGAAGGCTTCGAACTGTCCATCTCGCGCCCCCGCGTGCTGTTCAAGACCGACGAGGACGGCAAGCGCCTGGAACCCATCGAGGAAGTGTTCATCGACGTGGACGAGGAATATTCCGGCGTCGTGGTCGAGAAGATGAGCCTGCGCAAGGCCGAGCTGACCGGCATGCGTCCCTCGGGTGGCGGCAAGACCCGCGTCACCTTCCTGGCCCCGGCGCGCGGCCTGATCGGCTATCACGGCGAGTTCCTCACCGACACGCGGGGCACCGGCCTGATGAACCGCATGTTCCACGGCTACGCCCCCTACAAGGGCGCCATCGAGGGCCGGCGCAACGGCGTGCTGATCTCCAACGGCCAGGGCGAGGCGGTGACCTACGCGCTGTGGAACCTGGAAGATCGCGGCGCCATGTTCATCACCGGCGGCGTCAAGATCTACGAGGGCATGATCATCGGCGAGCACAATCGCCCCAACGACCTCGAGGTCAACGCGCTGAAGGCCAAGCAGCTGACCAACATCCGCGCCGCCGGCAAGGACGAGGCGGTGAAGCTCACTCCGCCGCGCAAGATGAGCCTGGAACAGGCCATCGCCTATATCGAGGACGACGAGCTGGTGGAGGTGACCCCCAAGTCCATCCGTCTGCGCAAGCGCCTGCTCGACCCCAACGAGCGCAAGAAGGCCGAGCGCGCCGCCAAGAACGACTAGGACCGGCCGTCATTTGAAGCGACGTGTCATCCCGACGACCGCCGGGAGGACGGATCTTTCTTCCGCCGCCATGGCGTGAAAGATCCGTCGCCAGGCCTCGGGATGACATGGCGTGGCGGTTCCACGGGCGGACGGCGTGATTTGGGTTGAAGCTTCTTCGCCCGTCGTCCCGGGCCAGACCCGGGACTCAGGAGTCACTGACGACGAGGTTTGAACCCGCCCGCCCCGGCGCCCGGCTCGAGGCCAGGGTCCTGGGGGCCGGCGACGGTTCAGCCAAACTCGAACAAACTCTCGGCATGAGGAAGGAGGGCCTCAGCCCTCCTTCAAGTCTTCCCAGAGCTCCTTGACCTTGGCGAAGAAGCCCTGACTCTCGGGGGAGTTCTTGGCCTTTTCCCCTTCGCCGGCGGCGTCGAATTCCTGAAGGAGTTCCTTCTGGCGCTTGGTCAGGTTGACGGGGGTTTCCACCACGGCATGGATGAACATGTCGCCCCTGGCCGGGCTTCTCAGCACGCTCATGCCCTTGCCCTTGAGGCGGAACTGGTTGCCGGTCTGGGTGCCTTCCGGAATGGTGACCTTGGCCTTGGAGCCGTCGATGGTCGGAACCTCGATGGTTCCGCCCAGGGTGGCGGTGGTCATGGGGATGGGCACGCGGCAGAAGATGTTGGCGCCGTCCCGCTGGAAGATGCGGTGCGCCGCGATGGACAGGAAGATATAGAGGTCGCCCGAGGGCGCGCCCCGCATGCCGGCCTCGCCCTCGCCGGCCAGACGGATGCGGGTGCCGTCCTCGACACCGGCCGGGATGTTGACCGACAGGGTCTTTTCCTTGCGGGTGCGGCCCGATCCGCCGCAGGTGCGGCAGGGGTCCTTGATGATCTTGCCCATGCCCTGGCAGGTGGGGCAGGTGCGTTCGATGGTGAAGAAGCCCTGCTGCTGGCGGATCTTGCCGTGGCCGTTGCAGGCGGTGCAGGTGACCGGCTGGGCGCCATCCTTGCCGCCGGTCCCCTTGCAATCCTCGCACGGGGCGGAAGACGGCACCTTGATGGTGGCTGACTTGCCGGCGAAGGCGTCTTCCAGGCTGATGTCCATGTTGTAGCGCAGATCGGCGCCACGGCCCGAGGCCTGGCCGCGCCGGCCGCCACCCATGAACTCGCCGAACATCTCGTCGAAGATGTCGGAGAAGCCGCCGCCGCCGAAGCCGCCGAAGCCGCCGCCACCGAAGCCGCCGGGGCCGCCGCCGCCCTGTTCGAAGGCGGCATGGCCGAAGCGGTCGTAGGCGGCGCGCTTCTGCTCGTCCTTCAAGACGTCGTAGGCTTCGTTGATTTCCTTGAACTTCTGCTCGGCGTCGGCGTTGCCGGGATTGCGGTCCGGGTGGAACTGCATGGCCAGCTTGCGGTAGGCCTTCTTGATGTCGTCCCCGGAGGCGCCCTTCTCGACGCCCAGAAGTTCGTAATAGTCCTGCTTGCTCATGCGTCTAGCATCCCACACGAGGCCGGCGGCGGCTCATGCGCCGCCGGTCCCTGGATAACAAACAGGGGCTGTTACTTGCCCTTCTTGTCGCCGTCGACTTCCTCGAAGTCGGCGTCGACCACCTTGTCGTCGCCCGAGGCGGAGCCGCCCTGGGCGCCGTGACCGCCGGCGGCACCGCCCGCCTCGGCGCCACCGGCCGCTTCCTGGGCCTTGTACATGGCTTCGCCCAGCTTCATGGAGGTTTGCATCAGGGTCTCGGTCTTGGCCTTGATGGCCTCGACGTCGTCGCCTTCCATGACCGACTTCAGCGCGGCGATGTCCTTCTCGATGGCGCCGGTGAGCTCGGAACCGGCCTTGTCGCCGAATTCCTTCAGGCTCTTCTCGGTGGTGTGGATCAGGCCGTCGGCGTGATTGCGCGCCTCGATCAGTTCCTTGCGCTTCTTGTCCTCGGCGGCATGGGCCTCGGCTTCCTTGACCATCTTCTCGATGTCGGAATCCGACAGGCCGCCCGAGGCCTGGATGCGGATCTGCTGTTCCTTGCCGGTGGCCTTGTCCTTGGCCGAGACGTTGACCAGGCCGTTGGCGTCGATGTCGAAGGTCACCTCCACCTGGGGCACGCCGCGCGGCGCCGGCGGGATGCCCACCAGATCGAACTGGCCGAGGATCTTGTTGTCGGCGGCCATTTCGCGCTCGCCCTGGAAGACCCGGATGGTCACGGCGGTCTGGTTGTCCTCGGCGGTGGAGAACACCTGGGACTTGCGGGTGGGGATGGTGGTGTTGCGGTCGATCAGGCGGGTGAACACGCCGCCCAGGGTCTCGATGCCGAGCGACAGGGGCGTGACGTCGAGCAGCAGGACGTCCTTGACCTCGCCCTTCAGCACGCCGCCCTGGATGGCGGCGCCGATGGCGACCACTTCATCGGGGTTGACGCCCTTGTGGGGCTCGCGGCCGAAGAATTCCTTCACCACTTCCTGGATCTTGGGCATGCGGGTCATGCCGCCCACCAGGATGACCTCGTCGATCTCGCTGGCCTTGACGCCGGCGTCCTTCAAGGCCGCCTTGCAGGGCTCGACGGTGCGGGCCACCAGATCTTCCACCAGGGCTTCCAGCTTGGCGCGGGTCAGCTTGATGTTGAGGTGCTTGGGGCCCGAGGCGTCGGCGGTGATGAACGGCAGGTTCACCTCGGTCTGCATGGACGACGACAGCTCGATCTTGGCCTTCTCGGCGGCTTCCTTCAGGCGCTGCAGGGCCAGACGGTCCTTGCGCAGGTCGATGCCCTGCTCCTTTTTGAACTCGTCGGCGAGGTAGTCGATGATGCGGGCGTCGAAGTCCTCGCCGCCCAGGAAGGTGTCGCCGTTGGTGGACTTCACCTCGAACACGCCGTCGCCGATTTCCAGCACCGACACGTCGAAGGTGCCGCCGCCCAGGTCATACACGGCGATGGTGCCGGCGCCCTTCTTCTCCAGGCCATAGGCCAGGGCGGCCGCGGTCGGCTCGTTGATGATGCGCAGCACCTCCAGGCCGGCGATGCGGCCGGCATCCTTGGTGGCCTGGCGCTGGGCGTCGTTGAAATAGGCCGGGACGGTGATCACCGCCTGGGTAACCTTCTCGCCCAGGTAACCCTCGGCGGTTTCCTTCATCTTCTGCAGGATGAAGGCCGACACCTGGCTGGGGCTGTACTTGGCGTCGCGGGATTCCACCCAGGCGTCGCCGTTGTCGCCCGCCACGATGTGGTAGGGGACCAGGTTCATGTCCTTCTTGGTGATCGGGTCGTCGAAGCGACGGCCGATCAGGCGCTTGATGGCGAACAGGGTGTTGGTGGGATTGGTCACCGCCTGGCGCTTGGCCGGCTGTCCGACCAGACGCTCGCCCGATTCGGTGAACGCGGTCATGGACGGGGTGGTCCGCATGCCCTCGGCGTTCTCGATGACCTTGGCGGTCTTGCCTTCCATCACGGCGACGCACGAATTCGTGGTGCCCAGGTCGATGCCGATTACCTTGCTCATGACTGTCCTCTTTCCTGCTCGGCAGATCCCGGCGGCCCCAAACCTCTTCGGCAGCCGCCCCGGAATCCCCATCCGGGTTGAAATCCATCAATTGCCGGGCCGTGCTCACTCG
This sequence comes from Paramagnetospirillum sp., assembly GCF_058402745.1. Classification (NCBI taxonomy): domain Bacteria; kingdom Pseudomonadati; phylum Pseudomonadota; class Alphaproteobacteria; order Rhodospirillales; family Magnetospirillaceae; genus Paramagnetospirillum; species Paramagnetospirillum sp. Next base: position 563,654 of record NZ_JBZVFI010000018.1, read on the forward strand.
GCCCACCGGCGTTATATAGGGCGGTATGGGAAGCGTGCAACTTCGGAAAATCATGGCGACAAGGCGACATGATGTCAGTGTCTCGGAATTTCGGCTGGACGCTGGCCCGTCATCAACTGAAGGAGGCGCCGTCCATAGGACGAGCCGGTTTGCCGCTCGTGTTCCAGGAGGAGACGGACGGTCAGATCGAACGAGCCATAGCAATCGTGAGTGATGGCGGCCAGCTTCAGCAACTGAAGAGGCGACATGCTGGACATTTTGCTGATATCCCGGAAATAGACGGCATCCGCCCAGATCACCTGATTGCCGCTGGCATAGACGTCATCGTTGAACATCAGCGGGCGGAACATGCGTCCGGCGAGTGGATGGAATTTATGCAAGGCAAATCCATTCGCGCGCATGAAACGGTCTATATCCGGGAACAGGGGCTGGTTCACATACATCGGCAGAAATTCGACTTCCGTCTGGATCGCCACGGCGCCGGCAAGCCGGTTGGTGGCGTTCGACAGCGCCATCAACTCCCCACCCTGGATATCGATCTTGATGTAATCGACGCCCTCGGTTTCAGGAACGTCGTCAAGGCGGACCGTGCTCACCTGTTCCTTGCGGATCACAGATCCCCAATCGGCAAACAAGTGGAACATTTCAAGGATTTCGAGGTTTGGCTCCAAAAGGGATGTCATGCCCGGTGCCTGACAGATGTGCAGTGTGTGTTCGCGACCATCTGCGACGGCATGAGGCAAATAGACGTCGTCCTTCCCCTTCATCGCCAGCAACTTTTCCAATGCCTGAGGGTTTGGTTCGAAACCGACAAGCCGTGCGTGGTTGGAGTTCAGCAGCGTCTTGTAAGGAGGATCTCCATCAATGGGATTGGCGCCGATGTCGACGACAAGAATCTTCTCGTTGATGCGAAGAGTTCTGAACAGAGGTGGGGCGGCAACCATAGCAAGCTCATAACCAGTTGGATGGACGATTAAGACCTCAATGCCGGGCGGCATCCATCCGGCGCTTGACCATCAGCAGGTCGCGCCAGGCGTCGCGCTTGGCTTCCGGCGTGCGCAGCAGGTAGGCCGGATGGAAGGTGGCCAGCGCCGGAACGGGGCGGGGCAGGCCGGGCGAGTTGAACTCGAACCAGCGGCCGCGCAGGCGGTTGATGCCGTCGGCCTTGGCCAGCACCGCCGAGGCCGAGGCGCCGCCCAGCAGGATCAGCACCTGGGGGTCCACCAGCTCGATGTGGCGGGTGAGGAAGGGCAGGCACACCGCCACCTCGTCGGGGGTAGGCTTGCGGTTGGCCGGCGGGCGCCAGGGCACCACGTTGGTGATGTAGCAGGTGGTGCGGTCCAGGCCGATGGAGGCCAGCATGCGGTCGAGCAGCTTGCCGCTGGCGCCGACGAAGGGCAGGCCGCGCCGGTCCTCTTCCTGGCCCGGCGCCTCGCCGATGCACATCACGGCGGCCTCGGGATTGCCGTCGCCGAACACGGTGGAACTGGCCGCCTGCTTGAGCGGCAGCCCCTCGAATCCCTCCATGGCATGGCGCAGCGCCTGCAGGTCGCGGCATTCGGCGGCCAGATGGGCGGCGGTGCCGGGCAGGGCCGGGGCGGAGGACGGGCCGGCGGGACGGGGCCGGGCGGATTCCGCCTGGGGCTGGGGGGATTGCCGCGGCTGCGGCTCGGGCGCGGCGGCGCGGCTTTCCGCCGCCCGGCGGGTGGCGGCGTAGCGGTCCACCGGCGTCTCGCCCATGGTCTCGTCCACGCCGGCCTCCAGGTACCAGCGCAGGATGTCGTAAGGGTGGAGATCGGCGGAAAATGTGGTCATGGCGGCGATTTTAGCAGCCCCGGCGCAACGCGGGGAAATATTTGAGACACATTCTTTCCTTAAATACCCCCATAAGGAATCGAATCGATCCCACTCGCTGTGCTATAGAGGCCTCAAGTCCGTGTCGAGCGTCGACCGGTGGAACGGGTGGCGCAAGGGGAGTTGTGAGCGTTATGGAACGTGAATCCATGGAATTCGACGTCGTGGTGGTGGGCGGCGGGCCTTCGGGCCTGAGTGCGGCCATCCGGCTGAAGCAGATCAATGCCGACCTCAACGTCTGCGTGCTGGAAAAGGGCTCCGAGATCGGCGCCCACATCCTGTCGGGCGCGGTGATCGAGACCCGCGCGCTGGCCGAGCTGTTCCCGGACTGGAAGGAGCGCGACGCCCCGCTGCTGACCCCGGCCACCGACGACCGCTTCATGTTCCTGACGGAGTCCAAGGCCATCCGCCTGATGACGCCGCCGCAGATGAACAATCACGGCAATTACATCGTGTCCTTGGGCAACTTCACCCGCTGGCTGGGCCAGCAGGCCGAGGCGCTGGGCGTGGAGATCTTCGCCGGCTTCGCCGCCGCCGAGGTCCTTTACAACGAGGACGGCTCGGTCAAGGGCGTCGCCACCGGCGACATGGGAATCGGCAAGGACGGCCAGCCCACCCACAACCATACGCCCGGCGTGGAGCTGTGGGCGCGCCAGACCATCTTCGCCGAGGGCTGCCGCGGCTCGCTGACCAAGACGCTGTTCGACAAGTTCGACCTGCGCAAGGAGTGCGAGGACCAGACCTACGGCATCGGCATCAAGGAGCTGTGGGAGATCGACCCGGCCAAGCACAAGGCCGGCACCATCCTCCACACCGTGGGCTGGCCGCTGGATACCCAGACCTATGGCGGCTCGTTCCTCTATCACCTGGAGAACAACCAGGTGGCGGTGGGCTTCGTGGTGGGACTGGACTACGCCAACCCGCACCTGTCGCCCTTCGACGAGTTCCAGCGCTTCAAGACCCATCCGGCCATCCGTCCCATCTTCGAGGGTGGCCGGCGGGTGTCCTATGGCGCCCGCGCCCTGTCGGAAGGCGGCTTCCAGTCCATCCCCAAGCTCAGTTTCCCCGGCGGCGTGCTGGTGGGCGATACGGCGGGCTTCCTCAACGTGCCGAAGATCAAGGGCACCCACACCGCCATGAAGTCGGCCATGGTGGCCGCCGAGGCAGTGGCCGAAGCCCTGGCCCACGAAGGCTCCTCCCACGAGGTGACGGCCTATCCCGAGCATCTGAAGAAGTCCTGGCTGTGGCAGGAATTGCACGAGGTCCGCAACATCCGTCCCAGCTTCCACTGGGGCCTGTGGGGCGGCATCGCCTATTCGGCGTTGGAAACCTATGTGTTCAAGGGCAAGATGCCCTGGACGCTGCATCACCAGCCCGACCACCTGGCGCTGAAGAAGGCGTCGGAATGCCCGAAGATCAACTATCCCAAGCCCGACGGGGTGGTCAGCTTCGACAAGCTCAGCTCGGTGTTCATCTCGTCCACCAACCACGAGGAAAACCAGCCGGCGCACCTCAAGCTACGTGATCCGGCGGTGCCCATCGCCATCAATCTCGAGCATTACGACGCCCCCGAGCAGCGCTACTGCCCGGCCGGCGTCTACGAGATCGTCCGCAACGACGACGGCTCCAACCCCCGCCTGCAGATCAACGCCCAGAACTGCCTGCACTGCAAGACCTGCGACATCAAGGACCCCACCCAGAACATCAATTGGGTGGTCCCCGAAGGTGGCGGTGGACCGAACTATCCCAACATGTAAGAGTGTCCGGGGCACCCTATGTGATGGGGTGCCCCGGTTTCCTTATTCCAAGGTGTTGGGCGTGAAGCGGTTCGGGATTGTGGTGATGGCGGCGGTGCTCGGGGCCGGTCTGGCGGCCTGTGCCCCGCGGCCCGATGCCTCCGGCAACGGCAAGGCGAGTGTCAGTGGCAACGAGACGGGTCTGGGGGCCTATCTCGCCGGACGCTACGCCCACGCGCGCGGCGACACCCGCGCCGCCGCCGAATATTACAGCGCCGCCGCCAAGCGTGACCCCGACAACATCGACATCCAGCAGCGCAGCTTCGCCCTTCTGCTGGCCGAGGGCCGCCTGGACGAGGCGGGGGCCATCGCCCAGCGTCTGCTGGTCATCGACGACGATTCCCCCCTGCCCATCCTGGTGATGGGGGTGCAGGAGGCGCGGGCCGGGCGTTTCGACCTGGCGGAAAAGCGCTTCGCCTCCCTGCCGGCCAAGGGCATCAACGGCTTTCTCGGCCCGCTGCTCACCGCCTGGAGCCGCGCCGGCCAGGGCCGGTTCGACGACGGCCTCGCCACCCTGGCGCCCCGGGCCGACACCGCCGGCTTCGCCCCCATCTGGGAATATCATGCCGGGCTGATGGGCGACCTGGCCGGGCGTCCCGAAGTGGCCGAGGCCCATTTCAAGGCGGCGCTGCTCAACCAGACCAGCGTGCGCACCGTCGAGGCGGCGGGCACCTGGTACCAGCGGGCCGGGCGCCTCGACGAGGCCAGGGCGCTGTACGAGCGCTACCACGCCGAGCATGGCGACCGCTCCCTGCTGGACGGACGCCGCCAGCTGGCGGCGGGGGCCGATCTGCCCCGGGTGGTGGAAACCGCCGCCGACGGCCTGGCCGAGGCGCTGTTCGACACCGCCTCGCTGGTGCGCCAGGGCAATGCCCAGGAACTGTCGCTGGTGTTCTCGCGCCTCGCCCTCAGCCTGCGGTCGGATTTCCCCCTGGCGCAGCTGCTGCTGGCCGATGCCATGGGCGCCCAGGGCCGGCTGGACGAGGCCAACGCCCTTTATCGCGCCATGAACCGCTCCAGCCAGCCGGGGACCTTCGCCCGGCTCAAGCTGGCGGTCAATCTGGACGAACTGAAGCAGACGGACGCCGCCATCGGCGAGTTGAAGGCCCTGGCGGCCCAGTGGCCCGAATCCTACGAGGCGCTGGTGACGCTGGGCGACATCCTGCGCCGCCACAAGCGCTATGGCGAGGCGGCGGAGGCCTATGGCGATGCCCTGGTCCGGGCCGGCGGAGCCAAGAACCCCCGCAACTGGTCGCTGTTCTACGCCCGCGGCATCGCCTATGAACGGGCCAGGCAATGGTCGAAGGCCGAGCCCGACATGCTCGAGGCGCTGCGCCTCAGTCCCGACCAGCCCGACGTGCTGAACTACCTGGGCTATACCTGGGTGGACCAGGGCATCGACGTGGAGAAGGGCCGCAAGCTGATCGAGCGCGCCGTGGAACTGCGCCCCAATGACGGCGCCATCGTCGATTCGCTGGGCTGGGCACTCTATCGCATGGGCGAGTTCCAGGCGGCGGTGAAGCACCTGGAGCGCGCCGCCGAGCTGAAGCCCGAGGACCCCACCATCAATGAGCATCTGGGCGACGCCCTGTGGCAGGTGGGCCGCGATACCGAGGCCCGCTTCCAATGGCAGCGGGCCATGGACCTCGATCCCGAGCCCGAGCAGATCGAGCCGCTGAAGGCCAAGATATCCACCGGGCGGCTGCCCGGCACTCCGAAGAAATAGACGACAGGACGACCATGACCAGCTTCTCGGTCGAGGCCCCGGCCAAGATCAACCTGACCCTTCACGTGGTCGGCAAGCGCGACGACGGCTATCATCTGCTGGATTCACTGGTGGCTTTCGCCGGGGTGGGCGACACCCTGGATTTCGCCCCCGCCGACACGCTTGGTCTCGAGGTCGCCGGCCCCACCGCCGGCCAGATTCCCGAGGGCGAGAACATCGTCATCAAGGCCGCCCGCCTGCTGGCCGGAGCCGCAGGAATCACCAAGGGCGCCGCCATCACTCTCACCAAGCGCCTGCCGGTGGCCGCCGGCATCGGCGGCGGCTCGGCCGACGCGGCGGCCGCGCTGAAAGGCCTGATGCGGCTGTGGGAGGTCTCGTTGCCGCCGGAGGCTCTGGCCAAGGTCGCGCTGTCCATCGGGGCGGACGTTCCCGTCTGCCTGGCCGGCAAGCCCATGCGCATGATGGGGGTGGGCGAGGTGCTGGAGCCGGCTCCCGCCTTGCCGCCCGCCTGGCTGCTGCTGGTCAATCCCATGGTGCCGCTGCACACGCCGCCGGTGTTCAAGGCCCGCACCGGCCCGTTCTCCGAGGCCGATCCCCTGACCACCAGCCCCGGCGACGCGAAGGAACTGGCCGAGGCTCTGGCGGCGCGCCGCAACGACCTGACGCCGCCGGCCGTCCTCATCGAGCCGGTGGTAGGCGAGGTGCTGGCCGCCATCGCCGCCACCGCCGACTGCCTGTTGCCCCGCATGTCGGGCTCCGGCGCCACCTGCTTCGGCCTCTATGCCGGAGAAGCCCAGGCCCGTGCCGCCGCCGCCCGGGTGGCCGCCGCCCATCCCGCCTGGTGGGTGGCCCCCGCCCCCTTGCTGGGGCGTTGAAAGTCATCGCGGGTCGGGCTATGGTGCCGGCCCGCGCTGGTGGGGCGTCGCCAAGCGGTAAGGCACCGGTTTTTGGTACCGGCATTCCCAGGTTCGAATCCTGGCGCCCCAGCCAACCCTCCCTCACAAGGAAATCCGCGCCTTTCGCCACCCCCGATCCGGGCGTGTGTAGCACCCTTGTGTAGCAGTCCCGTGGAGCAACCACGGAGACCCCTATGCCGGTTGTCCAGCATACCCAGCGCCGAGGCGGCATCTACCACTTGCGCTGCCGCGTTCCCTCTGATTTGGTCCCTGTCATCGGACGGGGCGAAATCCATCGCTCACTGGCGACGGCCTGTCCGAGCGAAGCCAGAAGGCGTGCTTATCGCCTCTATGGCCGCGTTCTGGATATCTTCGAGGGGCTGAGAGGGATGGCGGACACCAAGGAGGAATGGCTCGCGCAACTAGCCGCAATGAATCCCAGCGACCGCGAAGCCGCCATCGGGGATTTGCTTGACCTCGCCGCCGCTGCCGTTCGGGAAATGGAGCAGGAACAGGGAAGACGCGAGAAGGCTGAAAAGGCTGCTCGCGAGTTGGGAAAGCAATGCGGGGTTCTGCTCGGCCAACTGTCTGAGACAGTTTCCGAAGATCGGCTTGCACAAGTTGAGCGATGGCGCGACGCCCTTTCCGACCTGCACCGGCAACGAGACGATCTTCAGCGGCAAAAGGAGGAACTGGAAGGTTCGGCAGTTGTCGGACAGGGCGAACTTATTATCGCCGCTTTAGGTCGTCGCCTTGGCCTGCCCATCCAAAGCGCCAACACGCCAACAGTATCGCAGTTCCTTACCAACACCTACGTGAAGGAACGGCGATTGGCCGATGACAGCCATCGCCACATCGTGAATTTCATCTCCCTATTCGCTCGGATTACAGGCGATAAGCGGCTGGCCGATTACAAGCGGACGGATATCGTCGATTATGTCCGCATTCTGGAAAGATTGAACCGTTCGACAGGGAAATCCCCCGAAGATCGGACCGCCACCATCGAAAGGCTGCTGGAAAAGTCGGAAGGCAAGCCGACGATGAATGCAACCACCATCGGCAAACATATTCAGCACGTCAAAAGTTTCTTCAACACGGCCAGAGTTCATCTCAAATTCACGACTAGCGAAGACATCGACGAGATGTTCGATGAAATCGATTTGAGCGATTTCGTGCCCTCAGCCGAGAAGCGTAAATCGTGGCCTATCGAGAACCTCAACCGTCTGTTCGCCTCACCGATCTGGCAGGGAACCAGCAGCAAGCAGGACGATTTCACCAAGCGGCACAATGCAGGCGACCATATCCACCGCGACGCCTATTGGTGGCTTCCCGTGGCGGCTCTCTGGACCGGCGCTCGACTGGAAGAACTGGCTCAACTGCACCACGAAGATCTTATGACTGACTCCGACGGTGTAAAGTTTATCCACATTCACGACGGAGGGGACCGCCGCGTAAAAACGGCGAACAGCATTCGGGGAGTGCCTGTTCATTCGGCGCTGATCCGCTTCGGCTTTCTCCACCTATTCGACCGCGAAAAGGTGGGGCAGCGCATCTGGCCCGAATTGAAGCCAGCGGGCCGGATGAAGAAACTGGGCGACACATACAGCAGCCATTTCACCGACTATCGGCGGCACTGCGACCTGTATATACGCCTGATGGACTTTCACAGCCTGCGTCGGACCTTTATCACTGCTATGCGGACGAAGGCCAAGATAGATCCTCTGACCGTTGCCGCTCTGGCCGGGCACGATGAAGAACTCCCAATCTTTGAGCGGGCAGCACAGACAGATGGTTATACCGACTACGGTATCGGCGCCCTTGCGGCGCAGTTGGAAGCGCTGGACTACGCCGCGTATGGCCTCGATCTGGGCCTCATAGAAAAGGGCTGCGCCTTACCGGCGCAGCCCTGATTTTGCGAAGCCTCCAATCATTCGCTTCTGCCACACCTGACAGCCATCTCGTGCAGTTGGTCAATGACGCAGTGAGCAAGCCGCAGTCCGGTGTCCAATTGGCCAATCTGATTGACCACCTCGATAGCAAGTTCGGCGGGGTCAGCGGAATTCGCGATTTCCTTGGCAACCTCACGCTGGTGGCCATTTACGAACATCCGCGCAAGGCGCTCCACTTCGTCTTCGATGTCGCGAAATGCCATCCACCCTGACGACAGGCGAATAATTGTTCTGCCGCTATCTTGCTCATCCATTAGCGTTCTCCTCTGGCCAATGCTCGGACCTGATGCCCTCGCCTCCATCAGGAATTGAGGCCATTTGCCTTGCTCTGGTCGGGGCATTCAGGTCTGGTTAAGGCCACCATTGAGGGCCTTGGCGCGGTTGCGCAGCGTCTGGATGAGCAGATCGACAGGGCCGCGCCACGCCACATCGGGAACCAAGGCCCAAGTGGTGTGCCCTTGGAACGGGACGCCTTCCTCGATTATCCCCGCCTGCCGCAACTCCTTCCACGCGGGCGAAACCTGTTGGCGGCGATAGCCGAGCCGCTCGGCGCAATCCTTCTGGCTGACATACAGCGTGTTGCCGGGGTCGGCATCGGCCAACAGCAGCAGGATGAGCCGCAATGCCAGAGGCGACAGGCTGCGGTCGGCGGCAATCTCCGCCAAACGGCCCTGATCGACAGCAAGCCATCGGTCATAGGGATGGGGCCGCCGCTTCTTTCGCTTCGCGAACAACGTCAGTTCCTCGCCGGTGTCGGCGTGTGTCGCGTAGATCCTCTCCAACTGGCCCATTTCTGGCACCGCCTGCCCCCTGCGCCTTCCCATCCTGACCTCCTCCTCGGTGGATACCTCAACCATAGGGCGGGAAATCGTCTGCAAAAGGGGAATGGAGGGTCTTATTTTCCAGATAGGAGGCCTAATAAAATCAAAATGTTATGACCTCCTCTATTTATAACTCTGGACAGGACCGCCCGCGCTGGCGTTCCGCCTGAACATCGTCCTCAATCGCGATGGTGGCGAGCATCATTGCCGCTCGGCAGGCATCGGCGCACAAGGATTGGATCGGGGCGTTCGCCAGTGCGCGACGGGCGTTTTCCGCGCCAAGAAATGTGGCGATACCCCGGCGCATCAGGTGGATTGCGGCTGGTCCAAGGTGGCGCATCGGCTTCAAGGCCGGAACACCAAGCGTTTTAGCCTTGGCGCTGTGGCTGCGGTGGTCGATGGCAGAGGCGAGACCGTGGGCTTGAAGCGTCTGGTTGCACAGAGATGCCCAGTGTTGCCGCCAAGCGCCGATGTGCTCTCGACTGGCGGGCTTCTGGTCGAGTTCGCGTGTCTTGCTGCCGAGTTCCCCCGTCGCCTCGACCTGACGGGTTGTCAAAATCAGGTGGGCGTGATGCTGCCTCTCGTCGCCATCAGGCGGCGGCGGGTGAATGGACCAATCCACCGCGATGCTGTGGCGCTTGTGCAGGAAGGTGGCGAGGGAAACCACGAGGGCGTGCCGACCGGACGGCGGAAGTTCGTGGGGTAGGGCCACCACCACCGTTCGGGCCACGACGCTGTTCCGCTTTCGCTCGGCGGCCTCGGCGGTGTTCCACAGAGCCTCACGATCTCCCTTCCAGCCGACGAGACCACTGGCGACCACAGCCTTATGCCGGTAGTCGAAGACTTCTCCGGTGCGGGCATCGCAGATCCGCTGTCCCGAGCAATACGCCGCCGCTGCGGTTGCCGCCCGGCCAGCACCTCGGCGGATCACCTTCACATCGAAATGAAAGATCGCCACCGGCACCCCCTGCGATGTTCCATCGCTAAGTGTGCGCCTGTTCCTTTTTCGTCAAGGCGGGAATTCACACTTGCCGCTTGTTGTAAGGGGCATAGATCTCATCAAACGGCAGGTGAGGTGTCCTATGGGAACCACGGCGGATGCGGCACTGGCGAAGATTGAGCGGGAGATGCGCCAATTCTCCGCTCGCCTCGAACGCCACCAGATGCGGGAGGTCGCAAAGGGACAGAAGCGGGCGAACCGTCGTCGGCTTGTGGCCGGTGCTGTCCTACTCGCGCTCCTCGACCGACGCGACATTATGCGGACGGTTGCGCTTTCCCTTCTTGATCGCGGGATCGTCGATCCTGTCGAGCGGACGCTGTTCGACCTCGACGGCTGACCGTTCCATCTGAGGCAATGGGGGGGCGGCGTCCGACCAGCGATAATAGGGGTTCCAGCCCCACCCACACAGGCGGAAGATCACCGACCGTGAGAGAAATGCAGGTTCGCGCATCCTGTCGAGAACGCCGTTTCTGTCCGGGCAACGCAGATGGTGGGAGAGAGCGGCACGGAAGCGTTCATCAAGGCAGCGGACGAAGGCTTGTGCGCTGGCGAGGTGCGCCACCGGATTGGCCTCGTGGATGAGGGCACGGGCAAGCGCCATTCGGCAGGCGTATTCGACAAGCCATTTCGTCTTTGGCATTTTTTCCTCCCGGCAGCCTATCCATTCCAGATAGTGCTGCGGGAAGGGGTGTCCATTGCCTGATTTCATACTAATCAGTCAAAGGATCATTCTTCAAATTAACGCGGCAAATTCAACGTTTCAGTATCTCAAAAATTTGACTATCATTGGATTAATCAAAAAATTCATAGTCGCATTTATGGTAAATATGAGGCAAGGGAGGAAAATTTGAATAGATGGAATATACCGAGTTGGCTTGAAGAGCATGTTAAAGACCGTGATAAAAAATGTGTCTATTGTGGATCTGACTTTTCATCAGCCATAATAAATCGCGGGCATAAACCATCGTGGGAGCATATTATAAATGACGCAAAAATAATAACAGTTGATAATATTGCAATATGTTGCACTTCTTGCAATGCTAGTAAGGGGGCAAAAGATTTAATTGAATGGCTTAATTCGACTTATTGCAAGAAAAAGGGGATAGGCTATCATTCAGTTGCGGATGTAGTTAAGAGCGCTGTGGACGCGGCAACAAATAAAAGCAAAAAGGAGATCAGTAATCACACCAAAGATTAATTATTGGATCTCTTTATATAATTGCGTAGAATGGAGCCATTGACGGGACTGTGTAGCAGCCTTGTGTAGCAACGCAGACTCGGCATCGGGGCGGTAGTGCTGCTTCCTTGTGAGTTTCCGCTGTTTGGCGTGGTGCTGGCTTCGAATCCTGGCGCCCCAGCCAACTCCTTCTTCTTCAATGATTTCAAAGTGTTACTGTCGGTTTCGGCTTTAGGCCGGATTTCGTGCCTTTTGTCCGGACGGCAGCGACTATAAGGCGGACGGATTGGCTCCCCGTTGCGCTCGTAGAAAGATGACATAAAACGATATTTCCGAAGAAGCGGTCTTTGACGGGCTCTCCGTTGAAGTGGTCGATCGCCTTTCCTCTCCGCGCGGCAACTTTCCAATCGGTCCGGCTTATAAGCATCAAGCTGCGGGGGGCTTTCTGAGATATTTCTCGGCGGCCCTCATCAAGTTGAAATGTATTCTCACCAAATTAAGATCGGTACATATGTAACGCTATATGAATTTAATCGGTGCTACCGTCAAGTAATTCTCAATATAATCCATGTTCAATTTATAGACGCTGACGTAAGTACTGCAAAAATATCCAGATTTGATATAGTGGTCAGTCTCCGCCTTGGCAGGAGGCTGGGCCGATGCGTGACGATGATCGCTGGCCGGGGCATCCCAGGCTGTTGCCCGATGAGTCCTTTTCTTCATGGTTTGCGCGCACGGCGGCCGCCAATGGGCTGAGGCCCGGCGAGCTCTCCCGCTGGGGCACCCTATGCAGCACCCATAAGAGCCGCCAACGTCGCCATGGCCACCCCCTGCAGGACGGTGTCACCAAGGCGGAACTTGCCCCCTACCGCGCCATCATCCGCCAGCGCAAGGCCAACACAACCCCAACAGCCCCTTGTGGCCCAGCATCGAGGCGCGTTGGAACGCCTTGGCGGATCGCTGCCGGGGCGTTCCCCGGCGTGGTGTAATTTTGGTGTGGCGGGGGGCAAATTCTGGCCCCGATAAGGCCCCCAAGCCCACCCCAAGACGCCCCCATATTGGGCGGCATCTCATTGAATTTCATGGAGAAAAATTGGCGTCCCGGAAGGGATTCGAACCCCTGACCTACGGTTTAGGAATGCGTCATTTCTCCTGGCATTCCATTGAAAATCAATCACATAGATAGCATCACGCGCACTATCAGAGACACTGGCGAACGTCCCAAGTGTCCCCGAATTGTCCCAAAATACCGGCCTGTTTATGAATGTGCGGCAAAGTTCAGGGCATGGTAATTTATCGAATAGCTTTAATGTTACGTAACGAAAATAGTTATCTGCATCGTTATGCACCAGAATGCGCGGCGTGATCGGATATATTTAGCAACACATCAAGATCACTACATGAATTTATGTTACGTAACGGAAATTAATTCCTATATTTCTATTGACTTATAACTACTAAGTACGTAAGGCTAGCGAAAATTACCGCACACATGTTGGTGCAACATGCTCAAGCCTTTCATGGACATAGAAGAACTCTCGGAATGGATCGGCAAGACACCCGCAACCATTCGGGTCGATCTTGGTCGGCGCCCGGAAACCCTCCCGCCGGCGATCAAGGTCCCTGGCACGAGAGGATGGCTATTCAAGCGGGCGACGGTTGAGGAATGGCTGTCGTCATTCGAGCGCCCGCGTAACCAACAGCCCGCACCTGCCGTTCGCAGGCGTGGCCGCCCGCGCAAGCAGGCGTAGTCATGAGCTTGGCTTGTTGCCGGGGGCCGCCGCATCGCTGAACGGCCAGACAGCAAAACGGAAGGGCTCTGACAGGTACCAGCCGTCAGAGCCCTCCCCGGAAACGCTCAGGCCGCCATCCCGGTTAAGTCAGGCGCCTCGATACGATCCTCGCAAATCCGAATCTAGGCGTCCCGCGTACGGAGAACAAGGGCATTCCCTCGTCTCTGAGCGCCCGAACCTTGCCCGGCGGCGGCCTCACCAAGTGAGGTCCCATGCACATTTCCGCGTTCGAAGCCGCCAACGCATACACGACGGCATCAGTGCAGCCCCGATCCCCCCACCCACTAACAGGGGGGATCGGGGATACATCCGCTTGGCGTGACCTTCCTTCCATTTCGATACCAAATCCCTCGGATTGTAGTAGCCGCGCGGCACTTCTCGCGTCCGGGCTCGACACGGTGGTTGAAGCCTTCGACATCCAGATCACGGAGGCGACGTGCGAGATGTTGGAGAGCGTGCGGCTTCGGGCCGAAGCGCTCTCGGAGGATTTGAGCGGCAGGGCCGTGCTCGACCTCGGCGGCATTCAGTTCCAAATGGTCGCGGTTCGGGGCCGAGGGCTTCGGTGGCGGCTGGAAAACGACGACATCACCATCCGCATTCGGCCCGTCAAAATGGACTTCTGCGTGAGTGTCCGTTACTCGGCGGCGGGCCTATGGGAGCACGGCTATGCTGCTCTCCGCGAGCAAGTGGAACAGGTCCTTCAGCACCTCGGAACCAGGCGCCGGGAGGATTGGGAGCGGCTGAGCGAAGTCCACTGCGCCTTTGATTTTTTCACTGAGGAATTCACCTCGGAAATGTGCCCATCCCTGATCGAACAGGTGGTGGCTCATTCCGAGGTGAAGCGTTCCGGCGTCTGTGGCCGCGACCATGAGAAGGACGAGGTCTGGGGAAAGGGAGGTCGATTAGAAACCCTCACCATCGGTAAGGGAGCGCCCCTTGAGATTCAGGTCTACGACAAGGGGCGTGAGATCGACGAAGCGAGCGGCAAGACCTGGATGCTCGATCTCTGGGAAGCCTCGGGCCATTGGGCTCGAAGCGGAGACAGCCGCCAGCAGCATTGTTGGCGGTTGGAGGTGCGCTTTCGATCCGACTTCCTGCGCAATCGGTCCATCCGCACCATGGCCGAGTTCATCGACCATGCCGAGCCGCTGCTGTCCGAGGCTTTGCTGACACGCCGCCTGTGCGAGCCGACCGGCGACAGCAATCGCGGGCGATGGCCCATGCACTGGCTGTGGGCTTCGGCACTGCACAGCGTCGGCGCCGTCCAAATTGCCCTGCCTCTGGGACGGAAGGTGACCGAGGCCCGCGAGATTCTGGCCGAGCGTCTGGTGAAGGCGCTGGCCGGAACGCTCCGTGCAGCCGTGGTCTTACGTCGCGGGGAATGGGACAGGGCCGTCGCGGGCTTTCTGTTGCCCAGGCTGATCGCTGTTGCGGAGCAGGACCCAGCACACGACGACAAAGTTGCCCTCGCACGCGAGAGATACCGCTATGTCGCCGAAGCCCACTGACACATTGCGAGGGGTTCCCCTCGCGCTCTCCCGCTCGCCGCTTGGGCAGAGGGTGATGACCATGCCCTCTGCCCGCGCCCTGCGCGTGATCGCCGCCTTTGAGCAAGCCCGCGCCGATGAATTGGGCGACAAGATCGCCCACGCCGCCGCCCTTCGGGCCGCGCCCGAATTGCGCCCCCACCAAGTCGCCCAGATGCTCAGGGAACACTTGGGCGTGGAGTGGGAAAACCCATCCACCTGGGACGCCTTGGGCCACAAGACGGCAACGCGCTGCTGCTACGCCATGGCCGATCTCGACAGCCGGAAAATCTATCTCGGCGTCACCACAGCCGACAAAATCCGCAAGCGATGGTCGGAACACAAGAGCGGCGCCCGCAACGTCCTGCGAGGACGCTCCAACGGCTCTTCCGGTGCCGAATGGATCGCCTCGGTCTGGGAGGCCGGGGGCACCGTCAGCCTGCTTCTGTTGGAAGAGGCCGAGGTGTTCATCCCCAACGTCAAACGCCACCAGCACACCTTGCGGGCGCTCAACTCATTCGGCGAACCATGCATGTCGCTGGAATACGTCTGGGCCTCGGATTTCAGATTTTTCGAAGTATGCGACAGCCATGACGCAACCTCATCACCCAATTGGCGACAAGATAGCATATTTTGCGGCGACATCAATGTTGTTGTCTATATGTGGGGTGCAGCGGCCCGCGTATGGATGCTGCCGTAGCTTCCCAATGGACGCCGGCACCCGGCGACCATCGGGAGCCGCCGGCACGTAGACGCAGGCTCAAGAGGCTTCGCGGGGAACCGCGCCGCAGGCGTGGGCGGAAGCCTCTTGAACCGGCGGCAACTCCTCACCCTTTCGCGCTCTCCTGGGTGATCTGACCAGATCACCCAGGAGATGCCACCCGGCGAGGGTCGTAAATTATAATTGACACATCGGTCGTGTATTCTATAATTTACACATGATTGAAGTCTGCCAAACCGCCGTCTTTCGCGACTGGTTCGCAGACCTGAAAGACCAGCGCGCACAAAGCCGGATCGCCAGGCGCATTGCCACGGTGCAGACCGGCTTGTTGGGCGATGTAAAATTTTTCGACGGCATCGGCGAACTTCGCATCGACTACGGCCCAGGCTATCGCGTCTATTTCGTCCGCAAGGGCGCTGTGGTGGTCATCCTGCTTTGCGGGGGCGACAAGAGCACCCAGGCGCGCGACATCCGCAAGGCTAAGGCGATGGCTGCCGAGTTGGAGGAATGACCATGGCGCTTGAGACGTTTCCCTTCGATGCTGCCGAGCATCTGACCGAGCCCGAGGACCAGGCCGGCTTGCTGAACGAAGCCCTCGCCAGCGGAGATGCGGCGGCCGTCGCCACTGCCCTTGGGATCATCGCCCGAGCGCGCGGCATGACCGAAGTTGCCCGCGAGGCCGGTGTAACCCGCGTGGCGCTGTACAAGTCCCTCAGTGAGGAAGGCGATCCGCGCCTAACAACCTTGCTCGGGGTGATGCGGGCGCTGGGGGTGAAGCTCTCCGCCGAGATCAAGCCGGCGGCTTGAGCCATGGTTTCCTTCGTCGCCTACATTCGCAAGGAAGAGGGAAGCGACTACGGGGTGGAGTTCCCCGACGTTCCCGGCTGCGTGACCGCCGGACGCACCCTGGACGAGGCCCGCGCCATGGCAGCTGAGGCGCTTGCCGGGCATCTCGCCATCCTAGAGGAGGATGGCGAAGCCGTGCCGGCTCCATCCACCACGGAGGCACTGAAAGACGATCCAAACCGGGGAGACGCGGTGCTGATCCTCATCGACCTTCAGCCCGACTTTCTGAAGCCTGAACGGGTTAACGCGATGATCCCCCGTCACCTGCTGGGGCGCATCGACGCAGCCAGCGGTGGCAATCGTTTACGGTTCTTGGTGGAGGGTGCCGAACAAAAGTCGATGGGTAGATTGGCGAGCCGCCTCGCCAGCTCGTTACTGCTTCTTAGGGTCCGCTAATTATTTCCCGAGTTGTCGCTTCACCACGCGCAGCCCAATCAATAGCGACAATATTGCAATTACAAAAATAAGCATAACATCAATTGACCGTGACTTTGCGTCAAATACAACCGTTGTTATAGCCAAACCGATTGCTGCGCATTGCAGTGCAATGTCTGCGGCTGTAATAGTTGTTTCAATGTATTTCTTTACTAGGCCGGCTCGCGTCTTCTTGTTGTTTTTTGCGTCTAGGAGCTCTCTCTCGCAAAATACGCGCGATCGAATATTCATGTTGGAGCCAACATATTTGCTAGAATTTGTCTTTCCGTATGGCTGCTCGCTATTCCCGGTCATTCTAAAGAAAACTATCTGCGCAATTCTGGTATCTGGGTAAACAGTTATCGGGAATGATGCGTTATTTTTTATTTGTAATGCAATTACATCGTCGTGTCCTGGCTGGATGATATTCTGGCTTAACTCGACAGATATTCCGACCCTAGAGTATGAGCTTCTTCCGGACAGGAGGCCTAGTATATCATTTGGAAGTCTTATCTTTTCATTGCTGCTGGCAAGGATGAATTCGCCAGGAGCAAGGACTATTGGCTCACGTGATGAGCATACCTTCTCGACAAAAACAGATGAAATTAATCGGTCATCACAGTCTGCCAGATCAAGCACCCCCCCCTCCTTCATGAGGGAGGCCTTGTTCTGGTAGTAGTATCGCGCAGAGAGCGTTACATCAATGGTGCAGCCATTAACGTAATTCTTCACGTCACCTTCGTCTATGGCTGGTCCGCTAATATGAAATCCAGTTCCGGATTTAAGGAGGTATGCGATTTCTACGTCGCATAGCGGACCGGTCGCGCCTGATTTCTTATTGAGTGGAGCCCCCCCACTCTTTACCATAATGTCTGATATTTGGAGTATTATGTCATATATATTGTCGCTGCGTATAACGTGATCAAAATTAGAAGAGTGGCTTCTTTCATGTGTGGCGTGCTCAAGTCGCTGATCCTGAGCAAAGTTATTATTGCTAAATCTGTCTTCCAGCCTGGAAAAAAATGTCTCGTCTTTTTCAAAATCCAAGAAAATAGACACAATATTATTTCTATGAGTTCTCTTTATTTTTAATGCTATGTCTGAGTATGCCTGTATCACATAATTCTTTTCACTAGAGACCAGACTATCTATTTGGCTCGGGTAGCCGTACCAATGATCGCCAAACGGCTGCGCCCAATAGCCGGTTGAGAAATTTCTGGATACCTCGCGCAGTTCCGGCTCTGAACGGTAATGGTGGTGCACTCCTTCGGATTCCGACGGGCGAGGGGGTCTGCTTGTATAGGGGACGAACGTGTGGCAATCATAGTGTTGGCAGAAATAGGATACCGAAAAAGATTTTCCGACGCACGAAGGTCCAACGAGGATGTATAGCATTATTGCCTCACAACATCAGCAACGGGGGATGCGTATATAATATCATTTCTATTTTGATATATTTTTGTGCCAATCGGCTTCATGCCGATCGCTGCGTAAAAATCGTGAACCCCCGCCGTCGGCGATGACTCGGGTGTCTGGGCGATAAAGTTAACATTGCGCGTTGCTAATCTCATAAATTTCCTGCAGATACTATAGATGAGCCCGATACCGATACCTTTTCTCC
Source organism: Paramagnetospirillum sp. (assembly GCF_058402745.1). Taxonomy (NCBI): domain Bacteria; kingdom Pseudomonadati; phylum Pseudomonadota; class Alphaproteobacteria; order Rhodospirillales; family Magnetospirillaceae; genus Paramagnetospirillum; species Paramagnetospirillum sp. The sequence goes on from NZ_JBZVFI010000018.1 coordinate 581,794, forward strand.
AGAATGGCTTTTCAACGGCAATTCTGTGTAGGTAGAAGAATCCTTGATTTCCATAAATGGCTCTGTAGTCAAAAAACGAAATGGCAATGCCAACTATTTTGTCTTCAAATATGGCAATGGAACTTGTATCCCACTTAAGAGAAAATACCCGATCTTTGTCCGATGATGCTAGCAGGTCATCAATACTCCATAATTGAAATGGAATTGTATTATGAAGCTTCACGATGTCGTCGCCTCGCTCCGCTGCTATTTTTTTTGTCATGGTGTGAAATGAAACTTCTTCAAGCATGTTTGTGGCGCGCCTGGCATTATCCCGATAGATGCTTTTCTATAACTTCCGTCCACCTAATGGGATCATTATGCGAATTCAGGGCGTTGCGTCTATAAGTTTTCGCGGAAAAAATGTGGCCGGCAGTGTGGCTTATACCAACCTGCATTGATTAAAACCCATGGGCCCACTGGCGCCGACCGATGGAGATGATTTTCCATGGCTGGTCGATGAGCTTGTTCCAGGCATGGCAGCACAGAGCGATGATCTGATCGTAGGATTCGAAGACACGGTTGGAGAGCCAGTTCTGGCGGATGAACTGCCAGATGTTCTCAACCGGGTTGAGTTCCGGCGAGCGGGGCGGCAAAGGTAGGATGGTGATGTTGTCCGGCACGGTCAGCTTGTCGGTGGTGTGCCATCCCGCTTGATCGAGCATGAGGACGGCGTGGGCTCCCGGCCTCACCTGGGATGCGATCTCATCCAGGTGCCACTGCATGGCCAGGGTGTCGCAGCGCGGCAGGACCAGGGCGGCACCGACGCCGCGCTCGGGGCAGATGGCGCCGAAGATGTAGGCGGACTGGGTGCGCTGGTCATGGGGAGCCGAGGGGCGTGTTCCCCGCTTGGCCCACCGCCGCGTGATCTTGTTTTTCTGCCCGACCCTGGCCTCGTCCTGCCACCAGACCTCTACGTCGGTTCCGTGAGGCAGCTTGGCCCGGATCGCCGCCAGCTCGGAGGGGAAACTTTTTTAAAATCCTCGACGGCATCGCCGTTCTGGGCATGATGGCGGGGGCGGGCCGACAGCTTGCGGAAGCCCAGGGCCTTCAGCTCCCGCCCCAGCGTCGTCTCATCCAGCGAGATGCCAAAATCCTCGAGAATCCACAGGGCCAAATCCTTGAGCCGCCAGCGGACGACGCCATCCACCGCCGGGATCGGGCCGCGCTCCACTTTGTCCACCAAGGCCTGGCGTTGGGCGGTGTTCAGTTTCGACACCGGACCAGGAGCCTTGCGGTCGATCAGGCCAACCGGGCCGTGCGTGTTGAACCGAACAACCCAATCCCGGACAATTTGCAGGCCAACCCCGCCCAGCTTGGCCGCCGATCTCCTGCTGCCACCGTCGTAGATTGACGCCAGCGCCAGAAGACGACGCGTCTGGTCAGCATCCCTCGACCGACGAGCAAGAGCCCGAAGGACGGGACCATCATAATCGAGGCGAAGGGGGATCGGCGCTGCCACGGCAAATCTCCGGCTGTTTGCCAGAGTGACTCACATTCTGCCCTTCTTGGGAATCCCCTTCGTGAGTCGCGGTCAGCGCAGGCTGGTATTATACCAGATCCCAGTGACCGCAACCGATCACCGGGATCGCCCACAATCGGCGGGCGGGCGCGAGCGCCCTTGCCTCCCGCCGCATAAGCGGCGCGGCCCTTCGGGCCTATCCAAACTGCGATGAGTCGCGGTCAGCGCAGGCTGGTATTATCTTATGAATTGGAGCTACCCCAGCCTCTCAGCCAGATCCTCCGCCCGGAGGTGGGTGTAGCGCTTGAGCATCTGGAGGGTCTTGTGGCCGGTGACGGCGGCGGCCTCCATGGGGTTGAAGCCCTTCTCGAAGAGGCGTGTCGTCGCCTCGTGGCGCAGGTCGTGAAAGCGAAGATCGTCGATCCCCGTCCGTTTGCAGGCCCGCTGGAAGGCATGGACCACCGCCATGGTTCCGATGCTGAACACCTTGCCGGATCGGCCGCCTGGGAGCGCGTTCAGCGCCTTGATGGCTTCAGAGGATAGCGGCACGTCGCGTCGCTCGCCGTTCTTGGTGTCCTGAAGCCGGGCAACCTTCCGTTCAAGGTCGATGTTCCGCCAGTCCAGGGCCAGAAGCTCCCCCTGGCGCATGGCGGTCGCCAGGGCAAGGCGCACCATTGGCCCCAACCAGTGCGGGCCATCGTCGCAGGCTGCCAGAAGCCATGTTTCCTCCGATAGGCCATCACTATCCTTTTCGCGATCAAGGCGGCGATCTCGGGCGCGGGCGGCGGCGGGCATCTTGATCTTCTCGACCGGATTGCCGAGGGCCGAGAGGCCCCATTCCTTGATGGCGGTGTTGAACAGGTGGGAAATCAGCGCCAGGTCATTGCGCACGGTGGTCGAGCTGGCCCCGGACGCAATGCGCCGGTCTCGCCATGCGGCAAGATCTGACCCGCGAAGGTTCGAGAGGGCGAACTTGGCCAGCGGGTCGCGGCGCCAGGCCCGAACGCGGAGGCTTTCCTGCTTGGCGCCCTTTTTGCGGGGCGTGACTTCGCGCTCGTAACGCTCCAGGGCCATGTCGAGAGTGGTGCTGTCGGCCTCGCGCCTGTCCACGAAGGCGCCCCGGTCCATTTCCCCCTCGATCTGACGAGACCATTTCTCCGCATCGGATTTGGTGTCGAAGGTGCGGCTGATGGGCGGATAGCCCTTGCGGCGAACCTTGGCCTGCCACGTTTCGCCCCGCCTTATGATGGTCGCCATGGAAAATACCCGCCTGAACGCTGAAGGCGCTCATTGTCCCGGATTTGTCCCAAATTGGCAATATATCGGCGGCCATCGGGTGCTGCGGCCCCGGGAAAGTGGCGGAAATGCAAGGGAAAATTGGCGTCCCGGAAGGGATTCGAACCCCTGACCTACGGTTTAGGAAACCGTTGCTCTATCCTGCTGAGCTACCGGGACGCGGGCCGTTGGCGGTCGGGCGGGTTATATCATCCTGGCGGGGCGGGGCGGAAGGGTGATTCGGATTGCCTTCTGCGCGTCGTGCAACCCGCCCCAGACCCCAGCCCTGCTTGACGGTGGCGCGGGGGCTTTCTACAGTGATCCCTCCCGTGCGACGGAACATTCCGCGCGGTGACGGGCAGGTGGTCGCGCTTCCCCTGTCCGACGTTGGATTTCGACAAGGAACCTGCCTATGAAAGTTGTGACCGATTCCTCGTTCGAGGCCGAGGTGCTCAAGGCTTCCGGCCCTGTTCTGGTGGACTTCTGGGCCGAGTGGTGCGGTCCATGCCGCCAGATCGCTCCGGCGCTCGAGGAACTCTCCAAGGACAGGGCCGACAAGATCACCGTCGCCAAGATCAACATCGACGAGAATCCGGGCACCCCGGGCAAGTACGGCGTGCGCGGCATTCCCACCCTGATGATCTTCAAGGATGGCCAGGTCGCCGCCACCAAGATCGGCGCCCTGCCCAAGAGCAAGCTCTACGAGTGGGTGGATTCCAGCCTGTAGTCACGGCCGGAATCCTCCTCCGTTCCATTGATCGAGCCCCGCTTCGGCGGGGCTCGTGGTGCTTCCTGGGGTAAGTCATGGCCGTTTTCGACGAACAGAGCCGACGGCGGCTGGTGGATTATCTCCAGCAATCCTTTGACGGCGACAACGCCGCCGACCTGGAGACATTCGCCCGGAATTTTCTCCATAACGGGGCCCTGTGGGATCGGCTGGCCGATCTGTTCCCCACCGCCTCGGCCTCGGCCATGCGCGCCGTCATGACCGAGGCCTTCGCCGAGTGGCGGAAAGGCCGCGAGCGGCCGAACTGAGGGCGTCAGTCCTCGAGCGTGAAGCCCACCTTGAGAACCACCTGCCAGTGGGCCACCTGCCCCTTGTCGATGTGGCCGCGCGTCTCGGTGACCTCGAACCAGCGCAGATTGCGGATGGTCTGTGACGCCTTGGCCACCGCGTTGCGGATGGCGTCCTCGTAGCTCTTGTCCGAACTGCCCGCCAGTTCGACGATCTTGTAGACGTGCTCTCCCATGACGGTTCCCCTTGGTCCTGATGTGGATATGGACTGGATATGGTGGGCGCCCGCCGCCGCCGCCAGACCGGCGGCGGAAATCGGTATTTCAATGCCGAATTAAGCGATTGACGCCGCCATCCGCCACCGATACCCTTGCCCAGGATCTTCCCTGACGAGAGGCGACGATGGGCTATTCCCTGGCAGAATTCCTGGCACATGCCATTGCTTTGGAGACCGAGGCGGCGGAGCGTTATGCCGAGCTGGCCGACATGATGGAGGCCCACAACAATCTGGAGACCGCCGCCGTGTTCCGCGACATGGCGCGTTTTTCCACCCTGCATGGCGACGAGATCCGGCAGCGTTCGCGCGCGCTGGAACTGCCCAAGCTGATGAGCTGGCAGTATCGTTGGAAGACCCCGCCGGAGGTGGGCGATGAGAACGACATCCACTATCTGATGACGCCCTATCACGCGCTGCGCTATGCCCGCGACAACGAGATTCGCGGCATGGAGTACTACAAGGACGCGGCGGCCAACTCCACCGACCCCGAGGTGCGGCGCCTGGGCACCGACTTCGCGGCGGAAGAGGCCGAGCACGTGGTGGCGCTCGACAAGTGGATCGAGAAGACCCCGCGCCCCTCCATCACCTGGAGCGAGGATGCCGACCCCGCCCAATCGGTGGACTGATACGGATTCAGGGGGGCGCTTCGGCTTCCCTGTCCGGTGCCCGAAGTGAGCGCGGCCGGGATGCTGGAAAGGTGCAAATCTTTCCAGCCCCCGGAGTGGCGCGCCCATCCGGTAATCGAACCTTCATGACCAACGGGCCGGCGGCGCGCATACAGTACGGGCCGAGGTTCGTCCATGACCGATTCCAGACCGGCCCCTCCCGCCCGCGACCCAGACGGCAGCCTTGCCCTGTGGGTCTGCACGCGGTGCGGCTGGACCTATGATCCGGCCCGGGGCGATCCCTTCCGTCCCGTCCCTCCGGGGGTGGCGTTCGAGGGGCTGCCGGATGACTGGCGCTGTCCCAATTGCGGCGCCGACCGGGACTACTTCTTTCCCTGAAGGAGCCGCCCGGCATGTCCGACCATCCCCGCAACCCGTCCTTCGACGCCATCGCCACCGGTCGCCGCGCCGCGCTCAAGACCCTGCTGGCCGGAACCGCCGCCGCCCTGGCACCGGTCCCCGCCATGGCCATGGCCGAGCCGAAGGACCCCTCGAGCCTGACCTTCCGCAGTCCGCCCCACGTCATCGCCGATGACCACCAATTGGCACCAGGCCATCGGGCCAAGGTGCTGATCCGCTGGGGTGACGCGGTGGAGTACGATGCTCCGGCCTTTCAAGGCCAAAGCCTGAACGCCGCCGATCAGGAAAGGCAGTTCGGTTACAACAACGACTTCGTGGCCTTCATGCCGCTGCCGGTGGGATCGTTGAATTCCGATCACGGCCTGCTCTGCGTCAATCACGAATACACCAACGCCGAACTGATGTTTCCCGGCATCACCATGAAGAACAAGGCCGAAGCCTTGACCCGCGAGCAGGCGGATGTGGAGATCGCCGCCCACGGCCATTCGGTGGTCGAGGTCAAGCGGGTGGACAATGCCTGGAATGTGGTGGCCAACAGCCCCTTCAACCGCCGGATCACGGCGCTGTCCACCGAGATCGCGATCTCGGGTCCGGCCGCCGGCCATCCCCGGCTGCGCACCAAGGCCGATCCCGCCGGGCGCAAGGTGATCGGCACCCTGAACAATTGCGGCGGCGGCGTCACTCCCTGGGGCACGGTGCTGATCGCGGAAGAGAATGTCGATACCTATTTCGGCGGCTCGGCCAAGGGCACGGCGGAGGAGCGCAACCACGAACGCATGGGCATCAAGGGCAAGTCCCGTTATGCCTGGTCGCGCTTTCACCCTCGCTTCGACGTGGCCAAGGAGCCCAACGAGCCGAACCGTTTCGGCTGGGTGGTGGAACTGGACCCCTACGACCCCACCTTCGTGCCGGTCAAGCGCACGGCGCTGGGCCGCTTCAAGCACGAGGCCGCCACCTGCGTGCTGGCGCCCGATGGCCGGGTGGTGGTCTACAGCGGCGACGACGAGGTGTTCGAATACCTCTACCGCTTCGTCTCCAAGGGCAAGGTCGATCCCCGGAACCGCCGTGCCAATCTCGGCCTGCTGGACGAAGGCACCCTGTCGGTGGCCCGCTTCGACCAGGACGGCACCGTTTCCTGGATGCCGCTGGTGTGGGGACGGGGCAGGCTGACGCCGGAAAACGGCTTCACGTCCCAGGCCGACGTGATGATCGAGGCACGGCGTGCCGCCGATCTGGTGGGGGCCACCCCCATGGACCGGCCCGAGGACGTGGAGACCAACCCGGCCAACGGCCGCGTCTACGTCATGCTGACCAACAACAGCCAGCGGAAGCCGGAACAGGTGGGCGGCCCTCACCCGCGCGCCAACAACCGGCACGGCCACATCATCGAGATGAGTCCGCCGGGCGCCGGCAAGGGGCGAATGGGAGACCATGCCGCCGATCGCTACCGATGGGAGATTCTGTTGATGGCCGGCAGGGCCGAGGACGGAGCCCGCTATCATCCCCTCAATGACCGCTTCGGGGCGTGGATGTCGGCGCCCGACAATTGTGCCTTCGACAATCGCGGCCGGCTGTGGATTTCCACGGACCAGGGCTCGAACCAGAAGGCCAATGCCATTCCCGACGGCATGTATGCCTGCGACGTGGAGGGCAGGGGCCGTGCCCTGCTGAAGCTGTTCTACGCCTGTCCGCGCGACGCCGAGATGTGCGGCCCGGCCTTCACCCCCGACAACCGCACGCTGTTCGTCGCGGTCCAGCATCCGGGCGAGGACAAGGAATCCACCTTCGACAAGCCCTCTACCCGCTGGCCGGACTTCGACCCCGGGATTCCGCCCCGGCCGGCCGTCGTCGCCATCACCCGCGCCGATGACGGCCCGCTGGGACATTGAGGCAAGGGGGGCGCGTCCGCTCCCGCCTGACCACGCCCGGCCTGGCGGGGAAGGGGGCGGGAGCGGCGCGCCCTGTTTCCGGTGCCGTCAGCGCGTGGCCGACTGGACGCCGTCCAGCTTGCCCTCGATGCGGACGAGGTGTTCGGTGAGCCGCTGCTCCACGTCCTTGAGATAGCCGGTGGTGGCATAGCTCTTGGCCACCTCCAGCTTGTAGGCGGCCAGGGCCTCGCGGGCCTGGCCCATGCCCACGTCCAGGCGGTGCTCCAGCTCGTCGATGCGATGGTCGGCCTCGTGGCGGACCCGCCAGACGGTCATGGCCATGGCGCCCAGCACGGGCAGCTCGACGGCGGTGATCCACCAGCGCAGGTCGGTGAAGAAAGTGTCCATGGGGAATCTCCAGAAAGAACGACCGGGCGGCGACGGGACGGCCGCCGCCCGGTCGGGCGGCTACTTGACCAGGAGGGCGACGCCCTTGACCTGCTGAGATTTGGCGTTGAAGGTCTTCAGGCGGTATTTGACCGTGGTGCCGGAAGGCTGGCCGGAGACGTCGGCGTCGGCCCACAGGACGTTGAAGCCGGATATGGTAAAGCCGCTGTCGGTCAAGGTGCCGGCACTCCAGTTCGAGCCGTCACGGGTCGCCTCGAAGGTGACGTCGGTGTTCAGCGTCGAGGCGTCGATGGCCTTATGCAGCACCAGTGCCTTGACCTTGGCGGGCGCGCTGGCGGGGGCCGGCGACAGGGCGTTGGAGACCAGGGTCATGGCAGAGGGGGCGACGGCGTAGGTCCAGGCGATCCCACTGATCGTATTGCTCGCGTTGTACAGGCCGCCGGTCAGACGCAGGGTCGCCGTCGAGGTTGCCGACCAGGTGTAAAGCAACGTTTCTCCCTTGCTGAAGCTGAAGGTCGAATCGATACGGCGGATATCGAAAGTGTCCCCGGTCGCCACGGCGAAGGGGCCGTAAACCGCACTGCCTCCCTTATAAAGGGTCGCCACGTTATTGTTGCTGATGCAGAAGTACCAGCTGTCGGTCATCGACGGGAGGTTGGCCCTCATCGCCCCGGCCGACCAGGTCGAATCCTCCCCCGAGGCATACATGCCGAAATAGAAATCGCTGTTGCCGATTCCTGACGAGAAGTTGAGGGTGAACGTCGCGGCGACATCAGCGCTGAAGGTCATGTTGCTGCGCACCGCGGCGTCATCGTTGCTGGACTTGCCTAACTGGCCTGCCGCGGGATAGGTGATGCTGCCGCCGCCATTCCAGTCGGCTCCTCCCGGGATCAAGGACGCGGTGCCCGGATTGCCATAGAGCTTGCCGGAGACGCTGTAGGTCTGGCCGCTACTGTTCTCACCGATGGTGTCGGCGTTGTAAGCGTCACACCAGCCGTTGAACAGCGCCTCGGCCTCGATGCCGCCATGTACCGACGAGGACAGGGCCTGGCGCAGGATGTTGCGCTCGTCGATGGCGATGTCGGCGGCGACCATGGCGATCTTGCCGTCCACATAGGTCTTTACCGCCTTCTGGCTGGCGATTCTGCCGTCGGAATTGGCCGCAAGCGTACCGTCTTCATCCAGGGCCTTGTAAGCGGCCGAACCGAGGTCGCCCGGCTGGACCGCGCTGTCGGCCTTGGCCCCTTGCGCGACGGTGGCGAAGTCCGCCGGGTTGATGTCGGTGGCGATGGCGAGATGCTCGCCCGACGAATCGCTGGTCTTGGTGACCGAGATGTGGGCGCCGGCCACCACCTTGACCTCCAGGAAGCCGGGGGCGTCGGAGCCCGACACCTGCACCTTGCCGGTGCGGCGCAGGGTGATGGCGGTGCCCGCCGAGGGGACGGTGGCGAAGCGCACGGCGCCGCCCTCCGGCGAACTGGCGCCCAGCAGGGTGAAGCCGGCGGTCTGGACGGAGCCGTTGACCAGCACCTCCAGGTCGGCGGGCTCGAAGACGGGAAAGTCGAAGCCGAAGGTGGCGCAATGGCCATCGGCGGAATAGAGCGGCGTGCGTTTAATCTGAAACATACCCGGCTTCCCTGAGGTAGTTCCAGCATTCGTCTGGGGTGTAGAGATCGCAGATATTGCCGACGGCCTTCCAGAGGTCGTCGATGGTGCGCGCGCCGATCCGTCGGAGATGAGCCTTGAGTTTGGCAAAGGCCATCTCGATTGGGTTTAGGTCTGGGCTGTATGGGGGTAGGAACAGGAACCAGGCGCCTCTCTCCTTGAGGATGGCCTTGGCCTTCTCGCTTTTATGGCTGGAGAGGTTGTCGAGGATGACGACGTCGCCCGGCTGGAGCGTCGGGGCCAGTTGGGTCTCGACGTAGACCTCGAAGGTTTGTCGGTTCATGGGGCCGTTTATGATCCAGGGTGCCGTCAGACCGTCACAGCGCAAGGCGGCGATGAAGGTTTGGGTTCCCCAGTGGCCGAATGGCGCGCGGGCCTTGAACCGTTGCCCTCGCGGTGCCCGTCCCCGCAACCGGGTCATCTTGGTGGTGGTGGCGGTCTCGTCGATGAACGCCAGCCGGTGAGGCTCCTGGCACATCCGGGGCTGGCGGTGGCTCAGCCAGGTCCGGCGCTCCGCCACCACATCATCGCGACCGGCTTCGGTGGCCAGCAGCGTTTTTTTTGACGCTGAAGCCTTGCCCGATCAGAAACCGCGAGAGTGACGCCGGGTGGGCCGTGACGCCGCATTCGGCCTTCAGCTTGGCCGCCAGTTCCGGCATCGTGATGTCGCCTTGCGCCTCCACCCAGCCGGTCAGAAGAGCGGCAAAGGCCGCCAGCTTACCACCGCCCGGCGGACGGCCTTGCCGCAAGGGCTCCAACGAACCCGTCGCCGCCATCCGTTGTGCAAGACGGACGCTGGTCGCGGCGCTCACTCCAAAATGCCGAGCCGCCGCTCGCCGCGATTCGCCGTGTTCGATCTTACCGTAAACACGGACCCGAAGATCTGATGATAGCCATTTGCCCATGATCCACCTCCAATGAGGTTGAATCACTTTTTCGCCTACAAGGGAATCCCCTGCGATTCAGATTTCAGGTCCGATGCTCTAGGTGACGCTCTGCGGAGTCATGGGTCGTCCTTTCACATGAAAAACCCGCCGGTCGAAGGGACCGGCGGGCGGAGATTCCCCGAAGTCAGGAGGGGAACGGGTCAGAAGTCGAAGTCGGTGGGCGCCACGACCGCCCGGCCGCCGGGGCGCCAGTCGGGACGCCCGGCGGTGGCCGGGATCGGCCGCGACAGGCGCACCGGCTGGGACAGGAGGCAGCCGGCGACGGCGTCCAGGCCGTCGTCGCGCCCCCGGCCCCCCGGCTGCCACTCGCGCATCTCGGCGATGAACGGGGTGTCCCAGACGCTGCGGTGGACATGGAGCGCGCCGGCGGCCAGCACCGCGTCGAAGGCATCGACGATGCGCTGGTCCTTGGCCCGCTTGCTGCTGGCTTCGAGGACGGCGCAGGCGATGCCGGCCCCGCCCAGCTCGCGGCGCAGCAGGCCGGGCAGGAAACGGCCGAGACCGTTGGTTTCCAGCTGTACCGCCGGCAGGTGCAGGTCGGCGGCGAAGCGGGCCACCTGACGGCACAGCTGGGTGGCCTCGTCGGTCTCGGTGCGGGCCGGGTCGTGCTCGAGATAGCGCACCCGGTGCAGCCAGTAGAGCCCTTCCTCGTCGGTGAACAGGGCGGCCACCACCGAGGAATCGCCCTTGCCGGGCGCCCCGTAGGCCGGGTCCCACCAGCAGGCCGCCGAGACCATGCGCTTGCCCCCGATGGTCAGCAGCGGCAGGCCGTTGCCCTCGCCATAGGACAGTTCGGCCTCGTAAAGGCGCAGGCGGTCGGGGTCGAGGCGGCCATCGGCGATGTTGACGGGGCGCAGCATCATCTGGCTGTCGAACTTGTTGGGGCCCGAACGCTTGCGGATGGCGCCGACGCGTTCGAGGGGAAAGCGCTCGGGCCAGGCGGAGCGGCCCCGGCCATCGATCAGCGGCAGTTCCAGGCGGTGAAAGCCGTCGAGGAAGGGGCGGCTTTCGCCCGCCTCCAGCCGGGGGCGGTCGGCGTAGATGGTGTAATAGGAGTGCGGCGTGCCGACGTAGAGCTGGGTGCCGCCCGGCACCATCACGTACTCGATCTCGGCCAGCCGCTCGCGCAGGTCGGCCCGCTTGGGCGCCGTGTCGCAGGTGTTGGGCACCTCGACGTCGTCGCAGATCACGATCTCGGCGCGACTGCCGGTGATGTTGGCGCCGATGCCCTTGGCCACCATGGAGGGGTCGCGCAGCTCGCCCGGCCGGTTGACGGTGAACTGGTCGGCGGCCCACTGGTCGCGGCGCTTGGGCTTCAGGCCCTGGGTGAGCGGATGACGCTCGACGATGCGCTTGACGTTTCTGACCATCTTCTTGGCCAGCGCCAGATCGGCGGCCAGCACCATGATGCGCAGGTCGGGATTACAGGCCAGCACCCAGGCGCAGAACAGGCCGACGATGGTGGACTTGCCGCTGGAGCGGAACGCCATCAGCAGCAATTCCCGCTCGCGGCCATGCCAGCGCGCCGCCAGCCAGCGGGCCATGCGCAGCTGATGCCGGGGCGTGCCCAGCCCCAGGCGCTGGTTCCAGATCCAGACGAATTCAGGGAAGTTGGCGGATTTCATTGCTCCTCCTCGTCGGACGGGTTGGTGGCGTCGAGAGCGGCCAGCCGGCCGTCCGGGCCGGATAAGTCCTCGGCCATGGTTGGTCTCCTTGGCGGTTGGTGAAAATTCGCCCCCGCTGCCCGGAAAGGGGTGGCGGGGGCGCAGAGGTCTCAGGGGCGAGGACGGTGGCTTGCGCATGGAGGCCTTGAGGCCCTCCACATGCTCATTGCCTAGAAGCTGTAGGAGCTGATCTGGAGATTGCCGCCATTGGCCTGCCCGGATGGCAAGTTCTGGTAGTAAAGCGTCTGGCTCGTGCTGATCGGCATATTGGCGAAAGGGGCCGCGCCGTTGCTGGAGTAGTACCACCGGACCTGGCCCAGGCCTTCGGCATTGGCTGCCAGGAAGGTCCAGTTCCAGGCCGTCCCCGCCGAGAACAGGTCGCCACCGCAGACCGTGGCGTTCGGGGGGACGGCGGAGGCAATCGACAGCGAGATGAAGGAGCCGGCGGCCGAAAAGGTTATGGTGACCGGGTTGAAATAGACCGTTCGACCGATCTGGCGGCCGACGCGGAACATGCCTGCGGCATCCGTGCCCCATACGCCGATGAGCGCCGAATAGGCATAGCCGGGTGGCATGTTGGGGCCGGAATAGAGGCCGCCACTGCTGGTGGTGACGTTGCAGGCCAGAACCGAGGACGTCCCGTCCGCCTTGGCGATGGCGTACAGGCAGACATAGCCGCTGGCGGGCGCCGCGCCGCTGTCCATGCCACCGGCCCCCGTGACGGCGAGGTTGACCGACTGGCTGTAGCCGGCAAGGTTGATGGCTGTACCCCCCACCGCCGTCTTGACGACTACCTCGTCGGCCGAGATCACGGCCGTGGCCGAGGCCGCCGGGACGTTGACGATGATGTTGCTCGCCGATCCCGAAATGCCTGCCGCGCCGCCCGACGGCGTCGCCCAGGTGCCGTCGCCGCGCAGGAACGACGAGGAATCGGCGGTTCCGCTTCCCAGGCGCGCAGCCGGAACCGTGCCGGAAGCCAGGGCGTCGGCATTGAGGTTGACGAGCATCGAACCGTCCACCGCCGGCAGCTTTCCCGAGGCCTCCAACATCACGACCTGCCCGGCGGCGGTGCCCACGTTCTTGGTCGCGGCGCTGCCCAGACCCAGATTGATCCGCGCCTGCGCCTTGTCGGGCAGGTCGGCCAGATTCTGGCTCTTGCGCAGCATGTCCGAGGCGTCCACCTGGGTCAGGTTGACCAGGGCATCGGCCGAGCCGTTCCAGCCCAGCACCTTGCCCGACTCGGGCTCCGGCAGGGTCAGATTCACGGCGTGGGACAGGTCGGCGGTGACCGGGCGCTTCACGGTCCGCGCCACTTCCTCGGCCAGTTCCTGAATCGCCGCGACGTTCTGGTCCACCGCGTCGTTCAACTCGTGCGGGGTGGGGGCGCGTTCGTCCAGGAAGTCGCCGGTGCGGGCATAGGTCTGCCGGCGGCGGATGGTGATGCGCTGGCCGGCGGACGGAGCGGCCGCGAACACCACCGCACCACCGTCGGAACTGCCGGTGCCGCGCACGGTGAAACCGGAGGCGACCAGGGAGTCGGCGACGAAGACCTCGAGGTCGGAGGCGGTGAAGATGGGGAACGGAAACTCGAAGGTCCTGCCGGTGCCGTCGGCCACCGTCTGAACGGTGGGCGAGACATCGGGAATGCGGATATGGGTCGTCATGAAACTATCCTTTCAGGTATGAAAAAGCCCGCCGGTCATGGAAACCGGCGGGCGGCGGGGACGGGAGGGTTCAGTCCTCCCCGTCCATGTCGTCCAGGGCGTCAAGCGCCGCCCGTGCGCCTTCCAGCAGGCGCTCCATGCCGGATTCCTCGTCGGGCTCGGCTGAACCCTCGGCCCAGCGGGCCAGCTTGACCAGCAGGTCCACATGGGCCAGCGCCGCCTTGGCCGCCGCGTGCCAGGCGGCGAAGCCCTTGGAATCGGCCGGCGGCGCGGTGGCGGTGAACTCCTCGTAGCCGGCCAAAGCCGCCGCCACGTGATCGGGCAGGCTGGCGGCCAGCCGGGCGCGCAGGCCGGGCATGTCCTCGGCCATGGTTGGTCTCCTCGTGGCTGTGGAAGGGAAAAGAAAACCCCGCCGCCCGGGGGACGGGCGGCGGGGAAAAACTCCATCATCGGGTCAGAGGAGATCGGTCCAGCCGATGGCAGCGATGCTGTGCGTGATCTGGGCCGCGTAGTAGATGTTTGAACTTTCCAGCATCATCTCGACTGCCCCGGCATAATAGTTACCGGTGCTGCCGAAGTATCCGACATTGCTCGTCGATTGGTTATTGCCACCATAGCTGCCGTTGGGCGCGAGCAGGACGACACCAGCTCCCATGCAGTTCGCCGCGATCCGCACCTGAGACGCAGTCGGCGGAAAGACATCGGAAATGGATGCTGAAACATAGCTGATCTCGGTGGAGACCGAGATCACGGTGCAGGGCAGCGGCAGGTCCTGTTCGATGCGCCACAGGGGCTGCATGACGTCGCGGGTCCAGCCGATGGCGCGGACCTTGACGTCGCCGGAAAAGGCCGGCGGACGGGTGGCGAAGCGGTCCGGCCCCCGCCGCCGGAACGGAATCGGGGTGGCGCCCCGGCCGGTGTCGATGAACAGCGCCTTGGTCTCCAGCACCCGGAAGCAGGCCTGGACCAGGCGGACGGCGCGGCCGGCGGCCATGGGCTGCCCGGCGGCGGCCTGGGGCGGCAAGGGTTCGATGCGGTGGGCATAGGGCAGCCCCGCCTCGATGGTCGAAGCGGCGGCCGGCAGCGTGATGCCGCCGTCCTCCACCACCGCCTCGGCGACGGTGGTTCCGTCCATCAGCACCCGCACGTCTTGGCCGTTCAGATGGTCAAGACCGCTCCAGGTGGAAGACGGCGTCCCGCGATGGCCGGCCAGGGCGGCGTCCAGGTTGAGGGAGTCGTCGAAGCATTCGACGAAATGGCCGCCGCCGCGTTCGACCAGCACATGGGTCTCGCCGTCCACCACCGCCACCGAGCGAAAGGCGCCCAGGGTTTCGTACACCGTCCAGGCGGTGACCTTCTCGGCGCGGTAGACGGTGAGCGTGGCCATGGTGCCGTCGGCCATCACCACATGGAACAGGCGGCGGCCCGAATCGTAATCCTGGTCCACCGGCCCGGTCATGACGTGCTTGGCGACCATGGCGAGGTCGTTGGCCTGATAGGCCTGGTCCATGTCGGCGAACAGGAACTCGCGCAGCTCGCGGCCGTTGTGCGAGACGAAGTGGGTGGCCCCGTCCACGTCCCTGGGCGGCACGCTGCGGTCCACCGGCGAGCCCACCCGGGTCTGGCGGTTGAGCTGGATCTTGGTGGGCGTCACGGGCGAGCCCACCACCATCCACTCGGCGCCCGAGGTGAACACCTGCAGGTGGCGGCCCGAGAACACCGCCCGGATGGCGTCCACCTGATTGGACAGCAGGCTGAATTCGATGGCCTCGTCGTCCAGGCCGGTGCCCAGGTCGAAGTTGAACAGGTCCATGGATTTGGACAGCCACAGGCGGTTGGGCAGATCCCGCGACCCGCCGATGGCCAGCCGCCCCTGGTGGAAACAGGCCGAGACCGGCCAGCCGCGCAGGGATGAAAAGGACTGCTCCTCCCAATCCTTGGTGGCACCCGTTCCGCTCAGGGGCTGCTTGACGTCGGCGTTGGCCTGGGTGGGCGACACCACCGAGGTGATCAGCACCTGCTTGCCGCCCACCCGAAAGCGCAGCCCGGCATGGGCCGCCTGGAACACCGGAGCGGAGGCCGACAGGGTGATGGAGCCGCTGCTGCCGCTCGGCGTCAGCGTCACCGCGTCATCGGCGAATTTATGGGTGGGGACGAAAACGACGCCGTTCTCCTCGAAATAGCTCCACTCGGCAAGGGTCCAGGAATTCACCCCGGTGCGGGTGATCTTGCGCGGCGCGACCTCGGGATGAACCACCAGCAGGGTGTCGGCGCTTTGGGTCCAGTTCAGCTGGGCGATCTGGGTCGCGTTCCACGGCGTCGCCAGTTCGGCCACCTTGGTCCCCTCGGCATAGATGTCCATCCAGCCGTCCGAAAGCGCCAGCAGATAGGTCTGCTCGGTGTTGAACTCGAAGGCGATCAGCCGGCCCGGCCCCCGGGCCGTGGCCACGTGGCGCAGGCCGGGGCGGCGGCGCACTCCGCCGATGGGGGCCACCACCACGTTGCGCAGGGATCGCGCCCCGTTGGCGTAAAGGGCGAGATCGCCGCGACCGGCCAGATCCACGTCGACCTCGCCGGCGGTGAAGCTGGTCTTGGTGAAGATGGGCAGGCCGCTCATGACCGCACCTCCACCAGGGGGAAGTCGGTGATGGCCGACGGCGTGTGGCTCTGGGCGTCGATCAGCTTGGCGCGGCGGAATTCGTCCTCGGCCAGGCGGAACAGGAACTGGGCCCGGGTGGTGCTCTCGGTGAGCGGAATGCAGAACTCGGCGGTGAGCCGCGCCATCAGCATCTGGTCGAAATAGGGCGGAAAGGCGCTTTCATCCGGGCGGTAGATGTAGGTCAGCACCACCTCCTCGGCGTCGCACAACAGGCGCGAGCCGTTGATGCGGAACACCAGTCCCGCTCCCCGCCCGCTGGGTCCCGCCGACAGCACCCGCAGGAAGTCGATGGGCAGCTGGTAGGCATGGGCGAAATCGGCCAGCGGCTCGCCGGCCAGACGGGCCAGGGTGGCCTGGCCGGTGGCGAAGCTCCACGGATGGGACGACAGGGCGCCGTCGCGCAGCGGCGGATAGAGGTTGGCGGCCACTTCCGACTCGGCCGAGCCGTCGTCGAAGCCGGCGATGGGGGCGGCGCCCACGCGGATCAGGGCGCGCGAGCACAAGGCGATGGCGGACAGGGCCATGGCGGGGTCTCCTGGAATGGGACATGGGGTAACCAAAGCCCCGCCCCCGCAGCGTGAGAGGATCGCGCGGGGGCGGGGCGGCGGCCGGCGGCTGACACGGCGGGGGAAGGGGGAAACCCGCCGGAGCGCCAGGGCCGGAGCTGTGATGATGCGAATGGGGCTCCCCCGGATCGCTCCGGGGGAGGGGATAGCCGGATCAGCGGGTGTCGGCGCCGCCGATCTGGGTCAGGTCGTTGACGTCGACCACGCCGCCGGTATTGGCGGAGACCAGGAACAGGCCGGCCTTCATGGTGCCGGCGGTGTCCACGTTGGCGACGACGATGTCGCCGACCCGCAGCATGGTCGAGGCGGCGTTGAAATAGCCGCTGGTATCGACGGTATCGGCGGCATCCGCGGTGGTGTAGTGCCACAGCGTGAAGCCGTTGGCATAGGCCAGGACCGACAGGTCCTTGGACTGATAGGCCATGATGGAAGCTCCCTTAGGATTCGAGGCAGCGCAGCGAGACGACGCCGGTGGCGTCGACCAGCGCGGCGCCCTGGCTCATGAAGTTGTTGACGAACCAGGCGGCGCGATCGCCCTGGTAGGTGATCTCCGACTTGACCTCGGCGCCGCAGGCATGGCCGACCGCCGATTTGTGGTACCAGTAGCAGTAGCGCACGCCCGACGACTTGGTCAGGCCCGAATGCGGCATCCAGGTGGTGCCCAGCCACTTCTTGGCCTGGGTGCCCTTCCAGGGCAGGTCGGCGGAACCGACATAGTCGGTGCTGGCGAATTCCTCGATGCCCATCAGCTCGGACCACTGCTTCCAGCCGACGATGGCATAGCGCTCGCCGTCATCGGGGACCTCGGCATCGCCCAGCATCTCGAAGGCTTCCAGCACCTTGTCGCGGGTCAGGCCGGTGGTGCCGTCCAGGGCGTAGTTGGCCGATTTGTCCAGCTCGGTGATGATCAGCTCGTCGGTCTTGCGGCCGAGCGCGTAGGCGCCGGCATTGACCAGCACGGCGCGCTCGTCGTGCTCGACCTTCAGCTCGTCCAGCTTGTCCAGCCAGTCGCCGGCGTAATAGTCGAACAGCTGGCATTCGACGGCGGTGTGGTCGATGTTCATCACCGGCACCTTGCCGTGACGGGCCTTGGTGCTGGCGGTGCCCTTGCCGACCTTCTGGAAGACGGCGATGGCGCCCTTGACGTTGTTGCGCACGCGCACGGTGTTGCGCAGCTTGGTGCCCATGCGCTGGTAGGCGGAATGGACCTCGTGGCCGTACTGCGTCGAGTAGGCGTTGATGATGCTCGTGGACATGTTTTGTTCCTCTGCGAGGTTGCATGGCGGTGAGCCCGCCCCCTCGGTTCTGCCCGACCGCGCGCGCCAGCGGCCGGGCGCCGTCGAGGCGGACCCGGAAAATCCGTCGGGCCGGGCCGAGCGGCCCGGTTGTCCCCGGATGAAGAAGAGGAGAAATCTGGTTCCACACCCCCGCTGCGGACGCAGTTCGGGTGTTGATGGGAATTTATATACCGGCTGATAGGAACATTGTCAACAGAAATTATCGACGGCAGAATTCGTCACCACCCGCCGCTGGACCCGCCGGCCCCTCTGCGCGAAACTCTGTGCATAGGCAACAGGGATGCGAGGCCGCCATGCTGATCTGGCGCGACGCGATGGCCATCGGCCAGCCCGACATCGATCACGCCCGCAAGCACGTGATCGGACGAATCAACGATTTCGAGCGGGCGCTGGGCACCAGCGGGTCCTACATCGCCCTGGGGCTGTTCCTCACCGGGCTTTACGAGGAAACCAGCATTGCCTTCGGCCGCGAGGAGAAGATCCAGCGCGAATGCTCGTTCCCCTTCACCGAGCCGCACCACCGCGAGCATGCCGCCATCCTGGAAAAGGTCGAGGTGATGAAGGAGCAGTACGACGAGCTGGACGCCCGCAGGGACTGCACCCTGCTGGTCCGCGAGCTGGCCATGCTGGCCAAGGAATGGATCACCGTCCACATCGTCCAGAGCGACCTGAAGCTCAGACCCTACTGGCTGAACCACAACGGCATCTATCTCAGGGGGCAGAGGTAGCTATTTCCCCAAGAGCCACCTTTTCGAGGGCCGCCAAGATGCTATGATCGGAAAAAGCGAAACCCCAGGAGGGGCATCTCTGCCTGTCCTGGGGTTCTAACTTCGTCGTGAGCGCGTGCTCGCATGAGCAGAGGGGCTTCACGGCTTCTTCTGCAAGGGTGGTCGGAAAAATGCCGTTCCGTCAAGCACAATTTGAATATCAACCTGTTGTGCTCTCCGCCCTTACAAGCACCATATCAGCTGATCGATTAAGCACATACCTAATACCAGCCGGTTTCGATCAAGAACGGGCCATCCGGCTCTATGTATGGAACTCATATGTTTCGCAGTGCTTTCACTTTCCGCTTCAGACTGCCGAAATTTCGCTAAGAAACACTGTTAATGAATACCTCTGCTCTAGATTCGGGACAAGCTGGCCACAAGACAACGGATTCCTGGAATTAGTTCCTGATCGCCGAGACCGTACTGACGATGCCGTGAAGAAGGTGATCAAAAGAGTCAAGGATGACGGCTATAAAATAACAACCGGAAGGATTGTGGCGGGGCTGCCTTTCGATTTCTGGGTTGGACTCTTCACAGGGAAATATGATCGCCCACTCTGGCAAACAACCCTTCACGGGTTATTCCCCAATCTGCCCAAAGGGACCCGGCGGCGTGACTTTTACGATCTGCTCATGTCGGTAAAGAATTTAAGGAACCGCATTGCCCACTACGAGCCCATCTTTGAACGGGACTTGTCGAAGGAGCATACCGACATCATCACGGCAATCCGTTTTCGTTGCGCCCACACGGCGGATTGGGTCAGCGCCCACAGCCGCCTGCAACTGGCATTGCGGCACAAGCCCTGAGCCTTTCCAGGCGACATCCCAAAAGCAGAAGGCCCGGTCATCGCTGACCGGGCCTTCGCTATTTTGGTGGAGCTAGACGGAATCGAACCGACGACCTCTTGAATGCCATTCAAGCGCTCTCCCAACTGAGCTATAGCCCCTGAAACTCGTTACCTGCGGGCTTGGGGCCCCGCCGGTGGAGGCGGAACATATGGTTTCCCGGGGGGGCTTGCAAGCGAAAAATTCGCCTTTTTGCCCACTTCGGAAAATCAGACTTCGTCCTCGCCCACCTCGTCCATGTGCTCCATGACCTCGGCCATGTCGTCATCGTCCTCGCCCAGGTCCGAGGCGTCCTCGATCAGGCCGCTTTCGTCGTCGTCGGCGCCATCGGCCTCGGCGTCCAGGACCTCGTCCTCGTCATCCACCACCGGCAAGTCGTCGGCGTCCATATCCGCCACCACGGGAATGGCCGCCGCCACCGGCGCCGCCTTTTCCGCCGCCGCGGCGCTGCCGCGACGCACCTTGAAGGGCATGTCGGGCTCCACCGTCGACCCGCACTTCGGGCAGACGATGGGAGTGCGCGTCAGGTCATAGAAACGGCATCCGCAGCTTTGGCAGGTGCGCTTCTGTCCCCATTCCGGCTTTGCCACTCTCGTCCTCCTTCAACGTGTCACTCGAACCCGGTAAAGGGGCCATTTGCCATGTTCCCCACCCTGTGTCAAAACGAAAAAGCGTGGGCGGTGCAGCATGGAACGCGGGTCTATGACGCCGATGCCGCCTGTGCTAGAGCTTCGCCGGGCAGCTTTTGCCCCTTGTCGCTGGTTATCAGGAGTGATCATGGCCAAGCCGCTTTCATCCCGTCGGGCCGCACCTTTGGCCGGTTCGGCGCGCGTGCCGGGTGACAAGTCCATCTCGCACCGCGCCCTGATGCTGGGCGCCCTGGCGGTGGGCGAAAGCGTGGTGACCGGCCTGCTGGAAGGCGACGATGTCTTGCGCACCGCCGCCTGTATGCGGGCGCTGGGCGCCGAGGTGGAGCGCCGCGACGACGGATCGTGGCGGCTGTTCGGTCGCGGCGTCGGCGGATTGATGGAGCCGGCGGACATCCTCGACATGGGCAATTCCGGCACCGGGGCGCGGCTGCTGATGGGCCTGGTGGCCACCCATCCCTTCACCAGCTTCTTCACCGGCGACGGATCGCTTCGCTCGCGGCCCATGCGCCGGGTGACCGAGCCCCTGTCGCGCATGGGCGCCCGCTTCGTCAGCCGCGACGGCGGCCGCCTGCCCCTGGCGGTGACCGGCACGGCCCAGCCCACCCCCATCACCTACGAGCTTCCCGTCGCCTCGGCCCAGGTGAAGTCGGCGATCATGCTGGCCGGCCTCAACACCGCCGGCGAGACCACGGTGATCGAGCGCGAGGCCACCCGCGACCACACCGAGCTGATGCTCAGGAATTTCGGCGCCACCGTGCGGGTCGAGGACGCCGAGGGTGGCGGCCGCGCCATCACCGTGGTGGGCTTTCCCGAACTGACCGGCCGTCCGGTGGTGGTGCCCGCCGATCCCTCTTCGGCCGCCTTCCCGGTGGTGGCCGCCCTGCTGGTGGAGGGGTCGGAGATCCGCCTGCCCGGAATCGGCACCAATCCCTTGCGGACCGGTCTCTACCAGAGCCTGCTGGAGATGGGCGCCGACATCCGCTTCGACAATCCCCGCGATCAGGCGGGCGAGCCGGTGGCCGACCTGGTGGTCCGCGCCTCGCGTCTCAAGGGCATCGACGTGCCGGCCGAGCGGGCGCCCTCCATGATCGACGAATACCCGATTCTGGCCGTCGCCGCCGCCTTCGCCGAGGGCACCACCCGCATGCGGGGCCTGGGCGAGCTGCGGGTCAAGGAAAGCGACCGCCTGGCCGCCATGGCCCGTGGCCTCGCCGCCTGCGGCGTGGCGGTGGAGGAGGAGAAGGACTCCCTCATCGTTCACGGCACCGGGCGCGTTCCCGACGGCGACGCCACCGTCGCCACCCATTTCGACCACCGCATCGCCATGTCCTTCCTGGTGATGGGCATGGCCTCGGCCCGGCCGGTGGCGGTGGACGATTCCGAGGCCATCGACACCAGCTTCCCCAACTTCGTCCAGCTGATGAACGGGCTGGGGGCAAAAATCGATACCGTCGGCGGCTGAAGTCGCAGAGACAGGGATTTCACCACAGAGACACAGAGACACAGAGAAGGCACAGAGAGATAAATCAGTTTTCTTTTTCTCTGCGCCTTCTCTGTGTCTCTGTGTCTCTGTGGTTCACTAACCCGATGGAACAAATCCATTGCCAGGTAAGGCTGAACCAATGACAACCACCATCATCGCCATCGACGGACCGGCCGCCGCCGGCAAGGGGACCCTGGCGCGGCGTCTGGCCGCCGAGCTGGGCTTCGACTATCTCGACACCGGCCTGATCTATCGCGCCGTCGGCATGAAGCTGGCCCGCGCCGGCCAGGACCCGGCCGACGTGGCCCTGGCCGAGCGGGCGGCCCGGGACCTGTCGCCCGCCGATCTTGCCGCCGATGACCTGCGCATCGACGAAGCCGCCCTGGCGGCGTCCAAGGTGGCCTCCATTCCGGGCGTGCGCGCCGCGCTCCTTGACTTCCAGCGCCGTTTCGCCGCCACGCCCCCCGGGGGCAAGGGCGCGGTGCTGGACGGCCGCGACATCGGCACGGTGGTCTGCCCCGAGGCGGAGGTGAAGCTGTTCGTCACGGCCAGCGTGGAAAAAAGGGCCGAGCGGCGGCTGAAAGAGTTGCAGGAAAAGGGCCTGGGGGCTATATACGGCACCGTCCTGGCCGACATGCGGGAACGTGACGAGCGCGATACCAACCGCGCGGTCGCTCCGCTGGTGCCGGCCCAGGACGCCGCCGTGCTGGACACCTCCGACCTCGACGCCGACCAGGCTTTCGCCGCCGCGCTTGAGATCATCGGCTCCAAACGGTAGCGCTCGGAACATGTTGACGCCGCCCAGGCGAGTCCGGGGCGGTGGTTTTGTTTTTTGAGAAACGTCCTTTGTTTGCAAAGACCGCCGGATTCAACCGGCAGGCCGGAAAGACACGACACGAAAGGAACTTCCCTTACAATGACCAATACCGCTACTGCGCAGGCCGTCGACGATTTCGCCGCCCTGCTGGACGAGACCCTCGGTGTGGGCGGCTCGTTCGAAGGCTCCGTGATCACCGGTACCATCGTCGAGGTCGACGGTGACTTCGCCGTGATCGACGTGGGCCTCAAGTCCGAGGGCCGCGTCCCTCTCAAGGAATTCGCCACCGCCGGCCGCGTCGCCGACATCAAGGCCGGCGACCAGGTCGACGTGTTCGTCGAGCGCTATGAAGACCGCAACGGCGAGGTCGTGCTGTCGCGCGAGAAGGCCAAGCGCGAGGAAGCCTGGACCCTGCTGGAGAAGTCGTTCGAGGCGCAGCAGCGCGTCACCGGCGTGATCTTCGGCCGCGTCAAGGGCGGTTTCACCGTCGATCTGTCGGGCGCCGTGGCGTTCCTGCCGGGCAGCCAGGTCGACATCCGCCCCGTGCGCGACATCACCCCGCTGCTGGGCACCCCCCAGCCCTTCCAGATCCTCAAGATGGACCGCTCGCGCGGCAACATCGTGGTGTCGCGTCGCGCCGTTCTCGAAGAGACCCGCGCCGAGCAGCGCTCCGAGCTGATCGAGAACCTCAAGGAAGGCCAGATCCTCGAGGGCGTGGTCAAGAACATCACCGATTACGGTGCGTTCGTGGACTTGGGCGGCGTCGACGGCCTGCTGCACGTCACCGACATCGCCTGGAAGCGCATCAACCACCCGTCCGAGGCGCTGCACATCGGCCAGACCGTCAAGGTCCAGGTCATCCGCTTCAACTCGGAAACCCAGCGCATCTCGCTCGGCATCAAGCAGCTTGACGCCGATCCGTGGGAGGGCGTCGAGGCCAAGTACCCGGTCAACGCCAAGTTCTCCGGCCGCGTCACCAACATCACCGACTACGGCGCGTTCGTCGAGCTGGAGCCCGGTGTCGAGGGTCTGGTCCACGTCTCCGAGATGAGCTGGACCAAGAAGAACGTCCACCCCGGCAAGATCGTCTCCACCTCCCAGGAGGTCGAGGTCATGGTGCTGGACGTGGATCCCCAGAAGCGCCGCATCAGCCTGGGTCTCAAGCAGACCATGAACAACCCGTGGGAAGGGTTCATGGACCGCTTCCCCCAGGGCACCATCGTCGAAGGCGAGATCAAGAACATCACCGAGTTCGGCCTGTTCATCGGCCTGCCCGGCGACATCGACGGCATGGTCCACCTGTCGGATCTGGATTGGGCGACTCCCGGCGAGCAGGCCATCCAGAACTTCAAGAAGGGCGATGTGGTCAAGGCCAAGGTTCTCGACGTCGACGTCGAGAAGGAGCGCATCAGCCTCGGCATCAAGCAGCTGGGCTCGGACCCCTATCAGGACGCCGTGGCGTCCATCAAGAAGGGCGACGTGGTCACCTGCACCGTGACCCAGGTCACCGAGAACGGCCTGGAAGTCACCGTCGAGGGCATGACCGGCTTCATCCGCAAGTCCGAGCTGTCGCGCGAGCGCTCCGAGCAGCGCCCCGAGCGCTTCGCGGTCGGCGAGAAGATCGACGCCAAGATCACCGCCTTCGAGAAGGCGGCGCGCAAGATCACCCTGTCGGTGAAGGCGCGCGAGGTCGAGGAAGAGAAGCAGGCCATGGCCGAGTACGGTTCGTCCGACTCGGGCGCCTCGCTGGGCGACATCCTGGGTGCCGCCATGCGCAAGGCTCAGGAGAAGGAGTAATCCTTCGCCTGTAGGCTCGTCCGCTGAAGGGAAGGCCCGGTACCGCGAGGTGCCGGGCCTTTTCCTTTGGTACCTGCCTCTACGCCGTCTCCTTGCCCTCGAAGGCGCACACGTCCCGCACCACGCAGGCCGGACAGTCGGGCTTTCGGGCCTTGCAGACGTAACGGCCGTGCAGGATCAGCCAGTGGTGGGCGTGCTGCAGCCATCTGGCCGGCGTCGCCTTCATCAGCCCGGCTTCCACCGCCTCGACCGTCTTGCCCGGCGCCAGCCCGGTGCGGTTGGCGACGCGGAAGCAATGGGTGTCCACCGCGATGGTGGGCTCGCCGAAGGCGATGTTGAGCACGACATTGGCGGTCTTGCGGCCCACGCCGGGCAGGGCTTCCAGCGCCTCGCGGTCGTGGGGGACCTTGCCGCCGTGCTCGGCCAGCAGGCGGCGCGACAGTTCGATGACGTTTCTGGCCTTGGTCTTGTAGAGGCCGATGGTGCGGATGGCTTGGGCCAGCCCCTCCTCGCCCAGCTCCACCATGGCCTGGGGCGTGCTGACGCGGGCGAACAGCGGCCGGGTCGCCTTGTTGACGCCCGCGTCGGTGGCCTGGGCCGAAAGGACCACCGCCACCAGCAGGGTGTAGGGATCGGAATACTCCAGGTCGCTCTTGGGCTCGGGGTTGCGCTCGGCCAAAAGGGCGTAGAAGCGGTCGGCCTGGGCGGGAGTCATTGGTTGAGAACCCCCAGCGCCTCCGCGTGCAGGCGCCTGTCGCCGGCGGCGCAGACCCTGCCGTCGGAATGGATGGTGAGCGGACGGCCCGACCAGTCGGTCATGATTCCCCCCGCTCCCTCGACCACCGGCACCAGGGCGGCGAAATCGTAGGGCTTGAGCCCCGCCTCCACCACCAGATCGCAGAAGCCGGACGACAGCAGGGCATAGGCGTAGCAGTCGCAGCCGTAGCGCGGCCGCTTGCACTTGGCCGCGATGCGGTCCCAGGCGGGACGGGTCTTCTCGCAGAACAGTTCCGGCGCCGTGGTGAAGGCGTAGGCGTGGGCCAGATCGGGACAGGCGCGGATTCTGGCCGGCTGGCCGTTCAAGGTGGTGGGACGGCCGAGCGCGCCCAGCCAGCGCTCGCTGGTGAAGGCCTGGTCGATGACGCCCAGGATCGGCGTGCCGTTGCGGACGAGGCTGATCAGGGTGCCGAAGCTGGGCTTGCCGGTGATGAAGGCGGCCGTGCCGTCGATGGGGTCCAGCACCCAGACGTATTCGGCGTCGCAATTCTCGCGCCCGTGCTCCTCGCCCAGGATGCCGTGGGAGGGGACCTCGGCGGCCAGGATGGCGCGCATGGCCGCCTCCACCTCCCGGTCGGCGATGGTCACCGGGCTGGCGTCGGCCTTGTCGTCCACCGTCACCGGCGTGCGGAAGTACTTCCTGACCACCGGGCGGGCGGCGTCGGCCAGCCTTTCGGCCAGGGCGATGAATTCGGGGGCGCAGGCGGTCATGGTCAGGTCATTCCGTGCCGTTGGGTCGCGCCCAAGTGTGGCGCGAAACGCCGGTTGTGGATAGGGTGTAGGCGCAATCTTCCTCTGGGATCCCGCCATGGCCGCATTGAACCCCGTCATCGTCATCCCCGCCCGCATGCACGCCACCCGCCTGCCGGGCAAGCCGCTGGCCGACATTCACGGCGAACCGATGATCATCCACGTCTGGCGCCGGGCGGTGCAGGCGGGTCTCGGCCCGGTGGTGGTGGCCTGTTCCGAGCAGGAGGTGTTCGACGCCGTCCACGCCCATGGCGGCAACGCGGTGATGACCGATCCCGACCATCCGTCCGGTTCGGACCGGGTGTGGGAGGCGGTCCAGGGCATGGATTCCGAGGGCGAATTCGACGCCATCGTCAACGTCCAGGGCGACCTGCCGACCCTGGACCCCCGGATCATCCGCGCCGTCTTCGCGCCCCTGGCCGAACCGGGGGTCGACGTCTCCACCCTGGTGACCGAGATCACCGACGAGGAGGAGCGGACCAATCCCAACGTGGTCAAGGCGGTGGTGGGGCTGGCGCCCGGACAAAAGGTCGGCCGCGCGCTCTATTTCAGCCGCGCCACGGTGCCGGCCAACGAGGGGCCGCACTATCACCACATCGGGCTCTACGCCTATCGCCGCGACTCCTTGCGGCGCTTCGTCAGCCTGCCCCAGGGCGTTCTGGAGCGGCGCGAGAAGCTGGAGCAGCTGCGCGCCCTGGAAAACGGCATGCGCATCGATTGCGCCTTGGTTGACACCGTTCCGCTGGGTGTCGATACTCCCGCCGACCTCGAACGGGCGCGCGCCCTGCTGAAAGCCTGACTTCCGCCATGACCGACGCTCCCCACCCCGAGTCCGCCATCGCCTTCCAGGGCGAGCCCGGCGCCTATTCGCACCTGGCCTGCCGCAACGCCTATCCCGGCATGCAGCCGCTGCCCTCGGCCACCTTCGAGGACACCTTCGCCGCCGTGCGCGAGGGCCGGGCCCGCTATGCCATGATCCCCATCGACAATTCGCTGGCGGGCCGGGTCGCCGACGTCCATCACCTGATGCCCTATGCCGGCCTGCACATCATCGCCGAGCATTTCGAGCGCATCAGCCATCACCTGCTGGCCGTTCCGGGGGCCACGCTCGCCACCGTCAAGACGGTGAAGAGCCATGTCCACGCCCTGGGCCAGTGCCGCAACATGATCCGCGACCTGGGGCTCAAGGTGATCGTCGGCACCGACACCGCCGGCGCCGCCGCCGAGATCGCCCAGAAGGGCGACCCCACCATGGCGGCCATCGCCTCGGAACTGGCCGCCGAGGCCTATGGCCTGGTGTCGCTGAAGGCGGGCATCGAGGACGCCGAGCACAACACCACCCGCTTCGTGGTGCTGGCGCGCGAGGCCCTGGAGCCCAACCCCAACCTGCCCTGCGTCACCACCTTCGTGTTCCGGGTGCGCAACGTGGCCGCGGCGCTGTACAAGGCGCTGGGCGGCTTCGCCACCAACGGCATCAACATGACCCGGCTGGAAAGCTACATGGTGGGCGGCGAGTTCGCCGCCACCCAGTTCTACGCCGACGTGGAGGGCCACCCCGCCCAGCGCCCCCTGCGGCTGGCGCTGGAGGAGCTGGACTTCTTCAGCCACGAGGTCCGCATCCTGGGCGTCTATCCCCGCCATCCCTTCCGCATGAAGCAGCAGAGCAGCGCGGAATAGGCCGTCCGGCCGCGATCGGCTAGAACGGCTCCAGCTCGCTGTCCCAATAGAGGAAGTCACGCCAGCTTTCGTGCAGGTAGTTGGGGGGAAAGGCCCGGCCGTTCTCCTGCAACTGCCAGGTGGAAGGCTGGCCGGGGCGGCTGAGCAGCGCCATGCCCACCTCGAACAGCAGGCGGTCGCCCTTCATCAGGTTGCAGGGCGCGCAGGCGGTGACCACGTTGTCCCAGGTCGTCCGCCCCCCGCGCGAGCGCGGCAGCACGTGGTCGAAGGTGAGGTCGTGGGTGGGGAACCACTCGCCGCAATACTGGCAGGAGAAGCGGTCCCTCAGGAATACGTTGAAGCGGGTGAAGGCCGGCTTGCGTGCCGCCGGTATGAACTCCTTCAGCGCGATGACGCTGGGCAGCCGCAGCGAATGCCGGGGGGAGTGGACGACACGGTCGTATTCGGACACCACCGCCACGCGATCGGACACCACCGCCTTGATCGCGTCCTGCCAGGACCACAGCGACAGGGGAAAGTAGCTGAGCGGACGGAAGTCGGCGTTCAGCACCAGGGCAGGATGGCTGTCGAATGCGACCAAACCCCTCTCCCTTTCCTCGAGAGACATTCACAAAATATAGTATTCCCTATCGGTGTTCCATACCCCTCTTCGTGATGGTTTGGTGAAGCCGCCGGCCTAGCCGGTAATGCCGAACACCTGGCCCAGGAAGCCCAGGGCCATCTCGGCCCCGGGGCCGTCGATGCCGTGGCCGAGGCCAGGGCGCAGTTCGGTCAGCACCGGCACGCCCACGGCGGCCAGGGCCTGCTCGGCGGATTGCAGGCAATT
This sequence comes from Paramagnetospirillum sp., assembly GCF_058402745.1. Taxonomy (NCBI): domain Bacteria; kingdom Pseudomonadati; phylum Pseudomonadota; class Alphaproteobacteria; order Rhodospirillales; family Magnetospirillaceae; genus Paramagnetospirillum; species Paramagnetospirillum sp. The sequence goes on from NZ_JBZVFI010000018.1 coordinate 610,018, forward strand.
GGGATTGACCACCTCGTCGTCGGCGCCGTGAATCAGCAGGGTGCGGGGCCGGGCGGTGATTTCCTTGGGCAGGGCCTCGGGATCGACCAGGGCGCCGGAAAAACCGATGACGGCCGCCGGTGCGACGCCACGGCGCAACGCCACGTGCAGCGCCATCATGGTGCCCTGGCTGAAGCCGATCAGCGCCACGTCGGCGGGCTGCACCCCCCACAGGGCGATCTGCTCGTCGATGAAGGCGTCGAGGATGGGGGCGGTTTCCCGCACGCCGGCCGAGATGGCGGGGATGGAGCGGTCCGCCAGGCTGAACCACTGGCGGCCGAAAGGCGCCATGTCGAAGGGGAAGGGCGCGTCGGGGGCCACGAAGGCGGCGTCGGGCAGGATCGAGGCGAAGAACGGCGCCAGCTCGATCAGGTCCGAGCCGTCCACGCCCACTCCGTGCAGCAGGATCACCAGCTGGGCGGCGGGACCGCCCGAGGCGGGCTCCACCGAGGGGCCGGAGAGTTTGATGGGCGCGGGGCTGGACATGACGGCTCCTGACGAAAGAAATCGCCGGCATTATGGTATGGTTCGGCCCGACTGTCCTGCTAAAGCTGGCGACAACTTGTGATCATTACCCGTTTCGCCCCCAGCCCCACCGGGGAACTGCACCTGGGCCACGCCCATTCCGCCCTGTTCGCCTTCGCCGAGGCGCGAAGGAGCGGCGGGCGCTTCCTGCTGCGCATCGAGGACATCGACCGCACCCGCTGCCGCCCGGAATTCACGCAAGGGATCTTCGAGGATCTGGCCTGGCTGGGCCTGGACTGGGGGCGGCCGGTCCGCGTCCAGTCCGGACATTTCGACGATTACCGCGCCGCCCTGGACCGGCTCGACGCCATGGGGCTGCTCTATCCCTGTTTCTGCACCAGGAAGGACATCGCCCGCGAGGTGGAGGGCGCCGGCCATGCCCCCCACGGCCCCGACGGGCCGCTCTATCCCGGCCATTGCCGCCATCTGCCGGCCGCCGAGCGGGCCGGGCGCAAGGAATCCGGCCAGCCCTTCGCCCTGCGCCTCGACGTGGCGGAGGCGGCGCGGCGGGTCGGCTCCCTGACGTGGCGCGATCGCGAGCGCGGCGAGCAGACCGCCCGGCCCGATCTGTTCGGCGACGTGGTGCTGGCCCGCAAGGACACCCCGGCCAGCTATCACCTGGCGGTGACGGTGGACGACGCGCTGCAGGGCGTCACCCTGGTGACCCGGGGGGTGGATCTGTTCGAGGCCACCCATGTCCACCGGCTGCTCCAGGCGCTGCTGGATCTGCCGACGCCCGATTACGCTCATCACCGTCTGCTCGCCGATGCGGATGGGCGGCGCTACGCCAAGCGCGACAGGTCGCTCACCCTGCGGGCGCTGCGCGAGGCGGGCCGCACCCCGGAAGAGGTGCGGAGGCTGGCGGGGGTCTCGGCCTGAATTCCGGGGTCTGCCGTGGCAATCGCCCGCCGCCGGGCGGCGGGCCGGCCCATCAATCCCGCAGAAGTTCCATGGCCTGGTTGAGCTGGCTCATGCGGTGGTGGTTGCCGTGATTGCTGTCGGGATGATGGATGGTGGCCAGCATGCGGAACTTGGCCCGCACGGTCCGGCGGTCGGGTGAGGCGCCGGGCGGGAAGCCCAGGATGTGAAGGGCGTCGGCCCGGGTCATCACCCCGCCGGGCAGCGGTTCGAAGGACAGGACGTTGATGATTGCCTTCAGCCGCTCGATTTCCTCGCCGGCGGCGGCCATGGCGGTTGCCTGCTCGCGCACGCCGCGGCGACGCTCGACCTTGGGATAGGCTTCCTCGGCGGCGGGTGATGGCGGCGGCGGGGCGGCCGGCGGCGGCGGCGGCGGGGCGGGTTCCTCGCCCGGCCGCTCGACCCTGAGGCGAATGTCGCCCTGGGCCATGGCCAGGGCCAGGCCTAAGGCGCGGCGGATGGCCTCGACGCTGTAGCCCGGCGCCATGCGCACCTGCAGGCGCGGCTTGCGGCGCCACGGGCGGCCCTCGGCCGGGCCGGACTTGAGGATGACGGTCTCGCGATCATCGGGCTCGGGCTCGCCCGGATCGGGAAAGGCGGCGATGGTCTCGGGCGGCACCACCAGCAGCACCGAGCGGGCGATGTCGCCCACGTTGACCCGGCGGCGGAGCGCCAGCTTGTCCACCGCGTCGCGGAAGGCGCTGGCGCAGGGGATGGTGTAGGAGTGCTTCACCGGGTTGGCGGCGGCGATGGTGTGATCTTTCATGGTCCGGACGCGACGGTCGAATCGGGTGCCCTCACCCACCCAAAATGATTAGGGCGAAATGGTCGAATCCGTCAACTGCTAAGGTTGGCCGCTCATGAGGAAAATGAAGATTTCACAATGATCTGATTGAAATATATCGCTTTACCCCCGGCCTCACGCATCGACGGCCAGGAGGGGGGGAGGGGCCAGATCGAGCCGGCGGCCTTCGGCCAGCAGGGCCCGCAAACCGTCGGCGGGCAGCGGACGGCTGAAGAAATAGCCCTGGATCTGGTCGCAACCCAGGTTGCGCAGGAAGTCCAGGTGCTCCTTGTGCTCGACGCCCTCGGCCACCACCTTGAGCCGGAGCGCCTTGGCCATGGCGATGATGGCATCGACGATGGCGGCGTCGTTGGGGTCGGTGGTGACGTCCAGCACGAAGGAGCGGTCGATCTTCAGCTTGCTGATGGGGAAGCGCTTCAGCACCGACAGCGAGGAATAGCCGGTGCCGAAATCGTCGATGGAGCAGGCGATGCCCATCTCCTTCAACTGGTTGACCACGGCGATGGCGTTGTCGGCGTCGCGCATGGCCGAGCTTTCGGTCAGCTCCACCTCCAGCCAGCGGCTGTCCAACTGGTTGTCCACCAGGGCGCGCTCGCAGGCGGACAGCAGCCGCCGGGCGTACTGGAACTGGCGGCCCGACACGTTGACCGCCACCGGAATGGCCGACAGGCCCTGGTCCTGCCATTCCTTGTTCTGGCGGGTGCATTCCCACAGCATGAACTCGCAGATGCCGTCGATCAGGCCGGATTCCTCAGCCACCGGGATGAAGTCGGCGGGCGAGACCATGCCCAGGTCCGGGCTGTTCCAGCGGACCAGCCCCTCCATGCCCACCACCTGGCCGGAGACCAGATCCACCTGGGGCTGGTAATGGGCGGCCAGCTCGCCATGCTCGATGGCGCGGCGCAGCCGGGTCTGCAGCGACAGGGTCTTGGCCGCCCGGGCGCTGATTTCCTTGGTGAACACCTGCAGGCTGGCCGGCCCCTGGGCCTTGGCCAGCTGCAGGGCGGCGTCGGCGTTCTTGATCAGGGTCTCGGGATCGTCGCCGTCGCGGGGAAAGAGCGCGGCCCCCATGGCGGCCGACACGTCGAAATCCTGGCCGGCGGCGGCCACGGTGGCATGGGCCGAGGCGCGCAGGCGGTCCAGCGCCTCCATGGCTTCCCGCTTGGAGCCCAGGCCGGTGATCAGCACCAGGAAGCGGTCGCCGGAGGTCCGGGCGATGACGTCGTTGACCGACAGAGCCGCCCGCAGCAGGTCGCTGGCCGCCATCAGCACCTGGTCGCCGATGCTGTGGCCCATGGTGGCGTTGATGATGCCCAGGCGGTCGAGGCCGACGCTGACCACCGCCAGCATGGTCTGGTCGCGGGCGGCGGCCTCGCGGGCGGCGGCGAAGCGCTCCAGGAAGGCGGTGCGGTTGGGCAGCCGGGTCAGCGGATCGAAATAGGCCAGGAAGGACAGGCGCTGCTCGGCCTGCTTGCGGTCGGTGACGTCGAGCATGACGCCGTCCCACACCACGTCGCCGCCGCCGCGCAGGGTGGGCCGCGACTGGCCGCGCAGCCAGCGGCGGCGACCGTCGGCGCCGGGCACCGACATTTCCTCGTCGAAGGGCTCCATGGTCCGGGCCGAACGGCCAAGGCCGGCGAAAAAGCTCTGGCGCTCGGCCTCGGGAATCAGGGCGAGGAACAGCTGGGGATTGTCCATCAGCTGTTCCGGACCCAGGCCCAGAATGGCGCGGCAGCCCTCGCTGACATAGGAAAAGGCCAGGCTGCCGTCGGAGCGCAGCACCCGCTGGAACACCATGCCGGGAACATTGGCGGCGATGGCGCGCAGCCGTTCCTCGGATTCGCGCAGCGCCGCCTCGGTCAGCTTGCGCTCGGTGATGTCGCGGCCGATGCCGATGAACAGCCGCTGCCCCTCGAGCCGCACCTCGGTGGTGGACAGTTCCAGGGGAAAGGTCGAACCGTCCTTGCGCAGGCCCATCAGCTCGCGCGCCCCGCCGCCGACGATGCCGCCGGGCGACACCTCGGCGGATTCCAGCAGGTCGTCCAGATGCATCTCGGGCGGCAGCAAGGTGATGAAGGGCTTGCCCGCCAGTTCGGCCATGCTCCAGCCGAACAGGGCCTCGGCGGCGGCGTTGACGCTGTCGATGGTGCCGTCGGATTCCACCACGATCAGGGAATCGCCGGCATGGTCCATCAGCATTTCCAGGCGCAGCTCGGCGCGGCGCCCGTCGGTGACGTCGACCATCACCCCGTCCCAGACGATGCTGCCGTCCTCCTGGCGGCGGGGTTCGGCCGCGCCCTTCAGCCAGCGGACCTCGCCATGGGCGGTGATGGCGCGGAATTCCTCGCGGCAGGTGTCGAGTTGCCGGGCCGAGCGGCGGATCTCGGCCAGATGGGCGTCGCGGTCGGCCCAATGGACGGCGTGCAGGCAGCCCTGGGAGTTGACGCCCATGGCCTCGGGCGCGAAGCCCAGCAGAGTGCGGATACTGGGGCTGAACCAGGGGTAATGGATGGAGCCGTCGGGGGCGAGGACGCGCTGAAAGGCGAAGCCGGGGAGGTTGGCGGTCAATCCGTCCAGGCGGGCTTCCGCCTCCGTCAGCCGGGGCAAGGCTTCGCCGGGGGCGCACGGGGCGCGGCCGGGCCATCCCTGGCCGGCTGCCGTGATCGTACCGCTACCGGAACCGCTGCTGCTTGTCACCCTTGGGCCCTCTCCCGGCAAGGGGCCGGGAACGATGGAAACTCCAGCCGATACCAATGGTATCGGTGGTTCGGGTCAAGGTCAAAACCCATTTGTTTCCCGGCCGGTCCGAAATGTTACCGGGATTTAAGCGACATCGGGGTGGATTCCTCGCCCGAATCACTTAAAGTCCGGCCGGACCGACGAATGAACGCCGAGGACGAGCATGATGATGGCCTGGATCACCGACCCCGAGATATGGCTCAGCCTGGCGACCCTGTCGCTGCTCGAGATCGTGCTCGGCATCGACAACCTGGTCTATCTCGCCATCATTTCCAACCGCCTGCCCGAGCCCATGCGCCCGCTGGGGCGGCGGCTGGGGCTGGCCTTCGCGGTGCTGACCCGCCTCGGCCTGCTGGCCTCGCTCAGCTGGATCGTCGGGCTGGTCGAGCCGGTCTTCGTGGTCTGGGACCATCCGGTCAGCTGGCGCGACATCATCCTGATCGGCGGCGGCGTCTTCCTGGTGGCCAAGGCCACCCACGAGATCCACGGCAGCCTGGAGGGCGAGGAAGAGCCGGAGGCCGCCGGCACGCCCGAAGGCGGTGCCGGCCAGGTCGCCTCGGCCGGGCTGGCCTCGGTGATCGTCCAGATCGCCATCCTGGACATCGTCTTCTCGCTGGATTCGGTGATCACCGCCGTGGGCATGGCCAGTGAATTGTGGGTGATGGTCGCCGCCGTCATCCTGGCCTCCGCCGTCATGGTGGTGGCCGCCAATCCGCTGTCCGCCCTGATCGCGCGCCACCCCACCATCAAGATGCTGGCGCTGTCCTTCCTGCTGCTGATCGGCGCCACCCTGGTGGCCGAGGGCACCGGCTTCCACATGCCCAAGGGCTACATCTACTTCGCCATGGCCTTCTCGCTGGGCATCGAGATCCTCAACCTGCTGGCGCGGCGCGGCAAGCGCGCGCCGGTCAAGCTGCGCAACCCCTTGCCGTGAAAACCCCTTCCCCGCCGGGGTTGAGACGGCGGGGGGGAGTGTGGTATCGCTTCCGCCGGATTTTCTTCCGGCGGATGGCGGCCTGCCCGCCGCATCACGGTTTCATGGGATATTGGAGAACGACATGGCTTACGTCGTCACCGAGAATTGCATCAAGTGCAAGTATCAGGACTGCGTCGAGGTTTGCCCGGTGGATTGCTTCTACGAGGGTGAGAACTTCCTGGTGATCAACCCCGACGAATGCATCGATTGCGGCGTCTGCGAGCCGGAATGCCCGGCCGAAGCCATCTTCCCGGATTCCGATCCCAAGGCCGCCGCCTGGACCGACACCAACCGGCAGTACGCCGGCTCGTGGCCGAACATCACCCGCAAGGGTGACGCGCCGGCCGACGCCGACGAGTGGAAGGGCAAGCCGGACAAGGCCAGGCTGCTGTCGCCCAATCCGGGCCGCTGACCCTTTCCGCAAGATGTTGTGGCCGGCGCCGCACCATGGCCCAGAGGGTCGTGGGGCGGCGTTCGCGCATGGGGATGTGGCGGAAATGCAGGGCCTTGGGGAATTTTCCTGTTCTTCACAGAAGGCGCCTGTGCTATAAGGGCAAGTCCGTCGAACTGTGCCGACGGATCGCAAATTGGCATAGCCATCGGGGCGGGAGTTCGCCCACCAAGACAAGCTGCGAGATTTCCACCAGCCCGTCAAGGGCGCGGCTGGCGAGCATCTTTCGTCGTTTGGGGTGAGCGTATCGGGCGTTTGCCGGATCCAGACCTTCTGTCGAGGGAATTGTTGAAGATGACGATCGTTTCTTTCTCCCAGGGCGACTATGTGGTCTACCCCACTCACGGCGTGGGCCAGGTGGTGGCCGTCGAGACCCAGGAAATCGGCGGCATGAAGCTGCAGCTGTTCGTCATCACCTTCGACCGCGACCGCATGACGCTGCGCGTGCCGGTGACCAAGGCCCAGAAGTCCGGCCTGCGCAAGCTGTCGTCGCGCTCGGTCATGGACACCGCGCTGTCGACTCTCAAGGGCCGCGCCAAGGTCAAGCGCACCATGTGGAGCCGCCGCGCCCAGGAATACGAGGCCAAGATCAATTCCGGCGACCCCGTCTCCATCGCCGAGGTGGTCCGCGACCTGCACCGCAACGCCAACCAGCCCGACCAGTCCTATTCCGAGCGGCAGATCTACGAGGCCGCGCTGGAGCGTCTCGCCTCCGAACTGGCGGCGGTGGAGCGTATCGACACCCAGGCGGCGACCGAGAAGCTCCAGGGCTTGCTCGAAGCGGCTTGATGTTTGGCTCGGTGGCTGCGACCATGTCGTCCGGTTGCGAAACCCGAGCGGATTGATGAACGTCGAAGCCGAACGGCCGTCCACGACACTGGCTGATTCCAACGTCTTCGCCACCCTGAGGGGCGGCGGCCGCATCTGGGCCGTCGCCGCCATCAGGGGCGAGCACGCGCGGCTGTGCGCCCTGCACGCCCGCATGGCCCAGGATCTGCGGCCGGGCGACCAGTTGGTCTATCTCGGCGATTACCTCGGCTGCGGCGCTCCGGTGCTCGAGACCATCGACGAATTGCTGACCTTCCGCCGCGCCTTCATCGCCATCCCCGGGGTGGAGGTGGACGACGTTGTCTACCTGCGCGGCACCCAGGAAGAGATGTGGCAGAAGCTGCTGCAATTGCAGTTCGCCCCCAATCCCGCCGAGGTACTGCGCTGGATGGTCGATCACGGCATCGCGCCGACCATCGCCGCCTATGGCGGCACGGTGGAGGAAGGCGGCAACGCCATCCGCGAGGGCATCCTGGCCCTGACCCGCTGGACCAGCCAGCTGCGCCAGACCATGCGCAACCATGACGGCCACACCACCCTGATGAGCGTGCTGAAGCACGCCGCCTTCACCGACGACAACGCCCTGCTGTTCACCCATGCCGGTCTCGATCCTACGCGGCCGCTCTCGGCCCAGGTGGACGCCTTCTGGTGGGGATCCAGCCTGTTCGCCGGAATGGACGAGCCCTATTCCGGCTTCAAGCTGGTGGTGCGCGGCGCCGACCGCCGCCATGGCGGCAAGGCCTTCGGCCCCTTCGCCGTCACCCTGGATTCGGGGTCCGGCCAGGGCGGCACCCTGACCGCCGCCTGCTTCGGCGCCGATGGCGCCATCCTGCAAGTCCTGGAGGCCTGATCATGACCCGTTCGCCCAAGACCGCGTGCCTGTGCGCCGCGGCCGTGCTGCTGTGCGCCTCCCCCGTCCTGGCCCAGGGCGGGCTGATGGACCTGGGCAAGGGGATGATCAAGCAGGAACTGCAACAGCGAACGGGGGCCTCGTCCTCGGGCGGCGGCTCGGCGGGCTCGTCTCTGTCCACCTCGGAGATCGGCTCCGGCCTCAAGGAGGCGCTGCGCGTTGCCGCCGACAAGGTCACCGGACGGCTGGGCCGCGCCGACGGCTTCAACGGCGATCCTTCGGTCCACATTCCGCTGCCCGACAAGCTGGCCACCGTCCGCCAGGGTCTGGCCCTGGCCGGCAAGTCCCAGATGGTGGACGACCTGGAGCTGAAGCTCAACCGCGCCGCCGAGGCCGCCACGCCCAAGGCCAGGCAGATCTTCTGGGACGCGGTGCAGAAGATGACGCTCGACGACGCGCGCGGCATCCTCAACGGCCCCCAGGACGCCGCCACCCAGTACTTCAAGCGCACCATGAGCCCCGACCTGCGCACCGCCATGCGCCCCGTGGTGGACGGCACCGTGGCCCAGTCGGGCGCGGTGCAGTCCTATTCCAGCATGGCCGGGGCCGCCCAGGGCCTGCCCATGGTGGGCGACGCGCTGAAGGCCGGTCCGTCCATGCTGACCGACCACGTGCTCGACTACGCGCTGGCGGGCATCTTCAAGTATCTCGGCCAGGAGGAAGCGGCCATCCGCACCAATCCGGCCAGCCGCTCCACCGACCTGCTGAAGAAGGTGTTCGGGGGCTGATCTACTCCACCCGGCAGGCCTCGGCGAAGTCCAGGCGCGGCCCCCGGGGATACAGCCCGGCGGGATCGCCGTAGCCGATATTGACCAGGAAGTTGGAGCGGATGGCGGTGCCGGCGAAGAAGGCCTCGTCCACCTTGGCGTTGTCGAAGCCGCTCATGGGGCCGCAATCCAGGCCCAGGGCGCGGAGCGCCAGGATCAAATAGGCGCCCTGCAGGGTGCCGTTCCTGAACGCCGTGGACTGGATCAGCGTCTCGTTGCCCACGAACCACGACCGGGCGTCGGCATGGGGGAACAGGGTGGGCAGCGTCTCGTAGAATTCCATGTCGTGGCCGATGATGGCGGTGACCGGCGCCGCCATGGTCTTGTCCACATTGCCCGGCGCCAGGGCGGGCCTCAGGCGCTGCTTGGCCTCGGCCGAGCGCACGAAGACGATGCGGGCCGGCTGGCAGTTGGCGCTGGTCGGTCCCATGCGGGCCAGATCCCAGGCCTGGCGCAGCAGGGCGTCGTCCACCGGCCTGTCGTGGAATTTCGAATGGGTGCGCGCGGCGCGGAACAGTATCTCACGGGCCGCGTCGTCGAGAATATCTGTCATGCTCGCCTCTTCTCTTGAATTTTCACCCGCGAATGGGGCAAACATCGACAATGTAGGCGCCCGGAGCGGCGCCCGACAGGGGGCTAGCGTGAAACAGTCTGTTGTCTTGGCGCTGCTGCTGGGGCTGGCGGCGGCCGGAATCCTGCCGGTGTGGGGCTCCGCCGCCCGGGCGGCCGATTCCGCCGTGGTGCTGGTCTATCACCGCTTCGACGACGACAGGGTCCCCGCCCTCAACACCACCACGGAATTGCTGGCGGCCCATGTGGCCGAGCTGAAGGGCGGCGGCTACACGGTGCTGCCCCTGGCCGAGATCGTCTCGGCGCTGCGCGGCGGCCGCCCCTTGCCCGACAAGGCGGTGGCCATCACCGTCGATGACGCCTCGACCGGCTTTTACACCCACGCCTGGCCGCTGCTGAGGAAGGCGGGCTTCCCCGTCACCCTGTTCCTGGCCACCGACGAGGTGGATCGCGGCGGCGCCGAGGTGATGACCTGGAGCCAGCTGCGCGAGCTGGCCGCCGCCGGCGTGGGAATCGGCACCCAGGGGGCGGCGCGGCTGCGGCTGCCCAAGGTGGGGGCCGAGCAGATGGCCGCCGACCTTGTCCGCGCCAATGCCCGCCTCAACAAGGAATTGGGCCGGGGCACCGAACTGTTCGCCTGGCCGTGGGGCGAGGCCAGCGCCGAGGCCGAGGACGTGCTGCGCCGTTCCGGTTTCGCCGCCGCCTTCGGCCAGCATTCGGGGGCCGTCTGGGCCAAGGGCGATCCCTTCTTCCTGCCCCGTTTCGCCCAAAGCTCGGCCTATGGCGACCAGCAGCGTTTCCGGCTGGCGGTGCGCTCGCTGCCGCTGCCGGCGGTGGACGTCACGCCGGAAGACCCGGCCATCAAGGCCAATCCCCCCGCCTTCGGCTTCACCCTGGCCGAGGAGGTGACCGGCATCGACGGGCTGTCGTGCTTCGCCTCCCATCAGGGCCAGCTCAAGGTGGAACGCCTGGGGCCGCGCGTCGAGGTGCGCATGTCCAAGCCCCTGCCCTCGGGCCGGACGCGGCTCAACTGCACCGTGCCCACCCTGGAAGGGCGCTGGCGCTGGTTCGGATGGCAATTCTCGGTGCCGTGACCGGCGGCTGAGGTTCCCCTTCCGGCACGACGAAGGGCGGCTCTGCCCGTGGAAAAGCCGCCCCCGACCCGTTTTCGAACGTGATCAGTACACGTCGTGCAGGGTGTTGGTGACGTTGAACTTGCCGGTCGGCGTGACCAGGCGCTGATCCTTGATCACCGACTTCAGCTTGCGGGTCTTGTCATCAACCACCACGATGGCCGAGACCTTGTCCTTGGCGTTCCACACCGAGAACCACACCTCGTCGCCCGCCTTGTTGTACTCGGGCTGGACGACGCGGGGCGCGCCGTCGGTGATGCCGGCCCACTTGGCCAGGGGCAGCACCTCGGCGGGCTTGTCCAGGTTGTTGATGTCGAAGACGGCGATGGAGGACGCCACGTCGGCGTCCGGATTCAAGGTGGTATCGACCCACAGGTTCCTGGACTTGGGATGGGTCTTCAGGAACAGCGAGCCGCCGCCCTGGCCGGTCAGCGAGGCCACCTTGGTCCAGGCCTGCTTGGGGTGATTCTTGGGATCGGTGCCGATCAGCGCCACGCTGTCGTCGCCCAGATGGCCGGTGGCCCAGACGGGGCCGAACTTGGGGTGGACGAAATTGGTGCCGCGGCCGGGATGGGGGGTGGCGCCCACTTCGACCATGCCCACCAGCTTGTCCTCCTTGGTATCGACCACGGCGATCTTGTTGCGCGCGTTGGCGGCCACCATGAAGTAGCGCTTGGTGGAATCGAAGCCGCCGTCATGCAGGAACCGCTCGGCCTCGATGGAGGTGATCCTGAGATTCCTGATGTCGGAATAGTCCACCAGCATGATCAGGCCGGTTTCCTTCACGTTGACCACGAATTCCGGCTTGTAGTGGGAGGCGACGATGGAGGCGACGCGCGGTTCGGGGTGGTATTCCTGCCTGTCGGCGGTCATGCCGCGGGTGGAGACGATCTTCCTCGGCTCCAGGGTGTTGCCGTCCATGATGACGAACTGGGGCGGCCAGTAGGCGCCGGCGATGGCGTACTTGTCCTCGAAGCCCTTGAACTTGGAGGTCTCGACCGAGCGGGCCTCCATGCCGATCTTTATCTCGGCCACCGTCTCGGGCTTTTCCATCCACAGGTCGATCAGGTTGATCTTGGCGTCGCGGCCGATGACGTAGAGATAGCGCCCCGACGCGGAAATGCGCGAGATGTGGACGGCATAGCCGGTCTTGATGATGCTGACGATCTTCTTGGAGGCGCCGTCGATCAGGGCGATCTCGCCCGAGTCGCGCAGCGTCACCGAGAACAGGTTGGTGAGGTCCAGGTTGTTCAGCTTCTTCTTGGGCCGCTGCTCGGGGGAGACCACCACCTTCCAGGTGGCCTTGATCTCGTCCATGCCGAATTCGGGCGGCTGGGGCGGCTCGTTCAGCAGGTACTTGGACATCAGGTCCACTTCGGCCTCGGTCAGCTGGCCCGAACTGCCCCAGTTGGGCATGCCGGCGGCCGAACCATAGGTGATGAAGGCCTTCAGCGCGTCGAAGCCCCGCTCGCGGGTGATGTCGGTGGTCAGCGGCTTGCCGGTGGCGCCCTTGCGCAGCACCCCGTGGCAGCCGGCGCAGCGCTCGAAATAGATCTGCTTGGCCTTGTCGAACTCGGCCGCGGTCAGTTGCGGTCCGGGCTGGGCGCCCGGCTGGGTCATGGGAGTGGTGCGGAGCACGTCGCCGCTGGTCTCGTAATGCTCGCCGGCGCCATGGGCGGGCTTCTCCGCCGCCACGGCCGTCCCGGCCCATGCGGCCGCCAGTGCCGCCATCATCCAAGTCGCTGCCTTCATCGGTTTCCCCTGGGCAAATCATAGTCACCGGCAATCCCGGCGGGGGAGACCTTATTCATCATGTGGGAATGAATCAAGCAAACGATAAGTATTTGATGTTCATCAAATGACAAACATCAATATTATGCCAAGTGCTGCAAAAGTAAACTTATACAATTATAGTCATTCAATATTGATTAATATCATGTCGGCTGAACTGAGAGGCCGCCATGCCGAGCCCCATCACGGCCTCCCCGAGTCCGTCCCATTTTTCCTTGATGTTTATCAGTTGATTTCGCTCAAGCCTGAACGCCATAGCGCCCGGGGGTGATCCCGAGGATACGCTTGAAGTGGCGGTTGAGGTGGCTCTGGTCGGCGAAGCCGACGGCGGCGGCGGCATCGGCGGGGCGGCTGCCGGCGGCGATCATGTCCCTGGCCCGCCACACCCGCAACTGGGTGAGATAGGCGTGGGGCGGCAGTCCATGCAGGCGCTTGAAGCCGCGGATCAGGCGGAAGGGCCGCGTTCCCGCCGCTTCGGCCAGTCGCTCCAGCGAGAGGTTGTCGGCCAGATGGTCATGCATGTAGGCGCGGGCCAGGGCCACCGCCCGGCCATTGGCGTCGATGCGTCGGGGCTCGACCCGCTCGACGGCGTGGCGGACCAGCACCCGGGCGAGCAGGGCGGCCAGCAGCGTCTGGCGGGTGAGCAGCAGCTCCCGGCCATGCTCGGCGGCGAACACCGCGTTCACCAGCCCGGCCGCCACCTCGTCGCCGATCACCGGCGGCAGGGCGAAGACGCGGTTCTCGGTGTGCTCCCGAAGCTCGGCGGCCACATCGGTGACCAGGGCGGGGGCGGGGTAGAGGCAGCGATAGGCCAGCCCCTCGGCGGTGACCTCGCCGGCATGGACCTCGTCATAGGTGACGGTGCAGACGAAGCCCCTGGGCGCCACGTGCAGGCCGCCGCGATAGGTGAATCGGTTGGCGCCGGCATGCACCACGCCGATGCCGTAGGTGTCGTGGCTGTGGCGCGGGCAGGACTGGCGGCCGAAGCTGGCTTCCAGCATCCCGAGTCCACCCATGTCCGCCGCCGCCCACAGGCGGATCCGGTCGCATTCCATGCGTAACGGTAGCGCCGTTGCCGTCCTGCTGTCTTGAACGATCTTGACGCCTCCCATGCTCCTGGCGTCCAAGACCGCCCCGGGTCGCCGCCCTAGCCTGGACCGCGGAGGAGATCATGAACTCGAAGCGGATCGGCTGGCTGTGTTGCGGCTTGGGGATGGCCAGCGCCGGCAGCGTGGTGGTGGCGTCCAAGCTGGCGGGGGCGGGGTTGCCGGTGTTCATCGCCGCCGCCCTGCGCTACGGGCTGGCCGCCCTGGTGCTGGTTCCCTGGGCCATGGCCCGGGGGGACCGGATATGGCCGGCGGGAGGCGACCGCCTGATCCTGCTCGCCCAGGCGACGGCCGGCAGCCTGGGCTTCTCGGTGCTGATGCTGGCGGGCCTCCGCCATACCGGCGGCACCGACGCGGCGGTGATCGCCGGCACCCTGCCCGCCCTGGTCGGCCTGCTGTCCCTGGCCCTGCCGGGCGGCGGCATGGACCGGCGGGGGTGGGGCGCCGTTCTGCTGGCCGGGTTGGGCACCGCCAGCCTGAGCCTGGGCGAGACCACGGCAGGCGGCGGCACCTGGTTCGGCAACCTGCTGCTGCTGGGCGCCATGGCCGGAGAGGCGGTGTTCGTCCTGCTCAACAGGGCGATGCGGACCCGGCTGTCGCCGGTGGCGCTCTCGGCCGCCATGTGCCTGCTGGGCCTGCTGATCACCCTGCCCCTGGCCCTGGCCGAGGTGCCGGGGGTGGAGTGGGGCGCGGTGCCCGCTTCCGCCTGGGCGGCCATCCTCTGGCACGCCCTGGTGCCCACCATCCTGGGCTTCGTGCTGTGGTACGCCGGGGCGGCCCGCCTGGGCGGGGCCGAGGCGGCCGTCTCCACCGCGTTGATGCCGGTGGCGGCGGCCCTGCTCTCGGCCCTGGTCCTGGGGGAGGCGCCGGGCCTCCATCACCTGTCGGGCATCGTCCTGGTGCTGGCGGCCATCGCCCTTCCCCTCATCCCTTCCGTATCCCGGCGATGAAGGCACCCACCTCGCCCATCAGGTCGTCGGTGCGACGCGCCACGCCGTCCGCCTGACCCCGCACCAGGGCGGCGGCGTCACCGGCCTGGGCGGCGGCGGCGGCGACGCGGCCGACGCTGCCCACCACCTCCTCGGTGCCGCCCACCGCGCGGCCGACGCTGTCGGCGATGCGATGGGTGGCGCTCTGCTGCTCGGCCACCGCCTGGGTGATGGATTCCACCGCCCGGCTGATCTCGCCGATGGTGCGCACGATGTCGCCGATGGCCGACACCGCCTCGTCGGTGGCGGCCTGGACCTGGGCGATCTGCGACGAGATCTCGTCGGTGGCCCTGGCCGTCTGGTTGGCGAGGTTCTTGACCTCGCCCGCCACCACGGCGAAGCCCTTGCCCGCTTCGCCCGCCCTGGCTGCCTCGATGGTGGCGTTCAGGGCCAGCAGGTTGGTCTGCTTGGCGATGGTGGTGATCAGTTCCACCACCTGCCCGATCCGTCCGGCGGCGCTGGCCAGCCCGGCGACGTTGGCCGAGGCGCGCTCGGCCTTGCCCACCGCCTCGAGGGTGGTGGTGGACGACGACGCCACCTGCCGCTCGATGGCGGCGATGGAACGGGAGAGATCGAGGGCGGCCTCTTCCACCTGCCGCACGTTGTCCGAGGCGGTGCCGGCGGCGCTTCGGGCCGAGCCGGCCTGACCCGAGGCCTCGGTCGCCACCCCCGACATGGATTGGGCGGCGCGGCTCATCTCGGCCGCCGCCTCGGACAGCCGGGTCATGACCGTGGTCACCTTTTCCTCGAATTCCGAGGCGAGGGCGAGGCGGGCATCGCGGCGTTCCGCCGAGGCGCGGGAATCGGCCTGCCGGCGCTCCTCGGCCAGTTGTCCCATCTGGCGGCCGTTCTCGGCGAAGACGTCCAGCGTGCGGGCCATGGCGCCGATCTCGTCCTTGCGCTCGCCGCCCGGCACCATGACCCCGTAATCGCCGGTGGCCATGGTGGCCATGCAGGCCCGCAACGCCTCGAGCGGCCTGGTCAGCGAACGGGTCACCCGGAAGGCCAGCCACAGGCCGAATCCCGCGCAGGCCAGGAACGAGGCCAGCAGCGAGAAGCCGGCGCTCCGCTGCTCGCTTTCGGCGCGCTCGCGGAAGCGGGCGGCATCCTCGGCGGCCAGCGCGATGGCCGAGGCCATCAGGCCCTGGATCACCTCGGCCTGCCTGGCCGCCGCGCCCTTGGTCAGATCGGCGGCCTCCACGCTGCGGCCCTGCTTCATCATCTCGACGATCTCGGAGCGGATGGGCTTCCACGCCGCCAGGGCCTTGCCCAGCTGGTCGAAGACGGCGCGGTCGGCCAGGAAGCGCTCGCGCGCCGCGTCCAGCTTCTTCATCACCCGCGCTTCCGCCGCGTCGATGGCGGCTTCGGCCTTGGCGATGTCGCTGTCCTCGAAGGCCAGCGCCAGATCCTTCATGGCCCGGTGCATGGCGATGATGCCGCCATCGGCCTCGGACAAGGCCGTCGAGACGGTGAAGGGATGGCGGTACAGCAGCTCGGTATGGCCGGAAATGGACCGCAGCTGCAGGCTCGAAAACAGGCCGAGCGCCCCGGTGACGGCGATCATCAGCCCGAACCCGGCGAACAGACGCACGCCGATTCTCACATCTGCCAGACGCATGACTCCTCCCTCGCCCGGCCGGGCGCGCCGGCGGGCCATGAAGCCTGATTCCCGTTTGTTCTCTTCGGCCGTCCCTGGTTGGTCCGGGCGGCATCGTTACATATGTTGTCACATAGAACTGTTGTTCATAACAACAATAATATGCCGCGCTATCCCTTGGAGGGATGTATCGCGTCGAAGGGAATAGGGGGTTCTACCGTTTGCCGTAGGCGCGGAGCAGGGTCCGGACGGCGGCTCCGATGGTCTCGCCGGTGGAGCGGCCCGGCGGCAGGCCCAGCAGGGCGCGGTGATAGGTCTCGGCGCGGAGCATGCCGATGAACTGGTCGGCGATCACCATGGGGTCGGCGTCGGCCGCCAGTTCGCCCTTGGCCTGGAGCTGGGCCACCGAGGCGGAGATGGCCGCCTTGCCCCGGGCCGGGCCGGTCTCGTAGAAGGCCTGGGCCAGTTCCGGGGTGCGGACCGATTCCGCCACCACCACCCGGTAGAGCGCCAAGGCGTCGGGCGTCATCAGCAGGGTGAGCAGCCGCTCGGCATAGGTGGTGAAGGTCCTGGCCGCATCGAAGCTGTCGTCGGGGGTGGCGAAGACGAACGACGCCTCGCAGCGGCGGTGCATGATGGCGGCGAACAGCTGGTCCTTGCTGTCGAAATGGGCGTAGATGGTCGCCTTGGACACGCCGGCCCGGGCGGCCACCGCGTCCATGCTGGTGGCGGCGTAGCCTTCGTCCAGGAACAGACGCTGGGCGGCGTCGAGAATGGCTTCCCGCTTGGCCGAGGGTTTGGACCGGGTCCGGGTCTTGGTCATGGTGCCTTCCATGGGCAAAAACTAAACCACCCGGTTCAGTTTTGGGAAGAAAAATCTTGGGGCTATTCCACCAGCCCCGCCAGGGAATCGTCCAGGCGGGCGGGCTCGATCTCGGTCAGGCGGGGGCCATCGGTCCACACCAGCACGCAGCGCACCCGGTGGCGGGGATAGATGCAGGCCAGGGCCAGGCGGTAGGCGGCCATCTGCCGCACATAGATTTCCGGGACCTCGTCCGGCGTGGCGGGCGGGCGGCGGTTGGTCTTGTAATCGGCGACGATCACCTCGGTTTCGCTCACCGCCAGCCGGTCGACCCGGCCGGAGACCACCCGGTTGCCGATGCGCCCGACCAGCGGCACCTCGGCCCTGGACCCGGGGCCGAACAGCACCCCCAGCCCGGGATGGTCGAGGATGTCCGAGACCTCGTTGGCGATGTCCAGCCTCTCCCTGGTCTCCAGGCCGAAGGCCGGGCGCGACAGGAAGCGGAGCATGGCCCGCGACCGCTCGGCGGGGGCGAGGTCGGGCATGGTCTGCAGCAGGCGGTGGATCAGCCGGCCCCGCTGCCAGCGCGGCCTTCCGTCCAGTTCGGTCAGGGGCGAGCGTACGGTCGGCTCCTCGCCCTCGGGCCGCGAGGGGGCCAGCGGCCGGGGCGGCACCGGCTCGGCCTCGGCCGCGACCAGCGCCCAGTCGGGCAGCGGCGAGGGCGGGCGGTCGCCCGCGTCGGCGCTCTTGCTCCGTTCGGCCGGAGCGGTCTGGGCATTGGCCAGCACCAGCACCGGCCCCTCCGCCGTCTCTCCCGCCCCGGCCAGGAACGGATCGGCGAATTCGAGGGCGGTGGGGGCCAGGGCATCGCGCACCAGAGCGTGCCAACAGGTTTCGGGTGCCGCCTTCAGGCCGCGCCAGCCGCAGACGATCAGCCGGTCCTCGGCCCGGGTCATGGCGACGTAGAGCAGGCGGCGGTATTCCCGCTCGCGCGCCAGCTTGCGTGCCTGCGCGCCCTGGCGGCAGACGGAATCCATGTCCTCGGCCCGGGGCGGCCAGGCGGGAAGCTCGTCCTCGCCGTCGCCCAGCCACAGCAGCCGGGGCGAGCGGGCGGGCACCTGCATGGTGTCGGGCAAAAAGACGATGGGAGCCTGCAGGCCTTTCGAGCCGTGCACGGTCATGATGCGCACGGCGTCGCGCCCCCCTTGCTCCAGGTCGCGCTTGATCTCCAGCGCGCCGGCCTCCAGCCAGTGGAGGAAGCCCTGCAGCGACGGCGGATGGGCGCGCTCGAAAACCAGCGAGAGCGCCATGAACTCGTCGATGGCATCCTCGGCCTCGAGGCCCAGGCGGGCCAGCAGGCGTTTGCGCCCGCCCAGCGGCCCCAGCACCCGGGCATACAGGGTGTGGGGCGAGACGCGGTCGGCCTGGGCCAGCAGGTCGGAGAGCCGCCGGAAGGCGGTTTCGAACGCGCCCGCTTCGTCGGCCACGCCCTGGCGCAGCGCCTCCCACAGCCCCACATCCTTGCCGCGATGATGGGCCAGGGTGAACAGCTGGTCCTCGGTCAGGCCCACCAGCGGCCCCTTCAGCACGGTGGCCAGCGTCAGGTCGTCCTCGGGCAGCAGCAGAAACCGGCCCAGCGCCATCAGGTCCATCACCGCCATCTGCTCGGTCAGCACCATGCGGTCGGCACCCGCCACCTCGACCTTGCGGGTCTTCAGCTCGCGCACCAGGTCCTCGACGAAGCCGCCCCGGCGGCGCACCAGCACCAGCACGTCGCCGGCCCGCACCGGGCGGCCCTTGGACTCCAGCATCTCGCCGTCGATCATGGCGCGGATGCGACCCGCCACCAGCCGGGCCAGCCGGGTGCGGGGCGAATCGCCCCGGATGCGCTCCACCGGCGGCTTCCAGGCGGGGGTCTCGTCGGCGGGGCGCGGCTCGACGGCGGGCCACACCTCCACCCGCCCGGCCTGTCCCGAACGGTGGGGCAGATGGGTGATGTCCTCGTCCCCGGCCACCCCGTCGCGGCCCGGCCTGCCGGGCGCGAACACGGCGTTGACCGCGTCGAGCACGGCGGGGGCCGAACGGAAGGACAGGTTGAGCGCCACCTCGTCCCACACGCCGCCGCTGGCGGGCACATGGGCGGCGAAGGCCTCGCGCATGCGTTCGAACTCGCGCGGGTCGGCGCGCTGGAAGGAATAGATGGACTGCTTGGCGTCGCCCACCGCGAAGACGGTACGCAGGGTGTCCCGCGCGCCGCGCCCTGCGAAGAATTCCTCGGTCAGCTTCTCCACCACTGCCCACTGGTCGGGATTGGTGTCCTGGGCCTCGTCGATCAGCACGTGGTCGATGCCGCCGTCCAGCTTGAAGAGCACCCAGGGCGCCACGCCGGGCCGGGCCAGCAGGTCGCGGGCGCTCAGGATCAGGTCGTCGTAATCCATCAGGGCGCGGACGGCCTTGGCCCGGCGGTAGGACCCGAGCAGGGCGTCGCCCAAGGTCAGCAGCGCTCCCGTCGCCTCCAGGATGCGGGCGGCCTTGAGCCTCTCGCCCAGGCGGAGCAGCCGTTCGGCCTCGGCCAGCATGGCGGCCTCCACGCCGGGGAAGCCGTCGCGCACCGCCTTGGTGGCCAGGGTCTTGCGGATGGAGCCCTCGGCCGTCAGGAACTGGGCCGACCACGCGGCGAAGCCCTCCTTTCGCCCCGCCGGATCGGCCAGCCACCGGGCCATGGCCTCTCCGCGCTTGCGATCGGAATCCGAACCGGTCAGCAAAGCGGACACGGCGGCGCGCAGGGACTCGCCGTCGAAATGGGCCTCGTCCGCCGCCCAGGCCAGCAAGGTTTCCGGAGTGTCGCCCGTCTCCAGCCCCAGCCGGGCACCGAGCGCGGCCAGCGCGCCCTCCACCCCGCCGTGGCGGTCCAGCAGCCGCTCCAGCCGGCCGCGCTCGGCGGTCAGTTCCCCCATCAGCTCGGGAAAGGCGGTTTCGTGGACGCGGCCCGTCACCAGGGCCAGGGCGCCGCCCAGTTCCCCCGTGCCCTCACGGGCAAGGGCCAGTACCTCCAGCTTGGCGGCTTCCAGCAACTCGCCCGCGTCGCGGTCGTCCATCACCTGGAAGTGCGGCGCGATGCCCGCCTCGAGGGGAAAGCGGCGGAGCAGCGACTGGCAGAAGGCGTGGATGGTCTCCATGTGCATGCCGCCCGGCGCGTCCAGCAGGGCGGCGAACAGGCGGCGCGCCCCGGTCATCTCGCCGGCCGAGGGCAGGCGGCCCAGCAGACGCTCCAGATCGCCGGCCAGATCCTCGTCCCGCGCCGTCGCCCATTTGCCCAGCCGCCCGGCGATGCGGTTGGACATCTCGGCGGCGGCGGCCTTGGTGAAGGTGAGACAGAGGATCTTGTGGGGCGGCGTGCCGGCCAGCAGCAGGGTCAGCACCCGGTCGGTCAGCACCTTGGTCTTGCCGGTGCCGGCACTGGCCGCCACCCAGACGCTGGCTGTCGCGTCGGCGGCGCGGCGCTGGCGCCGGTCGGCGTCCTGGGAAAGAAGGGAGGGGGCGTCTGTCATGGGGTTCCCCCTACCTGTCACCCTGAGCCGCAGGCGAAGGGTCCTTCAGGCAATAGCGGCTGAAAGATGCTTCGCTGACGCTCATCATGACAAACCCATGGAAGGCCTCGCTCATAGAGTGCCTTCCAGAGCCTCGATCACCTGGGCCAGGGTGATGCCGTCGGCCCGGGCGGCGAAGCCCAGCGCCATGCGGTGACGCAGGATGGGCGCGGCCAGCGCCCGGACGTCATCGACCGACGGCGACAGGCGGCCCTGCAGCAGGGCCCGTGCCCTGGTGGCCAGCATCAGCGCCTGGGCGGCGCGCGGCCCCGGCCCCCAGGCCACGGCGCGGCGGACCAGATCCAGCGAAGTGCTTTCCGGCCGCCCCTGGCGCACCAGGGTCAGGATGGACTCCACCACCCCATCGCCCACCGGAATGCGCCGCACCAGCGCCTGGGCTTCCAGCAGGTCGGCGGCGGCCATGACCCGTTCCGGCTCGGCCGATCGCGCCCCGGTGGTGTCGATCAGCATGCGGCGCTCGGACTCCCGGTCGGGATAGCCCACGTCGATCTGCATGAGGAAGCGGTCCAGCTGCGCCTCGGGCAGGGGATAGGTGCCCTCCTGCTCCAGCGGATTCTGGGTGGCCAGCACGTGGAACGGCCGGGGCAGGTCATGGCGGGCGCCGGCCACGCTGACGTGATGCTCCTGCATGGCCTGCAGCAGGGCCGACTGGGTGCGAGGGCCGGCGCGGTTGATCTCGTCGGCCATCAGGAGCTGGCAGAACACCGGCCCCGGGATGAAGCGGAAGGCGCGCGCCCCGCCGGACCCTTCCTCCAGCACCTCGGAGCCCAGGATGTCGGGGGGCATCAAATCGGGGGTGAACTGCACCCGCTTGTCGTCCAGGCCCAGCACCACCCCCAGGGTGTGCACCAGCCGGGTCTTGGCCAGGCCGGGCAGGCCGATCAACAGGGCGTGACCCCCCGCCAGCAGCGTGATAAGACTCTGGTCGATGACCTCGTCCTGACCGAAAATGACGCGGCCGATGGCGGCGCGGGCTTCGGCCAGACGGGTGTCGAGGGCGGCGATGTCGTCGGGCGGGGCGGCGGAACTGGTGTGGGGTGTCATGGGGTGGCGCCTCGCGCGGGAAGAAGACTGCAGGAGCGGCCGAGTGAACCAGCCTTTGACCGATGCCCCTCCCGACGTGGACTACCCGGGACGGCTGCCCGAATATTGCGGCGATCTCGGCATCCGCATCGACCGGCAGGGACGTTGGTTCTACCATGGCTCGCCGATCAACCGCAAAGAGATGGTCTGCCTGTTCGCCTCGGTGCTGTACCGCGCCAGGGATGGCAGTTACCTTCTGATCACGCCGGGCGAGATGGGCCGTATCCAGGTGGATGACGTCCCCTTCCTGGCGGTCGAGATGTTCACCTGCGGGTCCGGCCGCGACATGGTGGTCAGTTTCCGCACCAACATGGACGAGATGGTCACGGTGGACAGGGACCATCCGCTTCGCATCGCGGAGGCCGAGGGCTCGGGGGAGCCGTCGCCCTACGTCACGGTGCGCGAGGGAATCGAGGCGCGGCTCAGCCGCTCGGTCTATTACGAACTGGTCGCCCTGGGATGGGAGGAGGACCGGGAGGGAGAAGCAGTTTACGGCCTATGGAGCAGCGGGAGCTTTTTTCCATTGGGGAGGCTGGAGCTTCCCGACTGACGCGCGAGGTGATCGCGCGCAAACTGGCCGACGGGTTCGACCCGCGCGGACGGGGCGACTCGGCCCTGGAATCCCTGGTCCAGGGCGGTGCCATCCGCCCCGGAGCCCCCATCGACGACGACACCCTGACTCCGGCGGCGGTGCTGGTTCCCCTGGTGGAGCGCGACGGGGGGGTGACGGTGATGCTGACCAAGCGCACCAATCATCTGGCCCATCATCCCGGCCAGATCAGTTTTCCCGGCGGCCGGCTCGAGCCCGAGGACAGGGGCGACTTCGCCACCTGCGCGCTGCGCGAGACCGAGGAGGAGACGGGTCTGGACCGCCATAAGGTGCGGCTGCTGGGGCGCCTCGACGATTACGTCACCGGCACCGGCTTCGTCATCACGCCGCTGGTGGGAATCATCGACCCGCCCTTCACGCTCGCCCCCGATTCCTTCGAGGTGGCCGAGGTGTTCGAGGTGCCGCTTGCCTTCATCCTGGACCAGGCCAACCACCAGTTGCAAAGCCGCGAGGTGCGCGGCATGCAGCGGCCCTTCTGGGCGATCACCTGGCAGGACAGGCTGATCTGGGGCGCCACCGCCGGCATCCTGGTCAACCTGTTCGAAGTGCTGATGCCCCGTGACGGGGACGGGATCCCGGAATGACCATGACTGTCGTCCCGAGCGCAGCCGAGGGATCTCATCCTGGCGGGATTTTTCAGAATTGGGAC
The DNA here is from genome assembly GCF_058402745.1 of Paramagnetospirillum sp. Classification (NCBI taxonomy): domain Bacteria; kingdom Pseudomonadati; phylum Pseudomonadota; class Alphaproteobacteria; order Rhodospirillales; family Magnetospirillaceae; genus Paramagnetospirillum; species Paramagnetospirillum sp. The sequence goes on from NZ_JBZVFI010000018.1 coordinate 632,917, forward strand.
CGACGTCCCAAGCGGAGATCCCTCGCCGACGCTCGGGATGACAGGCTGGGGGGCGCATGAGCAACACCCGCCTCCACCTCAATCCCGGCGATCCCATCGGTCTATTGGGGCCGCAGGAGTGGATGGACGCGCCCGAGACCCGCGCCGTGGTGGCGGCCTTGCAGGCCGATGGCGCCCGGGTGCGCTTCGTCGGCGGCTGCGTGCGCGACGCGCTCCTGAAGCGTCCCATCCGGGACATCGACATCGCCACCCCCGACCCGCCCGAGCGGGTGCTGGCGCTGCTGGACGACGTGGGAATTCACGCCATTCCCACCGGCATCGACCACGGCACGGTGACGGCGGTGATCGGCAAGGCCCATTACGAGATCACCACCCTTCGGGTCGACGTGGAGAGCTTCGGCCGCCACGCCCGCATCGAGTACACCGACGACTGGCGGGCCGACGCCTCGCGGCGCGACTTCACCATGAACGCCCTGTCCGCCGACCCGGATGGCAACGTCTACGACCCCTTCGACGGCATCGCCGACATGGCGGCAGGAAGGGTGCGCTTCGTGGGCGAGCCGGAGAAGCGCATCGAGGAGGACGCGCTGCGCCTCTTGCGCTTCTTCCGCTTTCACGCCCATTACGGCCGTGGCATCGCCATGGAGACGCGGGCGCTGAATGCCTGCCGCCGCATGGCCGGACGGCTGGAGGGGCTTTCGGGCGAGCGGGTGGCGGGGGAACTGGTCCGCCTGCTGCTGGCCGACGACCCGACGCCGTCGCTGCTGGTCATGCACAGCCACGGCATCCTGGCCCACATCCTGCCCGAGGCGGGCGAGTTCGGGCGGCTGCGCACCCTGGCCTGGCTGGAACACCGGGGGCTGGCCCGCCCCGAAATCCGCCCCGATGCCATGCGGCGTCTGGCCGCCTTGCTGGTGACGGATCGGGCCGGCGCCCTGGCGCTGGGCGAGCGGCTGAAACTGTCCGGCGTTCAGGCCAAACGGGTGGCGGCCATGGCGGAACCCCGAATCCTGGTGGATTCCTCCATGGACGCGCCCGCCATCCGTCGGGCCTTGCGCAAGGTGGGGAGCGACGAGTTCCGGGATCTGGTTATGGTGGCCTGGGCGGCGCGACGTGCCCTGGAGGCGCGGCCCGATGCCGCCGATTCCGAGCGCTGGTCCGCCCTGCTGGACGCCGCACGCGACTGGGTGCCGGTGGAATTGCCGGTGAAAGGACGCGATCTGTTGGAAATGGGGGTGCCGCACGGCCCCGAAATCGGCGGACTTCTCTCCGCCTTGGACGCTTGGTGGGAGGATCTGGATTACCGCCCGGATCGCGCCCGGTGCCTGGACAAGCTGAGGGACCTCATGGCAGGGCGGTCATAGGCCGAAAGCGCCGGCGAATTCCATATCGGCCTCCAGGCGCTCGAGCCCGAGCACCACGCCGCGACCTTTCTGACGGGCCTGCCGCAGCATCTGTTCCAGGGCCAGCTCGCTACACTTCACGCATTGATTGCAGCCGCGCCCCGAGGCGCAGTTCAACACCTGATGCAGCTCGTCCACGTCCAGCGGAAGCGAACGCTGCTCCCAACCACAAGGGCCTTCTTTGGGGCCAATTTTCACCATATTGAACAACCTCACCGGACAATAAAGGGGAGACCGCCAATGGCGCCTCCCCCCTTCAACCCAGTTAAGATTATCCCATGAAAATGATGCGGGCATTGGGGCATGCGTATATGCAAACGTCATGAACCATGGCCGTTTACAAATGGTTCTTCGACGGAAGGGTTAATGTCCGCACCTTATCTAGGTATTTATACGGCCGTCCCCCCCACCGTCAGCCCGTCCATGCGCAGGGTCGGCTGGCCCACGCCCACCGGCACGCCCTGGCCGTCCTTGCCACAGGTGCCGATGCCGGGGTCGAGCGCCAGATCGTTGCCGATCATGGTGACGCGGGTGAGCGCGTCGGGGCCGTTGCCGATCAGGGTGGCGCCCTTGACCGCCGGGCCGAGCTTGCCGTTCTCGATCAGATAGGCCTCGGAAGCCGAGAACACGAACTTGCCGTTGGTGATGTCCACCTGGCCGCCGCCGAAATTGACGGCGTAGATGCCGCGCGGCACCGAGGCGACGATCTCGGCCGGGTCCTTGTCTCCCGCCAGCATGAAGGTGTTGGTCATGCGCGGAATGGGGGCGTGGGCATAGGATTGCCGCCTTCCGTTGCCGGTGGCGGCGACACCCATCAGCCGCGCGTTCATGCGGTCCTGGAGATAGCCCACCAGGATGCCGTCCTCGATCAGCACGGTGCGGGACGTGGGGGTGCCCTCGTCGTCGATGGACAGCGAGCCGCGCCGGTCGGGAATGGTGCCGTCGTCCACCACGGTGACGCCGGGCGAGGCGACGCGGGCCCCGACCTTGCCGGTGAAGGCCGAGGTGGCCTTGCGGTTGAAATCGCCTTCCAGGCCATGGCCCACCGCCTCGTGCAGCATGACGCCGGGCCAGCCGTTGCCCAGCACCACCGGCATCTCGCCGGCCGGAGCAGGCACCGAGCCCAGATTGACCGAGGCCTGGCGCAGCGCCTCGTCGGCGCAATGGTGCCAGTCGGCCAGCCCCATCACCCCGCCATAGCCGATGCGCCCGCCCATGCCGTGGCCGCCGGTCTCCATGCGATCGCCTTCGGCCAGCACCACGTTGACGCCGAGGCGCACCATGGGGCGGATGTCGGCGGCGAGCGTGCCGTCGGCCCGCAGGATGGTCACCGCCTGCCACGACCCGGCCAGGGAGGCGGTCACCTGCCGCACCCTATTGTCCTTGGCGCGGGTATAGGAATCGATCTCCTCCAGCAGCCGCACCTTGTCCTCGAAGGGCACCTGGGACAGCGGATTGACCTCGGTGTACAGCGCCCGGGCGCCGGCCACCGGCGCTGCCGCCATGGTGCCGGAATGGCCGGAACGCACGGCGCGCACCGTGGCGGCGGCGCGGCGGATGGCCGCTTCCGACAGGTCGGAGCCGTGGGCGTAGCCGTGGGCCTCGCCCGCCACGGCGCGCAGGCCGAAGCCCTGGGTGGTGTCGAAGCTGGCGCTCTTGATCTGGCCGTCGTCCAGCACCAGGGATTCCGACTGCCGGTATTCCAGGAACAGTTCGCCGTCGTCGGCACCGGCCAGCGCCTCGGCGACGATGCGGCGCAATGCGTCCGCATCGAGGCCGGTTTGGGTGAAGAACAGGTCCTGGGCCACGGCGAGGTTGGACATAAAGGCTCCTGACGGAAGGGGACGGGTTGGTGTAAACCTGGAAATCCAAGCATCTCTTATCGGAGACATATGGGCAATGGCCGAAGGCTTGCCAATCCGGCTCAACGAACATGCCCAGCGGCGCGGCCTGGCCGGCGAAGTCCACGCCCGGCCCTACGAGATGCTGTCCGCTCCGGTGCGGGCCTCGCAACTGGCCATGGTCCACGCCGACCCCGATGCCGAGCGCGAACATCTGGCCCGCCTGCTGGCCAGCCACGGCGCCGAGCCGCCGGGCGACGGCGCGGGGTACTTCATCCGCGACCTGGGCGGCTTGCGTCTGCGCTGGGAGCGGCATTCGGAATTCTCCACCTATACGGTGATGCGCTTCGACCCGTTCGACGACGGCTTCGCCGCCACCGCGCTGGACCTCATGCCCCGCGACTGGCTGGAAGCCATCCCGGGCGAGGCCATGACCGCCGTTCACGTGCTGGTGGCCAGGGAGCTGCCCGCCGATCTGGGGCCGCTGTTCGACGGCAATTCCCTGGTGGGGTCCAAGGTGCTGTGGGGCGCCGGCGAGGCCTGGACCGATTTCCGCCTGCACGCCGACGGCTTCTCCCGGGTGGTGCTGAAGGATTGCGGCCTCAGCCGGGGCCAGACCGGACGGCTGGTCCAGCGCCTCCTCGAGATCGAGACCTACCGCATGATGGCGCTGCTGGCCTTTCCCCTGGCCCGCCAGTCGGCCCCCGAGATCGCCCGCATCGACCGTGAGCTGGCCGGCATCGTCAGCCAGCTGGCCGATCCGGCCGTGCAGCAGAACGACCGCGAGCTGCTGGAGCACCTCACCCGTCTGGCCGCCGAGGCGGAGCGGCTGGACGCCGCCACCAGCTTCCGCCTGTCGGCGGCCAAGGCCTATTACGCCATCGTCTGCCGCCGCATCGAGGAATTGCGGGAAGAGCGCATCCCCGGCCTGCAGACCTTCGCCGAATTCATCGACCGGCGCCTGGGCCCCGCCATGAAGACCTGCGACTCGGTGTCCGAGCGCCAGCAATTGCTGGCGACGAGGGTATCGCGGGCCGGCGACCTGCTGCGCACCCGGGTGGACATCGCGCTGGAGGAGAAGAACCGCGACCTGCTGAACTCCATGAACCGGCGGGCGGAATTGCAGCTGCGCCTGCAGGAGACGGTGGAGGGCCTGTCGGTGGTGGCCATCAGCTATTACCTGCTGGGCCTGATCGGCTATCTCGCCAAGGGGCTGAAATCGGTGGGGCTGCCGGTGGATTACGACCTGGCCGGGCTGATCGGCCTGCCGGTGGTGGCGGGCGCCGTGTGGCTGGGGGTGCGGCGATTGCGGAAGGCGCTGAACCACAAGGGCGAGTGACCTGCCTTGTCATCCTGACGCCCAAAGGGCGGAAGGATCTTTCAGCCGCGAGCGGAACCACTTGTACCTGAAAGATGCTTCGGCTTCGCCTCAGCATGACAGGTCAGTTCATGGGCCGGCTGGTATGATTACAGCGGCCAGGGGCTCTTGGTGCGGACCAGTTCGGCGAAAAGGTCGGCGGGAACCGCCTTGCTGAAGAAGAAGCCCTGGGCCTCGTCCACCTTGTGGGATTGAAGGAAGTCCAACTGCTCCTGGGTCTCGATGCCTTCCACGTTGACCCGGGTTCCCAGCGAGTGGCCGAGATTGACGATGGCTTCCACCACGGCGGCGTTGTCGGGGTGCAGGCCGATGTCCACCACGAAGGAGCGGTCGATCTTCAGCTTGTCCACCGGGAAGCGCTTCAGGTAGTTGAGCGACGAATAGCCGGTGCCGAAATCGTCGATGGAGATCACCACCCCCATGGCGCGCAGGCCCTGCAGCACCTCGATGGTGGCATCCACGTTCTGCATGGCGATGCCCTCGGTGATCTCCAGCTGCAGCTGATCGGCGGCCAGCCCGGTCTGGGCCAGGATGTCGGCCACCATGGTGATGACGCTCTGGGTCTGCTTGAACTGGGCGGGCGACAGGTTGACGGCGATCTTCAGGGGCTCCAGCCCTTCCCGGAGCCACTCGCGGCCCTGCAGGCAGGCGCGGTGCAGAATCCAGCGGCCCAGCGGGCCGATCAGGTCGGAACGCTCGATGATCGGGATGAACTCGCCCGGCGGAATCCAGCCCCGCGTCGGGTGGCGCCAGCGCAAGAGCGCCTCGCAGCCGACGATGCGCCGGGTACTCATCTCGATCAGCGGCTGGTAGTGCAGCTCCAGCTGGTCGGTGCCCAGCGCCTGGCGCAGGTCGTGCTCGATGATCTTGCGGGCGCGGACCTCGGCATCCATCTGCGCCACGTAGAAATGGTAGTTGTTCCGCCCCTCGGCCTTGGAGCGGAACATGGCGAGGTCGGCGTTCTTCAGCAGCTGGTCGGCGTCGGAGGCGTCGTCGGGAAAGAGGGTGATGCCGATGGAGGTGCTGGTGCGCACCTCGTGCTCGTCCAGGCCGAAGGGGTCGGCGATGCCGGCAATGATGCTTTCCGCCACCCGCGACGCGCCTTCCATGTCGTCGAGATTGGTGAGGATCACCGCGAATTCGTCGCCGCCCAGCCGCGCCACCGTATCGGTCTCGCGCACGCAGCGGGTCAGGCGCTTGGCCACGGCGCGCAGCAGAAGATCGCCCACGTGGTGGCCCAGCGTGTCGTTGATGTCCTTGAACTTGTCGAGGTCGAGGAACATCAGGGCCAGCTTCCAGCCCGACCGCTTGGCCTGGGCCAGATTCTGCCGCAGGCGCTCCTGGAACAGCACCCGGTTGGGCAGGTCGGTGAGCGAATCGTGGTGGGCCAGGTGCTGGATGCGGGCGGCGGCCAGCTTGCGCTCGGTGACGTCGCGGCCGACCAGGACCAGGCCGCGGCGGCTGCCATCGGGGTTGAACAGCGGAATCTTCAGCATGTCGAAGACCTTGGTGCCCCGGGTGGGGGTCTCCATGGCCTTCTCGTAGGTCAGCGGCTTGCCGTCCTTCCAGGCGCGCTCGTCGGTCTCCTTGGCGGTGGTGAGGAATTCCTGGAAATTGTGCGACAGCCGGGCCAGCTCCTGGCCGGTGCGCCCGACGTAATCCACCCCCGCGAGCCCCACCAGATCCAGGTAGAACTGGTTGGCCACCAGCCAGCGTCCCTTGCCGTCCTTGAAGCAGATCAGGTCGGGCATGGCATTGATCAGGGTGGTCAGCCATTCCTTCTGATTGCGCAGCTCCGCCTCGTTGGCCTTGCGCAGCGTGATGTCGTGGCCGATGGCGACGAACAGGCGCTGGCCGCCCAGTTCCATGGCCGCCAGCGACAGCTCCAGGGGGAAGCGGGCGCGGATCTTGCGCACCCCCGTCACCTCGGTGCGATGGTCGAGGAAGGTATCGGGTTCGGTCAGCTCGGGGATCAGCAGGGTCACCGGCTTGCCGACGATCTCGGGGGGCGCATATCCGAAGATGCGCTCGGCGGACGGGTTGTAGGTGCCGATGGCCCCGTCGTCGCCGAAGGTGACGATGGCGTCGGCGGTGTTGTCGACGATGGCCCGGTTGTGCAACTCGGACAGGCGGTAGTTCTCGGCCAGCGCCTCCATGGTGCGGGCCTGCTGGCGCAGCAGCGCCTCGCGCGAGGCCATGGATGTGACGTCGAAGATCTGGATCAGCCCGGCCCGCCGCCCGCCGGCATCCAGCGGCTTGATCACCACGATCTGGTGCATGGCCTCGCGCCGGTCGGGGCGGGCGCCCTTGCGCTCCAGGGGAAACAGCGTGCGGTTGAGCGACGACGACAGCATGGCGGCCAGCCCGCTGTTCAGCGCCTGGTCGATGGCCTCGGCGATGCGGCTTTCGGCCAGGGCAGGAAAGATTTCCGGAATGGTGCGGCCCAGCGCCTCGGCCGCCGGAATGCCCGACGCTTCCACCACCCAGGCGTTCCACAGGACGGTGCGGCCCTCGCCGTCCAGCAGGATGAAGCCCATCTCCGTGGCGTCGGTCAGGGTCCGCAGGAAGGTGTCGGAGACCTGCGTGCCCATCTAGCCCCCGATGACCCTGGAGACATAGGCCGAGACCGCGTCGGCGAAGTGCCGGGCCGAGACGATGTCCATGACGAAGGCGAGGTAGCCCTGGACGCCCCGGGCCGCCAGCGAGAAATCCACCTGCAGGAACATCACCAGCTCGGTGTCCGGGTGCTTGGCCTCCAGGATGCCGGCGCCGCGCCCGCGCAGGTAGATGGGCAGCGAGCTTTCGATGACCAGGCCCAGCTGGTTGGCCAGGCTGCCGAGGCAGGCATTGAGAATGACGTTGCCCACCTCCAGCAGGGCCTCCTGCTCCAGTTCGGTGAGTGAATTCATGGGGACCGTGTCGCCCAGCATGGACCGCACCAGATCCAGGCTGCGCCGTTCGGGGAAGATCAGCAGGATGTCGCCGGAAAAGCTGCTGGAGAAGTGCTGGCGCACCGCCACCGACTCGGCGCCGGCGGTGGCGCCGTCCAGCCGCTCCGCCGCCACCGACGGGGACAGGAACTCGATGAACGGCACCGACAGGGCGATCTGGTCGCGGACCATGCGCGACAGGGAGGCCGCCGCCTGTCCGATGGCGACGTTCAGGATTTCCTCGACGGCATCGCGTTCCAGCGCGCCGATGATCTCCGTCATGGCGCCCCGCCTCCGCCGGTCAGGAAGCGGACCAGCAACTCGTCGCGAAGCGGCTTGGCGATGTAACCGATGCCCAGACGCGTCGCCTCTTCGCGGACGGAATCCTGGATGTTGGCGGTCAGCAGCGACAACGCCGCCGAGGGGATGCGCTGGCGGAACAGACGGGCGGTTTCCAGCCCGCCCATGCCGGGCATGTTGACGTCCATCAGGACGAAGTCGGGGGGCGAGGCAAGGGCCATGTCCAGCGCCTCCTCGCCGGAGGTGGCTTCCTGGATGGTCCAGCCCGGGCAGAACTTCTCCACCACCGAACGGGTCATCATGCGGGCGACCCGGCTGTCATCGACCAGTAGCACGGTGCGGCTCGTCATGATTTCACTCCGGCAAGAGACCATACAAATCTATGCTTGACGCCTTGCCGCGCCGCAAGGGTAAAGTCCTGGTCGAGGCTTGGCGCGGGAGAATGAAATGATGGTCAGCCACCACGCGGCCCTTATCTACGTCATGGTCATGGTATCGGCCGCCGACGGCGACATGACCGACCCCGAATTGCGCATGATCGGCGAGATCGTCAACTTCCTGCCCATCTTCCGCGACTACGATCCGGATCTGCTGACCCGGACCACCGCCGCCTGTGCCGAGATTCTCGATTCCGACGACGGGCTGAACCGGATTCTCGACGTGATCAAGGTGTCGCTGCCCCCGAAGCTGCGCGAGACCGCCTACGCCCTGGCCTGCGACGTGGCCGCCGCCGACCGGGACCCCCACAAGGAGGTCATGCGGCTGCTGGAATTGTTCCGTCACCGTCTGGACATCGACCGCCTGGCGGCCGCCGCCATCGAGCGCGGCGCCATGGCCCGCTTCGCCATCCTGCCGGTTCACGCCTGACGGTGGGACCGGAGTGGCGACAGGGTCTTGCAAATCCCCCGGAGCGGCGCTACTTTCCGCCCCTCGGCCAGCCCGCTCGGGCCGGCCGCCGCCGTGTGCCGGCGTAGCTCAGTTGGTAGAGCAGCGCATTCGTAATGCGCGGGTCGGGAGTTCGAGTCTCTTCGCCGGCACCATTCTTTTCAAGGGGTTAGCGGTAATTCGCTGGCCCCTTGACCATTTCTGGGGCGTTTTGGGTAACGGATTGGGTAACATTCGACGGGGGCGTTACCCCAGGGGTGTTACCCTATGTACGTGCCGTCGCCTGGTCACTGTCGGTGGGGGACTTCACGCTCATGCTCGACGACAAGGTCAGCGTGGGCACGAAGGTCACGGCGCACGTTCTGGTCCATGGGGTCGAGGATAACCTTCACACCCTCTCTTCGCACGAACTTGAACGCCGGGATGAAATCGCTATCCCCCGTAACCACAATGACGGCCCGGACCATATCACGGAGCGCTAGGCGGGCAAGGTCGAGCCCAACCCTCATGTCAACGCCCTTCTGGCTCACGTTGAGGTCAAAGTCCTCGTCAGCCAACTCTCTCGGCACTTTCACAAGGTCATTGGCGACCCGCTCTTTGATCCGCCACTTGGTAGGGGGGAGCACCGTCTCCCCCATGCGGAGGGCAAAATGCGGCTTCAATTCTAGCTGGTCGTGGAGGCTCTGCGCCGCACGATAGCGTTCCGTCGATGCCAGGTTATAAGGCTTCCGGGACACCGGCCTAGCAACCTGCTCTGAGGATGGGGGCGCATCATAGTAATAGACGCGAAGCAGCTCATAATCCGCAACTTCCGGCAGCGCCTGAAGCCGGCCACATTCAGTCACGATGTCGTCAGCGTTTGCGGTTCGCTTGAGCTTGGCGTGCAGCTTTTTAGTGATGAAACCACCATCAATTAGGATGGCGTAGAGCGGGCGGAGCATCCGATTTCCTCTGTGGCGCGCTCTTGAAAGACTTGGAGCCGGCCCACTCCCTAGCTTTCGCCCCCGCATCGCGGGTTGTCGGAATGGGCCGGCTCTCTCGTCTATTTCGTCGGGCAGTTCCCGCCCTGTAAGGAGAAATATGGGCAAGCCCGCCCGCGACAGTCAAGCCGAAACCATAACACCCGGATATCTCATGGCATCTCATGGCGTCTCGTCCCGCCATGAAGCAGCCATTGCCGTGGGGTGCAAAAGCTGCACCCCATCGCCGATGCGCTTGGCAGGACGCAGGAAGTCCGCATCCTCGACGATGACGAAAAGGATTTCATCGACATTGTCGATGGAACGCCGGGCACCCCTCGCCGCGCCATCATCAACGAGAGCGGCCTCTATTCGCTGGTCCTAACCAGCCGCAAGCCCGAGGCCAAGCGGTTCAAAAAGTGGTGCCCGAGTTTCTGAAACCCGCCGAATTTTCGGAAGCCGTCCGGCATCGGAAAATGCGCGAAATTCGGGCCTAGCCCAGGGGGCGGGGGCGACATGAGCATGGTGCCCTGGGTGGGGGTGGAAGGCGGTGGGCAGCGGGCCGTCGGTCCAGGTCGGCGCCGTGCTCCGGACGCCGCCGGGCCTCGGGGTCGGACCGGGCCGGACGGTGCCCCCAGGGTGGCGGTGTTTGCCATCTGATTGCCCGAATGACAAACAGGCCATCCGATCCGCGTCGGACTTTTCGGACCCATGGCGGACGAAACCGGACGGGGCGGCCAAAGTCGCCGGGCTCCAAGTCGGCGGCGGCATTGGGTGCTCCGGGGTTGCGTCTCCGTCCGGTTTGAGCGCCACGAAACCGGCGGAAAATCGCGGAAAATCAAGCCTTCACGGACGGTCGAATTCGTGCTGGTCATGGTGTCCTCACAATACGGAGGACCACGCCATGTTTGCCAACGACAACACCGCCCCGACCGCCGCCATGTTCAACGCCGAGATGGAGGGCGCCGGGCTGCCCTACGCGCTTGAAACCTATGGCTTCGGCGGCTGGTGGGCGATGGTCAGCACCATCAGCGAGGACGCCGTTGAGATGATCCAGGCCCTAGACGAGGCGTCCGCCGTCCGGAAAGCGCGGGCGTGGTTGGGTCGGGCCATCCGGCAGCCGGTCGCGGTGGTCGTGCATCTAGAGGGGTGGAGGGGCGAATAACGCCTCCCTGACGCCCACCAGCTTGACCGCGAGAGGGGCATGGCTGTATCTTATTCCTGAGAAATAGATACGTGAAACACGGCCAACATAAGGCAGGAGGCCAGTATGAGCGCGATAGAAACCACGAAGGCACTGGCCTATTTCCGCACTTCCAGCGCCGCAAACGTGGGCGGGGATAGCGATGCCCGCCAGCGTCTTGCCGTCCAGCGTTATGCCGCCAGTGTTGGGCTGGAAATCACCAGGGAGTTCTACGACGCCGCCGTGTCCGGTGCTGATCCACTGGACGAACGCCCAGGGTTCGCTGAGCTGCTGGCCTTCGCCAAGGAGCACGGGATCGGGACCATCATCGTTGAGACGGCCAACCGCTTCGCTCGTCACCTGATGGTGCAAGAGCTGGGATTGCAGATGCTCAAGCGCGAGGGGCTGCAACTCATTGCCGCTGACAGCCCCGCCGCCTTCACCGACAGCGACGACCCAATGGTGGAAGCCGTGCGGCAGATATTGGGCGTGATGGCCCAGCTTGAGAAGGCGATGACAGTCGCCAAGCTGAGGGCGGCGCGGGATCGCCGCGCCAGCGCCGCAGGAAAGCGCACAGAGGGGCGGAAGGGCTATGACGACACAAACCCCGCCCTGGTGCGGGAGGCCAAGCGGTTGGCCCGGAAATCGCCCAGGACTGGCCAGGCGCGGTCGCTGCGTCAGATCGCGGCGGAGCTGGCGGCGGCAGGGTTCACCACCGCCAAGGGCACAGCGTTCTCAGCGGGGCAGGTTAAGCGCCTGTTGGACTACGAGACGCCGACCAAGTAGCTCAATCCCACGGGTCGGGATCGACAGCCTGGTCGTCCTCCAGATCGGCGGCGGCCTGGTGCTCAATCTGCGCCTGGCCAGGCTCAATGGTGATGGTGGCCGCCTGTGCCGCGCATTCCCGCTGTAAGTCCTCGACGGCACGAAGGGCTGATGTCACGCGGTCCCGCTGTTCGGTGGCGACGCGCTCAAGTTCGGCCAGGTTCATTTCGGACAGGGGCTTTTCGCTGCCATCGTTGGTGGCCTGGCCCCGCGCATTCAGAAATTCGGCGGCCTGCAACACCAGCTGGACGCCACGGACCCGGACACCGGGAGGCGTAGCTTCGTCCGCGATGATCGTATCGAGAACCCGGAGCGACCGGGGGACCATCTCCGAAATCATAGCCCGCTGGCGCTCACGGATGGCGTTGAGAACGTTCGGCGTCCTCATAAGGCGGTATCCGATGTGCCGGGCCTGGTCTTGCGGTTGGAACCCGGCCTGTCGGGCGGCGGCGGTCGGGGTCTGGCCAGAAATCACGGCGTCGATAAAGGCTGATTGTTTGGTCGTCAGAGTGGACATTCAAAACCTCGGCTTCTCGGGTCAGAGGGGTGAAAAAGTGCCCGTCTGGGGTTGGGCTGTGTACGGGTGGACAATCAATGCAGCGTCCGCAACCAGGCCAGCGGGTCCGCATCGCCGCGTCGGCACAGTGTCAACACGCCGATCAGGTCGATGCGCTGTTCATCGAGGGCCAGTATCAGATCATCGCGCCCGGCCTCCACCGCCTCGCCCAATTCGAGAAGCATGGCCTCGGCCTCGTCCAGATACGCCACGACGGCCTGGTCGTTCATGCCCATGGTGCAGCTCCTCCAGTGAGATGGATCACGGCGTCTTGGAACGCGGCGGGGAACGCCTGCCGCAGCAGCTTGGCGCTTGCAAGCTCACGGTCCTTCCCGGTCAGCCCGTCCAACGTGCGCTTCGTTGTCGGGCGGCGCAGGAAGTCCCGTGCCTGCCGACCGATGGCGCGCTCCAATGCTTTCATGGTGATGGTTTCAGGCTCACCGCTCATGGGCGCCTCCTCGATTTCGATTGGGGTTGGGGGCTCGGCCAGGTGCGACGCCTCGACCTGTTCCGGCGTCTCGCTGGGGATCGACGCGGCCACGGGCTCCCAGCGGTCCAACTGGCCAAGCCACTGCTCGGCAGCGGCGCGGGGGTCGGGGTGACGGCGTGCGTTGACCAGCACAACGCCGCCTTGCCGCGTCCCCTCGCGCCTATACTGGAAGGGCAGAAAGCCTAAAGCTGACTTTGTGGAAAACGCTAATAGAGAGCTACTATTAGGGAATTCCACAAACTCGCCAGCGCACCACCGGTCAAGGTCTGCGCTTGCTTGGGCGTGGTTTTTGGTCCAGTCGCGCCACGCCTGATACTCCCAACCCACCACCAACGCCTGCCCCTTGCGGTCCACAGGCACAACGCCCCGCGCAATCATCAGCTCGACGGGGCCAGCCGTGCGCATCAGCTCGTCGAACTCCACCAGGTCATCGACCGGTTCGCGGATCACCAGATCGGTCAGGACGAACACCGCCAGCGGGTTTTCGGCACCACGCCGGACGCCGCGCCCCCGCCCGACAGCTTGCGACACCTCGGCGTTGGCGATGGCCGCGCGGACGGCTTCGACTTTTGGGTCCGGATGGTGATGGACTTCCGCCAGGCGCTCGGCCCCGTCCGCCATCCGCCGCCGGGCCATCGTCTTGGGGTAAAAGCCTGCAATCCGTTTGACCGGGACGCCGTAGATGATTTCCGCCAGGTCTTCGGCGTCATCGGGGGCCGCCTCGGGCCGTCCGATCACCACCAGGGCCGCGACGCCCTTATAACGGTCCACACCACGGACGACGCCGAAATGCAGCGTTTCGACATTGGTGGGGATCAACCCCGACGCCGCCATCTGGTGCTCGGCGCCCTTGGGCATGATCGCCAGAACGTCCGGGCGGCTCCCGTCCGGCAGCAAGGCTCCCTTGCCGTTGAAGCGTGCGGCCAGGACTTCCAGGAAGCGCCCAAGCTCGGCCTGGGCGTTGCGCTGGGTCGTCTGCTTCTCCGGGGCGGCCTCGGGGTTCACGACTACGGCGGACTTCCCCAACGTCCGGTCCGTGACCTGCACCACCTTCATGTGAGGGGCGGCGGCCAATGCCTCGGCCTTGACCATTAGGCCGGGCAACCAGGCGCGCGCCACGGCCTCGTCGCCGTCAGCGTCCAGATAGGCCACATCGGCCCGAAGCCATTGCTCATGGACGGGCTCGCGCCACTTAAGCTCCACCGCCACGGCACCGGATTTTGTACGGCGCCTTATCGCCGCCGGGCCTGTCCGGCCATCCACCAGGTCCGCCGCCACCAGCAGCAGCCGGGCGACCTTGTGGACCTTCGCGTTGATCGTACTGGCGGTGGCTGTGGCTGAAACCACTTCGTCCGGGCTCATGTCGGGGTCAACCAACTTCCCAACGTCCTGGTGACACCGCCAGGCGTAGACCCAAGCCTTCCGCAGCACATCGGCTCCGCCAGTGGCCTCATGGATTGCCAGAGGGTCAACCGGGCCGTCCGCCGCGTCTTCGATAACTTTTCGCAGCCCCTCCAGGACGGAACGCAGCTCGGAAGTGGCCTTGTCGTCGGGCTCACCCCGGCGGGCTGGCACCTCCCAATCCTCGGGCGCCAGGTCAACTAGGCGCACTCGGTATGGGGACGCGCCGAAGCCGCCCACCAGTCCCTTCCAGGGCGCCTCGTCGATCACCACCAGGTCGAAATGCCGGGGTTGGATTTGGACTTCCTCGCCGTCGCGCTCGATCACCAGGGGTGGGCGCCGCGTCGCCTTCGGGGGTGCCGCCGACAGCATGGCGCCGGGCATGATCCAGAGCCGTGCGCGTGCCCGAAGCTGGACCTGGTAGGCGCAAGCGCCCTCACCGGCGACGGCGGGATGCCGTGAGCAGTGACCGCGCTTTGGCGACCCGCACAGGTGCTCGCGTCGCCCGCCTGCCTTCTCCAACGCCTCGACACTCTGATGCATCGGGCACATGGCTTCACCCTGGCCATTCGGGGCAGGCTGGGAGATGCCGCGCCAAGTGGTCGCCACGATCTCTCCCGCAGCCTGGTTTAACCTCTCCTCAACACCGGCGGCTAACCCGTGCTCAGGCACGAAGTAGGCGACGCGGGCGTCCGGGTCCATCCGCAGCAGCTCAACGATGCGGCGGACCATTGCCTCGGTCTTGCCGATGCCGGTGCCGACGATTATTGCGGACTGGTCCGTTTCCGGACGGGTCGGGCGTTCATCGTCGTCGTCCCACACCGCGTGGTCGTCGCGGCCATTGATGCAATAGGCGTCCCATGCGGCGCGCTTGGCGGCGGTATCCGCGCCGAAGTCCGCGAGGGCCGCCACCACCAGGTCCGACGCCTCCTCGACCGTCGCAGTCGGCAGGGCCGGGGCAGTGGCCGCCCTCACCAGCTTGCGGCGCTCTGCCTCGATCAGGTCGCGGATCATCCCGTCCAGGTTCCCGCCGGTCACATAGGCGCGGGCGTCTTCGCGGGTCCGGGTTCCATCACCAGCGTCTAGGAAGGGCGAACGCTCGACCCAATGCCGCACGGCCTGGCGCAATGGCTCCGGGTCCATATGAACGCCGTGAGAAGCGACCCATGCGCCGACCCCGGCCAGCATCTGGCGGCGGATGTTGCCATTGATGCCAATGCCCCGAAGGAAGCCCTCCCAGCCTCTCCCGACCCGGACAGCGTCAGGGGTCACTTGGACCTCACCGGCGCCGACGCCCGCACGCTTTGCGATGGTCCGCACCGCCTTGCCGCGCTCGGAGGCCATGAGCGCCAAGTCTTCCTCGGACGGCAGGCGCAGCGTTACGGCCTGGTGCTCCCCCGCCAGCATGAAGGTACGCCGACCTGCGAACGGGTCCGCCAATCCGTCCAGCAGCACGGGGCGCGCGGCAAAGTGGGGCTGCACCGGGGTGAAAACCGCCGGATCGACAAGCTTGAACCCCCCGGTTCGGTGATTGACCCAACCAGCCCACCTACGGGCTTCCGGGCTGCCGACGGGCTCACGCAGCCACACCCACATGTGCGCCCTGAACAATCCCGGCGGCGCGGACAGGCCAGCGGACGCCGAGAGCTGCACCACCATGGCGGCGGCGTGGAACTCTTCGGGGAGCAGGCTCCGGGCGTAGCGGGCCGCGCCCTCGGGGTCCGCCGCCAGGTCATCAAGCCACGGCGGAAGCCCCAAGCCGTCGATGTCCAGGCAGAGCCACCGGCGGGGAGTGTCCTCAATGTCGCCCGCGTCGCCGTGCTTCTCGGTGGTCCGGCGGTTCACACGGCGCCCCGTGCGTCCGGAGCCCTTGAGGCGTGCCAGTTCGCCGTGACCTTCGGCAATCTGCCCCCGGACGATGAACCCGTCGCCGTCCGTCTCCAGGGCGCGCAGTAGATTGAACAGGCCGCTGATGCCAATGACCTGGTGGCGCTGTGCCAAGAAGACCGCACCCAGATCGTAATCCCTGGCCTTGACGGCAAGGCGGTTCCCAGATGGATCGGGGGCGAAGCTCTTGGACGCGGCATGACCCGGCAGAACCCGCAGCACTGTTACAGTGTCGGCGGCGTCAAGCTGGCCTGGGACCTCGATTTCTGGTAGGGTTCGGTCGCTCATGAAGCACACCCGTTCGGACGCGGGGGAAGAGGGGGCCGCCTGCCAGGGCGGCCCTTTCGCTATTCGGTCTTGGGCAAGCCCTGGACCCACGCGCGCAGCTCGTTTTGCAGCTCGGCCACCACAGCGGCGAACTCGGTCGGGTGTTCGTGCGACGTGAACAGATGTTCCTCATCCACGATGCCCACGACCCAATGCGGCGTGCAGAACTCCACCAGGCCCGTGGCGTTACGCCGCAGGATTGGGTTGTAACCGCGTGTCGCCAGGACGGTGCCCCCGTCCTCCAGGTTCCACCGGACGAACGGCAGGATGCAGCGGAACCGGCTGTACTCGGCGTTGGTCAGCCGCTCATCGCTGGGGAGCACCAGAAACGCCTCGATCAATGCCAGTTTGGTTTCGGGCGGCAGCACCATGGCATCGCCCGCGCGCCCGTAGAGCTTACTGTCGGCAAGGGCGGGGTAGGCCGGATGGCGAAACCACCGGGCCAAGGGAGTGCGCAAGATTTCCTTCGCAGAAGGGGGGCGCTCGTCAGGGTACATTTCCACCTCGCGTCATGTGTCCAAGCCGAGCCTGGCGCAACACCGCCCCGGCCATCAATCTATGGTTAAATCGGCATTCAACCGTCAGGCCGTGCCATCCAGCAGCGCCTTCCATGGGAAGCCCGGCTGGTCGATCCCGAGGCGCCGGGCGTTGTAGAGCCAACGCGCCCCATTCCCCGTGGGCTCTCGGCCTTCATGGATGGCTGCGCCAGCTTCTCGCGCCGCCTCCAGGGCCGCCGGGTGGGCCAAGTTCCGAGCCCATTCGGCGCGGGTCGTCCGGGCAACCCCACTGGCCGCCAGCACTTTGTGCCCGGCCTGGATCGCCTTCATTGGCGCCGCCACCCTGTTGCCGTGGAACTCGACGGCCTCGCAGAACATCGCCCGAGCAATCGGGCCGATCAGCGGGACCAGAATTTGTCCGCCGCGCTTGGAAGTCACTGGCGGCGCGAGGGCTCCAACTCCCCAGCCCGTGGCCGCAAAGACCAAGCTGGAAAAGGCTATCAGGTCCGATGTTCCCGGCTGGAATAAGGCTGGCAGCTTCACGGCCAAGTGGGCTTGCTGGATCAGGAGCCCGGCCCGGATGTCGTCGCTATGGGCGTCGCCGGGTTCCAGCCAAGCCGAGCCAGCCTCGCCATAGGCCGGGTCGTCCAGGTCCGCCGCGACACTCAGGGCAGAGCCTCTGTGATGCGCCAGCCACCAGCCGACCGGAGCCGAGAGAATACCGTTGAAGATGTGGGCGCACTGGTCGGCGGCGGCGTCGCGCCCGGTGTGGTCATTGAGCCCTGGGTCGGCGTACCGCTCGGCCAGGTCCAGCGCACCGCACAAGGCCAGGATTGCGCCTCGGGCCTGGTCCGGGATGGCGACGCCGACCAGGGCATCCCGGACGGCGTCCGAAATCGTCGAGGGCATCACTCACCTGCCGGCGCAGAGGTGGTGCTCGGCGTCGGGCCTTTGCGGGCGGCGCCCACGGGCTGGTCGTCGATCCAGGCATCCACCAGGCCGCGCCGCCAGTAGTTCCGGCCATTGATTACCGTCGGGGCCGGAAAGTCGTTCTCCTTGCGCCAGCGCCAAAGGGTCATGTGACTGACGCCCAAGACGGCGAGGACTTTCGGCTGAGAGAGAAGAGCGTTGTCTGCGTCGATCATGCTGCCTCCATCACGTGACGATGGAGGGCGGCGGGACACGCGCACTCGACCATCGCCGCGTTGTTCGCGGTTGGGATGATCGAGCGCCGCTTTGGCTGCTTGCCAGGACCGGGCGCCACCCGGCTCTTAAAAGCGTTGAAGTCGTCTCGCCCTAATTAGGACGCGGGCTCTGGCTGGCTGGGATGCTAACACATCATATCGCGGCGTCAAGAGCCAGAACCCGCCAAATGTGGTGATGGGCTACCCTGTCATGGAAACGACGTTGCTCGGGCGTTTCTCCCCCAGCAGCTTCGCCACGAAACCAGCCCAAGCGATCAATGCCGCCTGGCGTTCCCGCAGGTACTTGGCCTTGTTATAGACGCCAGCGACGCCCGCCTTCGAGGCGCCAGAGACATGGTTCACCACCGCCTCGACCACATGCGGCGAAATTTCTAAGTCCTCATTCATGACCGTGACCATGGTCCGGCGCAGATCATGAAGGGTCCATTCGGGCATCGGGGGGAGTCCGGCCTTGTCGCGGCCCTCGGCTATCCTGGCGTCAACCAAGCCCTTGGCGCGGCTAAATCCAGAGGCGGCACTGCCCCCGTACCGTGAGAATAGATAGCCCTCGTCCCCGATCTCGGGGCGGCCTTTAATGATTTCGACGGCAGACGGAGCCAGGGGGACCACATGGGGGCGTCCATTCTTGGTCCGGGCGCCCGGTATCTCCCAGGTCGGGGCGTCACCGTCCAGCCCGGATAACTCGGCCCAGCGCATCCCAGCAACCTCGGCGCGGCGTTGGCCGGTCAGCAGCAGCAACCTGAACAGGTCGGAGAAGATGCTGCCCCCTGCCTCGAAGGCGGGCCAGACTTCGGCAATTTCGGCATGGGTAAGTGTCCGCTCTCCGACGTTCTTCTTCCCTGGTGGGGCAATCCGCGCCGTTGGCGGAACGTCGATCACGTCTTTCTCGGCGCACCAGTTGAAGAACTTGCCAAGATGGGTGAGAAGGTTATTCGCAGCACCGCCTCTCCCCGCCCGCATCTTGGCGTCAATAACGGCCCGAACGTCCGCGCGGGTGATGGACGCCACCGGCAGTTTCGCCCATGCCGCCGTGTCGGGTCCGAACAGTGCCCGCCTATACTCGCGGGCAGTGCTGGGGGAAAGCCCCTTGGGCTCCACGTACTGTTCCATGAACCGCTGGCCCACGACAGCAAAGGTGTTGCCAGCTTTCTCCGCGTTGTCCTGGCGCTCCCTGGCCTTTACCTGGCGAGGGTCAATGCCGCTATGGGCCATCTCGGCAAGTTCGCCCGCCTTTAGCCGCGCCTCAGCCAGAGTGTAGCCGGGCTCGCTCTCACGGGTCTTGGCCCTGCCGATGGTCAAGCGGGTCAGTTGGCCGTTTATGCGGATCATCAGGAAGAACTGCCGGGCTCCGGTATGCGAAACCCGGAGGCCGAACGCCGGAAGGATGGTGTCGAAATAGTCAATCCGGCCAGCGTCTGGGGGCGCAAGCCTGGCAACAGCGGCGGCGGTGAGCTTCATCTTGGGCATGGCCATGACCATTTTTGTGGGTAACGACGGGGTAACACATTTGACCAGTTATGGGCCGTTCCGGCATGTTACGCTATGATGTGCAATTGCCGCAATAAGCCTTGGTTTTCCTGGCGTTGTGGCCATTCTCGCGTTCTGTTTTGTTATGGCGATTTATATCAAATACGACTATTCGTAATGCGCGGGCCGGGGGTTCGAGTCCTCTCGCCGGCACCATTTTCCTCAATAAAATCAATGATGCAGGGTCGCTGAAAAGCGGCCTTTTGCATTTCACACTCTTTTCACATAAGCTTAGGGCGAGTGCGGATGAAATTGCTGCAATTATTAGTTGTTTTGGTGCGAAATGCCCCGCGAAAAGAAGACAGAATATTTCTACTATGATGACAAGGCGATAGCGCTCTACCAGCGGCCCAATAGCACCTTGTGGCAGACGCGGATCGTCAAGGAAGACGGCAAGGCATTTGTCCGCAGCACAGGCGAGCGCAATTTTGACAAGGCTTTGGCTTGGGCACGCAAGGAGAAGATGCGGGCCGAGGTGCTGACGGAGCAAGGGCTTGATCCCAACACCAAGTCCTTCAAATCGGTGGCCGAGCTATGGCTTGCTGCGATTGGCCGCGATCCGTCCAACAAGCCTCGCAAGATCAGCGACTACACGAAGATCGTGAAGCGCTACCACATCCCATATTTCGGCAAGCACAAGATCACGCAGATCACACAAAAGACCTTGGGCGAATACGAGATTTGGCGAGCGGCATTTTGGCAGACTGGCCCTGGCGCTGAGCAGCGCGAAGAGACAATCCGCAAGCGCGACGGCACATCATACACGCGGGAAAAGACTGTCACGAGCAAGGGCAAGGGCGACGCGGAAGACACCGTGCTGCGGCAAATCTTCAAATTTGCCGTCGCCAACGATTACCTTGATGGTTCGCGAATGCCGATCATCGGGCAAAAGACGACACGGGGCGAGAGAGGCACATTGAACCGACGCCCAGCGTTCACGAAGGAGCAGGCCAAGGCCATCTTGGATTACTGCAACAGCTTCCCCGACGATCCCTCGGAAAAGCTGACCAACGAGCGGATGGTGTTCAGCGCGTTCATTCACCTCGTTCTCGGCACGGGGCTTCGACCAGGGAAAGAGCATCAACCGATCAAGTGGAAGCACTTTTCCGTCAAGGTCGTTGAGGGCGTGGAACACGCCTATTTGACCATCGTGAAAAATACGAAAACGGGATCGAGGCCAGTGCGCTGCGACAGCTTTGTGTGGCCGATGCTGTCGGGCTTTCGCTATGTCAGCAAGTTCAATGGCGAAGAGGATTTCGTATTGGCAAATCAGGAAACGGGCGAGGCGGTTGCGTCGTTCAAGCGGCAGTTCAACACCATGTTGAAGGCGCTGGGCATGGAAACTGACGTGCATGGCGACCACTTCACGCCGTACAGCTTGCGCCATACCTATGCAACGCTAAAGCTGAACGAGGGCGTTCCAGAGCGGTTGGTCGGTATCAACATGGGCACCAGCCCCGACATGATCCACCTTTATTACGGGCACGACACGTCGGTGAGCAGGGCCAACGAATTCAACACGGACATTGACTGGCTGACGCTGGATGGGGAGAAATTGAAGAAGGTCAAGCGACAGCGCGCTCCGAAAAAGAAGCCCTGACCTGTCGTGTTACACGACGCGCGCACCTTCAGCGCAGTATGTTAAGCTGATCGGCAGCAAGGATGGGATGGGCAGGATACCATCGGAGCGCATAATTGACGAAGGTCCGATTTATCGTTCTGGCACTGTCGGTGATGTTCGCCACAAGTTGGCTATTCGACGAGTATCTGGAGCAGCGCTTCAAAGCGCTCTACATGCTGATCCCACTCATTGCCTTGTTTGTTTTTCATCACGCCCTATTCCCGCATAAATCGAGGAAAGGGAAAGGCAATGACGTAAACGGAGGGGGTGGACAGAAGGAATGACTGTCGTGTTACACGACAGGTTGAACGCTGGCCTATTGGTCAAAGGCAGGGCATGACATATATTTGAATTATCAAAAATTGGTTCTCTTCCACGCATGCAACGCAGGAGCATCGCCAATGGCTCTGATCAATTGGGAAAGTGCTCTGGAAGTTGGTGTGCCGTCAATCGATGACGACCACAGGAATATCGTTGCGTGGATCAATGATATTCACGCTATGGGCGCGTACAAATTTCCGCATAAAACCCTGATATACGTGATCGATTCCCTGTGTGATTACGTTGAGCATCATTTTCGCCGTGAAGAACGCGCCATGGCCGCATGTGCATATAATGGAATGGAGGCTCATAAGCGCGCCCATGACGGCTTTGAAGCTCATGTCCATAAATTGCGCGAGCAAATCGTCTCAGATCAAAACGCTGTCATTGGTGAAGATGTGATAAAGGGTGTCGTAACCTGGCTTGCTGACCATATTACAGGATTTGATGCTTTGATGGCGGTTGCTATCCGAGGAAATGCTGCCGCTTTAGCGGCGGCCGAGGCCGTTCCTCCGAGCAAAGGGCTAATACTGGTT
Source organism: Paramagnetospirillum sp. (assembly GCF_058402745.1). NCBI lineage: Bacteria > Pseudomonadati > Pseudomonadota > Alphaproteobacteria > Rhodospirillales > Magnetospirillaceae > Paramagnetospirillum > Paramagnetospirillum sp. The sequence goes on from NZ_JBZVFI010000018.1 coordinate 654,989, forward strand.
CCAACTTCTGCTTGAGTTCTACCGCCCGCACCTTGGTTTGCCGCGAGCCTGAGCCGTGCCGAGTGAGTGTCGTGTTACACGACAGGCGCACCTTATATATAGGCCGCCGTCGCTTTGGCCCTTTGCGCGCCGTACACGCCGCCGATTTGAACGCCCAGCAGTGCGGCACTCATGGAAACAGCCCCGCTTGTACGGGGCTGTTTGGCGTTTAAGCGAGCTTCTTGCCGAAGCGTCCCTTCATCGCGGACAACTGCTTGTCCAGTTCGCCCGCGACCACAGCATCGCGCACCAGCGTCAGCGTGGGCACCAGTTCCGCCACGTCGCCGATCTCAATGGCCGTCTTCTTCGGCTTGATCTCCACGATCTTGTTGCCGTAGCGCACTTCCAGCATGAACGCCCCATTGGCCTCCTGCCAATACCAGGGGCGAAATTTCACCAGTCGGTCTTGCAAGGTCTTGTTGCCCTCGCCGTCCTTCGTCCAGCGCTTGCGCCGAATTTCAAAGCCCTCGCCCTTCTGCATCGCTTCCGCAGCAGCGATCTGCTGATTGATGGCCTCCACCAGCTTGTGCCGCAAGCGCCCTTCAGGCGTTGCCGCAACGGCGCGTCGGGTCTTTTCGCTCAGCTTCAGCTTGTCCAATGCACTCATCATCACATCCTCCAACAGGAACACATAACGAACATGCTATGGCCTGCTGGCCGAGGAGGACAACCGAAAGGCAGGTGTAGGTTTAACCTACAGAAGGCCGTGTCGTGTTACACGACAGAGGGGCGAATTGGGCGATATTGAACCTCTGGCATTAACTTTTCAGCAAGGAATTTGCGGGCTGGAAAATTATATTCAGCGGAATCAATACGTTGGAGGAGTAAAAATGGCTGCCATAAAAATATATGTGTCGTCAATGCTATTTCTTCGATTCCTCCTTGACAAATTTTGGCGGTCTGGTACTCTCCCAACCAGTCAAGCGCAACCACTTACAAAACACACTGACCACCCAATCATAAAGTGGTCAGTATTTTTTTCGCCAACTCCCGCGGCCTTCAGGCCAAAGTTAAATCTTCCATAAAATACAGACACAATAGCACGGTCACGATATTTAATATCATGGCACACTACATTTGCGCCTAATTCATCGTTGTTAACTTTACATCGCAGAGCCACTCCATTGTGGAGTTTAACTGCCAATGCGCAGAGGAGGATAACTATGCCTATCGACACCACCTGAAGATGCTCATCTGCACACATATTTGGCTATTACGGGTACGTGGCGTTCGCGCTTCCCGTAAAGCCAATATCAATAAGAACACCGTCACGGCTGAATTTTGACCGACGAGATCGGCACCCAGCCTGACCCATATAGGAGAAAAATTATGTCTCACGATATCTTCACCCTGACTTCCGCTTGCAACACCCTGATCGCTTCCCGCAAGAGCTGGGAGGGCGTGGAACTCGCGGCCAGTAACAAGCGTCTCTATGGCATTCTGGCCGAATGCTACGACCTGTATACGACCGTCACCCTCACGGAATCTGGCCGCAAGCTGCTCACTCAGGTTGCCGAAGAGCTTGGCATTTCCGTTGAACGCTCCACTCCCGCCGCAATCAAGATGATCAAGATCGTCTTTGGCGCAGAACCTCGCTGGCGTGCCAGCAATTACGGCCAGGTTCTCCGTATCGCTGAAGCCGAGAAGGTCAAGACCACTGAATTTGTCGGCTGGCTGGAAAAGAACGGCGGCGTGGAAAATGTGCGGCGTGGCAAGACGTCTGTCTCTCAGGCGACGATGGACAAGCAGTTCGCGGATGGCTTGGCCAAGCTGAACGGCCAGGGGGAATACGCCACGCTTGAGCCTACTCGCACCATCGCCAGCGGCAGCGGCCTGTATCTGATGCTGTGCACCGTTGAGGCGAACGGCTCCATCAAGGTCCACCGCCCTGTCGGAAATCCCAACAGCGATCAGATCAAGTCCATCGTTCGCGCCATCGGCAAGGAGAACGATAACGCCAAGAGCTTGACGGACCCCGACGGCATTTTCCCGAACCAGTTCTCCTGCATGGGTGAAGGTGCGGTTGATCGCAAGGAGCGCTTCTTCAAAAGCGAAGAAGGGGAAATGAGCTACGAAGATGCGGTGAACAACCTGATCGGTGGTGGCGCTGCTGCCGACGACGCCGCGAGCCGCGAAGCTGCGTAGGCCAATCCGCGAGGCCAGGGGAGTGCGTAGCGCTCCCCGCGCCTTCGCAATTCAATCCAATTTATAGGAGAAAAATCATGTCTCAGTTCGAACTCGATAACGCAATTACCGACCTGTCCGACCTCCCCATGCCGAACGCAGGCATTGCGGCCATGTGTGAAGCATTTGTCGGCGGATGGAAGTTTGGCCACACCATCATGTATGGCCCGAAGGGCACGGGAAAGACAACGATGGCAGGCCTTCTGCCGAAGGCCATTGCCCCCGACGTCAATCCCTGGGAGGTCAGGCTCGCCAATCCTGCGCAATACGATGCGCACAACCTTAAGCGGATGTCCTCGTCGTTTATGAGGACGATTGGCCTGAACTCGAAGAAAAAGGTTTTCATCATTTTTGATGAATTCGGGGCTATTACCAAAGCGTCTGTCAGTATTTTGAATAAAGCTCTGACCGACTGCCGCGTGAATTGCATGGCAATTTTCATCACCAACAACATCGACGATGTTGCTCCGTCCATCGCAAGTCGGTGCTACAAGGCCGATTTCACCCAAGTCAATTATATGAATTACGTCCCTTATGCCGAGAGCGTCCTCAAGAAGTACGGCGTCACCAACGTCAATCGGACGGCCCTTGAGCGCGTGGTGAAGGCCAATTGCTTTGATCTGCGTGAGCTCATGCGCGAGCTTGAAGATATTGTTCTGAAGGCACAGCAAAGTGGGACTATCCCTGCACCTGTGCAGCCTCAGTCTCCGATCATTGTTGCACCGTCTATTGCGGCAGCTCCCATTGCTGGCGCACCGTCCGCAACTCCTTCGGCACATTCGGCTTCCGCAATTTCGCCTGTCGCTGCTGCGCAAGCGGTCACCGCCACGAACCAATCGTCGGCTGCAACGCCATAAATGCTCCGTAGGTTTTCCCGACAGACACACGCCCTCAGGCTCCCGCCTGGGGGCGTTTTCTTTGGGCTTGGCGGTGTGTAGGTTAAACCTACAGCGAACCGATGCTATGCTGCCGCGATGGAAACCAGTATGGCCACCATCAGCGTCCTTCAGGTCATTCCCATACATGCTGGCCGCGTGTTGGCACTGGCCGACGTGGAATTGATCCTCGATGGCGTGTCCTTGGTCATCCACGGCGTTCAGGTTCGCGCCGATGCCAGCAAGACCGAAATCACCCTTCCCAATTACCGAGCGCCTGACGGTTCATGGAAGGCCGCCGTGACGTTGGCCTGTTTCATCGCTTTACCTAATGAAAAGTTATCGCAACAGGTAAAACATTATATGATCAAAAGCGCAGCAGGACCGACCGCTATTATCTGCGTTGATAATCAAGCGGTTAACGGCAAACATAATGAAATGTAACTTTTTTTATGTTTTGCTCAGGCGGCGGCGATCTTGCTCAATTCGCCCTGCTTCTTCGTCAAGGATGCTCTGGCGCTGGTAACTTGTTCGCGCTTCTTCTGCACGGAAGCGGCTTGCTTGAGCTTTTTGGCCTGATCGGCCTTCGCGTCGGCCTGTCGCTTCAGATTGTCCGCGAAGCTGTTGGCCGCTGCCTCCTCGCTGATGAATTCCCACGCTCGCATCGCCGTCTCCCTGTTGTCGGTTTTCCCGACACTATTTATGGGCATGGGCAAGTTGTCGGGTTTCCCGACAGGAAGCTGGCGTAGGGAAAACCGACAGATGAGCGACATCGTCGAAAAGGGACGCCGAAAATTGGGGCATAGTCCCATTTGGGAGTTGAATACATAAGTCCACAGAATGAATATAGCTTTGGTATCGTGTTCATCAGACGCGAGCAGGAAATGGACGACACGGAGATTGTTTCCGTTGAGAGGCTCACCGAAGGTGCCAGCACTCTCCTGAACCAGTTGGCCTCCGCAAGGCGCAACATAATTTTGCTTCGTCATCGCCTTCAAGCTGATGGGCGGCTAACGCCATCTGCCATTGCCGATCTGGATCGGGCAGATGAACAATTCCGCGTTTCAATCGAAAGAGTGAGAGCAATCTGTGATCTTCAGGTGGATACCGTCACGAAGCTCAAATCACTTGAGGTTGGTGAGGAATAGTCATGCTGTCCGCAACTTGTCGGGTTTCCCGACAAGTTGGCGATGTGGGCGCAGGCCATGCGTAGGTTAAACCTACGACCATGAGTGTCTTGTAACACGACAAGTCAGAGGACTATGCTTGCCAGAAAGTTGCCAAGCGAGCAGAAAGCCGCCTATGCTAACCCCTACTGTTCTTTGTCGGCCGATCTAAAAAATTCAAAGAAACACTCTTTATATTGAAAGTCAGACTTCATAATATGCTGCACAAGCCAAGCTTCAATGCTGTCTACAATTGCGCTCGGATTAACAAAGTGAACATTTTGTCGCGATAAAAATGAGAAGCATTTTATTAGCTCTTTGAAATTGTCATGCGCCATTTTGTGTAGCTTGTAATTGCTGTATTCTCCAGCAATCATAATCGCCTCTTCTCTGGCGAAGTGATATTCCGTATAAGCCTCCAGCTCCTCAATTCTATCGACTATGCCAACAATATCATTATTATTATCAGATTCCTTTATTTCGGAAAATAGCTCAAATAGGCGCATATGATCGTTGTCAATGCAATTGACCCCGACCTTGTATTTGCTTTCAAACTTCATTGGCCACCATATCCATGCTTTATTAGCGCTAAAATTGAGGCAATCATACTGTGCATTGCCAAAATTTGCCTCTTCGACGTTGGAAGTGGAATTGCGCCGGTTCCGGCGTGAGCGCCCTGCCTACCTGTAGCTGAATATCCCCTTGTTCGATTAATCCGCTGACCATCCCCTCGTCCCGACCTGCCGTCTGGCAGGCCATCGAGCGGAGCGGTGGTCAGGGATGGCCGCAGGCCACCGCGTCAGCGGCGTGGGACGCGTCCTTGACCGGCGTGAGCACGATGGCACTCTGCGGTGGTCTGGGAGGAGAGGAGATCGACGTGGACGCCAATACGATCATGGCTTTGGGGCTGGGCGTTTCCCCGCCGTGGAAACTGGTCGAGCAGCGACTGGACACGACGGTTCATCCGCACGTGCTGCACCTGGAGATTGCGGTCGATCGCGGCACCATGTTTGCCTGTCCCCAGTGTGGCCGAGCCTGCAAGGCGCACGACTTCGCGGAGTTCACCTGGCGGCACCTCAACTTCTTCCAGCACCATTGCCACATCACCGCCAAGGTGCCGCGCACCGACTGTCCGGAGCATGGTGTGCTTCGGATCGGCGTGCCGTGGGCGAGAGAAGGCAGTCAGTTCACTCTGCTGTTCGAGCAGGTGGCGCTGGTTCTGGTCCGCGAGATGCCGGTGCTGGCGGCGGCTCGCATCATCGAGGTCACTGACAACCGTCTATGGCGGATCGTTCATCATTATGTCCGCAAGGCGGTGGAGCGCCTCGACCTGTCCAAGCTCGCCGCCGTCGGCCTTGATGAAACCGCCGCCAAGCGCGGCCATACCTATGTCACCGTGTTCATCGATCTCGACCGCAAGGACAAGCCGGTGGTCTTCGTCACCCCCGGCCGGGGCAAGGAGACCGTCACCCGGTTCAAGGCGTTCATGATGGACCATGGCGGCCAGCCGGGCCGCGTCGTCGAGGTGGTCTGCGACATGAGCCCCGCCTTCATCGCCGCCATCGGGGAAACCTTCCCCAACGCCGCCGTCACCGTGGACTGGTTCCATGTGGTCCAGTTGTTCACCAAGGCCCTCGACGAGGTCCGACGCGCCGAAGCCAGGAGCAACAAGCTGCCCAAGGCGCTGCGCTGGGCCATCCTGAAGAAGGCCGACGGCAAGATGACCGAGGCACAGGCAGAGGCTCTGGCCGAACTGGAAGCCTCCGACCTGTTGACCGCCATCGCATGGCGGCTCAAGGAGAAACTCCGCTGGGTGCGCAAGGCCGACACCGTCCAGGCTGCCCGCTGGCGGATCACCAACTTTCTGCGCCATGCACTCGAGGTGATCGGCGACAACACCATCCTCGATCCCGTCCGCAAGGCGTTGGGAACCGTCGAGCACCACCGCCAACGCATCCTCGAACGCTGGACATCAACCCACAGCAACGCCCGACTGGAGGGCTTCAACGGCCTCTTCCAGGCGGCACGCGCTCGCGCCAGGGGCTACCGCAATACCACAACCTTCGCGACCATGATCTACCTGATCGCCGCCCCACTCGGGGATCTCTTCAAATCCATTTGAGGCGTCGAAGAACCCAAAATTTCAACTCCATTGCTTGCGCCATCGCGCATCAAAATTCCATTTCGGCTTCTGTGTCGTGTAACACGACAACGCGATAATCCTCTGAATTTCGTCAATATAGTCAATGGCTTGCAAATGACGCGATTGCTGCCGTGCAGCAATATGGCTTGGCGTGACAAGCCGACAAAAATTATTTCCAAATTCGCATTCGCAGCGCCGCAGATCGGAATAAATACAATGCTGGGGCTTAACTGCATCCGACGGGAACAGTGACAGCCTCTTTCATTGCGTTTTCCAGGCCGCCCCAGCATTTTAACTGAAAACGCTTTTGGATGAAAACGCAAATGGCACAAATTCAATGGAATAGACACATCAACAAGCTATGCGAGCACCAAGGTGGTCCGCGATATGTCGACGTGCTGATCGGCTGCATCGCGGCCTTCAACACGAAGGGGCGCACGTCCCAGAAACAGGGCGATTGGCTGGTCAGGCAGTTGGACATGCATTACGGCATTCAGGTGGCGCATCAGGGTGCAATACAGCTGACCAGGGAACAGCGTCGGCCAATCAAACAGGCAGTGGATTGGGCAAACTGCAATGCATCAAGTGGCCGCATGGCCTATCTGCATGGGCGTTTTCCACACGCTTTCCACGCCGTTTCCACACATCTCCCACACAGTTTCCACACCAAAGGGGCCAATTCATCTGTTCCTTCAACGACTTATCCAGTCGCTATTGCTAAACTATTGCTAAAACTAATCGATACCCCGTTGGCTGTTTCGCGGCCTTCGGCCACGCCCAATGGCCTTTCAGCCGATTTCGCCGATGGTGGCTCGCTTGTGGCTCGCCACTCGGAAGAAGGAAAGGCGATCTGCCCAATTGGAATGAATGACAATGTGATCGACGATGCGGCTGCGCCACTTCGTGGACTGGCCGCCCAATCGGACGAGCCATTGGGGGGGAAGAAAGAGCCACTTGGAGGTGCTGTGGATTTCGCCACGTGGGCGGCGAAGGCCAATCGGTCAACAGGTCAGGTGAAGGCCAATTCCAACAAGGCCATTATATCGCTTTGGGTCGATGGCAGTTCGCGCAGCTATGTGCGCGGCCAATTGGAAATAGGGAAGGAGAAATACCGCCTGAATTTTCGCAGTCCACGCCGCGTGGAGGAATTGATCTATGTGGAGCGCGGACAGGACGCGGAAGCGCGGCAGTGGTACGAGGCCATCAGCAGCCAGGTCATTCCCCATTGGCTGGCCAAAGCGGACGCGGCCAGCGGCAGATTGCCCAGCAAGCACGTCGCCAGTGCCATCCACGAATTCCGTGACAGCAAATGCGAGGGGAATGGCATTGGCGGCGGCATTGCATTCATCAGTTATGGCGGCGACAGACCATCACGGTGCGTCGTGCAGATCAGTGGGGTGGACTGGCATTTCACCCTCCAGGCTACCCACAGCGCGAACGCAAGAGCGCCGCAGTTCAAGGCAACCGCCGAGCGGTCATTGCTGGTGCTGATGCGGTTGTCAAACCGCCTTGCATCCATCTCGGCCAAATATGCCGCCGTGGCAACTACCGAGATGGAGAGGTCGAATCGCAAGCGCTTGGTTATTTTGTGCCATGAAATTAATAGCGCTATGACTAATTGCGGTCCTCGTGCCTACAGTCAGAGCACTCATTGTTATTCACATAGTGAAATATTGGCCAATCAAGCTCTCTATCGTGCTTCTTAAGTGATGATTTAACTTCGTCAAGCGCGGCTATAAGCTTCTGCCTATCGCCTGATACGCAGGCCCTTGCAGTCTCTATTTTGGAAAGAATTAATTGGTGATCTGAATGCATAAGAACATTCAGTTCTGCATCTAAAAACTCAAGCGCACGCTCTTCAATATCAAAATGCAGCTTAAGTCGCTCTGAAATTATTGAAATACCATCATTTATGACGCGTTCATTAGCGCTGGCCGTGATAACAGCGGCCAGTGACCCAATCATTTCATAAAGGCGTGCATGCTCTTGAGCTATATCGCTCAGCACGTTTCTTGCTCCACGACTACATCGACATTGCAGGGCATACTTATGACACGTTGCGCTGCTCGCGTCTCAAATCGACTGTAAACAGCAGATAAACATACTGCGATGCTTATATGCCTGAGGCGACGCGCTTATGTTGTCGGGTTTCCCGACAAGTTGCCCGCATCGCCGTCGTGTTACACGACAGCCGACCGCCGCGCTGAAAAGGTTTTGAAGCAAAGCGGGGCAGAGGTTCATGCGATCAATTGACTGATGATATTGCGCAACGCAGGCGGCTTAAATAAAATAATCACCCGAGGCAACTTCATTGTGCAAAATATGAGAGGGCAACCAACCTTGGGTGGCGAGCTGTATTGCCTAATTTATACCAGCAGCGCTTGGAGCGATATGAAGGCAGAAGACATTCGCCTGCTCGCAAGTCAATCTTCTGCCAATAATAAGGCAAAAAATATTAGTGGCGTATTGTTGTATCATGACCGGACTTTTTTCCAAATCCTGGAAGGCCCCGAGAGTGAGGTTCTTGCTCTTTACGACTTAATTCAAAGGGATAGGCGGCATTATGGAGCGTTTGCGCTGTATGACGGAGTGATACAGCGCAGGAACTTTTCAAATTGGGGAATGGCCGTGACAGACCTCAGCGCCTTTGCACAAGACGACGCCGATCTATTCCGCTCACTCGTTAATGCAGGGCCGCAGCTTGGAACGCAATCGGCAATGACCTCTCGGATTGATCGCCTTATTTCCTCTTTCCGAAAGGCAGTCGGCGCGGAAGACGATTAGATTGGCCGTCGTGTTACGCGACAGCCGACCGCCGCGTTCGGTGGTCAGACTTCCCATTATAGCATACGATAACGAGCAAAATCGGACAAAAACAAACAAGGAACTTACTGCGGATCGAGCTGCGCATTTTTGCTGCGCTGAATGCACCCGATGACACTATATATTGGCGCTTACAGCGCCATTATGCGCTACATTTTGTTATATTCTTATCCTAATGTTTTCCGCAAATCATTTCACATTCTTTTCACAGTTAGGCATTGGCGTATTTCAATGTTTAATTTCAATGCGCTATTTTTCAGCTATCCATTCGTAATGCGCGGGTCGGGAGTTCGAGTCTCTTCGCCGGCACCATTTCTTGCAGATTGCGACAGGAAGCACCGCTACATTTAGCGGCGCTTCCTCGCGCCTACGAAATCCGAATTTTTCTGCGAGGAACTTGCGAGGCTCCATCCTTGCCCGATGACGGGCCAGATTCCGTGATGATGTCGCCGCGCCGGTCCCAGTTGCAGGCCCATCCGTGGAAATCACCCGCCACGGCCACGCATCCGGCGGCTCCGGCTTGACGCAGCGCGTCTTCGGCAACGGTGTCGAGGTCTTCTGTCTCGGTGATGTAGTGGCGGCTGATGGTCGGGCGCTTCAATCCGATGGCCGCCCGGTAGCGATGGGCACCATCAAGATCGGCGGCGGCCTGCTTCGTCAGGTATTTCGACAGGTAGGAGGCCAGCCGGGCCGGATTGGTGTCGCTCCGGTATTCCAGTTGAACCGAACCGTCATTGGGCGCGAAGCCATCGTCGCGGGCAAGGCTTGGACGGCATTTGAGCGGGGGCTTTCCGCCTATGCCGCCGACCTCCGGCAGTATGGATCGTGGCAGGCGGCGATGGAACACCGTGCGCGGCGGCACTTCACCTTCCTGTTCGAGCGCGGCGCCCGAACACTCGGCCACGCCTCGGACCTGCGAAAGCCCGCACCGGCGGTGGTTGAGGGAATCCGGGCGTGGCTCCGGCTGGACGGCGGCGAAGCCCTGCGGGAGGCCCACGGCCAAGTGGTCAGTTGGCTGCGCGACTGGCTGGCGTCATCCAGGGACAGGGCGCGGGAACGGGCGGAGCGAGGCCGGGAACGGTGATTTACCGCCGCCTTCTGAGAAAGTCGCCCCAATACTTTAAGAGGATGACGGCCAAGCTTGCTGCCATAAGCGGGATGCCAAGCCGCGCATATCCGAGTTCCTTAAGGAGCACCCCAATAAACACCAGAGCAAGAACGAAAAGCATCTGCTTTTTCGTGAAATTCTTACTGAACACCCCGACCTCCGTTGCCCATCGATCAACTTGGATGGTGCCCCAAGACAGAAGGAGATGCCACAACCAAATGGCGTCCGCCTGACCTGCTCGTGCAGCCTGGGTGATTAAGGGCGGCGCTTCCTCGGCAACTTCGCGCCGCCCGCCAGACGATCGAAGTTCTCCTGCACCCAGAGATGAGTGTAGTAGCGCTCAATCATCTGGACCGAGGTCAGGGTGTTCTCGGCCACCAGGGCCTGCGGCACCCCTTCCAGCAGTTTCTGGGTGATGTAGGTGTGCCGCAGGTCGTAAAGACTGCGTGGCCGGTCGTTGGGGCCGATTTCCAGGCCGCAGGCTTTCAGGACTTTCTTGAAGGCGGTGTTGATGGCGTGGGGATGGATGTCGATGAGAGGGAGGTCGGGGTTGTGCTGACGCGCATCGTTCAGCCGCTGGATGGCCTTCCATGCCATCGTGTCGGGGATAATCGTCCGCATCCTGGCCCGTTCGGCGCCGCGACGCGCTCCCTTGTGGGTGAAGCCGACGAGGGCGTTGGCGTGGTCGGCCACCGACAGATATTCGGCATAGAAGGGGCCGCCTTCGTCGTGCTCGCGGCGCAGAACCATTCGCATCTTGATTTCGGCGAGAGTCGAGGGACGCATTCCGGTGCCCGCCAGGATGTCGATAGCGCACATCAGGACGAATCGCCCCCAAGCCACCCGATCCGCCTTCCACTCCTCCGACAGCAAGTCGTCAAGGAACGCCTGCTCGGGGGTGGAAGCGGGATGGCGTTCACGGTAGCGCATCATCACTTCGTGCTGAGTCGTTTCGAATCGCTGCTTCGCCGTCCTGCGGATGAGGGCGAGTTCGATTGAGGTGAAGCCCATCCGCGCGATTCCATCCTCCACGGCCAGGGTTTTCACCCGAGGCAAATCACCGTGGCGGACAGTGCCGCGCGCCACCGCGAAGTCCAGAATCTTGCGCAGGATGGACAGTTCCTTGTTGATGGCGGCGGTCGAGACCTGCGGTCGGATGTAGCCGAGGCTGTCCTTTGGCAGGTAGTCGTCCAGCGAGCTGCGGCCTCCCGACGGCGACGGTCAATCAGGTCTCGGCGTTCGACGACCCAGTCGGCGCGCTGGCGCCGCCGCCAGTTCTGATACTCGGTCATGTGGGGTTCGCTGAGTTCGTCAATGGACCGCCGCCCGATGTGCTGGCCGAAATAGGGGATGAGGTAGTCGCGGACCTGCTTGCGGATGCCCTGCTTGGCTTTGACCTCTTCCGGCGGCAGTCTCTGCGCCGTCCAATCGCGCTCGTCGCCGATGGTCTCGGCCAGCCACAGCTCGGCGATGTCGGTGAAATACTGCGGTCGGGCGGCCATTCCCCGCCGCTTGCGGTTCCTAGCGTCGGCCAGCATTTCGCGCCCGATTGTCCTGGCCCGCTCCAAATCGGCGGTGCCGGTCGATTGCTTGATCTCGTCGCCATCGAGATAGGCGTAGAGTTGCCAGCGGCCCTTCTTGGCTCCGGCTCGGAGGTAAAGGTAGGCTCCTTCGTCGAGGTCGAAGCGGGTCGGCATCTCGGCGGGCTTGGACGGCTTGCGGGCGGCGACGGTCATCTGCACAATCTTCCGAGCCGCGCCCTCTGGAACCTGCGAGGAAAAGTGCGAGGTGCGAGGCATTCGAGAGGAAGAGTTGCAGAAATGCTGGATTTCGTCAATGTTTGGCCGCCGGATTCCGCCGATCAGTCCAGCCTGAAAGCCGCAGAAAACCTAAATGTCAGGTCTTTCGTAATGCGCGGGTCGGGAGTTCGAGTCTCTTCGCCGGCACCATTGAAAGCCCAGCAGGACCAGGTGGTCGGCTGGGCTTTCATGCTTTTCGCCCCTATCGCCCGTAAACCTGGCGGATGCGGTCCTTGAAGTTCTGCACCACCTTGTGCTCCATGGCCGGAAGGGTCATGGCCGCCATGGTCTGCAGCATGGGCGAGCGCAGTTCCATCTTGTAGCGAGCCTCGACCCGGCACCCCTCGCCCATGGGCTCGAATTCCCAGATCAGCCGGAACCGGTGAAATGGGCCGTCCTGGGAGGTGATGGTCAGCCGCCCGGGGGGTTCCTCGACGGCATGGGACGTGAAGCGGGCCTGCATCGGCCCCAGGCCGAACAGGTTGTCCACTTCCATGCGGTCGCCGTCGCGCGCGCGGATGCGGGCCTTCTGGCACCAGGGCAGGAATCGCGGATAGGATTCGATGTCCGACGCCAGGGCGTAAAGCTGTTCCGGCGTGTGGCGGGGCACGTCGAGGCGCCAGCCGCCGCTCAAGGGGGGCATGGCGGACTCAGCGGGTCAGGTTGCGGATGTTGCGCACGAAGATGTTGAGCAGGCCGCGGATGAAGGGATCGGCCTTGGCCAGCTTCTCGCGGAAGGTATCGCGCGAGATGATGATGCACGATACGTCGGACAACGCCTTGGCGGTGGCCATGCGCGGCTGGTCATCGACCAGGGCCATCTCGCCGAACAATTCGCCCTTGCCGATGGTGGCCAGCGTCATGCCGTGCTTGATGATCTCCACCTGGCCGTCCTGGATCAGGTAGGCGCGGTCGCCGCTGTCGCCTTCATTGAAGATCTTCGCCCCGGCATAAAAGACTTTGCGCTCGAGAATCCTATCGTTACGCATGCCTGCCACCCCAGCCTTTACGATACGACTTTATTCGCGTTCGGCTCCCGAGTCACTCCCGAAGGCGTATATGAGGTAATCACCTTTGGCGCGTGGTACAACCTCCGCCTTGCCCATCGACAGAAGGGCGAGGTCGGGCATAGACTTGCCCGATGATTCCAAAGGCCGCACATCCATGAGCACAGACGACCGCGCCAAGGGGCTGGCCCGCCTGCGGGCGCTGATGGCCATGACCACCGCCAACGGCTGCACCGAGGAGGAGGAGCTTTCCGCCGCCCGCATGGTCGCCAGGGTGGTCGAGCAGCTGGACGGCAATCCGGCCGCCCAGCCCGCCACCGACCCGTCCTGGGCGGCGCGCGAGCGTGACAATCCGCAATACCAGCTGCTGCTGGAGAAGAACACCCTGGAAGGCATGCTGAAGGCCACGCTGCAGGAACTGGCGCTGGCCCACATCAACACCGTCTCGCCGCCCAAGCGCAATCTGCGCGGCCAGCCGGTGGAATGGGTGCGCACCACCGAGCTGATGCTGCCCTATTTCAACATGATGCTGGGCAGTTCCGGCGCATCGCGCCTGGCGCGCGGCATCGTCGAGGGCATTGTCGAGGAATTGATTCTCGACGGTCTGCTGCCCGACGCCCTGGCCATGCCCCGGGAATAGCCCGAAAGCAAAAAGCCCCGGACCATGATCCGGGGCTTTTTCCTTGTCCGAAAAGGACGGATCAGCGCACGAAGACCTGCACCTCGCCGCCCGACACCGCCGGGCTGGTGGTGGACGAGGTCCGCACCCGGCTGGCCGGCAGGTTCATGTTGGTCAGCGAGCGCAGCACCGCGTCGGCATTGCGCTTGGCGTTGGTGGCGGCCAGGGCCTGGGTGCCGGGGGTGTTGCCCACCGGGGACACCGCGACCACGTCGAAGGTGGCGCTGGGGCGGCGGTCCAGGGCGCTCTTGATGGCGGCGTAAAGCGCCGGCTCGTAATTCACGTTGGGCTTGTCGAAGCGGATGGTCACCAGCGGCGACTCGCCGGCCGCCAGGGCGCGGGCCGGGGCGGCGGTGTCGTAGCTGGCATTGACCCGCGAGGTCAGGCCGCCGGCGAACAGGGCGCCGTTCTTGATGCCGAGAGCCAGGGTGTTGAGGTTCTGCTTCTCGGAGGCGACGTATTGCTGCTGGCGGATGGAATCGCTGGTCAGCTCGGACAGCAGGCGCTCGACCATCACCACGGTGCGGTTGGTCTCGTCCTCGAGAATGCGCAGCTGGCGGTGATCCTCGTCCACGGCGCCGGACAGCGAGCGGGCCGAGCGCACCGAATCCAGCAGGAAGCCGGCCATGGTCGACGACGCGGTCACGTCGTTGGTCAGGCGGTTCATCTTCAGCACGTCGTCGGTGATGCGGTCCAGTTCGCCCTGGGCGGCGTTCCACTGCTGGGTCAGCACCGGATTGCCAGGGGTGGTGCCCACCTGCAGGCGGGCGTTGATGGCGGCGACGGTGCCGTGATAGCGCTGGGAATCCTGGACGGTCTCGTTGCGGATCTGCTGCAGCGACTGGTTCTGCCGGGCCAGGGTGGCCTGCAGCGCCTGCAGGTCGGCGCGCAGCGCCGTGACCTTGCCGCCGACGAAGGTCCCGGTGGGCGAGCCGGCGGTGACGCCGACGGGCTCGTAATTCCCGGTTCCCAAGGCGGGGGGGGCGTCGGCCATGGCCTCGGCGGCCACGCCCTGGCTGGGGGCGACGGTTCCCGAAGCCGGGAACAGCACGTCCTCGGCAAACGAACATCCGCTCGCCAGGAGGACCGCGCACAGGGCGGCGGCATGGGTCTTTTTCAGGGCCATGGGGATTGCTGATCCTTTGCGTCGCCAGTTCGGACAAGTACCGGCGGGGGCCGACGTCCGTGTCCACGAATGAATATCCAGATTGCCCCCGCAAACTTTGGGGCGGATTTTACGCAAATGACCAAGCGGCCACAAGTACGCATTTCGATAAGTGGTGCATTCCCACGGCCCGAGTCCACAGGGTTTTGCGGTTTTTCCGTGGATCGAAATTGGCGCTTGCGGGGGGCAAGGTGTTTGTGTATGGTCCGCGTCCTCGCCGGGGGACATTCCCGGAGAAGAGGGCGCCCGTAGCTCAATTGGATAGAGCACCAGACTACGAATCTGGGGGTTGGAGGTTCGATTCCTTCCGGGCGCGCCACTTCCTTTAGGCTTTACAGGCCCTTAGCCGACAAGACCCCGCACCCCTGGTGGCGGGGTCTTGGCTTGTTGGAGCCCTAGACGGCCTGTCGGGCCGCCGTCACGTAGGGCTTGAATTCCATGTCGTTGTTGACGATGTGGCTGAGCAGCCAGGTGGCCAGCGAATCGCCCAGGGTGCGGACGATGCCGGCGCGGACCTCGTCGCAGCCATCGGCATAATGGGCCAGCACGGACTCCAGCCGCTTCAGCAACATGGCATGGGCGGTGCGGTGGGCTTCGGCCTCGGGAAAGCCGACCGCCTGCTGCAGGGCTTCCTCGCGGCCGAAGTGCTCGCGGCACAGCGCGGCCAGGTCCCGCAGGGTCCGGCCGATGGCGGCGCAGTCGATCTCGGCGCGGGCCGCGGCTTCCAGCTCGGCGATCAGCGCGATCATCCGCCGATGGTCGGAATCGATGCTCGGATCGCCGACCGCCAGCGCCTCGTCCCAGGCGATTGACATCTGACCCCTCCCGGCCGATATCCGAACCCCGCCCGGGACTCTACCCGAGGCGGGGATGGGGGAAAAGCCGGATGATGGTCGTATCGCATGTGGTGCTGGGGGCGGCGGCCTGGATGCTGGCCGAGCGGGCGGGAATCGTCGCGCCCCTGGGACCCGAGGGCGTGGCTGCGGCCACCCTGGGGGCGCTGCTGCCCGACATCGACCATCCGTCCTCGTGGATCGGGCGGCGCCTGTGGCCGGTGTCCCGGCCGCTCTCCATGCTTCTGGGGCATCGCGGCCTGACCCATTCCCTGCTGGCGGTGGCCGGCGGGCTGGCGGTGCTGGCGGTGATGGAGCCGGCCGAGGGCCCGGCCCGGCTGGCCGAGCCGCTGGCGGTGGGCTATCTCTCCCATCTGGCCGCGGATGCCCTGACGCCGTCCGGCGTGCCGCTGCTGTGGCCGTGGAAGCAGCGCTTCGGCGTCGGCCTGTGCTCCACCGGCGGGGTGATGGAATGGCTGGTGGTGGCGGCCTTCGCCGCCGCCATCGCGTGGCTACAGGTGAATTAGGGTGGGCGCCAGCCAGCCGAGGGCGGCGAAGCCAATTCCCACCACACCCAGGCCGCCGGCGAGATAGGCCAGCATGATGGCGCCGGTGACCACCGCCGCCGAACTCAGCACGATGGCGATCTGCAGCGCCGCCGAGCCGTATTCGAACATATGATAGGAGGCCAGCGCCCGGTCGCGCACCGCTTCGGCGGCCTTGGCGCGGGCCGCCAGCTCCTTGCGGCCCTCTCCGGTCTCGGGCTCGGAATCGTAGCGGTTGGCGGCGGCGCGCCAGTCGCCGATGCGCTTGGCCACCACCGGCGCCTTGTCCTCGGGGACCATGCCGGCCACCGCCACTTCCAGGGCGTCGGCGGCGGTGCGCATGGTGGTCATGCGGATGGTCTTGGCCTGGAAGAACGCCCACAGGTTGGACGTCTCGATATTGGCCGACAGCGAGGTGTTCTGGGCGCTCTTGCCGCCGGCCTCGGTGATGGACAGCAGGGCGGCCAGGATGCTGATCAGGATGGCGATCTTCTTGTTGCGGCTGGCCTTGCCTTCCTTGCGGTGATGGTCCTCGTGGTGGTCGTGGTGGGCGACCTCGTGAATCTTCTCGTGCGTCTCGTGGGCTTCCATGACCGGCCTTTTTTCCGTTACCCTGACAGTCCTCGAATTGAATTCGGAGTGCCAGAGTATGTTCATGGTCCAGTGCAAGGACAAGCCCGGTCATCTTCAGACCCGCCTCGACAACCGCGCCGCCCATCTGGAATACGCCAAGGGGTTCCTGGACAAGATCGTCATCGGCGGTCCGCTGCTCACCGACGATGGCCAGGGCATGATCGGCAGCGCCTTCGTGTTCGACACCGACGACCGGGCCGAGCTGGACGCCTTCCTGGCCAACGACCCCTATGCCAAGGCCGGCCTGTTCGAGAGCGTCAGCGTCATCCGCTACAGGAAGGTGCTGCCCTGATGGCCTTCTGGCTGGTCAAGTCCGAGCCCGGCGCCTGGTCCTGGGAGGACCAGATGCGCGACGGGGTGACCGCCTGGACCGGGGTGCGCAACTTCCAGGCCTGCAACAACCTGAAGGCCATGCGGCTGGGCGACCGGGCGTTCTTCTACCACTCGGTGGACGAGAAGCGCATCGTCGGCATCGTCGAGGTGGTGCGGGAAGCCTATCCCGACCCCACCGCCGATGATCCCCGCTGGATGTGCCCCGATTTGAAGGCGGTGGCGCCCCTGGCCCGGCCGGTGACCCTGGCCGAGATCAAGGCCGACCCCCGTCTGGCCGATCTGGCCCTGGTGCGCCAGAGCCGGCTGTCGGTGACGCCGGTGGATGAGGTCGCCTGGGGCATCCTCTGCGGTCTGGGCGGGGTGGCGGCGTGAAGACCCTCTGCCCCCTCGACTCCCTTCCCGATCCCGGGGCGCGGGAGTTCCGGGCCGTGGTCGATGGGGAAAAGCGCCGCGTCTTCGTGGTGCGCAAGGGGGACGAGGTCTTCGGCTACGTCAATTCCTGCCCGCACGTGGGGGCGCCGCTCAATCTCGAGGACGACAAGTTCCTCGACCTGTTCCAGACCTCCATCCTGTGCGCCAATCATTTCGCCCTGTTCGACATCGAGAGCGGGGCCTGCACCCGCGGCCCCTGCAGCGGGCGGTCGCTCCAGCCCTTTCCCGTCGAGGTCGTCGACGGGATCGTGGTGCAAAAGGCTTAAACGACGATTCGGTGACGGCGTGGCCCTACCCCTTTGAGCGGGCTTGTGTCGTCCTGGCGAGTCGAACATAATCGTCGCCTGCTTTACCGGGGAAACATCCCGCGCCAGCCACCGGATGGACGCGGGTCAATCAGAAAAGGGAGACACCCCCAAGATGTCCGAGGTCTATCCTGTTCCCGCTGAGACCGCGAAGAACGCTCTCATCGACGACAAGAAGTATAATGAGTGGTACGAGCGCTCGGTGAAGGACCCCGACGGGTTCTGGGCCGAACACGGCAAGCGCATCGACTGGATCAAGCCCTACACCAAGGTGAAGAACGTCTCCTATTCCGGCGACGTCAGCATCAAGTGGTTCGAGGACGGCACGCTGAACGTGGCGGCCAACTGCCTGGACCGCCACCTGGCCAAGCGCAAGGACCAGACCGCCATCATCTGGGAAGGCGACGACCCGGGCGAGTCGGCCCACATCACCTATGGCGACCTGCACGAGCGCGTCTGCCGCCTGTCCAACGCCATGACCGATCTGGGCGTCAAGAAGGGTGACCGCGTCACCATCTATCTGCCCATGATTCCGGAAGCGGCGGTGGCCATGCTGGCCTGCGCCCGCATCGGCGCCGTCCACTCCATCGTGTTCGGCGGCTTCTCGCCCGACGCCCTGGCCGGCCGCATCCAGGACTGCGATTCCTCGCTGCTGATCACCGCCGACGAGGGTCTGCGCGGTGGCCGCAAGGTTCCGCTGAAGGCCAATGCCGACAAGGCGCTGGAGACCTGCTGGTCGTGCAAGAGCGTCATCGTCGTCAAGCGTACCGGCGGCAACATCCACATGGTCACCGGCCGTGACCACTGGTACCACGAGATCGTCGAGAAGGCCGCTCCGACCCACACCCCGGTGGAGATGAGCGCCGAGGATCCGCTGTTCATCCTCTACACCTCCGGCTCCACCGGCAAGCCCAAGGGCGTGCTGCACACCTCGGGCGGCTACCTGGTGTACGCCTCCATGACCCACCAGTACGTCTTCGACTACCACGAGGGCGAGATCTACTGGTGCACCGCCGACGTGGGCTGGGTGACGGGTCACTCCTACATCGTCTATGGCCCGCTGGCCAACGGCGCCATCACCCTGATGTTCGAGGGCATCCCCAACTACCCGACCGTGTCGCGGTTCTGGGACGTGGTGGACAAGCACAAGGTCAACATCTTCTACACCGCGCCGACCGCCATCCGCTCGCTGATGCGCGAAGGCGAGGAGCCGGTGAAGAAGACCAGCCGCAAGTCGCTGCGCCTCTTGGGTTCGGTGGGCGAGCCCATCAACCCCGAGGCCTGGACCTGGTATCACCGCGTGGTGGGCGACGGCCGTTGCCCCATCGTCGACACCTGGTGGCAGACCGAGACCGGCGGCATCCTGATCACGCCCTTGCCGGGCGCCACCGCGCTGAAGCCCGGTTCGGCCACCCGTCCGTTCTTCGGCGTCAAGCCGGTGATGGTCGACGCCGAGGGCAAGGTCCTGGAAGGCAAGACCGAGGGCAACCTCTGCCTGGCCGAGCCCGGCTGGCCCGGCCAGATGCGCACCGTCTACGGCGACCACGAGCGTTTCATCCAGACGTACTTCGCCACCTACAAGGGCATGTACTTCACCGGTGACGGCGCCCGTCGCGACGAGGACGGCTATTACTGGATCACCGGCCGCGTGGACGACGTGATCAACGTCTCCGGTCACCGCATGGGCACCGCCGAGGTGGAATCCGCCCTGGTCGCCCATCCCAAGGTGGCCGAGGCCGCCGTGGTCGGCTATCCGCACGACATCAAGGGCCAGGGCATCTATGCCTACGTCACCCTGGTGTCGGGCGAGGAGCCGTCCGAGGATCTGCGCAAGGAGCTGGTCAACTGGGTCCGCAAGGAAATCGGCCCCATCGCCAGCCCCGACCTGATCCAGTGGTCGCCGGGCCTGCCCAAGACCCGTTCGGGCAAGATCATGCGCCGCATCCTGCGCAAGATCGCCGAGAACGATTTCGGCTCGCTGGGCGACACCTCGACGCTGGCCGATCCCAGCGTGGTCGACGACCTCATCGACAGCCGCATGAATCGCGGTTAAGACTCCACTCAAGTGGGAAGACCGGGGCCCGCGGAGCGATTCGCGGGCCCCACCCTTTTTTGAGCGGCGAGTGCCAGATATGAAACGCGCTGTCATGCTGAGCGCAGCGAAGCATCTTTCAGCCCGAGGTAATTGCCGTCGGTGCCTGAAAGACCCTTCGCCGAGGCTCAGGGTGACAATCCGCCTATGATTTAACGCTCGATGCTTTAGACAAGGATCACCTTCGTGCTGATGATCATGGTAAAGACGGTGCTGGGCCTGGGCGGGGCATACCTGCTGCTGGTCGGGTTCGTCGCCCTGATACAGCGCGGCATGATCTATCATCCCGATTCCACCCGCACCCGGCCGGACGAGGCGGGCCTGCCCGAGATGGTGCCGGTCCCCATCAAGACCGCCGACGGCTGGATCATCACCAGCTGGTACGCCCCGCCCAAGGGCGTCAACCGGCCGACCATCGTCTTCTTCCACGGCAATGCCGGCACCCTGGCCGACCGCGCCCACAAGGCCCGCGCCTTTCTCGACGCCGGGTTCGGAATGCTGCTGGCCGGCTACCGGGGCTATGGCGGCAATGCCGGACGCCCCAGCGAGCGGGGGCTCTATGCCGACGCCGAGGCGGTGATCCGCTGGCTGACCGGCCAGGGGCTGCCGTCGCGCCGCCTGGTGCTCTACGGCGAATCGCTGGGCTCGGGGATAGCCATGGAAATGGCGGTGCGCCACGAGGTGATGATGGTGGTGCTGGAAAGCCCGTTCACCTCGCTGGCCGATCTGGCCCCGGCCTATGTGCTTCCCCCCCTGGCCCAGTTGCTGACGCGCGACCGCTACGACAACCTGCTCAAGGCGCCCGGCCTGCGGGTGCCGCTGATGGTGGTGCACGGCGACAGGGACGGCCTGGTGCCGGTGACCATGGGCCATGCGGTGCTCAACGCCGCCGACACCATCAAGGAAGGCCTGTTCCTGCCCGAGGCGCACCACAACGACCTGTGGGACCACGGGGCGGGCAAGCGAATCATCGACTTCATCACCCGTCGCGCCCTGTGACGGCTTGAGCCCCTTGCCCCGAAGCCCCTCTGCCTGTATGAGTTTCCCCCATGCATATCCTTGAATTCGAAAAGCCCATCGCCGAGCTCGAGGGCAAGATCGAGGAGCTGCGGCACCTGTCCGATGGCGGCGACGTCAACATCGCCGACGAGGTGTCCAAGCTCCAGGCCAAGGTCGACAAGCTGCTGCGCTCGACCTACGCCAAGCTCACGCCGTGGCAAAAGACGCAGGTGGCCCGCCACCCCGAGCGTCCGCACACGCTGGCCTACATCTCGGCATTGATCGAGGACTTCACGCCGCTGGCCGGCGACCGCGCCTTCGCCGAGGATCAGGCGATCATCGGCGGCCTGGGCCGGTTCCGGGGGCGCTCGGTGATGGTCATCGGCCACGAGAAGGGCCACGACACCGAAAGCCGCCTGAAGCACAATTTCGGCATGGCCAAGCCCGAGGGTTACCGCAAGGCACGGCGCCTGATGGAGATGGCCGACCATTTCCAGGTGCCGATCCTCACCCTGGTGGACACCGCCGGCGCCTATCCCGGCGTCGATGCCGAGGCGCGCGGCCAGGCCGAGGCCATCGCGCGGTCCATCGAGACCTGCCTGGACGTGCGCGTGCCGCTGGTCTCGGTGATCATCGGCGAGGGCGGGTCGGGCGGCGCCATCGCGCTGGCCACCGGCAACACCGTCCTGATGCTGGAACACGCCATCTATTCGGTGATCAGTCCCGAGGGCTGCGCCTCGATCCTGTGGCGCTCGGCCGAGAACGCCAAGGACGCCGCCGAGCAGCTGCGCCTCACCGCCCAGGACCTGCACAAGCTGGGGATCATCGATTCCGTGGTGCCCGAGCCCATGGGCGGGGCGCATCGCAATTCCGACCTGATGATGCAGACCCTGGGCATGGCGGTGGATTCGGCCCTGCGCGACTTGGGCGGACTCGAGGGCGGCATCCTGCGGGCCCGCCGGCGCGAGAAATTCCTGGAGATGGGGCGGGCGGGCCTGTCGTGACCAGCCTCGCCGTTCCTGAACTGTCGGTGGTCGTCCCGGTCAAGAACGAGGCCGAGA
The DNA here is from genome assembly GCF_058402745.1 of Paramagnetospirillum sp. NCBI lineage: Bacteria > Pseudomonadati > Pseudomonadota > Alphaproteobacteria > Rhodospirillales > Magnetospirillaceae > Paramagnetospirillum > Paramagnetospirillum sp. The sequence goes on from NZ_JBZVFI010000018.1 coordinate 677,210, forward strand.
ACATCCGTCCGCTGCTGGACGAGATCCACATGGCGCTTCAGGGCAAGGTGGAGTTCGAGATCGTCTACGTGGACGACGGATCGGACGACGGCACGCCGGCGGCGCTGGACCAGGCCCGTTCCATCCATCCCCGCCTCCGGGTGGTCCGCCACAAGGTCAGCTGCGGCCAGAGCCAGGCGGTGGCCACCGGCGTGCGCCATGCCGGCGGCAGGCTGATCGCCACCCTGGACGGCGACGGACAGAACGATCCCGCCGACCTGCCCGCCATGCTGGAGCACTGGCGTTCCCAGCCCGATGACGTGCGGCCCCGGCTGATGGTCACCGGCTGGCGCGCCAACCGCCGCGACGACGGCATCCGCCGGCTGTCCTCGAAGCTGGCCAATGCCATCCGCTCCAAGCTGCTGAAGGACAGGACGCCGGATTCGGGCAGCGGCATCAAGCTGCTGCCGCGCGAGCTGTTCCTGGACCTGCCCCGCTTCGACCACATGCACCGCTTCATGGCCGCCCTGGTCATCCGGGCCGGCGGGTCGGTGGAGGTGGTCAAGGTCAACCACCGCCCGCGCGAGCGCGGCACCTCGAAATACGGGGTGTGGAATCGCCTGTGGGTGGGCATCGTCGATCTGTTCGGCGTCATGTGGCTGATGCGCCGGGCCAGAAATCCGGTCATCGAGAGCAGCGAGTGACGAGCCGCCGTCACCCCCTGCTCAATCCCCGCGCCATGGCTAAGGGGCTGGTGCTGATCGCCACCTTCGCGGCCGTCGGCTTCGTGCTGGAAGGCCTGGGCCTCAAGGACGCGCTGGATACCCACTGGATCGATTCCGAGATCCGGGGCAAGGGCCTGAGCGGCGACGCCCTGTTCGTCCTGATCGGGGCGCTGGCCGTCTGCTTCGGCCTGCCGCGCCAGGGGGTGTGCTTCCTGGCCGGCTACGCCTTCGGTTTCGCCGAGGGTCTTCTGTGGTCCACCCTGGCCTCCATGCTGGGCTGCGTCACCACGTTCTTCTATGCCCGCTTCATGGGACGCGGCTTCGTGGTGGCGCGCTTTCCCGAGCGCATCGCCCGCATCGACGCCTTCCTGGCCGGCAACACCTTCGCCATGACCCTGCTGATCCGCCTGCTGCCGGTGGGCAGCAACGTCATCACCAACATGGCGGCCGGTGTGTCGGGAAGCCGGGCCATCGCCTTTTTCGGCGGCTCCCTGCTGGGCTATCTGCCGCAAAGCATCGTCTTCGCGCTGCTGGGCAGCGGCATCCAGGTTGATCCGGTCTTCCGCATCGGCGCCAGCGTGGTATTGTTCGTCGCCTCCGGGGTGATGGGTGTGTGGCTGTTCCGCCGCTTCCGCCACGGCCGGCACCTGGACGCCGCCACCGAGGCGGTCATCGAAGAAGACGGCGACGAAAATCATGAAGAAATCCGCTAGAGCCCTCTGCCTTTGCCTCGCCCTGTGCGGCCTGGCCGCCTGCGCTCCCGACCAGCCGGCGCCGACCCTGACCGCCCCGCCCCGCACCACCGAGCTGAGCTTCGATTCCCAGGGACGCGTGGTGCGCCCGCGCGGCGAGCGCAATTGGGACGACGCCGTCGGCCAGCGGGCCATCGCCCTGCTCAACCAGGCCGACAAGGAGGCGTTCAAGGGCGTCTCGGTGCGGGCCTGGGACGGCGGCGTCCTGCTCACCGGCGCCGTCACCAAGCCCGAGCTGCGCCGCCGCGCCGACCAGCTGGTCCGTTCCATCGAGGGCGTTGCCCAGGTCCACGACGAACTGGTCCTGGCCGAAAATCCCGGCCAGACCGCCTATGTCCCCGACGGCAACCTGGAGCAGCGCATCTACAAGGCCCTGCTGGGCAACGACGACATCAACGGCGCCTATGTGGTCCGCGTGGTCAACGGCGTCGCCTATCTGCAGGGCACCACCCGCACCAAGGCCGACGTGGACAAGGCCGCCGCCTTCGTCCGCACCTTCGATGGCGTCAAGTGGGTGGTGGACAGGGTCTCCGTTCGCTGACCATGGTTTAGCCGCATTCCGGGTCCAGGGTTGGCAGGCTGGAGCGGCGGGCGTCGAATATGAAACGCGCTGTCATGCTGAGCGCAGCGAAGCATCTTTCAGCCTGAGGCGGTTGCCGCAAGTGCCTGAAAGACCCTTCGGCCGCGCCTCAGGGTGACAATCCGTCTCGGATTTGACGCTCGATGCTTTGCCCCTGGAGTCCGGTTCATGCCCCGTCCTCTTACCCTGCTGTTTCTGCTGGCCGCGCCCGCCGCCGCGTCGGCCGGCGAGGTCTCCCTGCCCGCCGACACCCGGTCCGCCCTGTCGCTGACCCTGCACCAGGATGGTCCGGCTTTGGTCCGCGACCGTCGCGCGGCGATGCTGGACAAGGGCGCCTCGTCCCTGGTCCTGGACGGCATTCCCCGTACCATCCGCCCCGGCAGCGCCACCCTGGAAGGGGCGGGCCTCGGCGTCGCCGAGCGCTGGGTCGATGCCGGCCTCCTTTCGGCGGAGCGGCAGCTGGCCGCCCATCTCGGCCGCACCGTGGCGGTGGTGTGGGATGGCGACACACCGGCGCAGAAGGCCACGGTGCTGGCCGCCGAGGGCACGCCGCTGTTCGAGGCGGACGGCAAGGTGGTGGCCGGCCGGCCGTTGCGTATCGTCTATGATTCCCTGGCGCCGGGCCTGGCGCCGCGTCCGTCCTTCCGCGCCCAGGTGGAGGCGGACAGCGCCGGGCGGCGCGAGGTGGACCTGTCCTATGCCGCCGACGGACTGGCCTGGACGCCGCTGGCCAGCGGCGAGTTGAAGGGCGACCGTCTGGCTCTCACCGTCTGGGCCGACGTCAGCAACGCCAGCGGCGCCGATTTCACCGATGCCACCCTGCGTCTGGTGGCGGGCGCCACCCAGGCCGGTGGCGGGGTGCCCAAGATGATGATGGCGGCCCGCGCCATGGCCGAGTCCGCCACCATGCCGTCGCGCGAGGCGGCGGGCCTTTACCACGTCTACACCCTGCCCCGGCCGCTCACCCTGCGCGACGGCGAAAGCCGGCAGGTGCCGCTGATGCCGCCCGCCCAGGTGGCGGTCAGCCGGGAACTGACCCTGGACCCCCAGGGCATCCATCCGTTCCTGTCGCGGGCCCTGGAGTCGCGGCCCCAGCATCCGGTGCTGCGGCTGGCCTTCGCCAACACCGCCAAGGCGGGGCTGGGCCGACCGATTCCCGCCGGTCCCATCCGGGTGACCATGCGCGGCCCCGGTGGCGAGCTGGTCCTGCTGGGCGAGGACCAGCTGCCGGCCCTGCCCGAGGGGGCCGAGGCCCGCCTCAGCCTGGGCCAGTCCTTCGACCTCACCGCCCGGCGGGTGCAGAGCGACTTCCAGAAGGTCTCGGCCGAGGTCAGCGAATCCGCCTGGGAGGTGCGCCTCGCCAATGGCGGCGACCAGCCGGCCACGGTGACGGTGCGCGAAGCCTTCCGTCCCGACTGGCTGATGCTGGAGGAAAACCTTCCCCACGTCAGGGAGGGTGCCGCCCTGGTCCGCTGGACGGTTGCGGTTCCCGCCAAGGGCGAGGCGGTGCTGCGCTATCGCGTGCGCATGAAATAGCTTCAGGCCACCTGCTGACGGAGCGCGTCCAGCTGTTCGCGAATTTCGTCGAGCCGCAATACCATGGTGACGATGCCCAGCTGTTCCTCGACCTGATTGCGCTCTTCCATCAGGGCCTGACGGGCGGCGGGGTCGGCGGTCTGCCAGCGGACGTTCATGCCTTCCTCGTATTCGGCGAAGGTGTGAAGGGCCGCGTCCAGCTCGAAATCGAGCCGGTTCTTTTCTTCGGTCAGCGTCTCGATCATGGCTTTGATGTCATCCACGAAACCATCGTCGCCGTGGTTCAAGCGGCGAGCCTCTGTCTGGGATCAAGGGCCTCGACCTCGGCGCGGGCGGCGGAATCCTCCACCCCGGTGACGGCCGCCAGCAGCATGGAAGCCGCGGTCAATCCCTCGGAATGGGCGACGGCGTCGCCACGGCCGGCCGCCAGGGCATCCTGGACGGTTTCGTCGTAGGCGGTCAACACCATCTCCAACGTCGCTGCGTCCATGAGTTCCCCCTTCCGGCGAATGCCGTGCGGTATCACCCCGTCCCGGTGACGGAGGCCTTGATAGGGCGATGGTATGTCCTGGAATCGTCCTTCCGCAACCAAATAATGCCCATATTACAAATATGCGTATTGTAATGGTTCTCTTGTTATTGCGTTCACTTGTTAAATGGCATGTAAACGAGATGTAATTGTGAGCTTTGCATAAGCGGCATTTCTCCCGCCGGTTAACACGCCGAAGGTATGTAATCGCGAAAGTTGCCGATGTCGGGGCGACGATGACAGGAGATGCGCGAAGGGACGAGTCCCTTCGCCTTTAGTGGGCCGCGTCCCAGCTGTCGGCGATGCCGGCTTCCACCAGCAGGGGGACCGAAAGGGCGGCGGCGGATTCCATGACGCGCTTCACCACGGCGACGGTGGCCTCGGCCTCGGCCTCGGGGGCTTCCAGCACCAGTTCGTCATGGACCTGGAGCAGCAGGCGGGCTTTCAGCCCGGCATCGGTCAGGGCGGCGGGCAGGCGGATCATGGCGCGCTTGATGATGTCGGCGGCCCCGCCCTGGATGGGGCCGTTGATGGCGGCGCGCTCGGCGAAGGCCCGCATGGCGCCGTTCTTGTCCTTGATGCCCGGCGTGAAGACCTTGCGGCCGAACAGGGTGGTGACGAAGCCGTTCTCCCTCGCCTCCTCCTTGGTCCGCTCCATATAGGCGCGGATCTCGGGGTAGCGGGCGAAATAGGCCTCGATATAGGCCTTGGCCTCGCCCTGGGGGATGCCCAGCTGGGCGGCCAGGCCGAAGGCGCTGATGCCGTAGATGATGCCGAAATTGATGGCCTTGGCCCGGCGCCGGAGCGCGGAATCGATGCCCTCCACCGGCACGCCGAACACCTGGGAGGCGGTGATGGCGTGGATGTCCTCGCCCTTGGCGAAGGCGTCGCGCAGGCCCTCGATCGCCGCCACATGGGCGACCAGGCGCAGCTCGATCTGGGAATAGTCGGCGCTGATCAGCTTCTTGCCCGGCTCGGCCACGAAGGCGTGGCGGATCTTGCGGCCTTCCTCGGTGCGGATGGGGATGTTCTGCAGATTGGGATCGGAGGACGACAGCCGCCCGGTGGTGGTGGCGGCCAGCGCATAGGAGGTGTGGACGCGTCCGGTGGCGGGGTTGATCTGGGCCACCAGGGCGTCGGTGTAGGTGCCCTTCAGCTTGGACAGCATGCGCCAGTCCAGCAGGCGGGCGGGCAGGGGATGCAGGGGGGCCAGCTCCTCCAACACGTCGGCGCCGGTGGCCCACTGGCCGGTCTTGGTCTTCTTGCCGCCGGGAAGCCCCAGGGTCTCGAACAGCACCTTGCCCAATTGCTGCGGCGAGCCCAGGTTGAAGGCCTCGCCGTTGTTCAGGGCCACCACCTCGGTCTCCAGCTCGCCCAGGCGGCGGCCGAAATCCTCGGACAGCCCCATCAGCTGGGCGCGGTCGACCTTGATGCCGTCGCGCTCCATGGCGCTGATCACCGGCACCAGCGGGCGCTCCAGCGTCTCGTAGACGGTGACCATGCGATCGGCCAGCAGGCGGGGCTTCAACAGGGCGTGCAGGCGCAGCGTCATGTCCGCGTCCTCGGCGGCATAGGCGCAGGCCTTGTCCAGCGGCACGCGGTCGAAGGTCACCTGATTGCGGCCCGTGCCGCACACCTCGGAGAAGGCGATGTTGGCATGGCCGAGATGCAGCAGGCACAGCTCGTCCAGCCCGTGGCCGTGGCTGGCCCCGTCCAGCACGTAGGACAGCAGCATGGTGTCGTCGAAGGGCTCCACCTTGAGCCCGAGTCCGGCCATCACCTGCATGTCGTACTTGATGTTGTGCCCGACCTTCAGCACCGAAGGATCGGCCAGCAGCGGCTTCAGGCGTGCCAGGGTCTCGGCGGCCGGAATCAGCCTGGGCGCGTCGGCGGCGGGGCCATCCAGCCCGCCCAGCAGGTCGCCCTGGGCCTGGGCCGGGGAATGCATCACCGGGATGTAGCAGGCCCGGCCCGGCGCCACGGCCAGGGAGAGTCCGACCAGTCTGGCGCGCAGGGGATCGAGGCCGGTGGTCTCGGTGTCGAAGCCCACCAGCCCGGTCTCGGTGGCCTTGGCGATCCAGCGATCCAGGACGGCAAGATCGGTGACCAGCTCGTAGGCGGTCTCCACCTTGGTCGGCAGGGAGGGAACCTCGGCCGGAGCGGCGGCCGCGATGGCCCGCGTGGCGGTGGGCGCGGCGGGAATCCTGGCGTTGAGGCGGCCCAGCAGCGACTTGAAGCCCTGGGCGGCGCAGAAGGCGGCCAGCTTGTCCGGGGCCGGCGGCCTGACGCCAAGCTCGGCCAGCGGCACCGGCACCGGCGCGTCGGCGCGCAGGCGCACCAATTCGCGTGAGATGCGGGCGAGATCGGCGTTCTGCTGCAGGGTCTCGCGGCGCTTGGGCTGCTTGATCTCGCCGGCCCGGGCCAGCAGGGTGTCGAGGTCGCCGTATTCCTCGATCAATTGGGCGGCGGTCTTGACCCCGATGCCCGGCACACCCGGCACGTTGTCCGAGGAATCACCGCACAGGGCCTGGACGTCCACCACCTTGTCCGGGGCAACGCCGAACTTTTCCCGCACCTCGGCCTCGCCGATGGCGCGGTTCTTCATGGGGTCGAACATCTCGACCCCCGGCCCCACCAGCTGCATCAGGTCCTTGTCGGACGAGACGATGGTCACCCTGGCCCCCGCCTCGACCGCCAGCCGGGCATAGGTGGCGATCAGATCGTCGGCCTCGAACCCTTCCAGCTCGATGGCCGGCAGGTCGAAGGCCCGCGTCGCCTCGCGTACCAGGGGGAACTGGGGCACCAGCTCCTCGGGGGCCGGCGGGCGGTGGGCCTTGTATTCGGGGTAGATGTCGCTGCGGAAGGTCTTGCGCGACGAATCGAAGATCACCGCCAGATGATCGGCGTCGGTGTCGGACAGCAGCTTCATCAGCATGGTGGTGAAGCCGTAGACGGCGTTCACCGGCGTGCCGTCGGCCCGGGTCATGGGCGGCAGGCCGTGAAAGGCCCGGAAGATGAAGCCCGAGCCGTCGATCAGGTAGACGTGGCGGGGGGAGGACATGATGCCGCCCTTTCAGAAGGAAAAACCCTCAAAAGCCCGAGCGGCGATTGAGCCCGCCCGGCACGGGCGCGCCACAGGCAATGCTGAGGCCGATGCAATCGGCTTCAGTGATGACCGATCTTGGCGCCCTCGGCCAGCACGTAGGTGCGCGAGCAATAGGGGCACACGATCCTGCCCTCGGCGGTGAGGTCGAGGAAGACGCGGGGATGGCCGAGACCCTTGGCCACGTCGCCGTCGCAGGCGACGGAGGCGGTGGACACGGTGATGGTTTCGAAGGCGGCGGCGGGCTGGGTTGACGCGGACGACATGGGTGCTCCGTTGACCGGGGTGTTGGCCGGATGATACCCATTGGCGGCCATGGTTCAATCACTCTCTCACGCCACCCTGCCCGAATCGGCGGTCGAAGCCCACTCCCTGGTCAAGGTCTATCGCGGCCGGGGCGGTGAAAAGCGCGCTCTCGACGGCGTCGGGCTGTCGGTGCCGCGCGGTTCGTTCTTCGGCCTGCTCGGCCCCAACGGGGCGGGCAAGAGCACCTTCATCAATATCCTGGCGGGCCTGGTGCTGAAGACCGAGGGCCGGGTCCGAATCTGGGACCGCGACATCGACGTGGACGGGCGGGGCGCCAAGGCCGCCATCGGCGTGGTGCCGCAGGAACTGAACCTGGACCCCTTCTTCACGCCCAGGGAACTGCTGGACGTGCAGGCCGGCATGTACGGCGTGCCCAAGGCCGAGCGCCGCACCATGGAGATTCTTGAGGCGGTGGGGCTGGCCGACAAGGCCGGCGCCTATGCCCGGACGCTGTCGGGCGGCATGCGCCGCCGCCTGCTGGTGGCCAAGGCCATGGTCCATTCTCCGCCGGTGCTGGTCCTCGACGAGCCCACCGCCGGCGTCGACATCGAGCTGCGCCAGCAATTGTGGGCCTATGTGCGCGAACTCAACGCGCGCGGCACCACCATCCTGTTGACCACCCACTATCTGGAGGAGGCGGAGGAACTGTGCGACCGCATCGCCATCATCAATCACGGCAAGCTGGTGGCCTGCGATTCCACGCCCAACCTGCTGAAGCGCATCGACGGCAAGGCGCTGACCATCACGCTCGAGGCCGATCTGGCCGAGATTCCGGCCCAACTGGCGCCGTTCGGGCCGGAACGCCTTGATTCCCGGCGGCTGCTGCTGCGCTACCGTCCCTCGGCCACGCCCATGGGCCGCATCCTCGCCGCCTTCGCCGCCGCCGATCTCGCCATCGCCGACCTGTCCACCGAGGAAACCGACCTCGAGGACATCTTCCTGCAACTGACCTCGTCGAAATGATGCACCGGCTGGGAGGGCTGCTGATGGGTCTGCTGCTCTCCGCCTGCGCCGCCGCTACCCATCCCGCCGGCCCGGATATTCGGTCCGCCGCCCTGGAGGCCGATGCCATCATCGCCGCCGACGGGGCGCGGCTGCCGCTGCGCTCGTGGTTGCCGGCGGCCGAGCCCCGGGCGGTGGTGGTCGCAATCCATGGCATGAACGACTATTCCAACGCCTTCCTTGGCCCGGGCAAGGCGCTGGCCGCCAAGGGCATCGCCGTCTACGCCTACGACCAGCGGGGCTTCGGCGCCGGTCCCCATCCCGGCTGGTGGTCGTCCACCGCGGCCATGGCCGCCGATTTGCGGACCGCCGCCCGTCTGCTGGCCGCCCGCCATCCGGGAGCGCCGCTCTATCTGCTGGGCGAGAGCATGGGCGGCGCGGTGGCCATCGAGGCCGCCGTCCACGCTCCCATGCCCGAGGTCAGCGGCGTGATCCTGTCGGCGCCGGCGGTATGGGGGCGGGCCAGCATGCCCTGGTACCAGCGGGCAGCCCTGTGGCTGGCCTATCAGATTGCTCCCGGCTGGACGCTGACCGGACGGGGTCTGAAGATCCAGCCGTCGGACAACATCGAGATGCTGCGCGCCCTGTCCCGGGACCCCCTGGTCATCAAGGAGACCCGGGTCGACGCCATTCACGGGCTGGTGGACCTGATGGACGCCGCCCAGGCCGACGCCCCGCTTCTCGATCTGCCCGCCCTCCTGCTGTACGGCGCGCGTGACGAGATCATCCCGCCCGGGCCCACCTGGGCGGCGGTGGCGGCCCTGCCCCGCCTGGGCGGCGGCCAGCGGGCGGCGCTTTACGCCAACGGCTGGCACATGCTGCTGCGCGACCTCCAGGCCCAGGTGGTGATCGACGACATCGCCGCCTGGATCGCCGACGCGTCCGCGCCGCTTCCGTCGGGCGGCGACAGGGCCGCGTCAGAAAAGCTTGCGACCCTTGCGTCGGAGACCCGGTGACGGAGTGCCGTTCCCCATGCCATACTTCGCAGTCGCGAAATGATCTGGTGAACATTGATGAGGGTTCGATCGCGGTTCTGGACACTGCTGGTGGCGGTGATCGCGGCTTCTGGTCCCGCCCTGGCCGACCAGAAGGTGGTCCGCGCCCTGGGCGAGGGCCTGCCGCAACCCGGCGCCCTGTTCGAGGACGTGCGGGCCATGAAGCTGGAGCCCGGCCGGCGCATCGTCTGCGAGTCCGACACCGACAAGCCCAGGCTGGCCAATCCCGGCCTGATGAAGACCCAGCGCTCGCGCGGGGCGGACCATGTCCGGCGCTGCGCCGTGTTCGCCGACGACGGAACCGACACCTGGTCCATCGCTGGGGTACCCACCGCTCTGGGCGCGGCGCGGCTGTGGCTGATCTTCGTCGAGCAGGGGGCCCAGGGGCGCTACCGCCTGGCCCAGTTCAGCCTGTGGGGCCGCAATTCCGAATGGGACAAGGCGGCGGGGCTGCTGGGCGCCATGCTGGGCGAGCCCTCGACCCGGGGGCACCGCTTCCTCGGCTGGCAGGACGAGCAGCACGAGACCCTGATGTTCGTCGATGAGAAATATCCCGACGAATTCGCCGTGGCGGTGGGTGACGTCCGCCTGCGCAAATTGATGAGATCCCCCGGAACCGCCATCCGCGAGTAAGCCCCATGCGTCTTGCCGTCGTTGTCTGCCTGCTGCTGTCCGCCTTGCCCGCTCTGGCCGCCGACACCACCCGTCCCCTGGACCTGGGGCCGGCCCAGTTGGGCATGCGCGCCAACCAGCTGCGCTTTTCCGCCTTGCCCGCCAACACCAAGATGGTGTGCGGCTGGGACGCCGAGAAGCCGCCGGGGGTCGAGAAGACGCCGCTGATGATGGTGGGCGCCATGGTCACCGCCAAGGTGGACCGCTGCGCCCTGTTCCAGGACGACGGCAGGAACAACTGGAGCCCGCGCCCGGCCCTGGTGGGCGGCATCCCCACCGAGCTGTGGTTCCTGACCATCGAGGACGAGGCGGGCAGCCAGCGCATCTTCCAGATCGTCGGCCGCCAGGAACCCAACGCCTTTCCCGCCACCCTGGCCTTCCTGACCGAGCGCTGGGGGGCGCCGGTGCAGAAGGTGCCCTATTTCGTCCGCTGGCTGAACGGCACCAACGAGGGCCAGATGAAGGAGGACGGCGAGGGCGTCATGCTCTGGCTGTTCGACACCAAGCTGCATGCCCTGATGGAATCGCGCATGCCCCGGGGCAAGACCAAGAAGTAAGGGGCTCGCCCCCCCCTAAACGTTGGACAACCCGCCCGAATGCTGGTTGTGGATCAGCGCCATGAATTCGCGGCGGGTGGCCGGATCGTCGCGGAAGGCGCCCAGCATGCGGCTGGTGACCATGGTGACGCCGGGCTTGTGGATGCCGCGCGTGGTCATGCACTGATGCGCCGCCTCGATCACCACCGCCACGCCCTTGGGCTGCAGCACGTCGTTGATGGTGTTGGCGATCTGGGCGGTGAGTTTTTCCTGGATCTGCAAGCGCCGCGAATAGATCTCCACCACGCGGGCCAGCTTGGAGATGCCCACCACCCGGCGGTTGGGCAGGTAGGCCACGTGCGCCTTGCCGATGATCGGCACCACGTGGTGCTCGCAATGGGATTCCAGGCGGATGTCGCGCAGCAGCACCATCTCGTCGTAGCCGTCGGTCTCCTCGAAGGTGCGGTGCAGGATCTCGGTGGGGTCCTGGTCGTAGCCGGAGAAGAACTCCTCGTAGGCGCGCACCACCCGGTCGGGGGTGCCCACCAGGCCTTCGCGGTCGGGATCGTCGCCGGCCCAGCGCAGCAGGGTGCGGACCGCGTCCTCGGCCTCCTCCCGCGTCGGCCGGTTCAGGCCGGAACCGGTGGCGGGAAGCAGTTCCTTGGGGAGGGAGAGGGTGGTGGCGTCGTTGCTCACGGCGGCATTCCTTTGGCGTTGGTCACGATCCGGCATGTGGCGGCGCCCCCCTGGTTTTACAAGTCCGACTAATTCAGTCGGGGCTTCTCGTGCGGGCTGTCCAGCGAGAAGGCGGGGATGGCGATGTCGAAGGCCGAGCCGTCCTCGTCCTCCATCTCGTAGGTGCCGACCATGATGCCGGACGGCGTGGGCAGGGGCGTGCCCGAGGTGTACTCGTAGGCGTCGCCGGGGCGCAGCACCGGCTGCTCGCCCACCACACCGGGGCCCTTGACCTCCTGCACCCGCCCGATGGCGTCGGTGATCACCCAGTGACGGCGCATCAGCTGGACGGTGCTCTTGCCCTTGTTGACGATGCGCACGCGGTAGGCCCAGACGAAGTGGTTGTCGCCGGGCGAGGACTGGTCGTCCAGGTAGAACGGCTTGACGGTCACCTCGATGTCCCGGGTGGTCTGGCTGTACATGGGAATCCTCGTCCGGAACAATACCGGCACCCATCATATCAGGCGGGTGCCGGTCTTTGTCCACCGAACAGAATCGAGGAATTCTAGCGTTCCAGCGCCCGGCCCAGATCCTCGACCAGATCGTCGCCGTCCTCCAGCCCCACCGACAGGCGCACCAGGCCTTCGGAAATGCCCATGGCCAGCTTGTCCTCGGGTGCGAGGCGCTGGTGGGTGGTGGTCCAGGGATGGGTCATCAGGCTCTTGGCATCGCCCAGGTTGTTGGAGATGTCGATCAGTTCCACGCCGTTCAGCAGCTTGTAGGCCGAAGATTTTCCGCCCTTCAGCTCGATGGCGACGATGGAGCCCCAGCCCTTCATCTGGCGCCCGGCGAGGTCGTGCTGCGGGTGGCTTTCCAGGCCGGGATAGATCACCCGGGCCACTTCCGGGCGGGTTTCCAGGAAGCGGGCGACCTTCAGCGCGTTGGCGCAGTGGCGCTCCATGCGCAGGTCCAGGGTCTCCAGGCCCTTCAGCAGCACCCAGGCGTTGAACGGCGACAGCGCTGGCCCGGTGTTGCGCAGGAAGGGGCCGAGCACGTCGTTGCAGAACTCGACGGAGCCCAGCACCGCGCCGCCCAGACAGCGCCCCTGGCCGTCCATGTGCTTGGTGGCGGAATAGGCGACGATGTCGGCGCCCAGTTCGAAGGGGCTCTGCAGGATGGGGGTGGCGAAGACGTTGTCCACCACCACCTTGGCCCCGGCCTTGTGGGCGAGATCGCACACGGCGGCCAGATCGATGATCTCCAGCGTGGGATTGGAGGGGGTCTCGAGGAAGACGCAGGCGGTGGGCTTGGCGAGCGCCGCTTCCCAGGCCGCGAGATCGGTGCCGTCCACGAACACCCGCTCGATTCCGTAGCGCGGCAGCAATTCGTTGATGATCCAGTGGCACGAGCCGAACAGCGCCTTGGACGCCACCACCCGGTCGCCGGCCCGCAGCTGGCAGAGCAGGGCGGCATGCACGGCGGCCATGCCCGAGGCGGTGGCGCGGCATGCGATATTCATGCCCTGGGGCGCGCCCTCCATCTCGGCCAGACGCTGCTCGAACATGGCCACGGTGGGGTTCTTGAAGCGGGAATAGACCATGCGGTCCAGCGTGCCGTCGAAGCTGGCCTCGGCCTCCTCGGCGCTGCCGTAGACATAGCCCGAGGTCATGAACATGGCTTCGGCCGTCTCGCTGAAATTGGTGCGGGCAAGACCGCCGCGCACCGCCTTGGTGCGGGGGCGCCAGGGGCGGGACGGCTTGGACTCGTTGCTGCTCATGGTACCTCCGAAAACAAAAGCCCCGACCATGGAGCGGGCCGGGGGCTCGACATTCGGAGCACTCGGACCTCTTTAGCGGAATGTTTTACGTGGCCGCAATCCGGTCGGACAAATCACCACGTCAAAGACATAGCGCCCGCCGCCGCCGAGCGTCAAGCTCGTTGGCGGGGTGGCGAACATTCAATGTTTTCCGAATATTACCGTTGTGCGAAATGCAGGCCTGATTTGGTCATACCGCTTGAGGCCCGGGCGGGAGAGGTCTATGCTGCACTGCAGCAACATACTTTGGAGATGGGCCTGACATGAATGGAACCGCCAATGGCGCCCCGGCGCCGCTGCAGCTTCTCGACCTCCGCGGCAAGAAGGGACTGGTGATCGGCATCGCCAACGACCAGTCCATCGCCTATGGCTGCGCCCGCCATTGCCACGCCTATGGCGCCGAGCTGGCCATCACCTACCTCAACGAGAAGAGCGACAAGTACGTCCGTCCCCTGGCCGAGCAGCTCTACGCCCCCATCTACATGCCCTGCGACGTGCGGGAAGACGGGCAGCTGGAGGCGGTGTTCAAGGCCATCGAGGAGAAGTGGGGCCGCCTGGATTTCGTCATCCACTCCATCGCCTACGCCAACCGCGACGACCTGCACGGCCGGGTCACCGATTGCTCGCGCGAGGGGTTCGCCCTGGCCATGGACGTGTCGTGCTTCTCGTTCGTGCGTTGCGCCAAGCTGGCCGAGCCGCTGATGAAGAACGGCGGCTCGCTGATCACCGTGTCGTTCTACGGCGGCCGCAAGGTGGTCGAGCATTACAACGTCATGGGCCCGGTCAAGGCGGCGCTGGAAAGCACCACCAAGTACCTGGCGCATGAGCTGGGCCCCAAGGGCATCCGCGTCCTGGCCCTGTCGCCCGGCCCGCTGAAGACCCGCGCCGCCTCGGGCATCGACCGCTTCGACGAGCTGATGGACGCCGCCGCCCAGAAGGCGCCGACCCACCAGCTGGCCGACATCAACGATTGCGGCTCGTTCGCCGCCTATCTGGTCAGCGACCTGGCCAAGTCGGTGACCGGCACCACCCTGTACATCGACGGTGGCGCCCACATCGTCGGGTAGAGCCGCCGCGATGGCGTCCAAGAGGGGCGGGCCTTATTCCCGCCCCTCGAACGCCGCCACGGAATCCAGCAGAATTCGGCCGTAGCGCTCGCGCTTGGCCTCGCCCAGGCCGGCGATACCCTCCAGCTCGTCCATGTGGCGCGGCCGGCGCCGCGCGATGTCGAGCAGCGTCGAATCGTGCCAGATGACGTAGGGCGGCACGCCCTGGGCCTTGGCCAGGGCCAGGCGCTCGGCCCGCAGATGCTGGAACAGGGCCTCGTCGGACGGGTCGGTCAGCGGCGCGGCGGATTTCCGTCCGCTTGACGTCTTGGCCTTGCCCCGGGCGGGCAGGGGGTCGCGCCTGAGGTCGACGCGGACCTCGCCGCGCAGCACCGGCCGGCAGGCCTCGGTCAGCTTGAAGGCGCCGTGGCCCTCGGTGTCGATGGCGAGCATGCCGGCCGCCACCAATTGCCGCAGCACCGAGCGCCACTGCTCGGCCGGCAGTTCGGTGCCGATGCCGAAGGTGCTGAGCCGGTCGTGGCCGAAACGGCGAATCTTCTCGTTGTCCTTGCCCAGCAGCACGTCGATGACGTGGCCGGCCCCGAAGCTCTCGCCGGTGCGGTAGACGCAGCTGAGCGCCTTCCTGGCCAGCTCGGTGCCGTCGAACGAGGCCACCGGCTCCAGGCAGGTGTCGCAATTGCCGCAGGGCCGGTGCTCGGTCTCGCCGAAATAGTCGAGCAGCACCTGGCGGCGGCAGCGGGTGGTCTCGCACAGGCCGAGCAGGGCGTTGAGCTTGAGGCGCTCGATGCGCTTCTGGGCGTCCGAGGCCTGGCTGGCGGCGATGAACTGCCCCAGCTTGGCCACGTCCTCCAGGCCATAGGCCATCCAGGCGTCGGCGGGCAGCCCGTCGCGACCGGCGCGGCCGGTTTCCTGGTAATAGGCCTCCAGGCTCTTGGGCAGATCCAGGTGGGCGACGAAGCGCACGTCCGGCTTGTCGATGCCCATGCCGAAGGCGATGGTCGCCACCATGACGATGCCTTCCTCGCGCAGGAAGCGCTCCTGGTTGGCGGCGCGCACCGACTGGTCGAGGCCGGCATGGTAGGGCAGCGCGGTATAGCCCTTGGCCGCCAGCCAGGAGGCGATCTCCTCCACCTTGGCCCGCGACAGGCAGTAGACGATGCCCGATTCCGCTCCCGGCCCGCCGTGCTCGGTCTCGATGAAGCGCAGCAGCTGCTCGCGGGCATTGTTCTTGGCGGCGATGCGGTAGCGGATGTTGGGACGGTCGAAGCCGGCGACGAAATGCCGTCCGTCCTGGAGGTTGAGGCGCTCGGCGATGTCCCTGCGGGTGGGGCCGTCGGCGGTGGCGGTCAGCGCGATGCGGGGAACCCTTGGGAAGCGCTCGTGCAGCAGGGCCAGCTGCAGGTATTCCGGGCGGAAATCGTGCCCCCATTGCGAGACGCAATGGGCCTCGTCGATGGCGAACAGGGCGATCCGGCAGTCCTCCAGCAGGGAGAGGAAGCCGGGCAGCACCAGGCGCTCGGGGGCGACGTAGACCAGGTCCAGCTCGCCCGCCTGCATGCGGCGCTCGATGACCCGGACCTCGTCCAGGCTGCGGGCGGAATTGAGCGCGGCGGCGCGCACGCCCAGCTGGTTCAGCGCCTCCACCTGATTCTGCATCAGGGCGATCAGCGGCGAGACCACCACCGCCACGCCCTCGCGGCACAGCGCCGGCACCTGATAGCACAGCGACTTGCCCGCCCCGGTGGGCATCAGCACCAGCGCGTCGCCGCCCGCCACCACATGGTCGATCACCTCGGCCTGCTGGCCGCGAAAGGCGGGAAAACCGAAGACATGGTTGAGGACGTGCAGGGGGGCGGGCATGAAAATCCTTAACAGGGTGCGGAAAAACTCGTCCCAAGAAGTCGTCATTCCCGCGAAGGCGGGAATCCATGCATCAGCCAACTACATCTTGTGTTGACGCCGCCAAATTGCGTCAACATGGACCCCCGCCTTCGCGGGGGTGACGGGCAAATTAGAGTGGCAAGCGAGTTTTCCGCAGCCTGGTCGATACGGCCAAGATCGTCGGCGGCCTTGTTGGAAAGGACGTAATCAGCCATGTGCGAGGCGGGATTTTGCCTCGGCCATGATGTCTTCGGCCTTGCGCGGGCTGCGGCCGCTATCCAGCCCCTCGGCGATGGCGGCCTCCAGAACCTGGCGCCGCTGCTGGTCGTGGCGGATCAGGTCACGGATATAGTCGCTGGCATTGGCGTAGACACCGCCCTTGACCTGGGAATCCACCCATTCGCGCATGGGGTCGGGCAGGGATACGTTCATGGTCGCCATGACGAACTCCTTGGAGCTGAGACATGGCAAAGTTTGCCATACCTTGTCACTCAAGAAAAGCTGTAGGGATCGACGTCCACCTGGACGCGGACGCTCTTTGGCGGCTGGGCGCGGGAAAGCCAGTCGCGCAGCAGGGCCTGCAGGTTCACCGTGCGGGCGGACTGCACCAGGAAGCGGCGGCGGTGGCGCCCCCGCAGCAGGGCCATGGGGGCGGGCGCGGGGCCCAGCACCTGCACGCCCTCGGCCCGGGGCGCCGCCTTGGCCAGGGCGCGGGCGTAGGAATCGACGATGCCGGCATCGGGACCCGACAGGATCAGGGCGGCGAGGCGGCCATAGGGCGGCATGCCGGCGGCGCGGCGCAGTTCGGCTTCCCGCGCGATGAAGGCGTCGCGCTCGCCCGAGCGCAGCGCGCGCATCACCGGATGGTCGGGCTGGTAGGTCTGGAGCAGCACCCGGCCGGGGCGCTCGGCGCGGCCGGCGCGCCCCGCCACCTGGGAGAGCAATTGGTGGGTGCGCTCGCCCGCCCGAAGGTCGCCGCCCTCCAGCCCGAGATCGGCATCCACCACCCCCACCAGGGTCAGCATGGGGAAGTGGTAGCCCTTGGCGACGATCTGGGTCCCCACCAGCAGGTCGATCTCGTGGTCGGAGACCCGGCGCACGAACTCGGCCGCCGCGTGGGGGCCGGTGCAGGTGTCCGACGTCATCACCGCGATGCGTGCGTCGGGGAACAGCAGGGCGGCCTCCTCCGCCACCCGCTCCACCCCCGGTCCGCAGGCGGCGAAATTGGCCTCGGCCTCGCATTCCGGGCATTTGTCGGGGAGGCGGATGTGGTGGCCGCAATGGTGGCAGACGAGACGGCCGGCGGAGCGATGCTCCACCAGCCAGGCGGTGCAGTGGGGGCATTGCAGCCGGTGGCCGCAACTGCGGCACAGCGTCAGCGGCGCATAGCCCCGGCGGTTGAGATAGAGCATGGCCTGCTCGCCCGCCGCCAGCACCTCTTCCAGGGCCTCCAACAGCTTGGGCGACAGCCAGCGGCCCCGGGGCGGCGGATGGCGGCGCAGATCCACCGGCACGATGTCGGGCATCACCGCCCCGGCATGGCGGTCGGGCAGATGGACCAGGCGGTAGCGTCCGGCCTGGACGTTGGCCAGGCTTTCCAGCGACGGCGTGGCCGAGGCCAGGATGGCGGGAAAATTTCCCAGCCGGGCGCGGACCACCGCCATGTCGCGGGCGTGGTAGCAGACGTGGTCCTCCTGCTTGAAGGCCTGGTCGTGCTCCTCGTCCACCACGATCAGGCCGAGGTCCCTGAACGGCAGGAACAGGCCGGAACGGGCGCCGACCACGATGGCGGCCTCGCCCGAGGCCACCGCCCGCCAGGTCTTGCGCCGGGTGGAATCGCCCAGGTCGGAATGCCACAGGGCCGGCTTCACCCCGAAGCGTTTGCGAAAGCGCTCCAGCCATTGGGCGGACAGGGCGATCTCGGGCAGCAGCACCAGCACCTGTTTTCCGGCAGCCAAGGCGGCGGCCACCGCCTCGAAATACACTTCGGTCTTGCCCGAGCCGGTGACGCCGTCGATCAGCAGCACCGAGAAGCCGCCGTCCAGGGCATCCACCAGGGTGTCGGCCGCCTCCTGCTGGGCCGGGGACAACGCGGCGCGCTGCTGGGCGAGGTCGGGAGGCGCGAAGGCGCGGGGCGGCGGCAGTTCGACGGTTTCCAGCACGCCGGAATCGGCCAGCCCCTTGACCACCGCCGGCCCCACCCCGGCCTCGCGGGCCAGATCGGCCGCCGCCATCGGCGGCAAGCGTCCCGCCGCCTCCATGACCTTGCGCCGGGCGGGGGTCTCCTTGAACTGGGGAAGAATCGCGGCGAGGCGAAGGGCCAGATGGGGGGGCGCGGGCTCCAGGGCCGAGGGCACGCTCATGGCCATCTTCAGCACCGCGCCGGGCGGCGCCATTGTATAGGCCGCCACCCAATCGACGAAGCGCCGCGTCACCTCGGGCAAGGGTGGCGCGGCGAGGCGGCGCGCCACCGGACGCAGCTTCGCCATTTCCACCTTGCCGTCGCCCTCTCCCCAGACCACGCCGGTCACCAGCCGGTTTGCCAGGGGGACCTCGACGAAATCGCCGGGCCGCAGGGGCTCGTGGCCCACGGCGTAATCGTAGGCTCCGCCCAGCGGCAGGGGCAGCATCACGGCGACGCGATGACCTGGGTTGAACAGGGAGGGGGTTGAAGTGGCGGACATGGCGTGCATAAGCTACGGAACAAGGGAGAACCAGGGAAGGGATATTGGTCATGGCGCGAAAGCGCGACGACGCCGTGTTGCATCTGCCGCTGCCCGACGAACGGCAGGTCATGGCCTATCTGCAGGCCCACCCCGACTTCCTGGTCCGCCATCCCGACCTGCTTTTGTCGCTGTCTCCGCCGTCGCGCTGGGCCGAGGACGACGGCGTGCTGGACATGCAGGTGTTCATGATCGAGCGCCTGCGGGACGAGGTGGAGCGGGTCAGGGGCGCCGCCGAGCACCTGATCCACACGTCGCGCTCCAACATGTCCATCCAGACCCGCACCCACCGTGCCGTGCTGTCCATCCTGGGCGCCGAGACCATGGCCGAGCTGGTCGAGGCGGTGTCCGACGACCTGCCGGCCCTTCTGGACGTGGACGTGGCGACGCTGTGCTTCGAAAAGGCCGGGGAAGCCCTGCCCGAACTGATGGCGCCCGGCATCCTGACCCTGCCGGTCGGCACCGTCGCCCAGATCATGGGCGGGGCCGACCGCGACTGCGCGCTGACCGAGGAGATGCCGGGCGACCCGGCCCTGTTCGCCGGCGGCGCCGGTCTGGTGCAATCCTCCGCCGTGGTCCGCCTGTCGCCGGGCGGGCGCTCGCCCGAGGGAGCGATGGCGCTGGGCTCGCGCCACGGCCGCACCTTCCACGCCGGCCAGGCCACCGAGCTGATCACCTTCCTGGCCCGCGTGGTCGAGGGATCGGTGCGGAGATTCGTGGGGTAGGGGCGGCCTTGAAAGCCCTCGATTCGAGTGATATCATTTTTGATATCAATGGAGGTCGTTCGCCATGGGCTCCGTGGTCATTCGCAATCTCGACGACGCCATCATCGACAGCTTCCGCACCAAGGCCGAACTGAACGGCAGATCATTGGAGGCAGAGCTGCGGGACGCCTTGCGGCAGACGGCCCCCCTCAGCCGCGATCAGAAGCGCCGGATGCTGGAAAAGGTCCGCATCACCCTGCCGGCGGGCTGCCCGGACAGCACCGACCTGATTCGCGAAGACAGGGATAGCCGATGACGCTGGTGATCGATGCCAGCGTCGCCATGAAGTGGCTCATCAACTGCGACGAAACCCCCCGGGCCCAGGCCCTGATCGATTCGGACCGGCTGGTCGCCCCTGATCTCATCATGGCCGAAATCGCCAACGCCCTGTGGCGCTACGCCAGCGCCGGGCATCTGGACGAGGCGGCCGGCGAGGCCGCCCTGGCCGCATTGGGCCGGATTATCGACCAGACCTATCCTCTAGGCCCCCTGGCGGGCGAGGCCCATGGCTTGGCCTGCCGTCTTGGGCATCCCGCTTACGACTGCTTCTATCTGGCGTTGGCGGCGCAGGTCGAAGGCCATGTCGTGACGGCCGACCGGCGTCTGGCCGCCAAGGTGGCGGGAACGCCCTGGCAAGACAGGGTAAGGCTGCTCTGATGCCCCCCACCCCCATCCATTTCGCGGCCCATGCCGATCTCGCCCGGGCGGTGGAATCGTGGCGGCAATGGCTGGGGGCGGAGAAGCGGGCGTCGGGCCATACCCTGGACGGCTATGGCCGCGATCTCGCCGCCTTCCTGTCCTTCCTGACCGGGCATCTGGGGGCCGAGCCCGATCTGGCCGCCCTGAACGGCCTGGGGGCGGGGGATTTCCGCGCCTTCCTGGCGCGGCGCACCGATGACGGGCTGGGGCGTTCGTCCCTGGCGCGGTTGATGAGCACCCTGCGCGGCTTCTTCAAGTTCCTCGACCGCCATGGGCTGGTCCATAACCCGGCCATTACAGCGGTGAAATCGCCGCGTCCGCCCAAATCCGTGCCCAAGCCGCTCGCCCCCGACGAGGCGCTGGAGGCACTGGCCAGCGCCGGCGAACTGCATGACGAGCCGTGGCTGGCGGCCCGCGACGTGGCGCTGTTCACCCTGCTCTACGGTGCCGGGCTGCGCCTGGGCGAGGCCCTGTCGCTGACGCGGCGCGACCTGCCCCGGGGCGACACCATGGTCATCACCGGCAAGGGCAACAAGCAGCGGGTGGTCCCCATCCTGCCGGTGGTCAGGGACGCCATCGCCGATTACCTGAAGCGCCTGCCCTATCCCGCCGATCCCGACATGCCGCTGTTCCTGGGGGCCAGGGGCGGACCGCTCAATCCCGGCGTGGTGCAGCGGCAGATGCGGCGGTTGCGCCTGTTGATGGGGCTGCCCGACACCGCCACGCCGCACGCGCTCAGGCATTCCTTCGCCACCCACCTTCTGGCCGGCGGCGGCGACCTGCGGACCATCCAGGAATTGCTGGGGCATTCCTCGCTGTCCACCACCCAGCGCTACACCGAGGTGGACGCCGCCCGTCTCACCCGCGTCTATCGCGACGCCCATCCGAGGGCCAAGGCATGAGTCTGGTCATCTCCTTCGACCTGCCCACCGAGGCCGACACCATGGAACTCGGCCGCCGGCTGGCCGCCCTGGTGCGGCCCGGCGACGTCATCGCGCTGGAGGGAACGCTGGGCACCGGCAAGAGCACGCTGGCCCGCGCCCTGATCCGGGCGCTGACCGACGAGGAGGAGGAGGTGCCCAGCCCCACCTTCACCCTGGTGCAGCAATACGAGTCCGAGGCGGGGCTGGTCTGGCATTTCGACCTCTACCGCCTGGAGAAGCCCGACGACGCCCTGGAACTGGACATGGAGGAGGCCTTCGCCGAGGGTATCAGCCTGATCGAATGGCCGGACCGGCTGGGGCCGCATCTGCCGCGCAAGCGCCTGGACGTTTTGCTGCAACAGGGCGAGGCCGGGCTGGGCCGCCACGCCACCCTGACCGCCTATGGCCCCTGGGCCGAGCGCCTTGGAGATTTCCTGCATGAGTGCGACTTGTCATGCTGAGCGTGAGCGAAGCATCTTTCACCCTCCGCCGATGCCTGAAAGATCCTTCGCTTACGCTCAGGATGACAGGGCGGTGTTTCTAGGATGAATGGAATGAGTGAGCGCGAAAATCTTATTCGAGACTTCCTGACCAAGGCCGGCTGGGGGGCGGCCAGGCGCGGAAGGCTGGCCGGCGACGCCAGCTTCCGCCACTACGACCGCCTCTTGCTGGACGGCCGTCCCGCCGTGCTGATGGACGCCCCGCCGCCCAAGGAGGACGTGCGGCCCTTCGTGCGTATCGCGCGGCACCTGAAGGAACTGGGTCTCTCCGCCCCCGACCTGCTGGCGGTGGACGAGGAGAACGGCCTGTTGCTGCTGGAAGACCTGGGCGACGCCACCTATACCCGCCTGCTGGACGCCGAGCACGACGAGGCGGCGCTCTATCGCCTTGCCACCGACGTGCTGGCCGAGATCGCGGCGCGGCCCGAATCCGCGCTGGCCGGCACGCCGCCCTATGACGACGAGCGCCTGCTGACCGAGGCCTGCCTGCTCACCGACTGGTACATGCCCGCCATGGCCGGCAAGGATACCGACGCGCAGGCGCGGGCCGACTACGTGGAGATCTGGCGGCGGCTGTTCCCCATCGCCCGCATGGTGCCCGACACCCTGGTGCTGCGCGATTTCCACGTGGACAACCTGATGCTGCTGGACCGCCCCGGCCTGGCCGCCTGCGGGTTGCTGGATTTCCAGGACGCGGTGATCGGTCCCCTGACCTATGACCTGATGAGCCTGTTGGAGGATGCCCGCCGGGACATCGACCCGGTGCTGATCGAGCTGATGAAGGGCCGCTTCCTCAAGCGCTTCCCCGACCTCGACCGCGCCGTGTTCGAGGCCTCCTGGGCGGTGATGGCCGCGCAGCGCCACGCCAAGGTGATCGGCATCTTCACCCGGCTGTGCCGGCGCGACGGCAAGCCCTCCTATCTGGTCCACATCCCCCGCGTCTGGCGCCTGCTGGAAAATGCGTGCCGGCATCCGGTGCTGGCCGAGCTGAAGACCTGGATCGACCGCCACATCCCCAAGGAGACGCGGGGAGTGCCCAGTCCATGAGTGCCCACATCACCCACGCCATGGTCCTGGCGGCCGGTCTCGGCCTGCGCATGCGGCCCATCACGCTCGCCACGCCCAAGCCCCTGGTCAAGGTGGCGGGGCGCACCATGCTGGACCGGGCGCTGGACCACGTGGAGCGGGCCGGCATCGACGACATCGTGGTCAACACCCATTGGCTGGCCGACAAGGTGGTGGAGCATCTGGCCGGGCGGAGCGAGATCACCATCTCCCACGAGCCGGAGCTGCTGGAGACCGGCGGCGGCGTGGCCAAGGCCTTGCCCCATCTCGGCCATTCCTCGTTCTTCGTGGTCAACAGCGACATCATCTGGACCGACGGCGACGTGCCGGCGCTGGCCCGCCTCGCCCGCATGTGGGACCCGGACCGCATGGACGCCCTGCTGCTGCTGCAAAAGGTCGAGACGGCCGTGGGCTACGAGGGCAAGGGCGATTTCTCGCTCGACGCCGCCGACGTGCCCCACCGCCGGGGCGAGGCCCCCTCGGCGCCCTACCTGTTCTCCGGCGTGCAGGTGCTGCACCACCGCCTGTTCGAGGGCGCGCCGGAGGGCAAGTTCTCGCTCAACGTCCTCTACGACCGGGCGGCGGCGGCCAGGCGCCTGTTCGGGCTGGTCCACGACGGCAAGTGGTACCACGTGGGAACCCCCGAGGCGCTGCCCGAGGTGGAGCGGCTGCTGTCGGCCTGATCCCCATCTCAGCCTGGACCGGCGGTGCCGATTCTGAAAAGCCGTTCCAGGACGAGATCCCTCCTCCCGCTGGTCGTCGGGATGACAATTCAGAATCTCCCGGTATGACAATTCGGTTGGGAGCCATTTGGCCCATTGCTCCCCGGCCTCGCCTCGGCTAAAAGATTTCGTCGTCGCAACGAACGAGTGGATTGATGGGCGTTACCCTGAAACCGGTGCAAGCTCTCGACCTCTGGCGCGGAGCCATCGTCGAAAGCGTCCGGCGTGACGCGCCCGATCTGTCGGCCCGCCAGATGGCGCTGCTGCTCACCGTCTATCTCACGCCCCCGCCCCACACGGTGCGCGGACTGGCGATGACGCTCAACATCTCCAAGCCGGCCATCACCCGCGCTCTCGACCGCTTGACCGAGTTCGGCCTGGTCAAGCGCAAGGTGGACGACCAGGACCGCCGCTCGGTGCTGATCCAGCGCACGGTCAAGGGCTCGGTGTTCCTGCGCGAATTCGGCGACATCATCGTCACCGCCGGCTCGGACGCCGCCGAGGCGGGCTGAGGCTCCGCCGTCATTCCGAGGCCCAAACTTGTCATTCCGAGGCAAAGCCGAGGAATCTTTCACCCACCAGCCGTGCCGGAAAGATCCTTCACTTTCGCTCAGGATGACAGTTCATATTGTCTGGGAAGGGTGGGAGACCGGACACGACCCGGACCGGAAATCGTTACGGCTGCTTCCTTCCGGACCTGACCGGGTTGGCGACGGGTCCGTCCATGCCGATCTCCCGGGCGGACCATTAGAGCAACCGGCAGCCCATTGCAAGACCGATTCGCGTCATGACCCGCATCCTCGCCGTACTCGGCCCCACCAATACCGGCAAGACCCACTTCGCCATGGAGCGCATGCTGGCCCATGCCAGCGGCATGATCGGCTTTCCGCTGCGGCTGCTGGCCCGCGAGAACTACGACCGCATCGTCCGGCTGAAGGGCGCGTCGCAGGTGGCGCTGATCACCGGTGAGGAGAAGATCGTTCCGCCGCACCCGCGCTGGCTGGTCTGCACGGTGGAATCCATGCCGCTGGACCGAAGGGTGGCGTTCCTCGCGGTGGACGAGATCCAGCTGTGCGCCGATCCCGAGCGCGGCCACATCTTCACCGACCGCCTGCTGCATGCCAGGGGCGACGCCGAGACGCTGTTCCTGGGGGCCGAGACCATCAAGCCGCTGATCCGCAAGCTGGTGCCGGGCGTCGAGTTCATGAGCCGGCCGCGCTTTTCCCAGCTGACCCATGTGGGGGCGAAGAAGCTGGGCCGCCTGCCGCCCCGTTCGGTGCTGGTGGCGTTCTCGGCCGCCGAGGTCTATTCCATGGCCGAGTTCGTGCGGCGAAGCCGGGGCGGCGCGGCGGTGGTGCTGGGCGCGCTCAGCCCCCGCACCCGCAATGCCCAGGTGGGCATGTACCAGGCGGGCGAGGTGGA
Organism: Paramagnetospirillum sp.; assembly: GCF_058402745.1. NCBI lineage: Bacteria > Pseudomonadati > Pseudomonadota > Alphaproteobacteria > Rhodospirillales > Magnetospirillaceae > Paramagnetospirillum > Paramagnetospirillum sp. The sequence goes on from NZ_JBZVFI010000018.1 coordinate 702,182, forward strand.
TTACATCGTCGCCACCGACGCCATCGGCATGGGGCTCAACATGGACGTGGACCATGTGGCCTTCGCCGCCCTGCGCAAGTTCGACGGCCGCGCGCCGCGCCCGCTGGAACCCACCGAGATCGCCCAGATCGCCGGGCGCGCCGGGCGGCACATGAACGACGGCACCTTCGGCACCACGCTGGACGCCGGGACCATCGCCCCCGAGGTGGCCGAGCAGGTGGAGACCCACCGCTTCGATCCCTTGAAGACGCTGTTCTGGCGCAATTCCGACCTGCGCTTCGCCTCGGTCCCCGCGCTGCTGGCCAGCCTGGATCGTCCGCCCGACAGGCCCGGCCTGCTGCGCGCCCGCGACGCCGACGACCAGCTGGCGTTGGCGGCCCTGGCCCAGGACGAGGAGATCGTCAAGCTCGCCAATCATCCCGAGCGGGTCAGGCTGCTGTGGGAGGTCTGCCGCGTCCCCGATTTCCGCAAGGTGATGGACGAATCCCATACCCGCCTGCTGGGCCGCCTGTTCCGCCATCTGGCCGCGCCCAGGGGAAGGCTGCCCACCGACTGGCTGGCCGAGAACATCAGGCGCATCGACCGCACCGACGGCGAGCTGGACGCCATCGTCCAGAGAATCGCCAATATCCGCACCTGGACCTATGTGTCGCATCGGGCCGACTGGGTGGCCGATTCCGCCCACTGGCAGGAGGTGACCCGGGGCGTGGAGGACCGCCTGTCCGACGCCCTGCACCAGCGGCTCACCAACCGCTTCGTCGACAAGCGCACCGCCGTGCTGGTGCGGCGCATGCGCGACGACAGCGTCCTGGATGCCGAGATCGCCTCCGATGGCGCGGTGCGGGTGGAGGGCGAGTATGTGGGCCACCTCGAGGGCTTCCGCTTCGAGGCCGACAAGGCCGAGACCAATGCCGCCGCCCGCACCATGCTGGCCGTCGCCATGCGGGCTCTGGGACCGGAGGTGGAGCGCCGCCTGGCGGCGGCCCTGGCCGATCCGGTCGAAGCCTTCGACCTGGGGCCGGACGGCCTTTCGTGGCGCGGCGAGGTTCTGGCCCGCCTCGGCCCCGGCGCCGACGTTCTCCACCCCCAGGTGGAGGCGCCGCAGGGCGACCTGTTGCCGCCCAAGGGGCGCGAGCGCCTGCGCAAGAAACTGGGCGAGACGGTCGGGTCCCGGCTGGCCGCCCGCCTGCCCCCGCTGTTCCGCCTGGGCGAGGCGAAGCTGACGGGGGCGGCGCGGGGACTGGCCCACCAGCTGGCCGAGGGGCTGGGCTCCATGCCCGCCGACGAATCCCTGGTCCGCTCGCTGTCCAGGGACGATTCCCTGGCGCTGGCCCGCCTGGACGTCCGGGTCGGGCGGCACGGACTCTATATTCCAGCCCTGCTGAAGCCCAAGGCGCAAGCCTTGCGCGCCCTGCTGTGGAGCGTCCACACCGGGGTCGCCGCGCCGGAGGTTCCCGGCCCCCGCCCGGCGGTGATGATGGCCGACGGCGTGCCGGCAGCCTTCTACGAGGCGGTGGGCTATGGCGTGATGGGCAAGGTGGCGGTGCGCCGCGACGTGCTGGAACGTTTCGCCGCCCTGGCCCGCGCGGCGGCCCATTCCGGTGTGTTCCAGCCCAGCCACGAGATGCATTCGGCGCTGGGCCTGGGTATCGAGGCCACGGAAAGCGTGCTGGGCGCCCTGGGCTATGTCCGGGCGGCGGAAGGGTTCAGGACGGGCCGGAAGCCCCGGCGCAAGGTCCGGCCGGAAAAGCCTTCGGATTCGCCCTTCGCGGTGTTGAAGCAGCCGCGCTGACGTTCCTCCTGTCGTCATGCCCGGACTTGATCCGGGCATCCACGTTGCCCCCTCCGCCGTCGGAACGGTCCAACGACGTAGACCCCCGGGTCAAGCCCGGGGGTGTCCGGTTTACTTCGGCCAGCACTGGTCTCTTGCCTTGCCCAGGCTTGGTTTGAGATGGCTCCACCGGAATGGGGATACGGAAAAGCCTCTTCAACCACCAAGACACCAAGAGGACAGAGCGGATCGCCCCGCCCAACCTCACCGTCATGGCCGGGCATCGTCCCGGCCATCCACGCGGATCCGCTGGAATGCCTCATGAAGCAATAGTCCCGGCGGATGGGCGTGGATGCCCGGAACAAGTCCGGGCACGACGCACCTGGAATGTCCTCTTGGTGTCTTGGTGGTGAAAAACCCGTCCGCCAGCACCCAGGCAATTAAGCCGGACGGCAGTGGGTCAAGCCCGGGGGTGACGAGATAATGGGGAATGAAACGATGGAGGGTTCGGGAGGCTTCAGCCTCCCGGTCGGAGCCGGGGCGGAAGCCCCGCAAGCTCCCGAATCACGCGAACAGATACGGCACGAACGACCGGTTGTTCTCGTCAACGCTGATATGGCTGCCGATGGGGGGGAAGGCGCGCTGGCGGCAATCGTCGCGCTCGCAGATGCGGCAATTGACGCCGATGGGCACGGCGGCCTGCTCGGAGGCGAGGTCGAGACCGGCGGAATAGACCACGTCGGCGGCGTAGGCCGTCTCGCAGCCCAGGCCCACGGCGAAATGGCGGTCGGGGCGCAGGTACGATCCGCCACGCTTGGACACCGTGCGGGCCACGCAGATATAGGAGATGGAATCGGGCATGCGGGCCAGCTGCACCAGGATCTTGCCCGGCCGGGCGAAGGCCTCGTGCACGTTCCACAGGGGGCAGGCGCCGCCGAAGCGGGTGAAGTGAAAGCGGGTCGCCGAATGGCGCTTGGTGATGTTGCCGGCCATGTCGACCCGCACGAAATAGAACGGCACGCCCCGCGCGCCGGGCCGCTGCAGGGTGGACAGGCGGTGGGCCACCTGCTCGAAGCTGGCGCCGAAGCGGCTTTGCAGCTGCTCGATGTCGTGGCGCAGCAGCTTGGCCTGATTGGCGAAGGCCATGTAGGGCATCACCAGGGCGCCGGCGAAGTAATTGGCCAGCCCGACGCGACAGATGGAGCGCGCGTCGTCCGACGACAGCTTGGCGCCCGCCACCACCTCCTCGATCAGCTCGTGATAGGCCAGCAGCGCCACCTGATGGGCCAGCTGGAAGGTGCGGCTGGGCACCGACAGGAGCGCCGACAGCGACAGCGAGCCCGCCCCGGGCTCGAAGGTGCGCATGCCCGCCGTGTCGTCCTCGGCGACGATGCGCACCCGCACGCCGTGGCGGTTTTCCAGATAGGCCACCAGATCGTTGTGCATCTGGCCCAGGCGGAACCCTTCGGCCTCGACCAGCGCCTCGGCGGCCTCGTCCAGGGTGCCGAAGTAGTTGTTGCAGTAGTAGAAGAAGTCGCGGACCTCCTCGTAGGGAAAGTGGGCGTGGCCGCCCCTCTCTTCCCCCGTGGCCGAGGACAGGTTCTCGGTCAGCGACTGCATGCGCTCGTCCAGCTGGCGGAAGGTCTGGTACAGGGTCAGCACCCGTTTCGCCAGTTCCGGCGAGGCCGAGGCCGCGTTCCTCAGTTCCGACAGGCCGATGGAGCCCGAGCCGAAGACGGGATCGTTCAGCGCCTCGCGCAGGTCGGCGACCAGCCGGGATTCCTCGTCCTCAACCAGGGTGGCGAGATCCACGTCCAAGACCTTGGCGATGCGCAGCAGCACCGGCACCGTCAGCGGACGCTGGTTGTTCTCGATCTGATTGAGATAGCTGGGCGACACCTCCAGCAGCGCGGCGAGCGCCGCCTGGGACAGCTTCTTGTGCTCGCGCAGGCGGCGGAGCTTGTAGCCGAGGAACAGTTTCTTGTTCATGACCATAGGTTATAGCCGCCCCCATCGATCTTCGCAACCTTAGCAACTTCGCAGGGCAAGGTTGCGAAGGGCTTCGCAACACCGCCCTTTTCCCCGCGACTCCTGTTGCAGCCATGGGGCTTTGCGAATAAGACCGACGCCAATGTCACTCTGCCCGCCGGAGGCCCGCGTCCATGCAAGAAATCATCAAGCAGCTCGAGGAAAAGAGGGAAGGCGCCCGTATGGGCGGCGGCGAGAAGCGCATCGCCGCTCAGCACAAGCGCGGCAAGCTCACCGCGCGTGAGCGTATCGAGCTTCTCCTCGACCCCGATTCCTTCGAGGAATGGGACATGTTCAAGGAGCATCGCTGCACCGATTTCGGCATGGATTCCGAAGACAACATGATCCCCGGCGACGGCGTGGTCACCGGCTACGGCACCATCAACGGCCGTCTGGTCTTCGTGTTCTCCCAGGACTTCACCGTGTTCGGCGGCTCGCTGTCCGAGGCCCACGCCGAGAAGATCTGCAAGATCATGGACAAGGCGGTCCAGGTCGGCGCCCCGGTGATCGGGCTGAACGATTCCGGCGGCGCGCGCATCCAGGAAGGCGTCGCCTCGCTGGCCGGCTATGCCGAGGTGTTCCAGAGGAACGTCATGGCGTCGGGCGTGGTGCCGCAGATCTCCATGATCATGGGCCCGTGCGCCGGCGGCGCGGTGTACAGCCCGGCCATGACCGACTACATCTTCATGGTCAAGGACAGCTCGTACATGTTCGTGACCGGCCCGGACGTGGTCAAGACCGTCACCCACGAGACGGTGACCGCCGAGGAACTGGGCGGCGCGGTGACCCATTCCACCAAGTCGGGCGTCGCCGATCTGGCCTTCGAGAACGACGTCGAGGCGCTGCTGCAGCTGCGCCGCTTCATGGATTTCCTGCCCAGCTCCAACCGCGAGAAGCCGCCGGTTCGTCCCACCAGTGACGGCCCCGACCGCGTCGAGACCTCGCTGGACACCCTGATCCCCGACAATCCCAACAAGCCCTACGACATGAAGGAGCTGATCCTCAAGGTCGTGGACGAGGGCGACTTCTTCGAGGTGCAGCCCGGCTATGCCGGCAACATCATCGTCGGCTTCGCCCGCATGGAGGGCCGCACGGTGGGCATCGTCGCCAACCAGCCCATGGTTCTGGCCGGCTGCCTGGACATCTCGTCCTCCATCAAGGGCGCCCGCTTCGTGCGCTTCTGCGACGCCTTCAACATTCCCATCGTCACCTTCGTGGACGTGCCCGGCTTCCTGCCCGGCACCTCCCAGGAATACGGCGGCATCATCAAGCACGGCGCCAAGCTGCTTTACGCCTATGCCGAGTGCACGGTGCCCAAGATCACCGTCATCACCCGCAAGGCCTATGGCGGCGCCTATGACGTGATGAGCTCCAAGCATCTGCGCGGCGACGTCAACTTCGCCTGGCCCACCGCCGAGATCGCGGTGATGGGCCCCAAGGGCGCGGTGGAGATCATCTTCCGCGGCGATATCGGCGACGCCGAGAAGATCGCGGCGCGCACCGAGGAATACCGCCAGAAGTTCGCCAATCCCTTCATCGCCGGCCATCGCGGCTTCATCGACGACGTCATCATGCCCCGCAACACCAGGAAGCGCATCTGCCGCTCCCTGGCCATGCTGAAGGACAAGGACGTCAAGAATCCGTGGCGCAAGCACGGCAACATTCCGCTGTAAGCGAATCGGGTTAACCACGAAGGCACGAAGACACGAAGGAGGACCGAAGGAAAAAGGAAAGTTCGATCGCGCCCCGGGGCGCGGGATAAAACTCTCTTCCTTACCCTTCGCGCCTTCGTGTCTTCGTGGTGAATGAAACGGTCAGCCCGCCCAGAGCGCGGGCCACGAGGGGAAGAAGCCAATGTTCTCCAAGATTCTGATCGCCAACCGTGGCGAAATCGCCTGCCGCGTCATCAAGACCGCGCGCAAGATGGGCATCAAGACGGTGGCGGTGTATTCCGACGCCGACAAGGACGCCCTTCACGTCTCCATGGCCGACGAGGCCGTGCATATCGGCCCGGCGGCCTCGGCCCAGTCCTATCTGGTGATCGACAAGATCGTCGAGGCCTGCAAGAAGACCGGCGCCCAGGCCGTCCATCCCGGCTACGGCTTCCTGTCCGAGAAGCGGGAGTTCCAGGAGGCCCTGGGCAAGGCGGGCATCGCCTTCATCGGCCCCGACGCCCACGCCATCTTCGCCATGGGCGACAAGATCGAGTCCAAGAAGCTGGCCCGCGAGGCCGGCGTCAACACCGTTCCCGGCTTCCTGGGCGTGATCAAGGACGCCGACGAGGCGGTGAAGATCGCCAAGGAAATCGGCTATCCCGTCATGCTGAAGGCTTCGGCCGGCGGCGGCGGCAAGGGCATGCGCCTGGCCTGGAACGATGCCGAGGCCCACGAGGGCTTCATCTCGGCCACCAACGAGGCCAAGTCGTCCTTCGGCGACGACCGCGTCTTCGTGGAAAAGTTCATCGAGCAACCCCGCCACATCGAGATCCAGGTCCTGGCCGACGGCCAGGGCACGGTGCTGTACCTGGGCGAGCGTGAATGCTCGATCCAGCGCCGCCACCAGAAGGTGATCGAGGAGGCTCCGTCGCCCTTCCTCACCCCCGAGACCCGCAAGGCCATGGGCGAGCAGGCCTGCGCGCTGGCCCGCATCGTCAACTACAAGTCGGCGGGCACGGTGGAGTTCATCGTCGGCGGCGCCACCGGCGAGTTCTACTTCCTGGAAATGAACACCCGCCTGCAGGTGGAGCATCCGGTCACCGAGATGATCACCGGTCTCGACCTGGTGGAACAGATGATCCGCGTCGCCGCCGGCGAGAAGCTCTCCATCACCCAGGACGACGTCAAGCTGAACGGCTGGTCCATGGAGGCCCGGGTCTACGCCGAGGACCCCTTCCGCAACTTCCTGCCGTCCACCGGCCGTCTCACCCGCTACCAGCCGCCGGCGGAAAGCGCCCATGTGCGCGTCGACACCGGCGTCTACGAGGGCGGCGAGATCAGCATGTTCTACGATCCCATGATCGCCAAGCTGATCACCTACGGCCCGACCCGCGACGCGGCCATCGCCCACATGCGTCAGGCGCTGGACGAGTACTACATCCGCGGCCTGTCCCACAACATCCCCTTCCTGGCCTCGCTGTTCTCCAAGGAGCGCTTCGTCAAGGGCCAGCTGACCACCAACTTCATCGCCGAGGAATACGCCAACGGCTTCCATGCCAACGACCTGCCGGCCGATGATCCGACCGTGCTGATCGCCGTGGCGGCCAGCGCCAACCGCCGCATCGCCGAGCGCGACATCCGCATCTCCGGCCAGTTCCCCGGCCACGAGATGAAGGCGGGCGACGAGTGGGTGGTGGTGATGAGCGGCCAGTACCACGACATCACCGTGCGTCCCGCCGAGAACGGCTATGCCGTGGCCATCGGCGGCGAGACGGTGGACGTCAAGACCGACTGGCAGATCGGCGAGCCCCTGTTCCGCGCCGTGATCGACGGCCGCCCGGTGGCGGTGCAGATCGAGCGGGCCGGATCGGGCCTGCGCCTGGCCCATGCCGGCTCGCGCGCCGACGTGCTGGTGCTGACCCCGCATGCCGCCAAGATGAACAGGCTGATGCCGTTCAAGGCGCCGCCGGACATGAGCAAGTACCTGCTCTCGCCCATGCCCGGCCTGCTGGTCAAGCTGCTGGTCGAGGACGGCCAGGAGGTCAAGGCCGGCGAAGCCCTGGCGGTGGTCGAGGCCATGAAGATGGAGAACATCCTCAAGGCCGAACGCGACGCCAAGGTGGCCAAGATCCACGCGGCGGCGGGCGACTCGCTGGCGGTGGACCAGAAGATCATCGAGTTCGCCTCATGAGCAAGGTCCCGGGCATCGATCGCCTGCTGGCCAACAACAAGGCCTGGGCCGAGGAGACCGAGCGCACCAAGCCCGGTTTCTTCGCCCATCTGGCACAGCAGCAGACCCCGGGATATCTTTGGATCGGCTGCGCCGATTCCCGGGTTCCGGCCAACGAGATCGTCGGCCTGGAACCCGGCGAGGTTTTCGTCCACCGCAACGTGGCCAATCTGGTGCATCCCGCCGACATGAACTGCCTGTCGGTGCTGCAATACGCCATCGACGTCCTCAAGGTGGAGCACATCATCGTCTGCGGTCATTACGGCTGCGGCGGCGTGCGGGCGGCGCTCCAGGATTCCCGCCTCGGCGTCACCGAATTCTGGATCCGTCCGGTGCGCGACATCTGCGAGTGCCACCGGCACGAACTGGACATGCTGCCCAACGAGGCCGCCCGGGTGGACCGTTTGTGCGAGTTGAACGTCATGCAGCAGGTCCGCAACCTGTGCCGCTCGCCGGTCATCCAGGATGCCTGGAGCCGCGGCCAGCAGCTGGAAGTGCATTCCTGGATCTACGGCCTGACCGACGGCATGGTGCGGCCCCTGGGCCCCATCGTGGCGGGATTGAAGTCGTTGGACGAGTTCGGCGCCTCCTACCTGATGCGTGGCGCGGCGTTTTAATCCCGTCCCGTCAGGGACGGCAAGGGCAAGGCCCGCCGCGCCTTATGGCGCGAGAGCCAAGCGAAGCGCCCGGCGATTGAGGGCAATGAGGCGAGCCAGCTTACGGCTCGCCGATTTAGAGAGAAGGGAGAGGGACCATGACCGAGTTCCCGAAGAAGAGTGTTGCCGATTGGGAAGCCCTGGCGTCCAAGGACCTCAAGGGCGCCTCGCCCTCCACCCTGGACTGGGAGACTCCGGAAGGCATCAAGGTCAAGCCGCTCTACACCAATGCCGACCTGGAAGGCCTCGAGCATCTGGGGTCGCTGCCCGGCTTCCCGCCCTTCACGCGGGGCCCCCGCGCCACCATGTACGCCGCCAAGCCGTGGACGGTGCGCCAGTACGCCGGCTTCTCCACCGCCGAGGAATCCAACGCCTTCTACCGCAAGAATCTGGCCGCCGGCCAGCAGGGCATCTCGGTGGCCTTCGATCTCGCCACCCATCGCGGTTATGATTCCGATCACCCCCGCGTGGTGGGCGACGTGGGCAAGGCGGGTGTGGCCATCGATTCCGTCGAGGACATGAAGATCCTGTTCGACGGCATTCCGCTGGACAAGATGAGCGTCTCCATGACCATGAACGGTGCCGTTCTCCCCGTGCTGGCCGGCTACATCGTCGCCGCCGAGGAGCAGGGCGTCTCCCAGGACCAGCTGTCGGGCACCATTCAGAACGACATCCTGAAGGAGTTCATGGTCCGCAACACCTACATCTATCCGCCGGCGCCCAGCATGCGGATCATCGCGGACATCATCGAGTACACCTCGAAGAACATGCCCAAGTTCAACTCCATCTCCATCTCCGGCTACCACATGCAGGAAGCCGGCGCCACGGCGGTGCAGGAGCTGGCCTTCACCCTGGCCGATGGCCTGGAATACGTCCGCGCCGCCTTGGGCCGGGGCCTCAAGATCGACGATTTCGCCGGTCGGCTGTCGTTCTTCTGGGCCATCGGCATGAACTTCTTCATGGAGATCGCCAAGATGCGCGCCGGCCGCCTGCTGTGGGCGCGCATGATCAAGCAGTTCGATCCCCAGAAGCCGTCGTCCATGGCGCTGCGCACCCATTGCCAGACCTCGGGCGTGTCGCTGACGGAAAAGGACGCCTACAACAACGTCATCCGCACCACCATCGAGGCCATGGCGGCGGTGCTGGGCGGCACCCAGTCGCTGCACACCAACGCGCTCGACGAGGCCATCGCCCTGCCGACCCCGTTCTCGGCCCGCATCGCCCGCAATACCCAGCTGATCATCCAGGAAGAGACCGGCATTCCCCATGTGGTCGACCCCCTGGCCGGCTCCTATTACGTGGAAAGCCTGACCAACGCCCTGGCCGAGGAAGCCTGGAAGCTGATCCAGGAAGTGGAAGAGCTGGGCGGCATGACCAAGGCCGTGGAATCCGGCATGCCCAAGATGAAGATCGAGGAGGCCGCCGCCCGGCGTCAGGCCCGCATCGACCGGGGCGAGGAAGTGGTGGTCGGCGTCAACAAGTACCAGCCGGCGGAAGAGACCCCCATCGAGATTCTCGACGTGGACAACGCCAAGGTGCGCGAAGCCCAGATCGCCCGATTGAAGCAGATCAAGGCGACCCGCGACCCGGCCAAGGTCGAGGCTGCCCTGGCCGCCCTGGCCAAGGCGGGCGAAACCGGCGAGGGCAACCTGCTGGCCCTGGCGGTCGAGGCCACCCGGGCGCGGGCCACGGTGGGCGAGATTTCCGACGCCCTGGAGAAGTCCTTCACCCGTCACCGCGCCGTCAACCGCACCATCTCGGGCGTCTATGGCGGCGTCTACAAGGATGACGAGGGCTTCGCCAGGCTCAAGGCCGACATCGAGGCCTTCGCCAAGACCGAAGGCCGCCGCCCCCGCATGCTGGTGTGCAAGATGGGCCAGGACGGCCACGACCGTGGCGCCAAGGTGATCGCCACCGCCTTCGCCGACCTGGGCTTCGACGTGGATATCGGGCCGCTGTTCCAGACCCCGGAAGAGGCCGCCCGGCAGGCCGTGGAAAACGACGTGCACATCGTCGCCGCCTCCTCGCTCGCCGCCGGCCACAAGACCCTGGTCCCCGCCCTGATCGGCGAGCTGAAGGCCCAGGGTGCCGGCGACATCCTGGTGGTGACCGGCGGCGTCATCCCCAATCAGGATTACGACTTCCTGTACAAGGCCGGCGTGGCGGCGGTGTACGGTCCGGGCACCAACATCCCCAAGGCCGCCGCCGAGATTCTGGAATTGCTGAAGAAGCGCGGCAAGGCCGCCTGATTTTCCGTTCCAAGGCGCGATGAACGGGCGGGGCGGCGACGTCCCGCCCGTTTCCGTTCAGTCCATGGCCTCATAGAAGCTCCGGAACACCGACAGGCCCGAGGCTCCCGCCGTCGCCGCGTCCAGCAGGTTGCCGCCGGTGGCCGAGGACGAGCCGCGCAGCTTCAACAGCGCCGATTGCCGCGAATCGGCGATGCTCTCGGCGGTCTCCTGGCTCATTCCGGCCAGGATGGCCGAGGCGGAGCCGCCCACGCCGCCCATGCCCGCGGCCCCCATCCTGGCCCTCTGGGTCGCGGACGCCTTGGCCAGCAGGTCGCGCTGCTGCTGCTCCTCGGCGGCCTGGCGTTGCAGGATCATCTGGTTCTGCCGGGCCTGGGCCTCGGCCTGGGCGCTGGCGGCCTTGTCCGCCGCCGACGACTTGGCGGCCGCCCCGGCCACCGTGGACACGGCGCCGATGGCCATGGGAATCATGGTTTCAAATCCAGACATGACGATCTCCTTGAAGTAGGGGGTTCCGGCTGCGCCGAGTAACCCGGGGATGAATTGCGGCGGGGGCAGGGCAGCTCCTGGATGGCCCTGACCTGTATTGTCGAGGCTTGATAAGTTTCCCCCTTCCGACCGGCCTAAAACCGATTATCATCGGGAAAAAAAGAGGGCTTTGGCGGATAGGCGGGGCATGACTCAATCTTCCTTGACCAGCACACGGACACGAACCCAGCGCACCGATCGGATCGAGGCCCGGGCCAACGGGTTGCTGGGAGATTGCCGCCGCGCCTTCCATGCCTTCGGCGATCTGGACGAGCTGGCCGAGAATCTCCGCATCCTGTCGCTGAACGCCGAACTGGCCGCCGGCCGGGCGGGCGACAAGGGCAAGGCGGTCCGGGCGCTCACCCAGTACACCCGCGAACTGGTCAACCGGCTGGCGCAGATTCAGGGCGAGATGCATGCCCTGCGAAGCCGCACCTTCGCGTTCTCCTCCACCATCCTGCGCTGTCTGATGCAGCTGAACCTGTTCGAGCGGGCCTGCCAGATGATCGAGTCGGAGCCGGACGGCGCGCGGCGTTGCGGCAGCGGCAAGCGGGCCTTCGCCGACCTGATGACCCTGCTGGTCGATACCCTGGACGGCATGGCCGACGCGGTCACCGACCTGTCGCGCCGCACCCACGCGGTGGAGGAAGTGGTCAGCCAGTCGGATTCCATCGCCACCAACATCGCCATCGAGGCCGCCGCCGCCGGTGTGCATGAAAAGGAATTCCGCACGGTGTCCGATACCATGCGGACCTATGTGGACGATCTGCGCCAGATGATCGACGAGGCTTCGGACGCGGTGCGCCGCGCCTCCGAGAAGGGCGAGGCGCTCAGGCGCATCGGCCTGGACGCCCTCGACGATCTCCATCGCAACTCATAGCGTGTCAGGATTTCGCCCATGAAGTGCGTCACCCTCTTCCGCCAGGACGATCATTGCTGGCAGATGTTCGGCCAGGACCCGGACAAGCCCGACAACGTGGTCGACACCAACCAGTACCTCGTCCGCTCGGGCGAGTCCGCCATCCTGCTGGATCCCGGCGGCATGGAGGTGTTTCCGGCCATGCTGGCGGCGCTGACCCGCGAGATTCCGGTATCGTCCATCAAGGCGCTGTTCCTGTCGCACCAGGACCCCGACATCGGCTCGTCCCTGCCGCTGTGGCGCCGGGTGTGCGAGCCGGACATCAAGGTCTACCTGTCCTGGCTGTGGTCCAGCTTCACCGCCCATTTCGACCGCGAGGCCACCTTCACCACCATTCCCGACGAGGGCATGGAGATTTCGCTGTCCCACGATGTCCGCCTGCGCTTCGTGCCGGCCCACTACCTGCACTCGTCGGGCAATTTCAACGTCTACGACCCCAGGGCCAGGGTGCTGTTCTCCGGCGACGTGGGCGCCGCCCTGGTGCCCAAGGAAAAGGCCACCGGCTCGGTGTTCGTGACCGACTTCGCCTCCCATGTTCCGTACATGGAAGGCTTCCACCGCCGCTGGCTGGCCTCGACCCGCGCCCGTGACGCCTGGTGCGCCCAGGTCTCCAAGCTGGACATCGACTTCCTGGCCCCCCAGCACGGGCTGGTGTTCAAGGGCGACGACGTCAAGCGCTTCATCGACTGGTTCGCCGGCCTGGAAATCGGGTCGGGCGTGGCGGCCATGAACCGGTAGCCTCCCGACGGAAAAGCCGTCATCCCGGAAGCGCATCGCGCTATCCGGGATCCAGGGAAGCGGCTCCCGGGTCCCGGCTCTTCGGCCGGGACGACGGTAGGGACGCTTTATTCCCCGTAGAGCTTGCGGAAGCCGTCGGTGACCCTGGCGATGAAGGCCGGGTCGCGGGTCTTCCAGTAGCGGGGGTCGTTGATCATCTTCTTCAGCTGCTCCTCGGTGTGGCCGTCCTCGCCGGGGGGCGGGGCGGTACCCAGGGCGGGCTCCTCGGACTGCATCAGGCGATGCATGGTCTTGACCCCGTCGGCGGTGGCGGCCAGGGCGTCGTAGGCCGCCTTGGGCAGGTTGGCCTTGCCCCAGGCCTTGATCTGGCGGGCGTTTTCCTTCCACTGGGTCTCGCCGCCGAAGTGGCGCTTCAGGTGCTCGATCTGGTTTTCCTCGTCGTGGCACTGGGTCAGGTGCTCGATCAGCGGCAGCAGGCATTCATGGGCCAGGTCGTAGACCATCTGGGCCTGGGCCTGGGTGAAGCCGGCCTGATGCAGGCGCTGGTTCACCGCCGGCGCGCTGGCCAGGGACGGATGCCGGCTGTTGATGCTGTAGCTCTCGTGGCTGTCGGGAATGCCGAGCGCCCGGCGGAAGGCGGCGATCTCGTCTTCGGCGGCCTGGGGGCCGGGCACCCGCACCATGGACGAGGCGCGGCGCTCCAGGTCGCGATAGGCCCGCAGCAGGGCCTCGACCCTCACCTGGCCGGTGGCGGCGTCCCAGAACTTGGCGGGGATCGCTTCGGGGCGGGCGCCCTCGGCGCCGGTGTCGGCGGTATCGGGGGAAAGGACGGACTGGGTGATCATGATGGTCTCCTTGAGAGGGGATGTCCTACGCCTCGGCCCGGCCGCGAGCGGCCAGGGCCAGGACGTGCAGGACCAGATGGCGCTGGCCTTCCAGGTGGCGCAGCGCGGCGTCGCCGGCCTCGGGTCCGAGGCAGCGGTCGATGGTCATGGCCTTCAGGTGGTCGAGGACGGCCTCGCCGTCGGGGGTGGCGAGCAACCGGGCGGCCTGGCGGGCCAGGACCTCCATGGCCGGATCGTCATGGCGCCCGGCCGGGCTTTCCAGCCAGGCCCAGCCGGATTCAGCCCGGGGCATGGGCGCCTCCCTCGACCTGGAGAACCGCCGGCGCGTCCAGGTCGCGGATCACCTGGGCCAGACCCTGGGAATCGGGGGGAGGCGCCGTCTCCGGGGACGGAACCGCCCCGGGCCGCACCAGTTCCGACGGTACGTTGAAGGCCCTGGCCAGCCAGCGTGCCGCCGCCTCGCCATCCACGGTCCCCGCCGCCGCCGGCCCCAGGCTGGCCAGGGCGCCCAGCCAGGACAGCACGTTGCGGGCATCGCGGCGGCCCTGGTTCTGGGCCAGGGGCGAGCGGTACTGCAGATCGATGGTCCGCCCATCCAACGCCAGGGCGGGAATCTCGCCCCGGCGGCGCAGGATGTGGATGGCGCGCATGACCAGGGGGGTCAGCAGTTCGCTCTGCAGGCGGCCATAGGTGGCCCCCAGCAGCCGCGCCATGTCGTCGGAGCGCTGCAATACCTCGGTGGCGGTGAGCGCCGGAGCGGCGGGCTGGCTGAGCTTGTCGCCCAGCAGGGCGTGGCGGATGCGCGCCCGGAGGTCGTCGAGCACCAGCTGCGAGGTGTCGAATCGCCCCGGGGCGGTCAGCGGCTGCAGTCCGGCCGAGCCCACCGCCTTGGGAATGATGGTGCCGGGCACCAGCTTGATGTTGGCGGGGTTGAGCACCCCGTCGTCATCGGCCTGCCAGATGCCGGTGACGGCGATGGTGGCGTTCTTCAGCACCAGCTCCACCACCTTGTTGGCGGTCTTGATGTCGGGCAGGGCCTTCATCACCGGCGAGCGGCCGTAGACCTCGCCCGGCGCCTTCAGCCAGCGGAAATTGAGGAAGGGCGAGCTGGAAAACTGTCCCTGCCCGAGGACCAGGTCCGAGGATTCGTCGTCGAGCACGGCGGCGTAGGAATAGCCGCCGCGCGCCGGGACCACCGCCTCGACCAGGCCGAGACGCAGCTCGGGATCGTCGGCCGCCGCCTTCAGCACCTCCTCGGGCAGGACGGCGCGGGGAAAGCGGGCCCTGAGCGCCGCCACCGACACCTCGCTGCGGCGGAAGGTGACGTCCAGGCGGCCCAAGGGCCCTTCCTCCAGCACCACCTGGCCCAACGGGACCGAGGTGAAGCGGAAGGCCGACGGCTCGCCGGGCGGCGCCTCCTCGAACAGCAGCGAGGCGGTGCCGCCGGTGACCGCGTCCAGGTAGCACTGGTGCATCTCGATGGCGAAGTTGGAGCGGTCGAAATGGGACTGCATCACCGCAGCGATGCGCTCCAGCATCGGCGCCAGCTCGTCGCGCTCGGCGGCGGGCAACTGGTCGCCGGCCGCCAGTCCGAACCACTGGGCCCAGGGCGGCGTCAGTTCCGACAGCAGGCTGGCGGCCAGCTGGTCGACGCAATCGGGGGCGGTGCCGTCGAACAGACGGTCGGCCTTGCGCTCGCCCGGCACGCCGGCGTGGAACATGCCGTCGCGGAGCGGCAGGGCGTAGTCGTAACATTCCTGCCAGTGGGATTCCCAGGTGCCGCGCCGCTCCTTGGCCCTGCGGTAGCGCCGGAGCAGCGCCGACGGGTCGTCGCCCCCGGTGCCCAGCAGGACCTCGCCCAGGGCGGCCCGTTCCTCGGCGGCCTTGCGGCGGCCCGTTTCCGTACCGTCCATGGTCAGTCTCCCAGCAGGCTTTTGCCCGCCCGGCTGCCTCCGGGCTGCAGCAGCCCGGTCTCCGACGTGGCGATGGTTCCCAGCAGGCCGCGCCGGTTGCGGTTGATGGCGTTGACCCGCTCTTCCGCCGCCGCCGCTTCCGGATCGGGGGGCGGGGGCAACACCACCGGCGGGGGCGGGGGCGGCGGGTCGGGCGCGAAAAATCCACCCATGGCATGTCTCCTTCGATTTGATCATGTTTTGTTCCAAACCGTGACCGAGCGCGTCCGTTCTCCTTGAAGGGAGCGGCGGTCCGGGCATGGTTCGGGTGTTGATTTGCGGACGATATGCCGATCAGGCGGTGCAGTCAAGGAGTTTTTTCCTTTTTCCGTGAGGAAGTCGTACAGCTGCCCCGGAGTCAGCACCCACCGCCGTTGCACGCCGAGGATCCGCTTCACCGCCTCGACACAGGAAAAAATACCGATGGGACTGGGGCGGCGCGGCGGGTGGCGCACCTCGGTCTCCACCACCCTCAGCCCGTCCTGGGACCGCAGCCAGCTTGCCAGATCGGTGGCGGGATCCAGGGACCACACCTCCACCGAGGTGCGATGGGCCAGGGGATTGACGCAGACCCAGGTGCCGCCCAGGTCCAGCAGGACGAAGCAGTGCCTGAAGCCGGGGCGCAGCAGCCGCAGCCAGCCCAGATCGGCCTTGCCCGAGAACACCACCAGGGCGCGGGTCGCCGGGGGCGTCGCGGTCATTGGACGATGCCCTTGGCCCGCAGCGGGCCTTCCAGCCGGTCCAGGGCCTCGCGCCAAAGCCGGTCGGCGCCGCCGCCATCGCCCACCGCCACCCCGCCTTCCCCCGCGAACAGGGCCAGCACCCGCAAATGGGCGCGGCCGAGAACGCGGCGCTGCACCAGCCGCCTGACCTCGCGGGCGATGTCGTCGGGGGCGCAGGGGCGGGCGACGGCTCCCAGCCCTTCGCGGAAGCGGGCGCCGTCATCGCGGGCCCGCTGGCAGTGGGAATACCAGATCCAGGCATCCTCCGGCGTGGCGAAGGGCTCCTCGTCGCGCTCATCAACTGTTCTGCTTATGTTCCGGTCCGCAGCCATGATTTTCCCCGAAAATAGGATCGTATGCCGAGAATTGATGCCGATACTCCGGAAGAGAGTCAATGAAAAGGTTTATGTTCCTGTGGCACCGGAGGGCGATTTGCGGGACCATCTTCCCATGCTGAAGCACGCCGACATCTGGGCCGCCATTGACGCGCTTGCCCGTGACCACGGGCTGACGGCGTCGGCGCTTGCCCGTAAAGCCGGGCTGGACCCCACCACCTTCAACAAGAGCAAGCGCATCACCCGCGAGGGTAAGCCCCGCTGGCCCTCGACGGAAAGCGTCGCCAAGGTGCTGGAGGCCACCAACGCCAGCATGACCGCCTTCGTCGCCTATATCGAAGGCGCCACCCAGCCGCAGCATCCCGCCAGCACCATCCCCCTGGTCGGCTTCGCCCAGGCGGGAGACCGGGGGTTTTTCGACGATGCGGGCTATCCGGTGGGTGGCGGCTGGGATGAAATTCCGTTTCCCGAGATCGGCGATCCGCACGCCTACGCCCTGGAGGTCAGCGGCGAATCCATGGAGCCGCTATACCGCGACGGCGACGTGGTGATCGTCTCGCCCGCCGCCGGGGTGCGGCGCGGCGACCGCGTGGTGGTGCGCACCACCGAGGGCGAGGTGATGGTCAAGCAGCTGGTCCGCCAGACCGCCCGGCGCATCGAGCTGGCCTCCATCAATCCCGACCATCCCGGGCGTTCGCTGGCCACCGAGGAGGTGGCGTGGATCGCCCGCATCCTGTGGTCCAGCCAGTAGTTCTTGCGAATTTGTTCCTATTGTGATCTCATGGCCGCCTCGCCCGAGGAGACCGCGATGCCCG